>NZ_JAAALB010000043.1 GCF_009905545.1 Cellulophaga sp. BC115SP | reverse complement strand
TGCATTGATGGTACATATTTTTGGAGCATTAGCAACTGCACTATTCCATTATATCTTTTAACCCAATATTCGCATTAATAAATAATACTTTTCTAAATCTCATAGGTAGGTTTTATGAAATTTCTTTCCATTGTTAATTTTACAGCAGCTTTTCAGGGAGTCTTCTTGTGTATAGTCTTATTAGGGCGTAATAGAGCTACCCCCGAAAACAAGGCTTTGGCCTTATTAGTTACTGTAATTTCTTTGAGCCTATTAGGTCCTGTGTTAGGCATGACTGGATATTATCGCGAACTCCCTCATTTGATTCGAATAGGAGACCCTCTAGTGCTATTGTATGGACCGTTTTTATATCGTTATATTAGCCTTCTTACACATAAAGGCAATCCTATATGGTGGCATTATATACCTTTTTGGCTATATCTAGGATCCCTAATTCCTTTTTACTTGCAAAGTGCTGAAGCAAAAATTGCTTTTGGAGAAAAAGTATTTCTGAATAATACACCTTCAGGGTTAGTGATATTTATATTATCACTTCGTACAGTTCATATATTTTTTTACATTGTAGCAAGTCTAAACTTGACGCGAAAATTTCAGCAAACACTTCTGGATAACTATTCAGACTTAAGTCGACTCAATCTCAACAAAGCTAATTTTGTACTTAAGCTTTTTATTTTGGTGTTGATGTTGGCTATTATTGTATTTGTGTCAATGTATTTCTGGCCACTTAATTTTGTCATTATCAATAATTTAATTGGACTAGCATTTGCTATCTTGATTTATGTATTGGCCTATACTGCTTGGAATCGCCCAATTATTGCAGAAGAGCTTGTCGTTAGAGAAGCCTTTGAAAATGGAATCAATAATGTTGAGAAACGGCCACGCAGCACATATAATCTTCAAGCTGAGATAAATGAAAACTTAGCAGTACGCTTGAAGAGTTTATTTGAATCCCAACAGATATATCTGCAAAGTGAGCTTTCTTTGAGTCAGTTAAGTTTAGAACTGGGTGTTCCTGCCTATCAAGTGTCAGAGGTAATTAATCGACAGTACCAAGAAACCTTTTTTGATTTAATTAATCGTTATCGGATTGAGGAAATCAAACGTCGCCTTAATGACGATCAATACAAGCATTTGTCTATTCTAGGTATAGCTATGGATTGTGGATTTAATTCTAAATCTTCATTTAATACAGCTTTTAAGAAATTTACGGGTATGACTCCTTCAGAATACAAGAAAAAGTAGGTTCGACTTTCTAAATCAGAACGTTTTATACTAAAAATCGGACGATTGTGGTGTAATGATGGTGATAATTTTGAGCCATTATCTCACACACAAACGAAAAGTATCATGAAGAAGTTTTGCTTTATTATTTTATTATGGTCTTATCAGCTTTTAGCTCAAGAGACTACCTTCAATACAAATTATAGCATTGAGTTGGATCCCATTGCGTATGTACTTAAGGGGTATTCTTTTCATGGCATTATTCAGCCATCTTCTCATATAAGTTTTGATTTAGGCATTTTTGGTATTGAGGAACCTGAAGGATTTTCAGGCAATGATGGGTTTAAAATTCGACAGAATGGATTTGGTATAAAGGCCAATTACCATTTTGGGGAAGGCACTACTCGTGGATTGTATACAGGTCTGAATATTGGTTATGCCACTGTAGATGCTACTCATAATACTAGTTTGGCAGTTGCGGATGGCAATAATATTACAATTGGCGCTCAAATGGGATATCGCTTTTTCTTTCATAAACCGCAAGAAGGCATTCAAAAGGGGCTATACCTTGTTCCTTGGTTTAGCTACGGCTATGTTGTGCATACGAAAGCAGTAAAGTTTACCAATCTCCAATATGACAATAGTAAATGGCTATTTTTTCCAACGATACATATAGGCTATCGTTTTTAGAGAATTATATTCCAAATAATTGCTCACAATTGTTAATTACAACACCCTCTCATAACAACAAACATGTTTATAGGTCATTTTGCTGTAGGCTTTGGTACAAAGGCCATTCAGCCACGTATATCGCTAGGAGCTTTATTTTTATCGGTTCAGTTTTTGGATTTGCTTTGGCCAACGCTACTACAGCTGGGTCTTGAAAAGGTAGAAATTCGAGCTGGAATCACAGCTTTTAATCCGTTGGACTTTATATATTATCCTATTTCTCACAGCTTAATAATGGCACTTGTGTGGTCTGCTTTGTTAGGAGGCATTGCAATGGTCTTTTATCAAAATCTCATCATTGCTACGACTCTGGGGCTATGTGTGCTGAGTCATTGGGTATTAGACTTGACTGTTCATATTCCTGATTTACCTATTTATTGGAGCAAAAACTCTCCTAAAGTAGGATTAGGTTTATGGAATCACGTTTGGCTTACTATGGCATTAGAGTTTCTGTTATTGGCACTAGGGTTATTTCAATATATCAAGACTTCCACAGCTCAAAATTGGATGGGGATTGTGGGGCTATGGGGGTTGATTGGATTATTAATCTTAATTCAGATAGGTAATGTGTTTGGACCACCCCCACAACATGTTGAAGATATTGCTTGGGGAGCACAACTACAATGGATTTTGATAGTATGGGCTTATTGGGTAGATACTAATCGCCAGAGAGATGTAGTTTAACGGGATATTATCCTAATGGATGTTATTCGTAATTCATCAGAATCGTGTAGGATTGATTTGATAAAGTCGAAATAGTTATGTTTTTGCTTACTTGTTCATAGTGTTTGCCTTTGGCTGTAATGGTAAAACTAATAGGATGCTGAACACTTGGCTTGGCATTTGGTGAAAGTACCAACGATAGCAAGTTTCCAACAATTTTATGATTTTTACTTTCCAGATCACTCAGGACTAGATTTCTGTCTGGACCAGAAATAGAAATGGTTAGATTTTTAGGAAACATAATATTAGGTTGATCTTCATCCACAAACTCAATGAGGATTGGGGGATGAGAGTTACTCATATTATTGGGAAATCGAATATCATTGAAGGGGTTAATATTTTGACAACTTAAAAATAAAAGAGGAATCACTAATAGTAATAAACCGCCACAGGTTACAGAAGCGATAGTCTTTTTCATAGGTTATGATTTAAATTAGTGGAAAGCGAAATCAACGACATCAAGGAATAAATGTATTCCTTGATGTCGTTTTTGTATCTATTTACTGACAATTATTGAGTGGATAAATAATTGTTGCGTTTACTTCCCCTGTTTTTACGTCAATTGGGAAAGAACCATTCAGACCTGTTGATGAAATGATGGTAGCGCTATCGCCATTGATGGTAACTTCACCAGCGAAGTCAATTCCATTGTAAGTAGCTGTTAAGGTATATTTTACCCCTTTCTTCATACCAATGATGGCTTTTCCTTCAACAACACTTACGAGTTGTTCTGCATTGGTATCATCTACAAGTTTTAACCAAACTGTAGGTTTGACACTGATATTTTTACTAATACAAGCCGCTGTAAAGTCAAGATTTACTTTTACTGCGTCTGATTCGGTATCAGTAGTTTGGGGCGCCTCGTTAACTTTTACCTCTACATATACTACTGTATTATTACAAGCCTTAAATGTCTGAGAGCCACCTTTCGAAGTAGTATTTGGAGAGGAACTAACAGGCTTAACGACAATACGCCCAGTATAGCCACTAGGTACTCGTTTTACTTTAATTGTATAGGTTGCACCTTTAGATACCTTAAATGAGGAGAATGTCTTACTGAACTTTGCTTTTCCGCTTTTAGAGTAGGTAACTTGAGCACTAAATTTGGAGGAGGCATAGCTAACGTTGGACTCTACTTTTATTTTGATGGTTTTGGAACCACAAGTTTTTCCTTTATAGTTTTTAGCAACTGTCCATACTGACAAATGGGATACTTTAAAGTTGGCAATCAAATTTCCGTTGGCGTCTTTGGCAATAGTGGCAACTCCTTCTTCTGTCCATTCATCCTTAGCTTTATCATAACTCCATACAGGAATTTGGTCGCCTACTTTCATTGGGGCTTCTGTTTCTGGATCCTCATAGTTTGGATTAAGCGATAATGTTACATCCAATGGCGTTGAGAAACTTTTAACATTTTTGCCACCAGCAGTCATTTCAATGTCCAAAAAGCCTGCTGATAGAAACGTCCCAAAATCGGTTGTTCCATCTTTATACTTAATGACATTCCCTTCTCCTTCGTTTGGTAGGCTATTGGCTGCTTCTTCTGTACCTGTTCCGTATTGCACAATTGTACTCGAAACGTTAGTAGTATTGATTACCAAACCGTTTTCATCTTTTACTTGCGTACCCGGCGCGATAGCAATTTTAGCTACTTCTGGTTTTGAGGAGGTTGCAGGAACTGTAATAGTTTCGCCAATGGCTAATAAGGTTGTTTTTGAAACAGCTCCAACACCATCGGGTAACGCATTGAGGTTTGTTAGTGCTACTCTATAGGTAGAGCTTTCTAAATCGGTTACTACTACACTGTAGTTGGTAGATACGTAGTTTGGTCCTTTGACAGAAACTGTAAATTCTACAGGAGCGCTCTCAGTTGGGTTGGCATTTTGTCCTAATACTACAGAAAGCAAATTGCCTGCTACCTTAAAATCTTTTCCTCCAAGATCTGTAAAAACAAGGTCTTTGCCAGGCCCTGAAATTGTTACGGTTAAATCTTTGGGTAAAGTTTTACTGTTAGGGTTTGCATCTACAAACTCAATCAGAATCGGAGATTTATAGACGTTATTGTTTACTGTAAGCTCGACACCTTCAAGTGGATTAATTTGTTGACAACCGAAAGTAAGAGCTAGTCCTAGCGAAAGCAGTACCGCAGGACGGAATATAGAAGTAAATATTTTTTTCATCTGAATTTAAAAGAAGATTGATTAAAGAAGGAAAATTTAGTCCAGTCTGATGGCTAATCTCAGATTGACAACTGGCCAGTATTTCCAGTCTTTCATGTTTTCTTGAACTTTGGCTTGTTGTTCGCTCATACTGCTCAATCTTTTGTCACCTGTTAAGGTTATTTTAGGTGTTTGTGTATAGTAAGAGCCTACTTCAAAGCCAAAACCAACTCTTCTTTTAGGAATAGTACGTCCAAAGCCAATACCTGCAAAAGGCGCATATTGTTTGCCATAATCAACGGTAAACTGCACGTTACCTACCTCTTCAGGTGTAAACGTTGTACTGCCAAATTTGTAAGTGCCCGTTGGTGTTACAACGAAAGCAATTTGTCCTTTATCGAAATACGAAGCGCCTCCAATCAATTTGAAACTACTTCTCTTGAATGGATGATATTCAAAAGAAAGACTAGCGATGGATACATTGGCATCACCTCCCAATTTTACTTCTTCGCCAGAGGTCTTAGCGGTAGTGTTGGTGTTGTATTTGAAATAACTATATCCCAAACGTGCAGTGATTTTGGGACTGATGGCATAGCCAACGTCTATACCAGGGGTAGTGCCAAGATTTAAACTAAGACCTAATTTATGAGAGGTGCCGCTTAGCGATTGAGCTTTTGTTACACTACTGTAACTAATAAGACATACATAAAGAAGGAATAAACTAAAAGTAGTTTTTTGTTGCATAAGTTTTTAACTGAATTTTAGAATACATACATAATAATTAAAGTATTTATGGGGGTGTATATAGGAGGTATTACGAGAAAAGGATTCAGATTTTTACACTAATCTTGAGAACATGGAAGTGTCAAATTAAGCAAGTGTAATGAAGGTGTTGATTATTAGCCAATCCATGAAGTATGGTTTATAGCAATTAGGCTTTAGGCACAAAGTGAGCGTTTGTTGAATAACAACTAATGACTCTTTCGTTATAAAACGCTTTGTGCCATTGCCCTCAAGGTAGAGGTTGTACCATAAATTTGTTCGTGTAATCCTATATTATAAAAAGAGTGTTAGCGATAAGTAATCAGCTATAATAAAAATCTTAATCAATGTTTTACTTGGGTTCAGGTTCAAGACTTGAATAGAGTGGTTTGTATTTAGAAAACAATTGTTTTGTACCCATAAGTATAAACCAATCTTGTCGTACTAAAGCCTAACAGGATTGGTACGACAAAGATGATAAGGAAGATTGGGAAACCTCAAAAAATGGGCATGACAAAAAGTTGACAATATGACAACTTTGTCAAAAACAGAGGCTTATAGAAATGTTTTAACTTTTATCTAATGTTTTTTTTCTTAAACGTAAACGAGTCTGGTGAATGGTATTTTTATTTACACCAATCATATTGGCCATTTCTTGTGTGCTCAAATCTAGCTTTTCGAGCATCATCAAGCGAAGTTCGGCATTGGTGAGGTCAGGGTATTTTTCTTTGGCAGACTGCATATAACCTGGATGTACTTTCTCAAACATACGCTTGAAGTTAGTCCAGCCTTCGTCAGTAAGAATGGTAGATGAAATAAGTTTTTCGAAATGCTCAAGTTGGTTATCGGAGGCATTTAGTTTTTCATTTTCTTGGCGGAGGGTTTCGATTAACTCCGACATATTACGAAAGTGTTTGGTTTGCCATGCAAGTTCGTTTTGGGCTGCTTCTAATTCACTTTCTTGCTCGCGATGTTTATGTCGCAAACGTTGATGGTTGACATATACCAACCCTAGCACCAGTAGCAGAATCAAAATAATGGCGTTGCGCAAATACTTCTGTAATTGCTTTTCACTCTCGATGGCTTTTACATGGTTGGCGTACTTTTCTACTTCATACCGCAATTGCATTTGTGATAATTTTTGAGCATCATTTCGGCGATTGAGACTATCTTGAAGCATTTGTGCCAAATGTGTATATCGTAAAGCCTCCGCATAACTGCCTACTTTTTCGTAGTATTCCGAAGAATATTTATAGAGTCGAAGCGGCTTGAAATAGTCAAGTTTTCCATCAGGCTCTAATGAGGTTTTGATATTATTGGCAAGCTTTAGAAGTGGAGCCACTTCATTGATTTTTTTTAGCTTTAATTTTACAGGAATCAATACCATCAAGGCGTCAAATTCAGCTTGTTTTGAGACAACTGCATCCAACGAAAGGCGAGACTTGATTAGCTGAAATCCCTTACTGGCGTAAACTTCTCCTTCTTTGATTTTCCCTTGGTCTAGTAATAACGAAGCTATGTCGATAGAAGCAAAATTTAGCCAAAATTCACTCCAATATTTGTGTTCGGGTATATCTGAGTGGAAGTTTTGATGAAAAGCTAAAATCCTTTTTGCATAAATCATCGATTTGTTGTACTCCTTTTTATTTTTCCAATAGGTTTGTAAATAACTTAATACCTGCGTATAATGAAAGCCTCCCTCTATAGTAGGCTCGATATATCGTTCGGCAATCCGTAGGTATAAATAGGCTTTGTCAAAATCACCCAAATCCCAAAGACATTTACTAAAGTCAAATAGGATAGAGGCAATGTTATAGTCTCGACACTTTTCAAATCCAAGTTCTTGTAGTTGTTCCAATGAGGGTTGTATATCTACATAATATTGTTCGCTCGAAATCCTCTGACCCAAATACAAACTATTAGTTAATGAAGCAGCGGCAATCAATGCTTCAATATCATAACCTTGCTGGCTAGCAATTCTTTGCATTTCTTCAAATTCTCCGGAGATACTCGTTGGTTTTCCTTTGGGAAACTTAAAACCAACATTGGTTCCAATTAATGCAAGGTAGTAACTGAGTGCTATTTGGGTATGATAATCCTTTTTGAAGTCAGCAACTTCAACCATTTGTGCCAGTAGTGAAGATAATTGATTTACATTGGCAACTTTCCAAAATGGATAATCATGCACATAGCGATAGCGCTGTGCTGCACTCATTTCCATAAATTGGTTTTTGTTGAATACAGGTTGGGCAAGACAAAGGTTTCCTAAACAGCATACAAAAAGGATTGTCGCAGTAAGGTATATATTTTTTTTTAGTGGTATGGGAAAAAGAAAGAGGCTTTTCATTCTAGAAATTGTTCTCAAAAGCAAGTGTGCAAGAACAAAGATAAGCTAGCTTTTTTGAATTGAGAATGATGAGCTATGAATTAATGAAAGAATCAATTCTATTTCGGATTTCTGATTGGAGAGTAAGTATGAGTGATGAATTGTGAATGATGAATTGTGAATGGACGAGGGATTATATTTTGTTTAAAAGAGTTCTTATAATTAGTGTTTTGTGATGTAGTAGCAACTCTTGCAGTTACCATTTTGAAGGCGGCAACCGCAAGGGTGCCACTACATCTGTTTTATTTTAAAGACAACACTAAGCCTTCGTACAGCACTAATACTTAAGCCCCTTTTTCCGAAATCAGAAATCCCACATCCGCAATGGTTTGAAAGTCCTAATTCATCATTCACAATTCATCACTCAAATTTGTTCCTAGTAGCTCATTTCTACAATTTCTTTTACAACTTCTGGAGTAATATCACGGCGTTCGCCAAGTCCTTTCCAGCCTCTTTCAGTAAAACGCTTTTCGATAAACTCGCCAGTATGAGCATAGTCGCTAGTGTATTCTGACAAACGTGTTTTTACACCTAGCTCATGCAACCAAGCAACAGTACGTTCGATAGCAGCATGGGCTTTTTCTTCGGTAGTACCTTCAGTAATATTCCACACTCGCTCACCGTATTGCGCCAGTTTTTCTTTTTTGTTGTCAAAACGATTGCGATATAAGTTCGGGAAAATAATAGCCAGTGTCATGGCATGGTCGATATTGTACAAAGCTGTAAGTTCGTGACCAATCATGTGCGTAGCCCAGTCGGTTGGCACACCTTTTTGAATCAAGCCATTAAGTGCCATTGTACAGCTCCACATAAAGTTGGCAGCCGCTTCATAATTGCTAGGATCAGCCAAAATCTTTGGCGCAACTTCAATCAAAGTCTGTAAAATACTTTCAGCAAAACGGTCTTGAAGCCAAGCATTGGCAGGGTAAGTCATATATTGCTCCAATACGTGAGTATAGGCATCAACAATACCATTGCGCAACTGGCGTTCAGGAATACTTTTGATTACTTCAGGGTCGAGAACAGAGAATTTTGGGAATAAGCCAGGTCCACCCATACTTAATTTTTCTTGCGTTGCTACTCTTGTAACCACAGCTCCTGAGTTCATTTCAGAACCTGTAGCAGGCAACGTCAACACAGTACCAAATGGCATTGCTTTTGTTGTACGGATAGATTTTGCTAAAATATCCCAAGGTTCACCTTCAAAGTCTACAGCTGCTACGATAAACTTCGTTCCATCAATCACCGAACCTCCACCTACTGCTAATACATAATCAAGCTTTTGGGTACGAATGATTTCTACAGCTTTCATCAGCGTTTCGTAAGTAGGGTTGGGTTCAATACCGCTAAATTCTACGATCTCATGATTTTTTAATGCTTCAATTACTTGGTCATAAACGCCATTAGTTTTGATGCTGCCGCCTCCGTAAGTCATCAAGATACGTGCATTAGTAGGGATTTCTTTGGTAATGTTGGCTATTTGTCCTTTTCCAAAAAGAATTTTGGTAGGATTTTGCAATTCAAAGTTTAACATGTTTGGTTTTTGTTTAAAAAAATGAAAACGTAATCCTTCAGGCTGTAAATGGTTGAAAATGTTTATGACCTAAAGCTTTTAAGAAAAACACCTTACCCCTTACAAAAGTTTCTGTGGAGGACAGCCTTTGAGTAGTTTTAGGAGGCTTCCCCTTTTGTTATCAATGTTTTAAAGACGATTATTTAAGTAATAAGTGATCATGCAGGATAAGATTTAAGTTATTTGTTGAGGCACAAGGCAACAGGCAAAAGGCAAAGAGTAAAGAGTGTTAAAATGTTTTTAATATCCAAAGTCCACCGCCCAAAGCTGTTATCTGAAAGCCTAAAGCACACAACTTAAATCAAATTTGGTGCTTCTACTCAATGTAAATTTTACATTCACAATTTACAACTAGTAGTGTACGAAGAATTATAAAACCATTTATTTCGGATATCGGATGTTGGATTTCGGAACTGTAACCTTCTGTATTTTTTTTAAAACAAAGATGATTTTCTTTATTTCCGAAATCAGAAATCCCAAATCCGCAATAGTTGGAAATCCTTCGTACGGTACTAATTCACAACTCACAATTCAGCACTAATACTTCCTACTGGTAATCAAACTATCTAAACTCAATTCTTTCATGAAACAACTTTTTTTATGGGCTTGTGCTTCGCTTATAGGTCTGCAGTCTTTTGCGCAGACCGATAAACTTTGGTACGATTCACCAGCCAAAGCATGGGTCGAAGCCCTTCCTATTGGTAATGGTCATTTGGGTGCTATGGTTTTTGGTCGTACTGGCAAAGAACTCATCCAGCTTAACCATACCGATTTTTGGTCGGGTGCTCCCAAAGATTGGAACAATCACAATGCTGCCCAGTACTTCCCTGAAGTAAAGGCATTGATGAAACAAAAGAAATACGCCGAAGCAGAGGAGCTTTCTAAAAAACTCCAAGGCGCATTTACACAGTCGTATCAGCCTCTTGCCGATCTTACGATGACATTTTCGGATACTACTCAAATTGGAGAGTATTACCGTGATTTGGATTTGAATACTTCTACCACTCATGTTCGCTATAACACACCTAAGGCTACTTATGAGCGTGAACTATTAGTTAGCTTCCCTGATAAAGCAATGGCTATGCGTTTGACAGCTAAAGGTGGTCGTAGTTTAGGTTTTACGATTGGAGCGTCGTCTTTGATGAAAAATAAGGTTTGGATTGATGGCAATATCTTAAAAATCAGATTGAAAGCACCTAAACATGTAGAACCCAATTACAGAGGAGGTTTTAAGCCAGAAGAAGCCGTTCAATATGACGATTGGAATGGCGAAGGGATGGAAGCGGAGGTTTGGGTACAAATCAAATCTGCAACAGGTAAAGTAAGTGTCAAAGACAATCAGCTAGTATTAGAGAATGCTTCAGAGGCAGAAGTGTACGTAGTAGCAGCGACAAGCTATAACGGACGTTTCAAATCGCCAGGTTTA
Source organism: Cellulophaga sp. BC115SP (assembly GCF_009905545.1). GTDB lineage: Bacteria > Bacteroidota > Bacteroidia > Cytophagales > Spirosomataceae > Flectobacillus > Flectobacillus rivi. Next base: position 42,401 of record NZ_JAAALB010000043.1, on the reverse strand, counting down.
GAGGGTTTAGAGCCCTCAAAGCAAGCTGGAGAATGGATGCGTTTGGCATCGGGGCGTTCTTATGAAAGTATTCGTAAAATGCACTACCAAGATTATCACGCACTGTATGGTCGTGTAGATTTGGCATTGGAAAGCAAAGGCACGGCTAATATTCCTACCGATAAGCGAATTGTTAATTATGCCAAAGATGCTGACCCACAAATGGTAGCTTTGTTGTTTAACTATGGTCGCTATTTGTTGATTTCTTCGTCGCGCCATGGTGGTCAGGCTGCAAACCTTCAGGGTATTTGGAATAATATGGTACGTCCACCTTGGAGTTCTAACTATACGACCAATATCAACGTGCAAATGAATTACTGGCCTGCCGAAATGTGTAACCTTTCGCCATTGACAGAACCATTGATGAATTTGATTAAAGATTTATCCGTAAATGGTAAAAAAACGGCAGAACTACACTACAATCTCAAAGGCTGGGTAGCGCACCATAATACTGATATTTGGGGCTTGACTTCTCCTGTTGGTGATTTTGGTACAGGCGACCCTGTTTGGGCCAACTGGCAAATGGGTGCTGCATGGTTGTGTAGTCATGTATATGAGCATTATTTGTACACAGGTAACAAGCAGTTTTTACAGGAGTTTTATCCAGTTATGAAAGGCGCAACAGAATTTGTAATTGGTTTCTTGGATAAAAACGATGCGGGTTACTATGAGTTAGCTTTTGGGGTATCTCCCGAAAATCAATATAAGTATCAAGGAAAAAACTTAGCAATTTCGGCAGGAACAGCTATGGACTTAGCCTTGACTCGTGAGTTATTGAACAACTGTTATCAAGCCGCCAAAGCATTGAATCAAGACCCTGCTTTTGTGAAGCAATTGGAAGAGTTATTACCGAAACTTCAACCTTTCAGAATCAATGCTAAAGGGAACTTAATGGAATGGTCAGAGGATTTTGAAGAAACAGATGTACATCACCGTCACTCTTCACATTTGTATGCTTTGCACCCAAGTAACCAAGTAAACCCTTGGACTTCCCCTGAATTGTATAAAGCTGTGAAAAATTCCTTATTACGTCGTGGCGATGAAGGTACAGGTTGGGCAATGGGCTGGAAAGTAAACTTCTGGGCAAGATTATTGGATGGCGACCATGCAATGATTATCCTCAAAAACCTTTTGAGTCCTATTGGTTTTGAAGGATATGACTATCACAAAGGAGGTGTATATCGTAACTTGTTTGATGCTCACCCGCCATTTCAGATTGATGGAAACTTCGGTGCTACCTCTGGTATTGCCGAAATGTTGTTACAATCACACTCTGGCGCAGTACACCTATTGCCAGCTTTGCCGAGTACTTGGCAAAAAGGACAAGTAAAAGGATTGGTAGCTCGTGGAGGATTTGAGGTGGATATGACTTGGGAAAATGGCAAACTCAAAAATGCTACTATCTTATCCAAATTGGGAGGCACTTGCCGTATTCGTTCTGAAGTACCTTTGAAAATCAAAGGGGCAAAACTAGCAAAAGGAACAGTATCAAATCCGCTTTTAAAGTGTATTGATGGCGCCAAACCTGTTTCGGTAGTTGGACAACCTTTGGCAACAGAAACAACTAAAAAGTACTACGAATATGATGTAGTAACTAAAAAAGGCGAAAAAATCGTTTGTCAATAGCAGAGATAAAGGATTAGTCTACTATTTCATCTGTAGAGACGCAATATTTTGTCTCTAGAGATATATCCTTTTAAAATTTAGTAACAAAAAAGGCAGACGAAATTAGTTTTTCGTCTGCCTTTTTTGTTACTGGTGAATAAATTCACCCGCTAAGTGAAATTAAATCTCTTATTTTGGCAGTGTAACCTATTTTTTAAAATTCTATTTTGAGGGGAATATTTCAATATTTCTGCAATCAGAAGTCCCAAATCCGCAATAGTCTGAAATCGGATGCAAGGTGTTAATTCACAGATAGTCATTTAGCTCAAAATAATCACTCATTTACTCAACCACAAATCACTCAATAACTCACAAATCTTCCATATTGCCAGTGCTATAATATTGATAGATTTTCTTTTTCAAAAGCCAATCGTATTTGGCTATTTCTGCATTTTGTTGAATCGTAAAAAAGCTATTTTTAACCGATTCAAAATCCTTTATTTTCACTTCTCCTCGTTGTACTTTCTGTAAGGTGGTATTAAAATACACCTGCCAGACTTGTAACGTTTTTTGTGCTGCCTGATATTGTAAAATAGCTGCCTCCAGATTATTAGTTGATAAGAGCGCTTCTTTGTAAATCTCAGCTCGTGCCGAAAGCATCGAAATATGTGCATTTTCGATATTAATGGCGGCTTGTTGTTGCTGGTATTTTCGAAGCCCACCTGTTATAATAGGCAAATTGATTTGAAAACCCACATACGCACTGGCTAACTGTTTCCATTGCGAAACCAAAGACGTGGTCTTGTAACTGTATGCGTAGTTTGGGGAAAGTGCCAGACGTAATTGCCCTTGCGAATACACAGGAATGGTATCGGTGCGAACCAAATAAGCTTGGTCTACTTCACGAAAAAGGCTCGAAAAGGGCAAAGATACTCCTGCCGCCAGCGAGATTGTAGGATAGGCGCTGGCTTTTACAGCATCGAATTGCAAAGCCACTAATTTTTGGTTGAGTTGTGTTATTTTGGTTGATGGATGCCAGTATGCCATTTTGTAAAATAAGTCATACTCTCCCTTTTTTTGCCCGATAGGTCTATCTATGGTAAATGTTTCGTCTTTTATTTCTGCAATTTCAATGCCCAAAGGATCGGGCAATGCCAAAAGTGTACCAAGGTTAATTTGAGCTGTTTTCAACTCATTTTTATATTTTGTCAACGTAAACTCATCGTTGGCTACTTGTGCTTGCCATTCCAAAACGCTGTAGGCTGTGTCAGGGTTTGTGGTATTAGCTTTTTGGAAAATGGCTAGTTGCTCACCCGAAATACTGAGCTGACGTTCGGCACTTTTGACATAAACTTGTTGTAATAATATCTGAAAATAGGCCTGTGTGATTTGTATGGCTATGGCAACAGTATTTTTTTGTTCTTGAAGGCTCGCTATCTCTTGTTCAACGATACTTTGTTGATGGGAGTTTTTTTTACGACCACCTGCCCACAATACTTGGTTCATATTTACGCCCATAATATTGTTGATAAAACCATTGGTCGCATATTGATAGGTTGTGGGGTCAAGCGAACGTCCCATTGCCAACGTCGGACTTACCGAAAACTGAACGGTAGGATAGAGGTCGGTTTTGGTATAAATAGTTTTTTCTAATGCCAACTCTTGGTTCAGACGAGTTTGCTTTATATGAAGATTATTGTTTTGAGCATGTTGGATACATTGATGAAGATTCCAAACCTTTTGCGCTCGGACAGGCATCAGACTTATCGCTAAACAAGTCATGATGAAGAAAAAAGTTTTCATAGGTCAACCAAAATACTGGTGGTTGTTGATGGTTTAATAAAAAAGCCACTGACTCAGCACGTATGCCTATCAGTGGCTTCAGCTATCCAATTGATTTTTACGGGTTAAGGAGTTATAATGGCGGGTAAAATATTTACAAATAACTCCTTGAAAAAAATTATTTATTAATAATCACACCAACTGATGGTGTAATGCCAACGTTTGCCAAACCTCCTGTTACTGTTGTAGGAGCTGTTGCCGAAATGTATTTCGCACCACTAGTATTGTTTAATAAATTCGTCACAACAGTTGTATTGTTATTTACATTGTTTCCTAGTACTTGTGTATTGCTAACGTTAAGATTAGCTACTGTAGGGTTATTTGACAATGTGTTTACCACTGCAAATGTATTCAAACGTGCTACGTTACTTGTTGCGGTATTAACTAAACCGCTTGTACCTGAAACAACTGTAAGACCTCCGTTTGATGGGCTTGTAAGATTTGCAACATTAGATGTTGCTACAGGAGCATTAAGATTGCCAACAACTGGATTTAATACGCCATTAAGAGTTCCTGTAAGTGCTTGTGCATGAGATGCTACAACAGAACCAAATACTAGTGCGGATAAAATAAAGAGCTTTTTCATAATAAAAAATGAGTTTTTGTAAATGTGGAATATATGGATTTAGGACAGCTCAACGTAAAATAGAGACAATACAAAGGAACCCATGCCAATGAAGGCATGCTGTCGTTTTTTCTTATTGTCTCACAAATGTTGGAATTCAAAAAAATATACGGGACAGATTGAAGATTGGATTGCTAGGATTGATATTTTTTTGAAAATATATTTTTCTATGCTATTGATTCTGTGGATTATATCAAAAAAATAAGCGTTTTTAGAAGAATAGGCTTAAATTAGCCGAAGATAATTCAGATTCCCCCAAAACTTTTCTACATAAATAACAATTACTCAAAATGAAAAACCTATTAATCTATTCCCTATGTTTGATGGTCAGCTTGCTTAGCGCGTGTCAATCTGACGAATCAACTCCTCCTGTAGACCGAAGTAATGGTATAAATACGGCCCAACAGTTAGACAGATTTACCAAAGACTTATCCATTGTCGATTCCATTATTATCTATAACAACAAAAACTCTAGTATTTTGAAATTAGGTAAAGCCAAACCTGTGTTTTACGAATACTATATGCTAGTCAATGGCCAAGAAATAGATCTGACTTATGCCCTTGTTACATCTTTTGGTCCAAAATATGTGGGAGACTTTCGATATACGGAAGTAGTCATTTATATCAAAGAACCTATTCCATATACTCCAATTAGAAGGTAAATAGAAGTTTTCTATCATTACGGATTAAAGGATTATTTTAAACCAAATCATAACTGTTATGAATACTACACTGAAAAATACCCTGCTTTTCTTTTCGTTATTAGGTTCAATCGTCTCGATTGGTGTATTGCTACTTTTTGCTCATGATTTTACACAAATGCAAATAGTTGGACTTTGTGTAACAGCGTTAGTTTTTATATTGAATTCGGTGAGCTTTTTAACAAGAAAAAGAGAAGGAAATCGATAATAAAAATTGGCAATAGGGGAGAACGCTATTAAGAAATTTGACTAGTTCGAGACTTAGTCTCGGACTGGCTTTTGTTTTCAGTTTCTAAACTGTTTAAAGAATAAGTCCAAGACTAAGTCGTGAACTAGCGATAGTCATAAAAAAAGAAATCGCCGTAGATAGAACAGCACAAGCTTGTTACATCTACGGCGATTTTTTTTTGAAAAAGTAGTTGTTTTTTTTAGTAAAATCACTCAACCACTCAATCACCAACTCACTCAATAAACTAGGCTACGACGATTCGCCATTGTAGCACCAATTCTTCCATTTCTACTTCAACAGATTCGCTCAAAGTATCTACTACTTCTAATGAAACTGCTTGAACTTCTTGTGAAATATATTCTTTGAATGCCAATACCCCTGCCGAAACTTCAGCTTGTGTATCCAACAATTCAATTTTAATCTTGTCTGTTACTTCAAATCCAGAATCCTTACGGTAGTTTTGAACACGGTTAACAAACTCACGAGCAATCCCTTCTTGACGAAGTTCGTCAGTGATTGTAATATCTAGTGCTACTGTCAACTCGTTGTCTTTGGCTGAAAGATAACCTGGAAGGTCTTCTGTCAAAATTTCAACAAGCTCTGGCGTAACTACGATGTCGCTACCTGCTGGTGTGTATTGATTTTCTTTTTCTAAAATAGCAATATCATCGTTGCTCATAGCCGAAATTAAAGCTGCTACCTCTTTCATGCGTGGACCAAACTTAGGGCCTAATGCTTTGAAGTTAGGTTTTACTTTTTTCGACAATACACCCGATGCGTCATCTAGGTATTCGACCGACTTGATATTTACCTCTGACTTAATCAAATCATCTACACTACGGATTTGCTCACGTGTTTTTTCACTCAATACTGGAATCAAGATTTTCGACAATGGCTGACGAACTTTGATTTTATTAGTTTTACGCAATGAGTGAATCAACGAACAAATACGCTGTGCCAAGTCCATTGAAGTTTCAAGATTTTCATCAATCCATTCTGTCTGAACTGTAGGGAAATCTGTTAAGTGTACAGATTCTGGTGCACCAACTTGGTTTCTTGTCAAGTTTTTGAATAACCAATCACCATAGAAAGGTGCGATTGGTGACATCAATTGAGCAACAGTTTTTAAGCAATATGCTAAGGTTTCATACGCTGATTTTTTATCATCAGTCATATCACCTTTCCAGAAACGTCTTCTGCCCAAACGTACATACCAGTTAGATAAGTGATCACTCACAAACTCTTGGATAGCACGACCTGCTTTGGTTGGCTCGTAGGTATTGAAGGACTCATCTACTTCTTTTACTAAAGTTTGAAGTTTTGACAAAATCCAACGGTCAAGCTCCGTAGCAATGCTCTTATCTAATGTGCCTGTTGGCTGATAGCCGTCCAAGTTAGCATACAAAGCAAAGAAGTTGTACGTGTTAGTCAATGTACCGAAGAACTTGTTACGTACTTCTGTTACACCTGCCAAGTCAAACTTCAAGTTGTCCCAAGGTTGTGCGTTAGTAATCATATACCAACGAGTTGGGTCAGCACCGTATTTCTTCAAGGTTTCGAATGGGTCAACAGCATTGCCCAAACGTTTAGACATTTTGTTACCGTTTTTATCCAATACCAAACCTGTTGAAACCACGTTTTTGAATGCCACCGAATCCGAAATCATGGCTGAGATAGCATGAAGCGTAAAGAACCAACCACGAGTTTGGTCAACACCTTCAGAGATAAAATCAGCAGGATATGATTTTTCGAAAATATCTTTATTCTCAAATGGGTAATGCCATTGTGCAAAAGGCATTGCACCTGAGTCAAACCAAACGTCGATAAGGTCTGTTTCGCGCGTCATTACTTTACCCGAAGCAGATACCAAATATACCTCATCCACAAACGGACGGTGTAAATCAAGAGTATCTTGATCAGCGGCATCTAAGAATGCTTGGTTTTTCTCTTTTTGTTCTGCACTCAAAGCGTCGTCTTTCAAGGCGTGTTTTACGGCATTGATTAACTCCTGAGTAGAACCGATACAAACTTCTTCTGCATCTTCCGAACGCCAGATAGGAAGTGGAGTACCCCAATAACGAGAACGTGACAAGTTCCAGTCTACCAAGTTTTCGAGCCAGTTACCAAAACGACCAGTACCTGTAGATTCAGGTTTCCAGTTAATCGTATTATTCAAGGCAATTAACTTATCTTTTACGGCAGTAGTACGGATAAACCAAGAATCGAGTGGATAATACAAGACTGGTTTGTCAGTACGCCAGCAGTGTGGATAAGGGTGATCAAATTTCTGAACGTTGAACGCTTTGTTTTCAGTTTTCAACTTAATCGCAATACGCTCGTCTACAGAAAGGTATTTGTCACGACCTTGTTTTTCACGCTCGATTTCTTTCTCTTCGTCCGAAAGGTAAGCTTCTTTTACTGGCTCGTTGGCAAAGTCAGTAATTTCAGAGACAAAACGACCTTGGCGGTTTACGATAGGAGCTTCTTTACCATTCTCGTCTTTTACCAAAATGGCAGGCACGCCATTTTGCTGAGCTACTCTAAAGTCGTCAGCACCAAAAGTTGGAGCTGTGTGAACCACACCTGTACCGTCTTCTGTCGTAACAAAGTCACCCAAGATTACACGGAATGCAGGAGCATCTGGCTGAATGTATGGCAACAATTGCTCATATTCGATACCTTCCAAATGCGCACCTTTCAACTCCATAATCACTGTCCAAGGAATCACTTTATCACCGTCTTTGTAAGCTTCAAAGTCAGCATCTTTTCCTTTTTCGTTGAAATATTTACCTACCAAATCACGTGCTAATACTACGTTTACTGGCAAATAAGTATATGGGTTATATGTTTTTACTAAAACGTAGTCAATGTTTTTTCCAACAGTCAAGGCCGAGTTGGCAGGAAGTGTCCAAGGTGTAGTTGTCCAAGCCAAGATATAGATATTATCGCTATCGGCTGCGTCGAACAAGTATCCTGATTTTCCTGTAAGTTTTACCTTAAACTGCGCTGTCAACGAAGTATCTTTTACTTCACGGTAACAACCCGGCTGGTTTAATTCGTGCGAAGACAAACCTGTACCTGCTGCTGGAGAATATGGCTGAATGGTATAACCTTTGTACAACAAACCTTTGTCGTACAACTGCTTCAACAAATGCCAAATAGACTCAATATAATCGTTTTTATAAGTGATATATGGGTCATCAAGGTCTACCCAGTAGCCCATTTTCTCGGTAAGGTCGTTCCAGAGGTCAGTAAATTTCATTACTGTCTCACGGCATTTTTTGTTGTATTCTTCTACCGAGATTTTTTTACCAATATCATCTTTTGTAATACCTAATTCTTTTTCTACCTGAAGCTCAACAGGAAGACCATGTGTGTCCCAGCCACCTTTGCGTTTTACCTGCTTGCCTTTGAGGGTTTGGTAGCGACAAAAAATATCCTTAATGGCACGTGCCATCACGTGGTGAATACCAGGTGTACCATTGGCCGATGGAGGACCTTCATAGAAAGTAAAAGTAGGTTGCCCTTCACGGATTTCGACGGATTTTTCGAAAACCTTTTGTTCTTGCCAGAATTGCAAAATTTCATCTGCTACCTGAGCGTAATCTAGGTTTTTATATTCTTTGAAGTTCATTATAAACTGTTTGCTAAAAAGCACGTTTTGTTACTTGCCAAATGGGGGCAGATGATAGGCTAAGGAAGCCCTTGTATTACTGAAACATAACAACTTGCCCCAAAATTCCTGCAAAAGTACAAAAACCTTTTTAAAAGGGGAGTCGATACCCTGAAAATAAGTAAAGGAGAAATAAAGGATAGATTGTTGAGACATATATTCCCCATTAGGAGTGTACGAAGGATTTTAAACAATTTCAGATTTGGGGTTTCGGACATAGGACAACTCAAAACTCGTAACTAATAAAAAAGGTGTATCTGATTACAGATACACCTTTGTGCACAACATTAAAAGATTATTGCCCTTCTAACTCTCCTACTTATGAAATTTTTTCTACTTATTATATTTACTTCAAGCCCTTAAATTGAAGTAAACTTGGCGGATGCGTAATGTCGAATCCTTAACTTTGGTGTGTCGTGATCTTATATTTTTGACTTTAAAAAGCTGCACCAATTTAAAATCTATTGAGAATCACAACGTAATGTTTTTTTAGTGGCTAGGCATCGTTTTCTCTCTAACTTTATTGCCTTATTGTTGATACAAATTTATACCTAAAAACTGGGCTTGTGGTTTGTATTCGATGAACTGTCATAAATAGAAAGTTTTTGGCAATAAATGAGCGAAATTTGGTAATAATAGTTTTTTAAGAAACTTGCAAAAGTCATTTTTTTAGACTTGTTTTTTAACATTTATCTGCTTTAAATGGTTTTTAAGTCATAAAAAATTAGATTTTTAAAATAGATAAAGCAATGAAAATGCGTAAAAAAGCAGATTTGCCTTCAAAAATTTGCGAAACTTGCAAGCGACCTTTTGCATGGCGAAAGAAATGGGAGAAAGTATGGGATGAGGTAAAATATTGCTCCGACAAATGCCGTAAAACAAAATCACACAATCAATGACCAAAAAGGAATTACGAAAACAGTATAAAGAAAAACGCAATAACCTTTCTGAATCTGAATATCAACAGCGCTGTGAGCGAATTGTGGAAAAAGTATTGGAAAACTTCGATTTTTCAGCAATACATTATTTGCATCTCTTTTTGCCGATTCGTATTCAGAAAGAAATAGATACCTTTCCGCTGATTGAACAACTTCAGTTAAAATACCCACAATTGCAATTGGTAGTGCCGAGGGTCGTTCCTAACTCCTTTGAAATGGAACACTATTTATATAAGCCCGCAACAATCACTTTGAGCGCATGGGGTATTCCCGAACCTGAGCCTAACTCTTCACAACAAGTATCGCCTCAAAAGATAGATGCTGTTTTATTACCTTTATTAGTTTTTGATCAAAAAGGAAATAGAGTGGGTTATGGCAAAGGCTTTTATGATAGATTTCTGACAGATTGCCGACCCGAAGTACAAAAAATAGGCTTATGTCTCGAAGAAGCAGTGCCATTAATAGAAGAAGTAGGCGAATGGGACATTCCACTCGATTTTTGTGTGACTCCACAAAGATGTTATGAATTTGGAGTAAAAAACTGAAAAAGAACCCTTTGGAAACAGTATAGCATAGTATTTTATTAAAATATTAGGAATATATTATTCAAACTAAAGAAATTTCTTTTCTCTTCGGAGATTATGGAGTAATTTTGCGGACTTTTTGACCGGTCGCAACGTAGTGAAAATCAGAAAATTACTCACGATTTGTCAAAAACTTATATAAAAAGCCCTATTTGACACTTAAAAAGTATGGAATGATGCGTTTATCAAAGTATGCAAAAATAGGTTGGTGTGTAGTACTATGCTGGGGGATTTCTCAGGCAGCTTTGGGACAGACAGAGCTTCCCAGACCAAAGTATATTGCAGTAGAGCGCAGTTTTTGGGGTATGAAATATATTTACGAAAGGCAGACTATCGAAAACCCATTGGCATTACAAATTCCATTATTACAACTACAAGACCCCGAAGTAAGTAGTAGGTTCTTGAAGTTTAAGAGTCAACGAAAAGCCATGCAATGGGTCAATATTGCATCAGCTGGGGTTTCGCTTTATACAATTTTTAATCGAGATAAAGTTTCAAATAATTTTTACTGGACTTCATTGGGCAGTGCTTTGGTGATTACCACCTATTTGAATTTTCGCTCGACTGTCCATTTGTCGAAGTCTATTGCTCGATACAATCAGTTGCAACTGCAACAAAGTAGGATTGGGCTAAGTATAAATCAAACATCTGACCAAACGCCAGTCATTGGCTTAGGTTGGAAACAGACTTTTTAAGTAATGAGTTAGCTATCGCTAGCTTAAGTTTTCGGCTGTTAAATGCTTCTTTTTAATTGATAAATAAAAGCATACAGCTTTTCACTATAACCAAAAAACAAAGTACGTAAAACAATGAAAGTAGCAGTAGTCGGAGCCACGGGTTTGGTCGGTGGCGAAATTATGAAAGTTTTAACGGAGCGTAACTTCCCTGTAACAGAACTTATCCCAGTAGCCTCAGAACGTTCAGTAGGTAAACAGGTTGAGTTTAAAGGTAAGCAGTACACCGTAGTAGGCTTCGAAGATGCTATCAAGATGAAGCCTGATGTAGCGATTTTTTCTGCAGGTGGTGGTACATCTACAAAGATTGCTCCTCTTTTCGCTGAAGCAGGTATTACAGTGGTAGATAACTCGTCGGCATGGCGTATGGACCCAACTAAAAAGTTGGTAGTTCCAGAAATCAACGCTCACACATTGACGACTGAAGATAAAATTATTGCAAACCCTAACTGCTCAACTATCCAAATGGTAGTTGTGTTGAACCCATTGCACTTGAAATACAAAATCAAACGTGTGGTTGTTTCAACTTACCAATCAGTAACTGGTACTGGTAAAGCAGCGGTTGACCAATTGTTCGCAGAACGTGAAGGTCGTACAGATGTACCTGCGGTATATCCTCACAAAATTGACTTGAACGTATTGCCACACATCGATGTTTTCTTGGATAACGGATACACCAAAGAAGAAATGAAAATGGTGAACGAAACTAAGAAAATTATGATGGATGACTCAATTGCGGTGACTGCAACTACGGTTCGTATTCCTACAATTGGTGGTCACTCAGAGTCAGTAAACATTGAGTTTGAAAACGAGTTCGATTTGCAAGAAGTATTTGATCTTTTGGCAAATACAGAAGGTGTAATCGTACAAGATGATCCGAAAAACTTTGTTTACCCTATGCCAATCAATGCGCATGGTAAAGACGAAGTATTCGTAGGTCGTATCCGTCGTGACGAAACTCAACCAAAAACGTTGAATATGTGGATTGTTGCTGATAACCTTCGTAAAGGTGCTGCTACAAACGCTGTTCAAATTGCAGAGTATTTGTCTAAAAACAATCTATTGTAATTAGAAGGCATGAAAGTTATAGGTAAAAGCCTATTGCTTACAGCTTAAAGCCTACAACAAAATATTTTTTATTAGGTTTGAGCATCAAGAGTCAAAAAAAAGGAAGAGGAGCGGTGTATTTGGAGTGGTGTCCAGTTCATCTTTTGGCTTATCTTCGATGATGAATTAAAAAGCCGAGACGAGAGTCTCGGCTTTTTTGTTATCGTTGGTCTTTGGATTCGAAATAAGGAGCTGGTTTTGGTACTGTCAACACAGGAGGACGCCAGTAAACTTTTTTCCCAAACTTAAAACTAAAACCTGCATATACGCCATAAAAGGAAGTATATCCTCCTTGCGAAGAACTATACTGAATCCCAGTATAACTAAATTTTAGATAGAGACCCAAACGGTCGGCTGTTTCTTGTAACTGAAGTCCTACGCTTGGTGAAAAGCCCCAATTGATGCTATTTTCAAAAGTTTTGCGAGCTGTTAGATACTCATAGTCTTTCTCTATTTGTGTATCATACTGGCTCATATAGGTACCAGTACTTAAGCCCACAAAAGGCTTGATGAGATGTTTTGTCCATAAAAAATACTCTCCTGAAACGTTGAGTGGGACAACTCGCTTCAGAATTCGACCATAAACAATAGGCAGAGCGTCGCTTTGCTTTTGAATCATCAAATTGGTTCGCATATCATATACGCCCCAATTCATACCGATTCTGAGGTTTTCTGTCAAATACTTTTTAGCACTAATATCTATTCCCGAGCCTGCATATTGAGCTTTATTACCCCATCCGCCTTCTCCAATATAGCTGAAGCCTGAGCTAATTTGAATTTGCCCCAGACTGTCAACATGTAAAATACACAATAAAAGAATTGTAATAAGTAGAGTTTTTTTCATAGTATATCAAGGTCTTAAATAAGTGAGTAAAATCACAAAGTGTCATAAGTTGAAAAACGGCAAGATAAGGATGTGATTACTGGATATATAAGATTGATATGGGGGCGGAGCAATTAGAAGAAATTTACATAAAAATAAGAAAAAATCGGTCTTTTACAACTTTGATAATCAAATAATTATCAAACGGAAAGCAAAAAGGGAGAAACCTAAGTTTCTCCCTTTTGATAATCATTAATTTATGTATAGCGAAATCCCAATCTATTTCAATACATAAGCCAACTGACTTTCATACTCAGTTAACCATGCGGTGATTTCAGAAACAATTTGTTTCATTGAAATGCTTGGTGTCCATCCTGTCAAGGCAGTAACTTTAGAGTTGTCAGTTACGTACAAACGAATATCGGCAGCTCTGTTTTCAGTTACTTTATTAATAGGAATTGTTTTGCCTGTCACTTCCTGACAAATCTGCGTTAGTTCTTGTAAAGAAGCACTTACTTCAACACCGCCACCCACGTTTAAGATTTCGCCATTTACTTTATCCATATTATGCAATTGGAAATCAATCAAACGATATAGATCAAGTACGTGAAGCATATCACGAGTTTGCTTTCCTGAACCGCCGTAACCGATATAGGCTAATTGCTGTTCGAAATAGTGTTTTGCTACCCAAAGAACCATTACTCCTTGGTCAACTTTACCCATTTGCCATGGTCCTGTTAATACACCACAACGGTTGATAACAGTTTTTAAACCATAAAATTCATTGTATTCGTGAATCATTAATTCAGAAGCCAACTTCGTAGCGCCATACAAAGAGCGAGCGCCATCTAATGGGAAATCTTCAGCAATACCTTTTGACGATACACCTCTTACTGGTTGTTCATCAGCTAAGGCAAAACGTGTATCTGATTCAACGAAGTTTAATTTTTCAATCGTTTTGATTGGATAAATTCTACTAGTTGACAAGAAGATAAAGTTGGCATTACTTTTTTTCGCAAAGTTCAAACAGTTGATAGTACCTACCAAGTTGGTGTTGATTAAGTAATCAGGCGTACCGTCTAGGCCTGCCAAAACAGAAGGTTCGGCTGAAGCTTCAATAAGGGCATCTACGATAGGAAGTGCATCAAAATCTTCTTTATTACGAATGTCACCATGTACAAATGTAACACCAGCTTGCGCCAAACGAGGAAGGTTTAGTTCTGAACCTTTGCGACGGAGGTTGTCAAGGCAAATAACTTCGTAAGAGGGATAGTTTGTTTTTAGAGCAATTGCCAGGGCAGAACCAACAAAACCAGCTCCTCCTGTAATCAAAATTTTCATATATGATTGTTTATTAAAAGTAAAATCGTGTTCTATACAAAGACTTGATAGAACACGATTTGAATATGGATAAAAAATTAGTCAATACGCTTCAAACGAATGTTTTCGGCTGGGCGAATAACCAATGGTACTTTTTCAACTTTTACGGCGCTGGTATCCAAACCAAACCATTTGTCTTCAGATGGCGTAAAGTCTTTGATAAAGAAATAAGCTTTCATAATTAAAGACTCAAACATAGATAATTGGTTGTCATAAGACAAGAATTTCTCAAGAACTACAAAACGGAAATCTCCAATTACATTCTGACGATTGAGTGACTCATAACGTGAAGTAATATCCACTTCTCCATTTTTCACCAACTCTTCAACTACTTTTCTGAAGTATAAATTGATTTTTTGTTCTACTCTAAAACCAAGACGGAAAGTTACCTTAATCACGTCGTCTGGTTCGATGATGTCCACTTTGTATTCCATTGTATATGGATCATCGAGGGTATCTACGTGAACAAACCAATAAATATCAGCACGTTTTGGACGTTTTTGAAAAATCGAATAAATGATTTTCGATTCTATTTCGCTTGTACGAGCGGCATTTGACATAAATACCAAGTGAGTAGCATATTTTGGAATACTCATATCTTGACTCAAGTCTTTCAACGGCTCGATATAATCTACCAATTTGACATATTCGGTCAAACGCATTTTGATGATAAATGCACGATACCAAATAATCATCAGGGCAATAATTGCAGTGGCAATAATCAAAGAAACATAACCACCATGTACAAATTTACGTAGGTTGGCAACTAGGAATGAGCCTTCAATAGATACATATACTACAATGAATGCTACAATCCACCACATATCGAATTTTTTGACATGTAAATAATAGGCCATCAAAGCGGTGGTCATCAACATGGTAAGGGTAATTGCCAAACCATACGCAGCTTCCATATTAGCCGATTCTCTGAACCATAATACCACGCCCATACAGCCCAACCAAAGGAAGATGTTTACACTTGGTACATATAGTTGACCTTTTTGGTCTGAAGGGTAGTTCAAGCGAACTTTTGGCCAAAAGTTCAAACGAATTGCTTCTGATACTAAGGTAAATGAACCCGAAATCAAGGCTTGGCTGGCAATAATGGCAGCGGCTGTAGCAATCACAATACCCCAAAGCAAGAACCATTCTGGCATCAATTCAAAAATAGGTTTACGTCCGTTCAAAAGACTACCATTTTGATGAATCAACCATGCTCCTTGACCAAAATATTGAAGAATCAAACAGATTTTTACAAATACCCAACTCACACGAATGTTGCCTCTGCCACAGTGACCTAAGTCTGAATACAAGGCTTCAGCACCAGTGGTACAAAGGAATACTGCACCCAATGTCCAGAATCCACTTTCTCCATTGTAGGGATTGGTCAACAATTGTACTGCATAATGCGGTGAAAACGCTCTTAGAATACTCCAGTCTTTAGCAATCCATACAATGCCTAGAAAACCAAGCATACTAAACCAAATCAACATGATAGGACCAAATGCACGACCAACCATTTTAGTACCAAGCACTTGGAACATGAACAAAACTGTAATAATTGCGAGTACAATTGGTACGGTTTCAATGTCTGGTTTGATCATTCGAAGACCTTCAACAGCGGAGGCGACTGATACTGGAGGGGTAATAATTCCGTCGGCTAGTAGGGTAGCACCACCAATGATTGCAGGCACTGTGAGCCATTTGGCATGACGACGAACTAAGGCAAATAGTGCAAAAATACCACCCTCACCTCGGTTATCTGCTCGCAAAATTAGAATAACATATTTGAGTGTTGTCTGTAAGGTCAATGTCCAAAAAATACAAGATAAACCGCCCAAAACGGTTGTTTCATTGATAGGAGCGGAGCCTATTATAGACTGCATTACGTAGAGTGGGGATGTACCAATATCACCGTAGATAATTCCCATTGCCACTAGCAGACCCGCTGCTGTGGCTTTGTCGGTATGTTTGTGTTCCATAGATGGAATCGCTTGTGTTTTATAATAATGATTAGAATTACTTGTCTGAGTATCTGTAAATTATGACTTATTGTTGGTAAGCATGTTTCTCTAATCTATAAAAAACACAAAAAGTTAGGGGTTTTGTAATAGATATTTGTCTGATAATATTTCAAAGTGCTAAAAGTGAGCAAATATAATATCTCTTCTGATTTATTCATCAAGAAAAAGTTCCCCAATTAATGAAAGATATATTTTATCTATGAACGGATTAAGTCGCTGATGATTTGGAATTTGGCTTTATGGGTTAACATAGTAGTATCCAAAGATGATATTCATTTCATCTTCAGAGGTTAAACCAAAGCCTAAGTTTTTGTTAGTTGTATTGTTATAGGTTACTACAGAGGTTAATCCTTCGCCCTTTTTCAGCTGAATAGGAACGCTGAAATTAATCACTTTAGGATGTTCCCAGTCGGTGCTTTCATAAACGGTCTCGCCATCGCGTGTGCCTCCTTTGATTTTGATAACAAATTTTTCACCATACTTATGATTATGTGAGGTGAGCGAAACGATCGAGACATTGCTATCAAATTTAAAATCTTTGGTAATAGTGGTGCGCTGATTGGCAGGAAGACTAAAGCTTGTATTATTAAAATCAATCATTTGCACTACTTTCTGTACTTTCGAAGCAGACACCGTGTAGAGATTAACATAGTTTTCTCCCAAAAATGGTTGATTTGTTTTGTTGAAATAATGTGGATTTATATCGATTGTAGCACCAGCAGGGAGTTTCAATGCCATACCATCAGGAAAAGTATAATCTTGATTCGGATCGGTGCCACCACCCAAGAAGATATGATTTGACATTTGTAAAACCGTAAGAGCATTCAGCGAATTATCAGAGTTTCTCAAATCGCGGACAATATCAATGGTAGGTAATAATAGAGCATTATCTTTATTTCTAAAATCATAGAGTACTAAGTGGTGACTATTAGCACGAGATTTGAGCTTGATGCGATTCACATACACATCATTGGTATTACCCAAACTCTTTCTAACAAAAATTTCCCTTTCAAAATTAGCCGCTACATTAAAAGCATCTACGTGTAGTTGAATGCCAGTAACTCCTTCTTCTTGAGGACTTTTGAGTGCTTCGAAAGGAGCACTATTAGCTGCATAACTTGGTGTTGTATCGTCCAATAAAGTTTTGTCTACCACATCGCCTGTGCGTGGAGCACCAGCTTCTATCCATCTTCTGATAAATTCAATTTGTCCTACATATAAAGCATTGCTTCCAAGCGGCATCGGAAGTCCGTATTGCTTGCCACTGTGGTGGCTTGCGTCCCATTCGAGTTTATGAAAAAGAAGGCTTTCTAAAGATTTAAAAGGTTTAACTCTTTGCAGATTGTCTGTCTTGGCCAAATCATTCTTGGGACTAATCCCTATGAGATTTTGGTAAGCTACAGATTTTTCTAGCACCAAGCCATGTTGAGCATAGGTATTGTCGCTGGTGGAGGCATGACAACCAGAAGTAGCACATGAGGGAGTGAGTATTTTTTGCTGAATTAAGTCAAAAGAAGATACTGTAGTAGCGTCAGTGCTATCAATAGATTTTTTGGAGCAACCTAGAGTAATGGTAAGTACGCTTAAAAAAGCTCCAAATAACAAAATGGAGTAAGAGTTTTTCATATTGGAGGTTCGAGAAATGTAAAGAAAACGGAAATTGTTAGCTTTTGTATTAATACGCTTTATGCTATAAGCCGTAGGTAGGCGTTGGGCACAAATGTATTTAGAAATACTTTATCCTATGGCATATTGCCTATCACGGGTAACATTTATTCAATTTTGCCCAAAGATTTGTGTAGAGTTATAAAATATGGTTGCTCTACACAAGAATTCTCATTCAGCAATAATTTAGTAAATCACATATGTATCTACCAACTCGTTGGGTTGTACTCTTAGTACATGACCTAATACCAATAACACCAATGTTCTTGATGCGAGCCATAGTGGAATTTTGGCTATCTCAGCAAATTTTTCTAAAGTAATATTTTGATGTTGAGCTAAATACTCCATCAATACTTTTTCCTTTTCACCAAACACAAATCGAATACCTTCCTCATTTTCACGACGTAAAATTTGCTTAACCTCCTTGCTGGCTTGTACCGAACGATCTTGTACTCTTACATAAGCCTTTGGTGGTTCTGTAGACGAAAGTTTAACAAAATGCGGTTTTTCATTACTTTGAGGTATCGTAAAAATCAATATATCACGCTCGTTGGTAATAGCCATTCGTTCAAGTTGAAAATTAATAGGAGGGTCGCAAAATTTTTCAATGGCTTGTACTAGAATAAACTCCTCATCGTCAGCGAATTTTAAGCCTGGAATACTTTTGTCATCGCCAACACCCAACAATAACGTTCCTCCATCAGTGTTGGCAAAGGCTACTATTTCACGAATAATTTTTTCAGGATGCTTGGCTTTTAGCTTGAATTCGAGTTGACTGCCTTCTCCTTTCCGCACAAGATTTTTCAAATCCTTCAAGTCCATGTCCGACATGCGGCTGCGACTGTTTGTTTTTTCAAAATACGAAACAAGTCTCTGATTCATAGCTTTTTATATTTATGCTCGACACATGTAGTTGTCACTATTGCTTTTAAAGATAACAGTTTTAGATTGAGAAAATTTCATGTAAATAAAAAATATTTCACCTAACAAGACTACTTTATCACTAGACTTTATATATATTTGTAGTAGAATTGAAATGGGGCTAAGCCTCGCTAAATCAGCAAGGTACGATACTTGCTTTATGTGAAAATGGCAGATTTATTCGCGTTAAAACAAACATTAGAATCACTCTCTCTCGGCGAAGCGCTTCAGTATGTAGCCGAAAATTATCAAAATGTAGTGTTTTCTACTTCATTTGGGCAGGAAGATCAGGTAATTACCGACGCAATCTACAAGAACAATCCTACCAATGCTGCTCTCAATATTCGTGTCTTTACGCTTGATACTGGTCGTTTGTTTCAGGAAACGTACGATTTGATGGATGCTACAAGAGCTAAGTACAATCAATCGTTCGAAACGTATTTCCCAAATACAGCGAAGGTAGAAGCATTGGCAAAGGAAAAGGGCTTTAATAGTTTTTATTTCTCTGTTGAGAATCGTAAAGAATGTTGTTTTATTCGTAAAATCGAACCATTAAAGCGTGCTTTGACAGGTGCAGAGGTTTGGATTACAGGTTTGCGTGCCGAACAATCAGACAACCGTTCGGATATGCCAATTGTAGAGTGGGATGAAGCTAATAAAATCATTAAGTTCAATCCATTAATCCACTGGACTTACGAAGAGGTATTGGCCTATATCAAAGCTAATCGCGTTCCTGATAGTCCATTGCATCGCAAAGGATTTATTTCGATTGGTTGTGCGCCATGTACACGTGCTATTACCGAAGGAGAGCATCCTCGTGCAGGTCGTTGGTGGTGGGAAGCATCTCAAAAAGAATGCGGATTACATGCAGCAAAATAAAATTGAATTAATAGGCTATGGGCTGTAAGCTTTAGGCATTAAGCCAAAACGCTTCATTGGATTGAGAGATACTTTTGCTGAAAGCCGAATGTGTAATTTTTATTTTGCCCACTAACTTAGTGAATTTGTCAATTTGACCATGAATGAGTCAAATCGCTCATTCTCAAATCACTCAATATATAGAAGAATATTGATTAAATAATAATAGAATATGAGTAATGTATCGATAGAAAAAGATGTTGAAGTAGCTTCCGAAGCGCAACCAAAATGGGGCGTATTTCCTCGTGAGTTGGAAGACGAAGCCATTTATATTATCCGCGAAGTAGCGGCGCAGTTTGAGCGTCCTGCTTTGTTGTTTTCAGGGGGTAAGGATTCTATTACCCTTGTGCGCTTGGCACAAAAGGCGTTTTATCCAGGGAAAATCCCTTTCCCATTAGTACATATCGATACTGGACATAACTTCCCTGAAACCGTTGAGTTTAGAGACTGGCTAGCCAACGAAGTAGGTGCCGACCTAATCGTTCGCTATGTACAAGATTCTATCAACCAAGGCAAAGTAAAAGAAGAGACAGGTAAGTATGCTTCAAGAAATGCTTTGCAAACAGTAACCTTGCTAGACACAATCGAAGAATTTAAGTTTGATGCTTGTATCGGTGGCGCTCGTCGCGACGAAGAAAAAGCTCGTGCTAAAGAGCGTATTTTCTCGGTACGTGACGACTTCGGTCAGTGGGATGCTAAACGCCAACGTCCTGAGTTGTTCGATATGTTGAATGGACGTATCTCTATTGGTGAAAACGTACGTGTTTTCCCTATTTCAAACTGGACAGAATTAGATGTTTGGAATTATATCAAGGAAGAGAAAATGGCGATTCCTTCAATCTATTACTCGCACAAACGTCAGGTAATTGAAAGAGATGGAATGCTTTGGGCTGATTCTGAATACTTAAACAAAGACGCTGACGAAATCCCATTCGAAGCTACAGTACGTTTCCGTACAGTAGGCGACATGACTTGTACAGCAGCGGTATCTTCAGAAGCAGTAGAGCTAGACGATATTATTGGCGAAATCCTTTCAGCAGAAATCTCAGAACGTGGTGCCCGCATCGACGACAAACGCTCTGAAGCTGCCATGGAAAAACGCAAGCAACAAGGATATTTCTAAGTTCGGATTGCTGATTTTTGATTTCAGATTTTATCTGATAGTTTTCTACAAAAACTTAATCTTATGAAAGAGCTAATAAAGCAAAGAACAAAAACATTTGCTATTAGAGTTATTCGACTTGTAGACTCTTTGCCTCAGACTGTTTCAGCACAGGTTATTGCAAAACAAATAGTACGATCTAGTACTGCTGTTGCAGCCAATTATAGAGCCTCTTGCCGTGCACGTTCACAAGCTGAATTTATTGCAAAGTTAGGAATTGTTGAGGAGGAAGCGGATGAATCTCTTTTTTGGTTAGAGCTTTTAGTAGAATCAGGTATTGTTAAAAAAGAAAAGTTGGAATTACTCATGACGGAGGCCAATGAATTAACCTCTATTATAGTATCCTCAATCAAAACAGCAAAACGTAGTTTAGAACAAAAAACTAGAGTAAAAGAGAGATAAGGTAAAATCCCCTATCGAAAATCTAAAATCCCAAATCGAAAGATGGACATTTTAAGAATAGCAACAGCAGGTTCGGTTGATGACGGAAAAAGTACATTGATTGGACGTTTATTATACGAAACAAAATCTATCACAAAAGACAAAATTGAAGCACTTGAAGCGGCTTCGAAAAGAAAAGGTCTTGATTTTCTTGATTTGTCATTGTTGACAGATGGCCTTATTGCAGAGCGTGAACAAGGTATCACAATCGACGTGGCACATATTTATTTCTCGACACCAAAACGCAAGTATATCATTGCCGATACGCCTGGGCACTTCGAATATACGCGTAACATGGTAACTGGTGCTTCCAATACCAAAGTGTCAATGATTTTGATTGATGCTCGTAATGGTGTATTGGAGCAAACTTACCGTCACTTCTTTATCGCTTCTACTTTACGAATTCCGAAAGTTGTTGTTTGTGTCAACAAAATGGACTTGGTAGGTTATAGCGAAGAGCGTTTCAACGAAATCAAAGCTAGCGTTGAAGATTTAGCTTCAAAAGTATCTTTCGAAGGTCAAGAGATTACTTTTATTCCTATGTCTTCTTTATATGGACAAAACCTTTCTACCAAATCTGACGAAATGTCTTGGTACAACGGTTTACCATTATTAGAAGAATTAGAGCAATTCCATCCAGAAACAGCAGTTGGTGCTTCGCACTCGGCTCGTTTCCCTGTACAATTTGTAGTTCGTCCAAAAACAGAAGAATTCCATGATTATAGAGGATACGCTGGTAAAATTGCTAGTGGTGAGTTTACTGTAGGAGATACTGTAACGGTATTGCCAACTGGACAAAGTACAAAAATTGCTACTATTGAGAAATTTGGTCAAAAGCTCGAAACAGCTGGGCCAAAAGAATCTGTAGTAATTACCCTCGAAACAGATGTGGATGTATCGCGCGGTAATATGTTGGTAAAATCAGATGACCAACCAGCGCAGTTGAAAGAAATCAATGCAAAAGTATGTTGGTTAGACTCACAAGCTTTGACTTCGGGTCGTAACTACATTTTACAACATGGTATCAACGATTCAAAAGCTAAAGTTGTAAGCTTAAACAAAAAGTACGATGTCGTAAATCACGATATTATTGCTGATTTCTCAGAATTGAAATTAAACGAAATTGCAGAGGTAACAATCAAAACGGCCAAACCAATTTTTGCTGATAAATACGAAGATAACCCATCTAACGGAGCTTTTATTTTAGTAGATGAGTTTTCACACTCAACCGTAGGTGTTGGTTTTGTGTTGTAGGTTTGACAAAAAAGAATGAAAAAAAGGTTGTCGAGGCTATAGAGCTTTGACAACCTTTTTTTGTAAATAATTTTAAGAATTAAAGGATTTGAATGATGTATGCCTAAGAATGAAAATCACTAAATCTCCAATCGCTAACTCACTCAATATTCTCATCCCATCGGCGTACAAAGCTCTATCAAAAAGCCATCAATATCACGCACATAAGCTACTGCTTGTCCCCAAGGCTTTTGTTTGGGAGGTACTACCAAGATGGCGCCTGCTTCTATAGATTGTTGTACCAAAGCTTCAACATCATCGGTAGTAAAGCCAATTTCAATAGCGAAAGGTTTAGACGAAAGACTACTTTCCTGAAAACCCTCAGGCAAATTACTTGCTGCTAAAGATTTGTGCGCGAAAGATAAAGTTGTTTCACCTGTAATCAACTCGGCGTACGTGCTGTCGGGGCTGATAAACTTGGTAGTGAATTGAAAAGCTTTTTCATAAAATGCCACAGACTTTTCAACATCTGAGACATACAGAATGGTATAGGCAAACTTAATCATAGCAAATAGGATTTGAGTTTTGACGAAATAAATCTTATTCTATTCCTAATAAAATCTCTGAAACATTGTCGGCTGAAGTTAAATCGACCCAATGAATATACACTTCACGAACTTGATTGGTGGGTTTTGCGCCACTGCCATATAATTCCTTAAATAAAACTTCATATACAGCCTCGATATTACTGAAATCACCATGATGCACATGAGCCATAGCCTTGAAGCTTTCGTGTGTTGTCAAGGTATATTTTTCAGGTAATTCAACCTCTGCTTCATTGACAGGCAATGCGATTTCGAGTGTAAAAGGTTTGGTCGGGTCGCCAGAAGCATTCCAATAAATAAACTCTAAGGGCCCTTGTGCTTCTAAACCTAATTGAGATGCCGTTACGTACAGAGGTTCTACTTCTCGCATAGCTATAGTATTGACATGCGGTAGGGTAGTTTCAGTACTGTAAATAAAATACTTCTGAGCAGGGATTTGTTTTGTTGTCATTTTGATTGTGAAGTTTAAAGTATAAGAAGTTTTTGCAATGGGTTAAATCAATGTTCAACATCTAGCGTTTCATTGAAGACATGACAAAATAACTACTGCTCAGTGACAAGGGTATGTCAGTAGGGTCAAAAAAAATTACATATTTTGTAAAGTTTTTTCCTGATGAATACGTCCCCACTTTCGAATTTCCTTTACAATCGGGTAAAGCGTTTCTCCATATTCGGTCAAAGCATATTCCACACGTGGCGGAACTTCGGCAAAAACGGTTCTACTCAAAATACCATCTGCTTCGAGTTCATCTAATTGCTTGGCGAGCATACGTTCGCTAATGGTTGGAAGCGAGCGTTTCATTTCGCCAAATCGATTGACCCCTTTTTTGATAAGTACCAATAAAGTGGTTTTGCATTTTCCCTTCAAGACTTTCATAAATACATCTGAAGGACAGTTATATTCAACAAGATTTTTTTCCATTATTTCAAAAAATAAAACATTGATAGTCAGCAAAACTGCATTTTTTGTAAGTATCTGTACCCTTTGTAATTGCTTGACTTTCAGGGATATTTTGTAGAAGTTTATGACAGAAAGCAAAATAAATGAATTTTATCTGAAAGCAATCTAATGAGAGAGGTAAAGTTCAGTTGAGATATTGGGTAAGAATAGAAATTTTGAAATAACTCTTTGATTAGAAGTAATAGATAGATATATCATTAGTAATAATGAATTATTACGCTTTATGCAGTAAGTCATAGGCAAGCACAGTTTTGAGCTTAATGCATAAAGCTTAAAGCGGGCAAAATGCCCATTAACATAACAAAACTATGAGCCAATTTAAAGCCCTTGTGGTATCCGAAAATGCTGAAAAGCAATATGTAAGAACCATCACACAACGTAATATCGAAGACTTACCCGCAGGTGAGGTATTAATCAAAGTCCATTATTCTACTTTGAATTATAAAGACGCCCTATCCTCGATTGGAAACAAAGGCGTAACCCGTAATTATCCGCATACACCAGGGATTGATGCTTCGGGTGTCGTGGTTGAAAGTACCGATGCTAATTTTTCGGTTGGGCAAGAAGTATTAGTCACCAGTTATGATTTGGGAATGAATACATCGGGTGCTCTGGCCGAATACATTCGTGTACCTGCCAAATGGGTAATTGCTCTGCCAGCAGGATTGAGTCTTGCTGAAGCGATGATATTGGGTACAGCGGGTTTTACGGCAGGTTTATGTATTGATGCTTTGTTGAAATATGGGGTTAGTCCAGAAAAAGGCAAAGTGATTGTCACAGGTTCAACGGGTGGAGTAGGTATTTTATCGGTAGCTATTTTAGCAAAATTAGGCTTCGAGGTAGTGGCTGTCACAGGAAAGCCCGAAGCAGCGGAGTTACTCCAGCGTTTAGGGGCAACCGAGATTGTCAGCCGTGAAAGTTTGAATGATACCTCTGGTCGTCCAATGTTAAAGTCTATTTATGCAGGAGCAGTAGATACCGTAGGAGGGAATATCTTGGCAACTATTTTGAAGTCACTTCACTATGGCGGAGCTGTTGCAGCTTGCGGTCTGGTGGCATCTCCTGATTTACCTACTTCGGTATTTCCATTTATCTTAAGAGGCAATGCTCTGTTAGGTATAGATTCGGCCGAATGTCCTATGAGTAAACGTTTAGAAATTTGGCAGCATTTAGCCAGTGACTGGAAGTTAGACAACCTAAATTTAATTAGTCATGAGATTGGTTTAGAGGAAGTTCCAGCAAAATTAGACTTGATGTTACAAGGAAAAGCATTGGGGAAAAGCTTGGTTAAAATTATTGACTAAAATAGGATAATCCCGATAAAACCTTTTTCCGAAATTCATAGATTTATCTTTCTAGAATAGGTAAAAAATAGAAGGTAAATCTATGGATTTTTTGTGTTTTTTTCTTGTGCTAAAAAACCTTGATGATCGATTTTTTGATAAAAAGGATTTAATACTTTATCCACCAGATAGGCAAGTTCTCCTCTTTGGATAGTTCCTGTCGGAGGAAGATTTACTTGATGTTTTGGTGATATGTGGATAAATATGCTCGCCAATTGTGGATAACTCAGTGGATAACTTAACTCCGACTCTGTAAATGTGGGTAACTTGAGCTTAGGATAGTATGGTTTTAATCCTAGCAAGAAATCTTTCAACAAAATGGTGGAGTCTGGGTAGAACCATGTTTCATTCGACCATTTGTTGTTTTTACCTTCTCCCTTTAAGATACCTGTTGCTCCAATTTTTTGAATAGCTCTAAAATAAGGATGCTCAGGAGATACATCGATATAAGGCATCAGGTATGCTTTTTGGTTGACTAAGGTATTTTGTACTTTTCGAATAGATACCTTTTCTGGAGAAACCTTGTTTTGAACAGCAATACTAGCCAGCACGCCAGCCGCTTGTCCTATTTCCATGACAACAGGCTGAAGGCGTGAAGCTCCGTTGACAAGGTTGGATACGGAGATAGATTTTTCAGCAACGATAAGATTACTGACATTCTCAGGGATAAGGCTCCCCAAAGGAATATTGAAAGAAGGTACTGGAACAAAGTACAAATCGGGTGCTTTGGGGTTTTTGCCATGGTGCTGATCTATAGGATAATCTCCCACGGCGATACCTGTACGGTAAAGTGGTTCGGCTTGGGTAAATGGTTTTTCAAGATGATTCATATTGATGCGTGCAAGTCCTTTGATACGTCTACTTTCGCGGTGATAGGGAATCATAGGAAGAGAATCTTTTGTTTCAAAAACATCAGCTAATCCGAGGGTATTCCAGCCTAATTCGGTTTGCATGAAGTACACAAAATTTCGGGTATGCTCTTTGGCTTTAATAATGGCTTGTTTGCGTTGTTCGGCATTCATATCAACCATATTAGCATAATAATCATTGCCATGAATTGGCCAATTAATCATGTACATGTCATTTTGTAGCTTCCCATACGTTTTCATTTTTTCACAATCCCAAAGCCGAGGCATTTGTTTGTCAGGGCATAATTTTTCGCAAGCACAAATAAAATCCTCTCTACGATAATCAGCAGAAGGGCTTACAGGCTTTTGAACCTGATGGTAGTCTTTTAGTACAGCCACGTATGTCAAGTCCTGAATAATGTCATTGGCTTTCTGAGGAGCTACTCTTTCCTGATAGGTACTTTGAGCATCCATTCCTAAGTCATATTTTACCCCTAAGAGAGCTGCAACATCGCCTAACTCAGTAGCATCGATAAGGATTTTGGCCTGAATAGTTTCGGGGGTATTTCCTGCTAAAGAGACAAGCCAGTTGTTATTCTGAGCAATAATCTGGGTATATCGAGTGCCCAATAAGATATGAAGGTTTGATTCTTTACTACACATCTCGGAAAGGATCT
Source organism: Cellulophaga sp. BC115SP (assembly GCF_009905545.1). Classification (GTDB taxonomy): domain Bacteria; phylum Bacteroidota; class Bacteroidia; order Cytophagales; family Spirosomataceae; genus Flectobacillus; species Flectobacillus rivi. Next base: position 15,323 of record NZ_JAAALB010000043.1, on the reverse strand, counting down.
GTTGTCCTACTTGGGGCTCGAACATCACTTGGCTTACCCAACCTGTTTGTAGAGCTGTGGCTGTACCATAATGTTTGACAAGTGCATTTTTGAATTCTGCCCAAAGCCCACTTGGTAAATGATGATTACCATCTATGGCACTGACCCCCGCCGAAGTAAGCATTCCGCCGAGCCAAGCTTCCTCTTCAATAATGGTAACCTTTACGCCCAACCGAGCAGCTTGAATACCTGCCATCACGCCACTAGCACCTCCACCAATCACAAGAACATCTGTTTTTAGCTGTGCGAAACTCCAAAGAGGAATAAAGTATATAAAGAGGAGTGCAAATTTTTTCATAAATGATAACATCTTGAGAAGACTCATAAAATGATAAAAGTAGAAGGGCAATTCAGTTATTTCAAATCATCTTCTGCCTTTTAATTTTATTCTAAGTTATATAAAAAACAAAGGCCGTGTAGAGGGTTCTACACGGCCTTTATAGAAGAATATCAACGCTGATTATAAGTCAACAGCACAGCCATAAGCTGCTTCAGTTGCACCTTTGATAGCCTCAGAGATAGTTGGGTGAGGGTGAACAGCTGTCATGATTTCATGAGCAGTAGTTTCAAGGCGACGAGCCACAACTACTTCAGCAATCATTTCAGTTACGTTGTAACCAATCATGTGTGCACCTAAGAATTCACCGTATTTTGCATCGAAAATTACTTTCACAAAACCGTCTCTAGCACCAGCAGCAGTAGCTTTACCAGATGCTACAAATGGGAATTTACCCACTTTAATTTCGTATCCAGCTTCTTTTGCTTTTTTCTCAGTAAGACCTACAGACGCAATTTCTGGAGAGCAGTAAGTACAGCCTGGAATATTGCTATAGTCTAATGGGTGTACTGGGTGGTTAGCGATTTTTTCTACACAGATAATACCTTCAGCAGAAGCAACGTGAGCCAATGCAGGACCTGGCGTAACATCACCGATAGCATAGTAGCCAGGGATGTTAGTTTCGTACCATTGGTTAACCAAGATTTTGCCTTTGTCAGTAATGATACCAACATCTTCCAAACCTACGTTTTCAAGGTTAGAGATAACACCAGCAGCCGAAAGAACGATGTCACAGTCGATTGTGATATTACCAGAAGGAGTTTTTACCGATACTTTACAACCTTCACCAGCTGTATCTACAGATTCAACAGATGAGTTAGTATGAATATCGATACCTAATTTTTTGTATTGTTTAGCCAATTCTTTAGATACGTCCTCGTCTTCAACAGGAACGATGTTTGGCATAAATTCTACAATCGTCACCTTTGTACCCATAGCTGCGTACACGTAAGCAAACTCAACACCGATTGCTCCAGAACCGATTACAACCAATGATTTTGGTTGAGTTTCAAGAGACATTGCTTTACGGTAGTCGATTACTTTTACGCCGTCGATAGGGATATTTGGCAAAGCTCTAGCACGTGCGCCAGTAGCAATCATGATATTTTTGGCATCATATACTGTAACAGCACCATCGGCAGCGGTTACTTCTACTTTTTTGCCAGGTTTTACTTTACCGTTACCCATGATTACGTCAATTTTGTTCTTCTTCATCAAGAATTGAACACCTTTGCTCATGGAATCGGCAACGCCACGTGAACGCTTGATAACAGCACCGAAATCTGCGCTAGCTTCAGAAACAGTGATACCGTAATCAGAAGCATGTTTGATGTATTCAAAAACTTGCGCTGATTTCAATAAAGCTTTAGTAGGAATACAGCCCCAGTTCAAGCAGATACCTCCCAACGATTCGCGTTCTACTACGGCACATTTCAAACCCAACTGAGACGCACGAATTGCAGCTACATATCCACCTGGTCCTGAACCAATCACTATTAAATCATAAGTTGTTGCCATTTTGTTCTATTTTAAAGGGAAAAGTACAATTTGGCTACAAATATAGTTATAAGCTGTCAACTGCTAAGTGATTAATTACAAGTTTTTGGCTAAACTTATACAGTTTATACTTCATCTATCAATTTTGATAACTTCAAGGTATTGAGGAAGAAGTATAAATATTCAAAAGCAGTAAACCCTCTCAGTAAAAAACGAAATCCTCCTCCGAAAATTCGAAGGAGGATTGTCAAAACAAATTAAGTTAAGATATAAATTCAAGGTATAAGCACTCGTCAACCAGTGTTTTTCGGATAAAAAATGAGCTGTTTATAATCTATTGCTTTTTACAAGCCTAAAAAACCTTTGATAGATAGTGATAAACGTACCTCTGTGCTACTTTTTACCGAAAGTTTTGTCAAATCAAGATTTCCTGAAAGGTTCAAGAATGAGTTTAGTGCTACAGACGAATTAGCATCGCCCGAGCTTTTGAAGGAAGCAAAATGGATTTCGTAATCTCCTTCTTCCAAGAATGATACCTTAAAATTACCTGCGGCATCTACCTTGGCACTCGATACGGCATTCTTAAACTCTACTGAACTTTCTCCCTGACCCTTTGTTTCAACGTTTTGGTTAAATTCCCCTTTTTTATACACAAAGGCTACTACATTGCCCATTGTGGCTGCGTTATAACCACTTACTTGTCCAGAAATAGTACCTGTAGCCGTTTTGTTTACCACTCGAATCGAAGATTGTAACTCGCCGTAGGTTACAAAAGAGTATTGTTTTTGTGCATTTTCATTGAATGTTTTAATCGCTTTGCGTAAATCAAAATCTACCATCAAATCGGTTGTGCCATCCTGACTAATGGTAAAAGGTTTTGTATTTAGGTCAAGATAGTTACGGGCATTTCCCGAAATAACTAGTTTACTTTTTGTACCATCAGCCTTAAGAATGTAAGACCCTGGTGCATTTCCCATTGCATCTTTTTCATAATCAAAGAAAAAAGTCAATTTTGAATAAGTACCTGCTTGTAACTGCCCTTCGCCTAGCGTTAGGAAATTTCCGTTGTTAAGTTCTGCAATATTGACCGTTTTAGGACCTTTGAAAGCATCGAAAACTCTACCATCAACACGTACTTCAGTGATTGTAACAAAAGCACCTTTTACTTCGGCATTGTCGATAGGAGCATCCGTCACGCCAATGCGTACTTGACCTTTGGGTGCGTTAGGGTCTTGCTGAACAGGCTCGATGCTATCTTCGTTTTTGCTACAAGACCATTGAATCATACCAGCGCCCATTACAGCTAGGGCCAATGTAAGGAATTTGTTAGTTTTCATAAATAAGGAAAAATTTAAGGGAATAAAGTAAAGGACGTAAAGCCATCGTTTGAAGACTTTTGTACTTAACTAACGATAAGAATTGTGACTCAGATTTAATTATCACCCAATGATGTGGTCAAAAAAAGGCAACGTTTTTCTAAAACACTCATTTTAAACTTTTTCAGAAAAACCACTTTAGATGCTGCTTCACATGATTGGGTGACGAAATAGAGATATGAGAATTGGCTTTCGGAATAAAATTTGCCATTCCTATTTTAACCAATTACCACAAATTCGAAATCCAATATCCTTAATCCGAATACCGAAGTCGCTGTTATTTCTTCCCTAAAAATGCACTATCTTTGCACCTCAATTAAAACAATCAAACAACATGACAAGAGACAGGTTCAATGACCTGAAAGCCAGAGTAGAGGCTTTGAGGAGGTATCTTTGACTACGATAACAAGAAGTACCAAATTTCAGAATTAGAAACCATCACGCTAGATCCTGAATTTTGGAATGACCCCAAAAAAGCAGAAAGTATCATGCGCCAAATGCGTGAATTGAAATTCTGGACTTCGGGTTTTGACAAAGCCAATGGACACTTGGGGGATTTAGAAACTATTTTTGAGTTTTATGACCTTGGCGAAGCTTCAGAAGAAGAGGTAGATGCCGAAGGAGAGAAACTTGAAACCCAACTTGGTGAACTCGAATTCCGCAAAATGATGTCTGATGAAGGCGATAATATGTCTGCTGTACTAGAAATCAATGCAGGAGCAGGAGGGACAGAGTCGCAAGACTGGGCTGCTATGCTGATGCGTATGTATATCATGTGGGGCGAAAAAAACAACTTCAAAGTAAGAGAAGTAGACCATAACGATGGCGATGTAGCGGGTGTTAAATCCGTGACACTCGAAATTGATGGCGAATTTGCCTATGGAAATCTTAAGTCCGAAAATGGTGTACACCGCTTAGTTCGTATCTCTCCGTTTGACTCCAATGCTCGTCGTCATACCTCTTTTGCATCTGTCTATGTATATCCATTGGCCGATGATACGATTGAAATTGACGTAAATCCCGCAGATATTGAATGGGATACTTTCCGTTCGGGAGGAGCAGGTGGTCAGAACGTAAACAAAGTAGAAACCGCAGTACGTTTAACACACAAACCTTCGGGAATTATTATTGCTTGTCAGCAAGAGCGTTCACAGCTACAAAACAAGGAGGTTGCCCTACGATTATTGAAGTCAAAACTCTATCAAATCGAAATCGAAAAGCGTAATGCTGCTCGTGCCGAGGTAGAAGCAGGAAAGAAAAAGATTGAATGGGGTTCACAAATCCGTAGTTATGTCCTCGATGACCGTCGTGTAAAAGACCATAGAACCAATTACCAGACTTCTAATACAGATGCTGTATTAAATGGCGAAATCAACGAATTTATCAAAGCTTATTTGATGGAACAATAGTTTCAGGTGAATTGAGTGAATGAGAGCTTGAGCGATTTAGTGATTATTAAAAATACATTGTCATTGGTAGAGACGCAATGCTTTGCGTCTTAAGCCGAGTTAGACATAGCATATTATTACCCCAAAAGCGGTCGGAAAAACAATTTCTGACCGCTTTTTTTAATGAAATTGATTTAGTGGCAACTCTTGTAGTTGCTATTTTGAAGGCAGCAACTGCAATGGTTGCCACTACATTAAAAATACTAATCAAAAGAATTCTTTTTAACAAAATGAAATCCTTCATAACAACCCTAATTTATGACTCACAATGCCACATGAATACATAAATAAGTAAAATCACTCAAACCCTCCATCACAATTCACGCAATTGATAATAAGTTTGGTTTCAGGTTTTTAATGCCAAAGTATTTATGGTAAATTTGTAATTTAAAAGAAAATTTGTTTTGTGGAATTAGGCTTGAGGAGTGGTTTTTGTGGAAAATGATTGTCAAAACGGACAATAAAAGATAACCTAGCCATTGAATTCGTTTAGTTTAGCAATAGACTGAATAGGAAATTAGAGAAGAAGATGTTGAAAAGATTATTAGCGTTAAGTTGTATTATAACTCTATTGTTAGGTGCCATCGTTGTGGCAACAGATGTTTCGTCGGCTTCACCGCTTGAACAGCAAAGAGCCCGGAAGCGTCGCCATGTGAGTCGCAAAAGTAGTCGTTCACGCAAAAGTCGTGCACGTGTGCGACGTGTGGCAATAGCGCACCCAATTGCGAATATGGTTTTTACACCGCCAACAGCTCCTCTTTTTAATACCAACAGTATTTTACTAGAAAATCAATGGGTTGATAGTGTATTTTCAACTTTGACAGATGACCAAAAAATAGGTCAGTTTTTCATGTTGGCTGTACATCCCAATAATGGAGAAGGACATTTCAAAAAAGTTGAAACTCTTGTCAACAATTATGGAGTAGGAGGAGTAATTTTCTTCAAAAGCGAACCTCACCTTCAAGCACAAATCAATAACCGTCTTCAATCACAAGCTCGTGTTCCTTTATTAGTATCCATCGATGGCGAATGGGGTTTGGCTATGCGTATGAATTATACGATGGCTTTTCCGAAACAAATTACCCTTGGTGCGATTCAAGACAACGACTTGATTTATCGTATGGGGCAAGAAATTGCTCGTCAATGTAAGCGTTTGGGTGTGCATCTCAATTTTGCTCCAGTAGTAGATATCAACAGCAATCCTAATAATCCGATTATTGGACACCGTTCTTTCGGTGAGCTACGCGAGAATGTAGCTGCCAAAAGTAGTGCTTATATGCGTGGTATGCAGGCCGAGCAATTATTGGCTTGTGCCAAGCATTTTCCGGGGCATGGCGATACACATGGAGACTCACATCGTACCTTACCTCAATTGGCTTATAGTGCACAACGCCTCAAGGATATGGAGTTGTATCCTTTCCAACGATTGATTAATGATTCTATCAAGTCTGTTATTGTTGGACACCTCCAAGTACCAGTATATGATTGGAAACCTGCCACGCTTTCTTCAACGATTGTGACAAATTTGTTGAAACAAGAAATGGGTTTCAAAGGATTAGTTATTACTGATGCCTTAAATATGCGTGGAGTTCAAACATCTCCTCATATACCCGGTGGCGTAGATTTGCAAGCGTTTTTGGCAGGAAATGATATTTTGTTATACTCTGAAAATATTCCAGAAGGTATCAAAAAAATCAAAGAAGCCATTACCAATGGCACCATTCCACAAGCAGAGGTAGATTATAGAGTAAAGAAAATTTTACATGCTAAATATTGGGTAGGGTTAAACAAATTCAAATATGTTGAGACTACTAACCTATATCAAGACCTTCATACACAAGAGGCAGCAGCCATTCGTCAAGAGTTATTCAATGGTGCTGTGACTTTGGTGAAAAATGACCAGACTTTACTTCCAATGAGTGGAGGAGACAAAAAATTGGTTTCAGTCGGTCTTGATATCAGTCCTGATAATAGTTTTGAAAGGGCTTTGGATCAATACGGTAACTTCCAACATTTTACTAGCGGAGGCAAAAATTCTGAGGCATTTTATAATGAAGTCCTTCGCTCAGTAGACTCAACTAGCACGGTGGTTGTTGGTATTCATGATTTAAAAAATACCCCATATACGCGCTACGGAGTAAGTACTTCAATGCAGGAGTTTATCAAAAAACTAGAAAAGAAAACCAATGTCATTCTATGTGTTTTTGGAAACCCTTACAGTTTAAAATATTTCAACGAGTCTAAAACCGTAATTTGTGGCTACGAGGATGTGTCTGAAGCGCACAAAGCAGTTGCTAATGTGATTTTTGGTAGACTTTCAGCCAAAGGAAAACTTCCAGTATCTGTAGAAGGATTGTACAAAGCAGGAGATGGTATTATTACCAATCAAACAGGATTGGTACAAGATGGTAACCCCGAAGGTTTGGGTTTTAATACCACAACACTTAACCAAATAGATACGATTGTTCAGAGTGCCATTGAGCAAAAAGCCTTCCCTGGCTGTCAAGTGGTGGTAGCTCGTAAAGGACAAATTGTATATCAGAAAAACTTCGGACGACTAAGTTATGAGTCGTCCAGCAATCCAGTCAACGACCAAACCATTTATGATTTGGCATCAGTGACCAAAGTATCAGCCACCTTACAAGCCATTATGGCTTTATACGATCAAAAGAAAATAGACCTTGAACAAAAGGTCTCTTTTTATTTAGAGGAGTTACGTGGCACCAATAAAGAACATATTACCATCAAAGATGTGCTTTGGCATCAGGCAGGGTTAGTAGCCTATATCCCTTTTTGGAGCCGTACGCGTACGCCACTAGGCTGGAAAAATGAATATTACAGCAATATCGAATCGTCAGAATACCCATTGCAAGTAGCTGAAGGAATGTATGCCAAAACTGTCATTCGTGATTCTGTTTGGCATTGGGTAATTCAATCGTCATTGACTGGAAAAAAAGACAAAGAAGGACATTACGGATTTGTCTACAGTGATTTGGGTTTGATTATGATGCAACATTTAGTAGAAAAAGTATCAGGTCAACCTTTGGATATTTTTGTAAAAAACACGTTTTATCAACCATTAGGGCTAGCTACTACGGGCTATAATCCTTTACAACGTTTTCCAAAAGTTCAGATGGCACCGACTGAAAACGATAAGGTATTTAGAGAGAGATTATTACAAGGAACGGTACAAGACCAAACTGCTGCCATGTTGGGAGGTGTATCTGGACATGCAGGCTTGTTTAGTTCAGCAAAGGATTTGGCTATTTTGATGCAAATGAATTTACTCAAAGGCTCGTATGCTGGCAAAAAGTACTTGGAAGAAAGTACTGTCGAATATTTTACCCAAACCAAATCTCCAAGAAGTCATCGCTCATTGGGCTGGGATAGATTGCCCTCAGGAGGCTCTAGTAGCTATATATCTTCTTTGGTATCACCCACCTCTTATGGACACTCAGGCTATACTGGCACGCTTGTATGGGTAGACCCAACCAAGGAAATCGTATTTGTATTTTTGTCTAACAGAGTAAATACTTCAGCTGAAAACACCAAAATCAATACATTAGGTATTCGTAGAAAAGTAATGGATGTGGTTTATAAAGCGCTTAAATAGGGTAGAAATATCAGTAGTCAAATAGAAGCTTGATTATATTTTTCAAAAACCTTTGCTACTTCTTCCAAAAACTCTGGTTTGTCCTCAAAGGCATTGCCAATCGTGATAATATCTGCCCCTGCTTCTAGGGCTTGAGCTACCTTTTCAGGCGTATTTAGTCCTCCTCCTACAATCAACGGAATATCAATCATCCCTCTCACTGTCTTAATCAATTTGGCAGGGACTGGAATTTCGGCTCCACTACCTGCATCCAAATAAATTAATTTCATCCCTAAATATTGTCCAGCCAAAGCAGTACAAGCGGCAATATCTGGTTTGTTATTTGGAATTGGCGTGGTATTAGACATATACGAGACCGTCGTCGGGCGACCACTCTCAATAAGCAAATAACCTGTCGATAACACCTCTAGCTGGCTTTGTTTGAGCAAAGGAGCAGCAACCACATGTTGACCAATCAAAAACTCAGGATTTCGTCCAGAAAGCAATGACAAAAACAAAATGGCATCGGCTGATGGCTCGATATGCAAGCTATTTCCTGGAAAAAGAATGACAGGCTTAGAAGTCTGCGATTTAATTTGACTAATCACAGACTGGATAGAAGGTGTGGTAATTAAACTGCCACCCACCAAAAAGAAATCTATTGGATAGGTATTACAAAGAGCCAATAACTTCGATAAAGCGTCTTCATCCACTTTATCAGGGTCGATAAGCACCGCTAGCGCCTTTTTTCGTTGCTCTTTAAAGCTATTCAGTTGTTGGAGTAAGGTTGTTGTTGTCGTCTGCATCAGCATTAATAGATTCTTTCATCAGCGAAATCGCTTCTAAGATTTTGTCTTTAGCAATGGCAATCAAAAAAGACATGATATATCCTTTGATTGAGCTAATAATCCATGACTCTTCTTTGGGTTCTTTAACGGCTACGGGAAGATTGGTATTTTCATCGTAGACGATTTCTTTCACCTTCGTTTTTTTATCGGCAGGCGAAAGCCATCTGAACAATAAATAAGTGCCAAACAAAACACCACCAATGACCAAAGTGGCTGTACCGACTTTAGTAGCTTCGGTTTTGAGAGTGATTACTTGCGTGTCGATTTTATTTTTATATTCCTGTGCTTCTTGCTGCAATTGCTCCTTGCGAGCAGCTGTGTTTGGTGAACTCAATGCTGGTAACATAAGGGATAGGGCTTTTATCTCGAAAGATTTGAATGAAAAACGATTGATAAACCTTTTGATTCAAACGAAAAACACATTTCTAAACATTGAAAAATTAAGGTATAAATGTTTAGAAAAATACCAATCAATGCATCAAGCGCTTCTACAACCCTTAGGTGTGGAAAGCTCTTTGCGTTCAAAACTAGGAAAAAAAGTATTCTTTTCTGTGAAAATTCTTCAAAAATGAGTTTCCGAGCTACTATTCAACTGTATTAGTTGAGGGAGCTTTGAGCGGTTCGTTTTCCTGTAAAGGTTGTTTGAGAAGAAAAAATACAAGCCCTGTAATGATACCAAGTAGGCTTGTGACAATCACAAATCCTAAAAAGTCACTATGCGTAAGATGATTTAGGTAAAGGGCAAAAGTAATGAAGACAAAGACAAGGAAAATGGCAGAAACTATGCCCAAAACAAGCAGTAACACCAGCTTTTTGATGGCTGCTTCAATGCGTTCTTGAACTTCAATCTGAGTTAGTTCAATTTGAGTTTGTACGTATTTGTACAAATTATCGACCAAGCCGTTGGGTTCTAAAAGTTTCATATTTTTGAATCAGCCCGAACCTTAGTTCGGAGGTTTATGGATGAACTCCGAACTAAGGTTCGGGCTATATATTAGTCTTCGTCGCCCCCTCTGATACCAGAAAGGATATTGCTTCCGAAGAAAATAGCATTCAAAAATAACTTATTAGTTCCATACCAAAAAGCTCTGAAGTTAGGATTGTCAGTCATCACGATAACTTTTCCTGCTCCGTAAGCTGTAGCAACTACCGCTGGAGTGTTCTTCATGGTCTTTTTGTTTGGCTCTGTAATGTACCCACTAACCAATGGGTCGTTAGCGTAAATTAATGGAGCATTGTACGGATCTTTGATTTTTTCTAAGAAAATCGTATTGTCCTTAAATACACTCAAAGTAGGCTCTTTGTAGCCATAACCAATTGGGTGAGTTGGGTCTAATTTTACTTGAAAAATAGCTCCAGCAATTAATTGAGCGCCTTTGTATCGTTCAGCCAAAGCATAAGGTTTTGGGCTAGAAGTAGTATCTGCTGGCGTATTTTTGATTTTTACTGGCGAAAGTCCTTTCGAAGCTACCCATGGTACAGCATCTGTTACGGCGATTAGTGTACCACCTGCACGTACCCAGTTTTTGATTTTCTCATCGTTCAAGGCGCTATACTCACCACTCGATAAAATCAAGGTATTGTATTTGTCAAGACTCATGCGGTTTACTTGTGCAATATCAGACATCGTCAATGGTAGGTTTACACGAGTATCCAACAAATGCCAAATTTCTCCTGCATCGTTAGGATTGATACCTGCTCCTGTAATCATCAATGGGCGTGGTGCGCGCATTGGGGCAAAATAACTACTTCCTAAGTCTATCCCCGTTGGCGTTAGGCCTGTTGGAGCAGCGTAGAAATCAATACCATCTCTTTCAGCCAATTTTTCTAGTAACGTTCGTAATCCGTCGAGATTGCTGAGTTGGTTACCGCCAGCGGTAATTTCTACAGTACCATAGTCAAAAGACTTAGTGCCGCCTTCGATTACACCTGTAAATGGCTCTGTGGCAACTTTAAGCTTATAGCCTTTCTTCTGTAATTCATACGCAGCACGTGGTGCAAAATATCCATCCCATTCAAACAAGTAAGCGTAATTGCTTGTACCAACTACACGACCTTTAGGGAATTCATTTTTGGATAACTTCTCGCCTAAAGCTACAGGCGTTTTAGCTTCGCCATAAGGTACGTTGAAACACAATGGCATTCCCCATGCTGAAATATCATAGAAAAGTGAATCTTCGAATTTGGTACGTTTTTCAAAAATACCCTGTGCCAAACGATACTGTGGTTGTGAAAGTGGCACTACATACGAATTTTCTTTTTTGAATGATTTACCTTCTACTATTTCATCTTTTGACAAACGATACACTTCAATGTCGTGCTGACGTAGAATACGGATCATTTCATGAGTCTTCACATGGTCTGTTGTATTACCAAAAACGTAGGCTTGCGTAGCGCTAGGATTTTTCTCCTGATAAAACGAGCGTTGGTAATCTAACAATTCTTGACGCATTGCTTTTGCGGCACGTAAGGTAGAAAGCGTTGTTGTAAATTGGTTACGAATCGTAAAGGCAAAACTCATCGGTCCATTAGGTGTATCTTGTAAGTGTCCACGTGAACTTGCTTGCTCAAACAAGATACCAATACAACCTTGTGCATCTGGGAAGGTCGAACCTTTTCCGTAATAAAAATCATCGTAACCTTCTTTGGTAAAATACAAAGAGCCGATTTTGTCCAAAGCAGAAGCATGGAATTTTCCGATTTTCTCGGTTAGTTCAATGTTTTTCTTTGGCGTAATCGGGTGCGTACGTGCTGGAATACCTGGCTGGAAAAAGAATGACGAGCCGCTTCCCATTTCATGGTGGTCAGTCAAAATATTAGGCTTCCATTCGTGGTATTTCACAATACGACCTTTACTTTCAGGGTGCTGAGTGTATAACCAGTCACGGTTAAGGTCAAACCAATAGTGATTGTAGCGACCACCTGGCCAAGTTTCATTCAACTCACGACTGTTGGGGTCAGCTACTAAGTTCATACTTTTATTAGCATTTACCCAGCTCGAAAAACGCTCGCCACCATCAGGGTTGATGCGTGGGTCAACCAAAATCACCGACTCATTTAATACTGAATCAATCTCTGCACCTTGTGCTGCTGCTAAATAATACACCGCCAAAGGAGAGGCATTAGTACCACTAGCTTCGTTACCATGTACCGAATAGCCCATCCAAACAACGATTGGCATATCTGCCGTTTTGAGGCTAGATGACTTATCTGGTTCAACAAGTTTGTGGTGTTCAGCTTTGATCTGGTCGATATTGGCCAAATTTTTTGGAGAAGAAATAGTTAGGAGGAGTAATGGACGGTTTTCGTAAGTTCTTCCGTATTCGACTAACTTGACACGATTAGATACTTCAGCAACTTTTTTCATATATCCAACAAGTTGTTCATGCTGGATATGCCATTCGCCTACTTGGAAGCCAAAATATTGCTGTGGCGTTGGAATGGCTGGGTCATATTTGACATTTTGTGGTAAATAATAGCTGTCTGCTACTTGAGCAAACGACAAATGACTAAGCATTAAAAGCAAAAAAGCGGTTGCCCGCTTTAATATGCTAATGCTAAACGAGTAGCGGTAATTCATAGTGTGAAAAGTTGGTTGATAAAGAAAGACGATAAAAATTTGAGCACCATCTTGTGTGTTGGCGCTTATATAAAGTTTTCAAAAAATAAATGCACACGAATTACCAAAAGATTTTCTAGCAGCTAGATAACCTTTAAGTAAAAGCACTAGAAACTCAGTGGACAAACGTTACTAACGTTGCTTCATGAGTTTTGCTTCGATGGTTTGTTGAGTATGAGGAACTGCTCTCAAACGCTCTTTTGGAATCAACTTGCCAGTATCAATACAAACACCATAAGTGCCATTTTTGATACGAATCAAGGCATTTTCCAACTGCGTTGCAAATTTTTGTAAACGAGCAGCCAATTGGCTCATACTTTCCTTTTCAGAAGTATCAGCACCATCTTCCATCAACTTTGAGCTTCCCGAAGTCACATCAGTACCTGGGTCGTTACGCTTGTGTAGAGCTTCACGGATGTAATTTAATTCACTACGAGTGTCATCTAATTTTTTAGTGATTAGCTCTTCAAACTCCTTCAATTCCTCTTCAGAGTAGCGTGTTTTTTCTTCTGCCGAACCTGTATTCATCATAATTGTACCAATGATTTTAGTGAGTCAAAATCCCTTTGCGTAGGGAACATCCTTAAAATTGCGCAAATATACGTGGTAAATTTTTAGTAATTGAAATATTTCAAGAAATAATAAAAATTTTCCCAAAAATAACAATTTGGTAATTTACCAATTTTGCCAATGGTTATTTGGTAAATGCTTGTATTACCCATAAAGTTAAAAAGCAAAAATGAAAAATTGTGTAAAATTGTGTTTTTGGCTAAAAAATCGGGTATTTCTACTTACAGACCAGACACTTGACATTCTCGTTTAAGGGTTGCAATATTGTGAATATTTCATTAACAAATTGATTTTTTGGAAGTTTATTTTGTATTTTATAAAGAACGAGCTGGTAGTTAATTTATGAGAAAAATCACTCAATTTTTTATAAAACTTAATAGATTTCAACAAACTGTGATAATGCTATGACATACATAGAACCAGCTCCTATCAAAGATAAGGAGAACCCTTTAGAATCCATGATGCAACGATTTGACAAGGCTGTTGAGTTGTTAGGTATCTCTGAAGAAATGTACTATATCTTGAAAGTACCCGCACGCCAAGTAACGGTTGGATTACCTATTACCATGGACGATGGAAGAATCAAAGTGTTTGAGGGTCACAGAGTTATACACTCAAATATTCTTGGGCCAGCCAAAGGAGGTATTCGTTTTGACCCAGCTGTAAACATCGACGAGGTTCGTGCTTTGGCAGCTTGGATGACTTGGAAATGTGCCGTTGTGGATATTCCTTACGGTGGTGCAAAAGGTGGTATTGCTTGTAACCCACGCGAAATGTCTGCGGGTGAAATGGAGCGTTTGATGCGTGCTTACACGGTAGCTATGTTAGATGTATTCGGCCCAGATCGTGATATTCCTGCGCCTGATATGGGTACTGGTCCTCGTGAGATGGCTTGGTTGATGGACGAATACTCCAAAGCAAAGGGTATGACTGTAAATGCTGTCGTAACTGGTAAACCACTTGTATTGGGCGGATCGTTGGGTCGTACAGAGGCAACAGGTAGAGGTGTGATGGTTTCGGCTATGGCTGGTATGGACAAACTAAAAATTAATCCATATAAGGCTACTGCGGCTATTCAAGGTTTTGGAAATGTTGGCTCCCATGCGGCTATTTTGTTACATGAAAGAGGGGTAAAAGTAGTGGCTATCTCTGATATTTCGGGTGCCTATTACAACGAAAATGGTATCGATATCGAAGGTGCTATCAAATATAGAGACTTGAATCGTGGTACTTTAGAAAACTTCCCAGGAGCAGAAAAAATCACTAACGAACAGCTTTTGACGTTGGATGTAGATGTATTAGTACCTGCTGCTAAAGAAGACGTTATTACACACGATAATGCTAGCTTTATTCAGGCAAAAATGATTGTAGAAGGTGCTAACGGTCCAACTTCGGCATCAGCTGATGATATTATCAATGAAAAAGGAATCTTGGTTGTACCTGATATTTTGGCGAATGCTGGTGGTGTAACCGTATCGTATTTTGAATGGGTACAAAACCGCATGGGCTACAAATGGAATCTTGACCGTATTAACCGTCGTTCAGACCGTATCATGAAAGATTCTTTTGACAAGGTATTCCTAACTTCTCAACAATTTAATGTTCCGATGCGTATTGCTGCCTATATCGTAGCTATCAAAAAAGTAGCTGATACCTACAAATTTAGAGGTGGATATTAATCGTATTGAGTGATTTTAACGTATCTGTAGAGACGCAAGTATTGCGTCTTACTCCGTATTAAACATGAGTCATCCCGAATTTAGCGATTTAGTGATTTAGCGAATGAGTGATTAATTTAAAATTTGTATTTCATCAGTAGAGACGCAATGATTGCGTCTCAAGCCATTCATATCTAGCATAGTAGCATTAAACATGAGTCATCCCGAATTTTGTTGTGCGAAGTAGCACCATAGCATGTTTTGGATGGCAGTTCTCAATCGATAAATCGGTGTCAAAGCATTTTGGCACCGATTTCCTGTTCTATGGGCATATTGCTT
>NZ_JAAALB010000042.1 GCF_009905545.1 Cellulophaga sp. BC115SP | reverse complement strand
TTTATAAACTCGCTGCGCTCAAACAGTATAAATTCATTGCTTACGCAAGCAATTTTAAGAAAGTTTAAACAGCTTCATTGAAAAATATGTGCTTATGGCCTAAAGCTTAATGCCTATTGCAGGTAAAATTTATTTTATTTTGCCCACTAACTTCAATCATTACTTCAACAAAAACTGTTTACTTATTTCATCATAGGTTGCCAAATGATGATTGGCTTTTCCGTCTTTTTCAAAGATAGCCTCCCAAGTATTGAGTGGCTCCCAAATACATGTTCCTTTACCTTTTGGTAGATTAAAGGCTACTTGATTGACTTCGTTTTTCATTTGCGAATATTCTACCACAATAACATCTTTGTTGTAGCGCTCAATCAGGTTACTGAGATTGTCTCGCAAATCTTCAATAGTTCCATGCCATTTTGGATAATAAGATTCCCCAATCACATCAAAATGAACACCTCGCGCTAACATATTGTCTATAAACTGAACTGACTCATGATGTTGTCCGCCCAAAGCTACATGCAACATCATAATCGTTTGCGGAGCCACCGCCTTCACTGCTGAAGTGCCTGCGTTGATGAGTTGCGCCAATTGGTCAGTGTTAGCAAAACTACCTTCTGGCCAAACTAGCCCATGATTGATTTCATTGCCTACTTGTACCATATCGGGTAAAGTTCCCTGTGCCTCTAGCGCCTCCATTACTTCGTACGTGTAGTCGTACAATGATTTTTTAAGGTCTGAAAAATTCTTTCCTTCCCAAGCCGAAGGCTTAAATTGTTTGCCAGGGTCAGCCCAATAATCTGAATAATGGAAATCCAATAAGACTTTCATGCCTAGCGCTTTGGCACGTTTTACCATTTCTTTGGTATGTGCCAAATCACAAAATCCTTTTGTCGGAGAATAGCCTTTTGACTGTGCAGGATTATGGAAAATTCTCAAACGGACATAATTAAAACCATGGTCTTTCAAGATTTGGATGGCATCTTTTTCAACACCTTTATCTGAAAACTTGATATTTTTTGCCTCTAATTCTGGTAAAAAAGAAATATCTGCTCCCAGCATTTTATCGATTGGCGCTGACTTTTTGGCTTCTGGCTTAAGTTGGTATATTGGATCGATACTTACTTGGGCTATTTTTTGAGGTGAAACGGTCAAAATATCGGTTCCACCAGAATATAAGCCTGTTGCCGATGCCTCAAACTGAATCATACTTGGATTTTCGCCCATTTGTACAATTACCTGACATTTTCCATTAAACAAATTACGTTGCCACATACCATCGGCACATTGGTCTGGTTCATGGCTACTTGGGTCTCCATTACCAACACCGATGATTTTTGCATCGCCTTTGAGCTTAAACTTTATCAAATTATCAGCGTTAGGCACTTCACGACCTTCTTTGTCTATCACTGAAATATTGATGATACTTACATCTTTTCCATCTGCAATTGCGGTAGTTTTGTATGGCGTCACTACAACTTCGTAAGGTAAACCTGTAGTCTCAACTTTTGCGGTAATTTTTCTACCTTTTTTCCAACCTATGGCTTCCAATTTTCCAGCAGTGTAATTCACAGTCCAATTCAAATGTCCATTTCGTGGCATGGCTTTTTTACCCAAAGATTTTTCATTCAAGAATAGCTCTACCTCATCGGCATTGCTATTGACCCAAACATCGATCGGTTGACCTTCTTTTCCTTGCCAATTCCAATGTGGCGCTATATGCAAAACATCTTTGTCGGTCCACCAACTTTGATAGTAATAATAGATATTCTTGGGAAAGCCACATACATCCATTACCCCAAAATGCGAGCTAATGTTTGGCCAACGATAAGGAGTTGGCTCTCCGCGATAATCAAAACCTGTCCAGATAAAACCACCTAGCCAAAAGTCATTGTTTGCTGCCAACTTCCACCATTCTTCGGCTTTACTTGCCCACCAAGGTGCTGTAATATCTTGGTCGGGTACGTATCCTCTGATGGTATCTTTTTCATAAATACCTCTCGTAGTAACAGTACTGCCCATTTCTGTTCCTAAAATAGGCTGAGTTGGGTGGTCTTTATGATAGTCTTCAACAGCAAACTGACGATAGTTGAAGCCACGCACAGGTATCACTTCGTTTACGCCTGAAAAATGATTTGCCAAGTCGGCTGCATAGGTAGAAGTTCGAGTTGGGTCTAGTTGTTTTTGTTTGGCTAATAAAGTCAAAGCAATTCTTTTCCCAAAGGTATTTTTCTGAATCCATCCCTCCTCGTTGCCTATGCTCCACAAAAATACCGAAGCATGATTTCTGTCTCGCTTTATCAGTCTTTCAAACTGATTCATATATTCTGTACCACTATTCAATAATCGTTGCTCATCCAATAGTAACATTCCTAAACTATCACAAGCCTCAATCAATTCAGGTGTTGGCGCATGGTGACTCGCACGGTAGGCATTAGAACCCATATTTTTCAATAAACTGATACGGTAATATTGCAAATAATCTGGCATAGCACTACCTACTCCTGCATGATCTTGGTGATTATTAGTCCCCAAGATTTTCACGTGCTTTCCATTGACAAATACACCATTGGCCTTTATATCAATGGTACGAATTCCAAATCTAAATTGCTGTTGATCAACAACTTTACCTTGCGACTTCAATTCAACTTTTACCTTGTATAAATATGGGTCTTCTAAGGACCAAAGACGAGGATTAACAATGCTGATGGCTTGGCTTACCATTTTCTCTTCCTGAGCCTTTAAGGTAAAAGCTTGCTCAGAAGATTTGGCAACTACTTTACCGTTTCTATCTAACAAATAACTTGTAATAGTCAGGTTGTCAGACTTATAATCTTCATTTTTGAAAGTCGTTTCTACTTTTACATTGGCTTTATTGCCTGTTATCTCTGAATAAGCAAAAATACCATCTTCCTGAATATGAGCATTTTGATAGCGATTTAGCCATACATGGCGATAAATACCTGCTCCTTCATAAAACCAGCCTTCGTATTGGGATGCGTCTACACGCACTACAACAACATTGTCTTTATGAAAATTCAAAAAATCGGTAATATCATACGAAGCGCCTAAATAACCACTCTTGTTATTTCCTAGATAAAAGCCATTAATCCAAACATTGGCATCACGATAAATACCATCAAATTGAATAGAATAGCGACTTCCCGAATCGGCAGGGGCTAAACTAAAATGTTTACGATACCAGCCGATTGATGTCTCAGGAAATTGTCCTCCTACAGGTTTGAAGCCATGTGATTCAACATGAGTATCCTCGGATTTAACAAAAGGTAATGTCACCACCCAGTCGTGAGGTAAATTGAGTTTTGTCCATGTAGAATCTACAAATTTGGGGTCAATCGCCGTATTGACAGCCGAGCCTGATTTGTAAAAAAGGTTTGTCAGACCATAATTAAAATCCTTTTCAGGATTTGAGAAATGCCCCAAATGAAAACGCCAATCTTTATCAAAATTAGTTTTTGTTCTTGGGTTTTGGGATAAAGTAGGTTTCTGAGTCAAAGCGACAATCACTAAGGCAAAGGTCAGTTTGAATAGATACGTTTTTAGTTTTTGCATAAAATAGTTTTATAAAAAATGAGAAATGCGGATGTCTAATTCATGCGCATTTTCAAATTTCCAAATTTTCAAATCTTCAAATTTGTAACCCCTTAGTCAGCAAACGAATTGAGTGCCACCGTAGGTTTTCCAGAATTATCAAAAGCCCCTAAAGTATATCCTACCCAATTGTTATACGCTTGTGGTTCCCAGTACAAAACACCCAAGCCTTTCGAACCAGATACAGATTTTGTTTTTGTAATAATATCTTTGATAAAAGATTGACACTCGGTAGCCTGATCCCAAGGCATACCAATTTCTACAATCATTACTTCTTTGCCGTAACGTGAAACCATATCATTCATGTTATTCAAACAGTTTTGATTAGCCACTTGCCAAGTCGAATTGGCCCAAGTTGGATACAATGACATACCAATAACATCATATTTCGCACCATTAGACTTTAAGCCATCAAACATCCAACGAAATAGGCTATTATCATAACCATTCGCCAAGTGAACAATTACTTTTGCTTGTGGGAAAACCGCCTTTACAGCATCATATCCAGCATTAATCATTTGCGCAAAACCGCTCATATTTGTTGAGGCACGACCCGTTGGCCATAGCATTCCGTCGTTGGTTTCGTTGCCTACTTGCACCCATTCTGGGGTAACATTATTCTTTTTGAGTTCATTTAGCACATCTGTGGTATGATTGGCAATCGCTGTTTTTAGTCCAGCTAAATCCAAATTTGCCCAAGCGGCAGGTTTTGCTTGCTTGCCTGGGTCAGCCCAGTTATCGCTATAATGAAAATCAATCATAATACGCATTCCCAAATTTTTGGCACGAATCGCCTTTGCCACCACATCAGCCTTATCGTTATAGGCTGGAGATGGATTTACCCAAACTCTCAAACGAATGGTATTCATTCCCAAAGACTTCATCAAAGCCATTCCTTCCATTTGAGTACCTGAAGCGTTGTAGAATTTGATTCCTTTGGCTTCCATTTCTGTAATCCAACTAATATCTGCGCCCTTGGCAAAAGTAGATGTCACTGGCGTAACAGGCGTTGGTTCGACAGGTATTGGTGTATTATTGCTACAAGAAATGAGCAATACCGAAGCCATCAAAAAATGAAAATATCGTTTTAAGTTCATGAGAGGATATTAATTTTTAATTATGTAAAATTCAGGATAGGTAAGTATAAATGCTGAATTGTAAGTGGTGAATTGTGAATGTAATTTTAAGATTATCAGAATTTTACATCCACAGTCCAGCACTTGCAATTAAAACAAAACATTGGTTAAATCAGTAGGTAGAAATCTCAATTTTATGCCTTAACAATTTTCTATTCAATCGTATAAGTATAATTCCCAGCTTTCAAATCAAGGGTAATGGTTCTTGTGCCTGTTAGGTTTGTTGGAATTTTAATATCAGTTCCATCATACTCTAGACTTAGGTCGGCACCAGTATCGCCCAAATTGATGGTCCAACCGCTATTGGCTCTAAATTTCAAACTACCAACATTGAGTTTAGTGGTTGCTTTCCACACATTTTTGGTGGCATCAAACTGCATCGGAATATCGTTTGACCAATTTGAACCCTCGGGCGCGTCTCCAATGATAGACCATGTCGTTTTGGTGGCACTCCATGTATTCGTGTTGGTATTTGCTTTGATTAAAAAATAACCGTCAGTCGGCACAAACAAGTTTCCTCCGCTCGTATTAATCGTACCTGCTACGTCTGTACCAGTGGTCGTACTACTCGCCCAACCGTAGGCAATACCATTCCAATCTGGTTGACTTGTTAGTTTAAATTGGCGAGTACCACCCGATATCCAAACGTAACCTTCATAAATGCCATTCGAATTTCTTGATGAAATTTTTGGCGCAGTCGCTGGATTCCAACCTTGATAATCGCCCGCTACCCAAAGCGATGGGTAATTGATTACGACAATGTATGGCGTAACCGAAACGATTAATGTGTTTGAATACAAATCTGCTACCGATTCAGAAATACTCGATTTTACACGAATTTCCAGTTGTCCCACGGCACTTGGTTTGAGACCTTGTAAGATTGCCAACTGGTTAAAATCTGCCGTAGTGTATTTGAATGAAGTTGCATTTCCCAAACTAATCTCTTTAGGCGCTGCAAAGTTGGTTCCTGCTTTGGCAATTTGCAAGGTATATTTTGAGGCAGCTCTAAAACCATAATCCGAACGAGCCCATGTCAAAGATACAGTACTATCATTAGCTGTATTTGCCGATAATACATAGTTAGTTTGAGTAGAGGTCAGTTTAGGTGCTTGTGTCTGAGCACTCATATAGGTTTTTACTTCGTCGTTTTCGCAAGCCACAAAACTTTGTAAAAACAAGCCCAAAAAGAGATATTGTATGATTTTTTTCATTGAATTTCTATTTAGAAATACCAAAATTGATTTTTTCTGTTCAAATAATTACTAGTTCAAGACTTAGTCTTGGACTTATTTTCTAATTCTGTTTATAAACTGAAGCAAATGCTAGTCCGAGACCAAGTCTCGAACTAGGCAAAAGTCTATTTCGGAAGTGTAACCTACTTTTTAATATATATCTTTTAAATCATAGAAGTATTTTCCAAAACTTCCGAAATCAAAAATCCTAAATCCGCAATAGTTTAATCCTAGTATCCTTTATTCTGAACTAAATTTGGATTTGAAGAAAGGTCATTAGCAGGAATCGGGAAGATATTGTATTTATCCTCCACCGAGCGACCGTTGACAGTACCACCCTTCCAAGCCCAGAGATATGCTCCTGTTGTAAATTTCTTAAATCGAACTAAATCGGTTCTACGATGTGCCTCATAGTATAATTCACGACCTCTTTCGTCCAAAACAAAATCCAACGTCAATTGATTGGATACAATATTGCCCGTTGTTTTGCCATTGTAGGCACGAGTACGTAATTGGTTTATCAACGACAAAGCCGTACTCAAATCGCCACCCGTTCCACCACGTAACACAGCTTCGGCATACGTTAAATAGATTTCTCCCATACGAAAAAGAGGGAAATCGATATCCACAAAGTTTCCAGCTAAGTCTTGATGAGGGGCTTTTGCTCCTGAACGAGTTTTATTTCTGTATTTTGAAGAAGAATAACCGTCTGTTCCTGTGTACAAATCTGTCATGTCTTTGTTTTGACCAGTCGTATAAAACTGAGCACGAACATCCGTACTGCCAGAAGGGTCAACAAATAAGCTCACAAAATTTTGAGAGTGACGCAAGCCTCCCCAGTTACCATTTGTTCCTGACAAATCTCCTGGTAAAGCCGCTTGTCCGTGGGTCAAATAGGTAGTTCCACCCCAGTTTTGGGTATTGGTACCATCGTAAGCAATCATGAAAATATTTTCTTTGGTATTCAAATGATTGTCAGCAATGGTCAATTCACGATAATTGGTGTGTAAACCATAATTCGCATCTCTCAACTTATTACAATAGGTAATGGCGTCAGTGTATTTTGGCGTTCCTGTGTACACTTCTGCATTGAGATACAAGCGAGATAATAATGCCCAAGCAGCAGATTTTTCAGCACGTGGATACTCATTTTGTCCGGGTGCAATCAAATCGTTTTCGATAGCCTTCAACTCAGATTCGATATAGTTGAATAAATCTTTACGCTGAATTTGCTTCGGAATAGTTGTCCCAATCGCATCGTTTTCTGTGGCAAAAGGCGGATTCCCATACATATCCATCAAAACCCAATATTGATAAGCTCTGATAAAACGAGCCTCAGCACGATATTTTCTGATGTTATCGGCATCGGTTCCAGTAATACCTCTTTTGCTCAAATTGGCATCCGACGACTCGCGAATAAAATCGTTACAAAGCGTTATTTGAAAAAACGAGCGATAATACAAACCATTGACAATAGGATTAATTGCCGACCAAGACATTTCTTTTAGCCCTTTTACTCCCGCATCATTTTGCCAAGTCCAAGCAGCTTCATCGGTGGTGATTTCTTGTAAGTTCCAATACAAACGCAAGAAATCGGAGTTCCCTTCATCTGCAATAATTTGAGAAGGAATATCTGGGCTACCCGTCCCACCTGTGTTACCTGTCAGAGCAAAGGCTGCATATACTTTTGCAAGCCCTTGCTTGTATCCTTGAGGTGTTTTGTAAACGGTTTCAGAAGTAATATCATTCGTTGGTAGTAAATCCAAATCGCTTGTGCAGGAAGTACCGATACTTAATAAAAAAGCGGCAAGCGTTATTTTTATATAGGAAATTTTCATGGAATTATCTTTAAAAATCAAAGTTCAAACCTAAAGAGAATGTGCGTGGACGAGGATACAAATTGCTGTCGATACCCGAAGCTACTTCTGGGTCAAGTCCTGTGTATTTGGTAATCACGAATACGTTTTGAACACTGGCATTGAGACGCAAATTGACATTGCTATTTTTCATAATTTTACCCAAATCATAGCTCAAATTCGCATTGTCCATACGTACAAATGAGGCATTTTGGATATAATAATCGCTCAACAATTGTTGGCTATTTCCTTTGAATCCTGTTGTCAAGTAGTTCGTTGAAGCATTGTACAGGACATTATTACCTAAAATTTGGTTTTGTACGCCACTTTGACTGTAGTTGTTATTGTACACATAATTACCCACCGATGAGCGCATCACAACTCCCAAATTCCAACGCTTGTAATTGAGTGAGCTACTCAAGCCAAAGAATACTTTTGGCACGGAGCTTTTTCCTCTATACAAATCATCTTGGTTGATTACACCATCACCATTTTGGTCTACAAATACGCCATCCAATGGCTTTCCATTAGCATCATACACTTGCTTGTACAAATAGAAGGTATTGCGAGAATAACCCACCGAGTTGATGAAAGCAAACTGTCCTCCAATACCGCCTGCAATGCCACCAGAAGGAAAACCAACATAGTTTTGGTCGCCTGGTACTACGGTAAGATTGGTGATTTTGTTTTCGTTGTAAGTCGCATTAAAATCTAAATTCCAAGTCAACTCACGCTTGCGAATAATTTGCGTACTCACACTAAATTCCACCCCTCTATTTTCCATGCTTCCGACATTGGCAACGATATAAGCCGAGAAGTTAGCCCCAGCAGGTTGTGGGATATTGTTCAATAAGTCTTTGGTCTTTTTTACATAAAAATCAACACTACCTTTTACACGTCCATCCCAAAAACCGTAATCGATAGCAAGGTTGGTCGAAGCGGTTTCTTCCCATTTACGATTTGCATAAAATCCTCCTGGTCGGTAACCTTGATAATAACTATTACCAAACTGATAAGCGGCATTTGGCGCACTTAGGGCATAATAAGAATAGTAATCATAGTTTCCGATACCATCCTGCTGACCCGTCACACCATAACTTGCACGAAGTTTTAGGGTAGATAAGGTTTCATTTTTCGCAAAAATTCCTTCTTCTTTCAAATCCCAAGCCAAGGCAATGGATGGGAAAAGACCCCAACGATTCGCTGGTGTAAATCTCGACGAACCATCACGACGAAGCGTAGCTGTCAAGAAATATCGGTTGTTAACCGAATAGTTTGCACGACCAAAAAATGAAATCAAGGTATTTTCTGGTTTGTCAAAAGGAAAAGCAGGGTCTGTATTTGGGTACTTTTCGCCACTAGCGGTGTAGCTAGCGTAATTATAATTGGTGGTTAGGTAATTATTGTAAGAATAACCCGCCATTACATCTACACGACTTTTGAGGAAGCGTAAATCTTTGACATAGTTGAGGTAAAATTCTAATAAGGTATTTTGCTTAGTTTGCTTATAGATATTATTAGTTCCGCCTTTGCCACCTACTACATATCCAATGGCTGAGCTGTCGGATACATACACGGTACCTTCGCCTTTAGACACATCATAGCCCAAGTTGAGGTTAGCTCTTAATTCTGGAAGAAAGTGGAATTTATAATCAAACTGGATATTGCCAATACTACGTTGTGGCGTACCTTCATCATAACGTTGCTCCAGCATACCAAGAGGATTACGTCCTGCTAAATTCATCAAACCTGTTGGTGAGTTACGGTCAAGCCATTCAAAATAGCCACCAAAACGTTGGGGATTTACGGTTGCATAAACAGGTTGTGTTGGGTCAAAACTTACAGCTGCACCAATCGCACCTAAATTTGCAAATCTTGATTTTTGAAGCGATCCTTTCAAACTTAAATCTACCTTTAAATGGTTATTAAAAAAGGTAGGATTTAATGACAATGCAACAGACGTACGTTGTAATTTATCAGTCTTCAATACCCCTGACTGTGTTTGGAATCCTAATGAAATACGATAAGGCAATTTTGCAACTTCACCACCAATGCTCAAATTGTTATCAGTCATGTGGGCTGTCTGATAAATCACATCTTGCCAATTTGTATTAGCTGTACCTAATAGAGCTTTTTGGGCGGCTGTTCCTTTTTCATTAACAATCGTTCTAAACTGATCAGCACTCAAAACACTTACTTGTTTGGCAACGGTAGAAAGGGAGTTTACAGAAGAAAAATTAATGCGTAAAGCTCCGTTTTTACCTTTTTTAGTAGTAATAATGATAACGCCATTTGAAGCACGAGTTCCATAAATGGCTGCCGCTGAGGCATCTTTCAAAACGGTAAAAGTTTCGATGTCGTTGGGATTGATAAAACTCAATGGATTGGATGCACCCGCAATGCCTCCTTCTCCTTCTAAGGGCACACCATCAATCACAATCAAAGGATTATTACTGGCACTCAACGATGACCCTCCACGAATACGAATCGTACTACCTGCACCAGGCTGTCCGCTATTAGAGATAATTGAAACCCCTGGCACTTTACCCGAAATCAACTGCTCTGGGGTAGTAATAGCACCTGTTTGGAAATCTTTTGAAGTAATAGAGGTTACTGAACCTGTCAAATCTTTTTTACGACTTGTCCCATAGCCCACTACAACGACCTCCTCCAAAGAAGTATTATCGGCTACCAAACTTATGTTTAAGGTAGTTACGGCAGAAACCGATTTTTCGACTTTTACATAACCAACCGAACTAAACACTAATATATCTCCTATACTAGCCTTAATTTTGTATTCACCTTTGGCGTCGGAAATGGTAGCAGCCTTTTTATTTTTAACTGAAATACTCACGCCAGGCAACGCTTCCTCGGAAGCATCTGTTACACGACCTGTAATTAATTTGTCTTGCGCATAAGCAAAAATACTGCTAAGCGTACACAGTATTGTCAAGACAGAATACCATAAACTTTTTCTCATTTTTGACTTTATTTATCAATATAGTGCTATAAAATATTTTCAAAGTCAAAATTATAGAGAGCTTTAGGTAATTATTTGTGCTATCGTTCCAAACTTTGATGCTATCGTTCCAAATATGCACTCTGTTAGTCATTCTAGGTAAAAATGCCTTACTTTCGAATATCTATTTTTATTCTTTGGTTCTGAAATCAATCAGTCATATATGTCAAAAAGATTCATTTTATTCATTCTTGGAAATATCCTATTATTCTGTTTGTCCAGTCAAATTATTATAGGGCAAAAATGGGATATGTCCTTCAAGCATATCAATATAGAGCAAGGGCTTTCCAACAGTACCATCGAATGTATTTATCAGGACAAAAGAGGATTTATTTGGATTGGTACCAGAGATGGTCTCAACCGTTATGACGGTAAACATATTGTGGTTTATAAAAATGAATCGAACAATCCATTTAGTTTGAGCGACAATTTTGTCACTGCTATAACGGAGGATTCTCAAGGAAATATTTGGATAGGAACGATTGATGGTTTGAATCGTTTGGATGAAAAGAAAAATACTTTTGAGCGTTTTTTTTACCAAAAAGAAAACCCTAATAGTCTTGGAAACAATACGATTACCTCTCTATTAAAAGACTATAAAGGACAACTTTGGATTGGAACTCAAGGAGGCATTTTGAATCTTTGGAATGGGGAAAACTCGTTTAAAAAGTATTTCTTGAATAAATATACACAAGGGCAAATTGCCATTACAAGTCTCTATCAAGATACTGAAAACAACTACTGGATTGGCACAGACAAAGGACTATATTTTTTTGAGCCTCACAATGGACATTTTCAATATACAGGAACTATTACAGGCTCTCGTCCTACCGTCAATTGTCTCGCACAAGACGCACAAGGAAATCTGTTGATAGGAACAAATGGTCAAGGCTTAATAAGTTTTAATTATCGTTTGGGATTGAAAAAACGTTTTGTACAGCAAGATTTAAACCCGCATTCACTGGCGAATAATTTGGTAAAATCCATCTGGGTCGACCATAAAAAACAAATATGGATAGGTTGTATCAACGGGGGACTCAATCTATTCGAACCACTGACAGGTCATTTTACAAATTATCAGCCTCGTCCCGAAAACCCCAAAAGTTTAAGTCAAAGAACCATCTCAGCCTTGTTTGAAGATAACCAAGGAAATTTATGGATTGGCACCCATAGAGGAGGAATTAATTTGTATATGTCTCAAGTTCAAAAGTTTCAACTATTTCGTCAACAACCTAACGAAAATAGTTTGAGCTATAACGATGTCCGAGCTTTTTGTGAAGACACCTCTGGGGATATCTGGGTTGGGACAGACGGAGGAGGATTGAATCTTTTTCATAAAAACACTCAAACCTTTGAGCATTTCAAGCATAATCCTTTTCAGGCAAATAGTATTAGTTCAAACGAAATTTTAGGCTTAACACAAGACTATCAAAAACGTCTTTGGATTGCGACTTGGGGAGGCGGATTGAGTTTACTAGAAAATGGTTCTCGTAGTTTCAAACGATTTTTACAACAAGAAAATAACCCCAACTCGCTCGGTTCCAATTACGTGCAACAGGTATTCGAAGACCGTCAGCAACGTCTTTGGATTGCTACCTATTATGGCGGTTTGTATCAGTATTTACCCGATGGAAAGTTTGTAAAAATCCTTTATGGGAAAAATCGAAAATCCCAGTTATTGGGCAACAATATTATTTGTTTGAACCAAGACTTACGAGGAAGAATATGGATTGGCACAGATGATGGCGGACTCAATTGTCTTGACCCACAGACAGGCGTTTTTTCGCACTATTTTCATAAAGATTCGAAAAAACCAGACATTCGAATCATTTTTGTAGACCGACAAGGGCGCATTTGGGTGGGACATCGAGGACTTTATTTATGGCATGAGAAAGAGCAACAGTTCAGGCTATTCACGAGCAAAGCCCATTTGTCGGAGGATTTTATCAAAGGAATTGTTCAAGACGACGAGGATAATCTATGGATTTCTAGTTCGAATGGCATTACCAAACTAAACCCACAAAGCCTTCAAATTCAACAATATAACTCTGCCGATGGTCTGCAAGGATTGGAATTTGAACCGAATGCAGCTTTGCGTACTAAGGACGGGCAGATTTATTTTGGCGGTGTAAAAGGCTTCAATGCTTTTTATCCTCACAAAATCTCCAACAATAGCTACATCCCTCCTATTTATTTGACCAGTCTACAAATTTTCAATAAGAAAGTAAGCGTTGGCAAAGATTCGCCTTTGGAAGAGGATATTAGCTATCTCAAAACGCTAAAGCTAAGTCATAAACAGAATACCTTCTCGATTGATTTCGCAGCGCTAAATTTTACAGCTTCAGAAAATAATCAGTATGCCTACAAGCTCGAAGGCTGGGATAAAGATTGGATTATAGCAGGCTCCGAAAATAGAGCTTCCTATACCAATGTAAGTCCTGCGAACTATACTTTCATGGTAAAAGCCTCTAATAATGATGGTGTCTGGAATCCTGAAGTGAGCACGTTAGAAGTCATTGTTCATCCCCCATTTTGGGCAACTTGGTGGTTTAGGGCTATTGCTTTTATTCTTGTACTTACGGGGATACGTACTTTTTATCAGTTTCGTAGACGCATGGCAATTCAGCAATTAAAGGAACAGCAAAAAGAAGAGCTTCATCAGGATCAATTACAGTTTTTCACCAATATATCACACGAATTACGAACCCCACTTTCCTTAATATTGGGGCCACTGGATAAGCTCAAAAAGGATTTTCCTAGTCCTTTAGCTCTTCCTTATTATGATATGATTCAGCGAAATGCCAAGCGATTATTGGCATTGACCAATGAATTAATGGATTTCCGAAAAGTAGAATCTGGCGCTTTGCAATTGCATGTTATGCAGGGGAATATCAATATTTTCCTGACGGAAATAGCGGAAGAGTTTCAAGATTTGGCAACAGAAAAAGGAATCGATTTCAGGATTCTTCCTACGTCTTCTCAACAAACGCAATGGTTTGATAGACAGATTTTGGAAAAAATTGCGATAAATCTCCTTAGCAATGCCTTTAAATATACCTCCAACGGCAAAAAGATTGAAATTCAAATACTGGAAAGCTTAGATAATTTTCAACCTCAATATCAGTCTCAGTTGCGCATTACCAATGGTTTTACCAGTTCTCAAATGCTATATCTCCGTGTGGCAGATCAAGGAATTGGTATTTCTCAGGAATCCATTTCTCAGCTTTTTGAGCGATATTATCGTACCACAGAGTCACATATTGGCTCAGGCATTGGTTTGGCATTTGTCAAAAGTTTGACCCAATTGCACAAAGGTTCTATTTGGGTAAGTAGTGAGCGAGGTGCTGGTACGGAGATGTTGATTGGTATTCCATCGGGGGAAAAAGACTACCTTGAACATGAAAAATGGCTGAGAAATAGAACTCAAATCAGACTAGAAAGTCTTTCTAATTCGCTGGAAAGTCAATTTACTGAGCCTGAAATACCATCAAGTTCGTCATTACCACAAAATTCCACCTCCAAAATCTTAATCGTGGATGATAATGACGAATTGAGAACATTTTTGAAAGATGCACTACAAAACGACTATCAAATTGTAGAGGCTGAAAATGGACAAATTGGATACGAACAAGCCAAACGACACCATCCAGATGTGGTTATCAGCGATGTAATGATGCCTGTTATGAATGGGGTTGAATTTTGTAAAAAGCTCAAAACCGATCCACTTCTCAATCATATTCCATTTCTGATGCTCACTGCCAAATCTGCCTCGGATGCGCAATTAGAAGGGGTTGCTTCCGGGGCAGACTATTATTTTGCCAAACCACTCAGTATCGATATTCTTACCCAAACGCTCAAAAATATTCTCAGTCAACGCCAGAAATTGAAAGAAAAATATGGTTATGCACAGCTTTCAGAAAAAATCCAGCAGATAGATGAAGAGAAAGATCAAGCATTTTTGAATGATTTTCTACTAATTATTCATGAAAACCTTTCTGACCCAGAAATGAATATCGAGTTGATTTGTAATAAAATTGGCATGAGTCGCACCAAACTGTACACAAAAGTAAAAGACTTGACAGGCCAGCCCATTGGCGACTTTATAAGAAGTATTCGTTTGAAAACAGCCCTTCAACTCATGACTGAGCAGCAAATGCCTATTGCCGAAGTCATGTATCGTGTAGGTATTCAAACCCAATCTTATTTTACCAAAGCTTTCAAAAATGAGTTTGGTAAAACCCCCATGCAGTTTTTGAAAGAGTTGAAGGGGTGAGGGGTGAGGGGTTAGGCAAGGAGGGGATAGGGGTTAGTGTTATGGTTGAGGGATCAGGGGACAGGCACAAAGGCACAAAGTGTTTTCACTCCCCTCAAAGTTTTTAGTTGAACTATTTTAAACCCACTTTGTGCCTTTGCCACTAGACGCAAGCATTGCGTCTCTACTGAAAAACACTTTGTACCTTTGCTACTATCTGCCTAACCACTCCGCTCCTTTATATCTAACCCCTCTCCCCTGAACCCTAACCCCTCCCCCCTCATATCAAACTATACAACCACTCAACATATCATTCTTTCCTTTTTCATAGCAAATGCTATCTTGCCAAAATTCTCATTTTGAGTTCGTCTTTATCCTATTAATTTGTTCTTCAAAATGACTAAATCTTATTATAAAACATCTTTAACAGTATGCCATCATTCTTTAAAACACTTCTCGCATCGGCATTGGTAGTATCGAGTCTCGGTTCCATTGCCCAAACTAAATACGAGTGGAAATCGGCAAATACAGCTGGTTACAATTATAAATTTGTAACCAACGACCCGATGAAAGCACGTTTTTATCAACTTAAAAATGGTTTGACGGTCATCCTTAGTGAAAACCACAAAGAACCTCGCATCCAAGCCCTTATTCCAACCCGTGCTGGCTCTAACACCGACCCGAAAGATCACACAGGTTTGGCGCACTATTTGGAACACATGCTTTTTAAAGGAACAGATAAATATGGTTCTTTAGATTGGGCAAAAGAAAAACCTCTGTTAGACAAAATCAATGACCTTTACGAACAGTATAACAAAACCACTGATGCTGCAAAACGTAAAGAAATCTACAAAGAAATCGATAAGACTTCGGGCGAAGCAGCCAAATATGCCATCGCTAACGAGTACGATAAAATGATGGCAGCCATGGGCGGACAAGGTACAAATGCCTTTACCTCTTATGAACAAACGGTTTATACCGAAGATATTCCGACAAATGCTATCGACCGTTTCTTAGCGCTACAAGCAGAACGTTTTAGAAATCCTGTTTTACGCATTTTCCATACTGAACTAGAGGCAGTTTATGAAGAAAAAAACCGTAGCTTGGACAATGACCCTTGGAAAGTAGAAGAGATCAAGTATGCGGCTCTTTTCCCTACCCATAACTACGGTCAGCAAACAACTATTGGTACGATTGAGCACTTGAAAAATCCGTCTTTGATTGAAATCAAAAACTACTTCAACAAGTACTATGTTCCAAACAACATGGCCATTATCATGGTGGGTGATTTTAATTCAGATGAGTTGATTAAGAAAATTGATAAGGCTTTTGCTTATATGCAAACCAAAACTGTTCAAGAATATAAGCCTGCACCAGAATTACCATTGACAGCACCAATCATTAAAGAAGTATTTGGTCCAACTCCAGACAATATCACTATTGCATGGAGATGGCCAGGCGCTGTTAGTCCAAAAGAGCATATCATTGGTACTATCGTTGACGAATTGATGTCTAACTCAAAAGCTGGTTTGATTGATATTAACCTTTCAAAAGCACAAAAAGTATTGCGTGCAAGTTCAAGTCCAGACTGGAATAAGGACTATTCTGTATGGACATTGAGTGGAACGCCAAAGAACGGACAGACTCTAGAAGAAGTACGTGATTTGTTGTTAGGTCAATTGGATTTATTGAAAAAAGGTCAATTCGATGAGTCAATTATCAAAGCTATTGCAGCCAATTACAAATTGAATGCTATCCAAAGTTTGGAAAAAAATGATGCTCGTGCCTACAAACTTTTGAATGATTTTGTGGTATCAAAAGGTATTGATTGGAATGAAACTTCTGCTATGACTGATGCCTTGAGCAAGGTTACGAAGCAACAAGTCATTGATTTTGCGAACAAATACTGCGGAAATGGCTATGTAATCGTGTACAAACGTAAGGGCGAGGACAAAAATATCTCTAAAGTTGACAAACCAGAAATCACGCAAGTTGAAACAAATCGTGAGAAACAATCTGACTTTTTGAAAGCTGTAAACGCGATGCCAATGAAGGATATTCAACCAAAATGGTTGGATTACAACAAAGACCTTCAAAAAGGTAAAGTAGGTCCTGCGGAAGTATTATATGTAAAAAATGCTGACAACGATTTATTCCGTTTGACATACCGTTTTGACATGGGTAGCTGGAATAGCAAAGTATTGCCGATTGCATTGCAATACTTGAATTTCTTAGGCACACCAACAATGTCAGCTGAAGAAATCAGTAAAGAGTATTACAAATTGGCGAGCAATTTTACAGCAAACTTTACCGATCACCATATCAATTTAACAGTATCGGGTTTGAATGAAAATTTTGACCGCACTGTATCTTTATTCGAGCAACTGGTTACGTCTGCGAAGGCCGACCCAGCTACTTTCGAATTATTGAAAGGACGTTTATTAAAACAACGTAATGATGCCAAAGCCAACAAAGGTGCAATCTTACAAGGTTTGGCTCAATACGCACAGTTTGGCGCTAAAAACCCTCGCACAGCACTCAATTTCACTAACGAAGAGTTGAAGGCATTGACGGCAGACGAAGTAGTGAATTTCTTGAAAGATTTATTCAACTTTAAGCATACTGTTGTTTATTATGGTCCAAAATCGTTGGAGCAATTGAGCGCTGACCTTTCAAAAGTTCATAAATTCCCAACACAGTTTAAGGCTGATTTACCATTGGTTGCTAATTTTGATCGTATTACACCTTCAAAAACACAAGTTTTGTTTACAAACTTCGACATGGTTCAAGCCGAAATCGACTGGATTCGCCCAACGGTTAAGTTTGATCCAGCTCAAACTCCAGTAGTGGAATTGTTCAATAATTATTTTGGTGGTGGTATGTCATCTATCGTTTTCCAAACAATTCGTGAATCAAAGGCTTTGGCTTATTCAACGTATGCGTACTATTTTACGCCAAATACTAAAGATGAGAAATACTTTTTAGTTGGATACGTAGGTACACAAGCAGATAAGTTGAACGAAGCTATCCCAAGCATGAACGAGTTGTTTAATGTATTTCCAGCCTCTGAGAAGAACTTGGAAACGGCAAAAGAAAGCATGTTGAAAAATTATCAAACAGAGCGTATTACACAAGATGCTATTGCATTCAACTACTTAGCAGCACAAGAAAAAGGCTTAAATTATGACGAGAGATCTAAAATCTTTGAAGCATTAGGCAAGTTAGGATTGGAAGATTTGAAAAAATTCCAAGAAGCAAACATCGCTAATAAGCCTGTTACATACTGTATTGTAGGTTCAGAAAACAAAATCAAAGTAGATGAATTAAGCAAATATGGTGAAGTGAAAAGATTAACACTTGAAGATGTATTTGGTTATTAATTGTTAGATTAGAGTATAATTAAACTTAGAAGTCGATTAAAATAAGCACATTATATTATTTGTTTATTTTTCGAAATCCTACTGTTTGAGCCGAAGGCGAGTTTAGGATTTCTTGACTTTCTTTTGTTACTTTTCTTGTGTCAAGACAAGAAAAGTAAGGAGCGGCGAATGGAAATTTCGTTTTTCTGACAAATACCCAAAAAAGATTAAATATGCTCTTCACAATAAAAAAACGGCTATGAGTTTCGTAGCCGTTTTTTATTTATAAACTTTCACCATCTTCCAGAAGTTAATCATAAAATACTATCTCAAATATCAGATGGAAACAGACAACACTATGGTATATCCTATCGCAATTGTTGGTGGAGGTTTGGCAGGTTTATGTGCAGCAATACATCTTCAAAAGGCAGGGAAACAAGTAATTTTATTCGAAAAAAAGCATTATCCTTTTCATCGAGTTTGCGGTGAATATATTTCTAATGAAACCAAAAATTACTTAACAAAAATTGGACTTAACCTAGAAAATTTAGATATACAGAAAATTAGCAAGTTTCAATTTACAGCGCCATCAGGTAAAAGTCTTGACTATCCTCTCGACCTTGGTGGCTTTGGATTGAGTCGATATACTTTGGATAATGAACTCTACAAAATAGCGCTAAACTGCGGTGTTCGTTGCAAAACTGGCACAGAAGTAGAAGACATCGTTTATGAAGAAAACCAATTTAAAATTCGACTAAGCCATTCTAATCAAATCATTTATGCGAAATATGTACTAGGTGCTTATGGTAAGCGTGCTAAACTGGATCAGTATTTACAACGCCCTTTTCTTCAAGCTCGAAGCCCCTATGTTGGAGTTAAATATCATATACGACACCAGTATCCAAAAGACCTAATCAGTTTGCACAATTTTGAGAATGGATACTGTGGAATCTCCGCAATTGAAGACGAAAAATTTTGTCTATGTTATTTGACAAGTAGAGAAAATTTAAGAAAATATAAGAATGTATCTGAGATGGAAAGGAATATTCTCTGGAAAAACCCTCATCTCAAGAAAATATTTTTGGAGGCTGAATTCCTTTACGACAAACCAGAAGTAATTAATGAAATTTCATTTTCTCCCAAAAAACAAATCGAAAATCATATCATCATGATTGGAGATACAGCTGGATTAATTACACCTCTTTGCGGAAACGGCATGGCAATGGCTATCCATAGCGCCAAATTAATTTCAGAAATTATACTAGAAAATTTTGATAATCGTGAAGCTGTTGAAGCCCAATATCAAAAAGCGTGGAAAAATTATTTTGGGTTTCGATTATGGGCAGGAAGGCAAATCCAATCATTGTTTGGACATCCTATACTAACTGAATTTGTACGCTATTTTTTTAAAATATGTCGCCCAGCACTAGGTATATTCATACAATCTACGCACGGAAACGAATTTTAATGAAAAAAATTTTATTTGGCAATAAAGACTTTACGCAAAATCAAATTTGTATTTTTTCAATATTACAAAACTTAATTAAGTCATAGAGACTTTCTTCAAATATTTTAATATTAAGCAAAAATACTCATATTTGTTTATATAAAATATCGGTGTTATGTTTGCATACCAAATTACACTTCAACGATAGACCTGTAAGCGTTTTCGAACTACTTACGGGTCATTTTTTTTTATAGCTATTCTCCTCCTTATTATCTAGCATAAAGCTTTTCAATAACGATTACCATCCTCAAATAACCGATATTCTATTAACGAATAACTCCACTTATAAGGGAATAACAGTAGTTGTTTTTACCTCTGACATCACAAAAGAACTACTGATATGAGCCACACTTGCTAGGGCAGAAAGTTTTCTTTGGTAAAAATCATTGTAGGCTTCCATATCTTTGGCAATCACTTTTATCAGATAGTCATAATTACCCGACACAATACAACATTCTATTACTTCAGGATACTGACGAATAGCCTCCTCAAATTCTACAAATTGGTTTTTCTGTTGTTTATCCAAAGTAATACTACAATATACCATCAACGGATTCCTTAACTTCTTTCGATTCAGAATGGTTACGTACTTTTCGATGATTTCTTCCTGCTCCAATCGTTTGATTCGATCGTGGGTAGGTGTCATCGACAGATTGATTTGTCGTGCAATTTCCTTGATAGTCAATTGCGCATTTTCCTGAATTAATTGTAATATTTTTACATCTATAGCGTCTAATTGCATGGTGAAAAAGAAATTTTTATTGGTTAAGATTAGAAAAAAGATTCAAAAACAGGATTTTTTCCTCTATAAAGACAAAAATATTTTAACTATTTCTTATTTTTCTAATAACAGTAAAATATTTTTCTGTTATTACTAATTTTGTCTCACACTTCATCAACACAGATAACAAATACCTAGGAAGTCGGTTGCAAAAATTGTGATTTTATGTGTGGCGAATTGGACTAACGAGATTGAATACAAGGGATAGATAGAAAAAATTTCGAATGAGGGAAGACCAGTGTTGACTGGTACATAACACAATCAGCAACCGACTAACTTAGGCTTAAACCCCAACCAAAACTTATGATCATCGGCGTACCTAAAGAAATCAAAAACAACGAAAACCGTGTAGCACTTACACCTGCTGGTGTTGCTGAATTTAAGAAAAACGGTCACACAGTTTATATCCAAGCAAGCGCTGGTGTAGGAAGTGGATTCACCGATGAAGCTTACGAAAAAGCTGGTGCTACGATTCTTCCAACAATCGAGGCAGTGTATGAAATTGCTGAGATGATTGTGAAAGTAAAAGAGCCAATCGCTTCTGAATACAAATTAATCAAAGAAAACCAATTGTTGTTTACGTATTTCCACTTTGCTTCGTCTGAAGAATTGACACATGCAATGCTTGAGCGTAAAGCAATTTGTTTAGCTTACGAAACCGTAGAGAAAGCAGATAGAAGTTTACCATTATTGGTTCCTATGTCTGAAGTTGCTGGTCGTATGGCGATTCAAGAAGGAGCAAAATACTTAGAGAAACCAATGGGTGGACGTGGTATTTTGTTGGGCGGTGTAGCTGGTGTAAAACCTGCCAACGTATTGGTATTAGGTGGTGGTATCGTGGGTACACAGGCAGCTAAAATGGCGGCAGGCTTAGGCGCAAACGTAACCATTATGGATATTAGTTTGCCAAGATTACGTTATTTGGAAGACGTAATGCCAGCTAACGTTGACACAGTAATGTCAAACGAATATAACGTTCGTGAAGCAATTAAATTGGCTGATTTAATTATTGGTGCGGTTTTAATCCCAGGTGCGAAAGCTCCACATTTGATTACTCGTGACATGTTGAAAGATATGAAACCAGGGACAGTACTAGTTGACGTAGCTGTAGACCAAGGTGGTTGTATCGAAACTTGTACACCAACAACACACGAAAATCCAACGTTTGTCATTGATGAAATCGTACACTACTGCGTTGCTAATATGCCAGGTGCTGTACCATATACATCAACGTTGGCACTTACAAACGCAACTTTACCTTATGCAATTCAGTTGGCAAACAAAGGTTGGGAAAAAGCATGTAAAGAAAACGAAGAATTGAAAAAAGGCTTGAACGTAGTAAATGGCAAGATCGTTTATAAAGGTGTTTCTGAAGCTTGGAAATTGCCTTATTGCCATATTTCAGAAGTTTTGGCTTAATTGATTATATATTAGGTGATTTTTAAAAGGCTATCCGATTGGATAGCCTTTTCTATTTTTTCATAATCATTTAATATACCTCCACAACATTCTTCAACCCACTAATCCAAATAAAATCAAATTCCTCCGACGATTCGGGTTTGATAGTCTTTCCATTTAGTTTCCAAGTAGTAAATTTTCCTTTGGGATATTGGACTTTTATTTTCCAAGAAGATTTCGTTTGATTAAAATCAACCTTCAATACAGAGGATACTTTTTGATAGCTCATACTCAAGCTATTATCTCCTATCTGTACATATTTAATTTTGGCATTGTTCCAAGTACTTGGCATTTGGGGCTGAATAACGATTAATTTTGAACCTGCTTGAGGTTGAACTCCAAAAAACTGCTTGATAATCGGGGTAGCATAGCTATACAAATTCCAAGCTTGACACATCATTCCATAATCTGGAGAAACTTCATAAATCGCTCCTGGCAACACATAGCTAAAGGTTTTAGTCATTTTATTCAAATACCACAAAGCCCCATCAGGGTTACCATAATTATTCTCTCCAATAGCTGCTACTCCCGTTGGCAAAGTCATCACTGCACCCGTGTAAGTAAAAGATTTACGTACAAAAGTGGCTGGAGCTTCCTCCGAATTAGAACTTTCATCTCGGTCAATACCTGTCACAAAAGCACCAAATGGATTGGTGTATTTACGTGCATTTACAAGTGCCAGTTTGGCTTTTTCAGGATCCGCTATACCCATTTCCATAGGCGTATTTACTACCCAATTATGGTGTAACGCAAAGCCTTTTTTTGTACCTACAGGCAAAACCTCTACGTTAGACTTTAATTGTTTTAATTCTGCCACTGCCCAGGGTTTTTGCAGGGTATCAGCTCTTACTATTGCATCGTCTATCAAGTGTAAGGTCTGTTCTCTAGTGCCAATAAAGTCAGCAAAAGATTGACTTTCTGGCACCCAAAAATCAGTATTGATTTGGTGTTTGATTTGATTAGCATTGCGCTCATATTGTAAAGCCTGTTCGCTATCTCCTACGAGTTTTGCTATTTGAGCGGCATCAGCAAAGGCTTTTTGGGTATAAACAGCAACGTCAATCATCTCGCTATTGAGTCCATGGATTTCCATCATACCAAAGCCATCAGGAAGCAAGTTTTTATCCTTATCGTTTTCTTTCAAGAGCCAATCTAACCCTTTTTTAATGGTCGGATAATACTTTTGTAAGAAAGATTTATCGCCTGTCCATTGATAAATCTCCCAAATCATACTGGCAAATTGTGGCGTTTCATTGACATTGCCAGGATTGAAAACAACACCATTTGAAGACACCTCGTGAACAATACGCCCATTGCCATTTTCTTTTTCTGAAAGTTTATTCAAAACTTCAACTGCATCATATACTAAATCCTTTTTTCCTGTTGCCACTAAGCCTTTCAAGGTATATTCGGCGTCTGTTCCAAACCACCAAGGATAATCAGGCATCCCTGCCGACATACCACGCCCAACCGCTGGAACGTCACGTACCAACCAATCTGTATTGTATTTCACCCAACGAAATGCCTGTTCCAATTTTTTGTCAGGAACGGTTAATGCTGATTGCTTTGCAATTGACTCATAGCGTTTGATTTTTTGTTGAAGTAAAACAGAAGCAGTTTTCTGAATATTTCCAAAAGTCTTATTCACAGCCCCTTCCGATTGGTATGATCCTGCAATCACAATTGGCAAAATAAATTTTGATTTAGGAGCAATTACAATATTGTATATCAAACTAGCTTTGGTTCCTAAACCTTGGGATTTAAACTGACAATCTGATGTATTTTGATGATGTGATTTGGCAGAAATACTCGCACCAAACTGCACATACCAAGGATTTTTTTGGTCTTTTACGACCCAAGATTGACTTGCGTTTCGCCAAGTAGCTTTATCCTCCGCATCAATCATATTATTTCGCTCGCCAAGCCAAACTGGTCGTAAATCGCTATGTCCTGTAAATTCAAACTCAAGTGTTTGAGGACTTGTCCCATGATTCTCAAAAGTATATTCCACTACAACTCCTTCTGTTTTATCTGGAACAAACTGAAATCTTTGAATAGAAAGATTGGGCAATATGTCCTGATAAATATGCTTATTGCCATAAGGAAAATTCACAAAAGATGTAGCTTGGTCTAGACAACGAGCCGTACCATTGGCTTGTATTTTGGCAGAAAAACCATCCATCAATTTAATAGGATGATCCCAAATCCCTCCCATTTCGCCAGTGACGTGCCAGCCCAAATCAGGAAATTGCCCATTTTGATGCCCTACCATATAAAGACGGTCGCCTGCGGTCACATAAGGCGTATTCAGATACGATTTTTTCCCAGTAATGCTTTCACTATTTTTGGTCAAATCAAGTAAAGAGGCTTTTTGAGCCTTTGCTTGTATAGAAGCTACAACAAGGCTTCCAAGCATAAGGGTTTTGAGGATTGATTTCATATTTATTTATAAAAATGGATTTATTCTACATCAAATTTAATGATTTCTGGAGATTTTGTTGTTAGGGTTTATTTTTTACAAAAAATCCGTAGTACTCAGTGAATACTACGGATGCAGAATTACGCGGTTTAATAAAATTTTTGAAGAGTTCGGTTTGAAAAACTCGGTTTGAAAAACTCAGTTGGTTAATTCAAGTCTTTTTAGTCCATTTTTCACTTCAGGACAAGACATAAACAAATTCCATAAGAGTCCAGAACGATGGTTTTCTATCATGACAATAATTGGTCCTTGGTCGATTGCCAAAAAGCTATCAGCATACCAGAATTTGTTGAGATTGAAAGCATCTACAAAGCCATATTCTTTCCAGATTTTATCACCTAATTTGTAATAGAAAAACTGTAAAGCTTGCATCGATTCTGTAGGCGTGTAAGGAAAGGAAGCTAGTGCTGCCGTTGGAGAAATCACGCCCAAATCATTGTCAGGTGCGTGAGCGGAATACCCATTTTCGTTGTCGCTGGCAGTAAGCCCCCAACAATTTTCGCCATAGAAAGCATATTGTTTAGGATTCGCTTTGCAATAGAGATAATTGATTTGAGCATGTGCTTTATTTTGGTCGAAATAATTAGTGTATTGGTCGGTCAGTAATTTAGGATTGAGTCCTAAAAATGAATAGTGGGTAAAAAACAAAGGTCCTCCCATATTTCCGCCCAAGGGAAGTTTCACACCAAAGTAACTATTGCCATTTTTGAAAGCACCATTACGAGTCCAGCCGTTTTGATAAACGTCTTTGGAAATCGCATACTTTTCAGACGATGCTGCCAAAACATAAGTAATCAAAGCCTCATTCCAACCTGAGATTTTCATATTCATTGCCCAAGCGTCGGTAGGTGACCAATGCCAATACAAACCATTAGAAGTATTTTGGGTAAACCAACTCCATTCGACTCCATTCCAAAGGGTATTAATTTTTTGACGAAGTGTAATTTCTGCTTGAGTATTTCCATCAAAATATTGTCTTGCTGTGAGCAGGCCTTGCATCAAGAACGAGGTTTCGACTAAATCAGCGCCATTGTCTTTCGCACTAAAAGGAACCGTTTTACCCGTAGCGCCATTGAGCCAATGTGGAAATGCACCATGAAACTTTTCAGCCTGATTCGTCAAAAAATCAACTATTGTGGTGAGTCGTTGAAGCCCTTGTTCACGTGTAATAAACTTGCGTTCAATGCCAACCACCATCGCCATAATGCCAAAGCCCGAACCACCAGAGGTGACTATATCTCCAGAGGTATTACGTTCGCGAGCCAGCCCCGAAACAGGATGTCCAAAATCCCAGAAATAGCGGAAGGTTTGTTGCTGAACCTTAGTCAGCAATTCATCATTGCTAATTCTTGAAAATTTGTCTTTGGCATCAATTTGCGTCGTCAGATTGACAGCAAATTCTGTTCTGAGCGAACCTCCTGCTTTTGACTTTAGGTTGTTGTTTACTGATAAAGTGTATTTGTTGAGGTAATCCAAATCAAGTGCGGGTTTGATTACAATCGCACTGTCATTTTGAGTTAAAGAAGTTTGTACAGCAAAGGAATTGCCAGCAGTATTTTTTAACAAAATCGCTGATGCTAGCGAACTAGCATCTAGCGCTGTATTGAAAGTAAGGATTATTTCAGGTTTTGTCGTAACATCTTTATAATCAAAGCCATTGTAGTCACCATTGACTCTTAAAGTATTAAGACTAAACGAGCTAGGCGTGGGTGTTGGCTTTACATCGTCTGTTGCTTTTTTGGAACAAGCACAAAGAAGAATCAGCAACACACAAACAATTTGATAAGGTAAGACTTTCATAAATTTTGGATGTTATGAAAGGGTGAATAAATTCACCCTCTAAATGGAATCTTGGGTCAAAACTATTCATATTGTAAAACTTCAACCCGAGCATCATTTTTCCTAAAAATAAAATCAACGACCCACCCGAAGATAGGTCGTTTGACACAAAAGGCTTTAGGCAATAAGCTTTATGCCATAGGCAAAAGTCTAAATGAGTTTCTTATAAAAAAAAAATGAAAACATTTTGCCTAATACCTATGGCTTACAGCTTAAACAATCTTATTCTGTAAAATAACTAAATCAATTCGGGATAGATAGATCTAAGTGATAAGCTGAGAATGAAGATTTATAATTAAAAAACTTCGCACTCCAAACTCGCAACTCAGCACTCAAAAGATTATTTCCCTCTACCTTCAAGCTTCACCAAGGCATTTACCTCATTTTCGGCAAGGGCTTTGTTGTAGATACGTACTTCATCTAGTTGACCATTCAAGAAACTAGCCCATGATTGTTTGTCACCACCATTGAGACTAGGACTTGTTTGGAATTGAACCGTACCAAATACCATCTTAGAAGCATTCTGGAATTTGATTCCTCCGTAACCTGCTACCACTTGAGTCGCAATTTTATTACCATTATAATACACCTTAAAAGTCGACGAGGTAGCATCATACGTAACGGCAATGTTTGCCCAAGTATTCCAAAGGTTGTTCAAATCATAGTTACCTAACCACGCATCTTTTCCTGCATTGTTCACGTGTACTTTTAACAAACCTTTCGCATCTGTAGCGCCATTTTCTAAGAAAATCGTAAGATTTCCCCAGAAAGAAGATGAGTTAGCAATATCCACCAAACCAACAATCCCTGCATCATTTTTCTTCATGTTAACCCACGTAGTTACCGTGAAGCTGGAGAGATTTTGGATGGCAGCAGGCACATTGCTTACCACATATTTGTCGATACCACCAACCATTGCTTGTCCCTTCACTCCGCCTGCAAAGCTGGTACCTGTAGCCTCGCCTGCAGTTTTGGATACTGCATCGATATAGCTATTGTCGAACGACCAATAACCGACCAAGTTGCTTGGGGCAATTTCAGAAGTACTTGTATATCCTCCGATAGACACCGCTGGAGCATAAGTAGAAGCATCAAACTTCTCGTAGCAAGAACTCAACAGCATAGATGAGCCAAGCAAACCAGCTAATAATGATTTATTTTTGAAAATATTCATAGTTACGAACTCAAATTAAATGTTAGACATTGGCAACAATTAGTATCCAGGGTTTTGCTTAAGTACGCCAGCGCTTAAGTCAATTTCGTTTTGAGGAATTGGGAAAACCTCATGAACACCTGTTTTGAAGCCTTTTTTACCCAAAACTTCAGCACCTCTACCTTGACGAACCACATCGAAGAAACGGTCAAATTCCATTGCCATTTCTACACGTCTTTCATGGTAAATTGCTTTACGTAATTGCGCTTGGTCGGTGGTGGTTACTTTTGGTAAAATTGCAGCATTACCTTGGCGAGCACGTGCACGAACCATTTCTAATGAGGCTAAAGCATCAGCAGTATTGCCTAATTCCATATTTGCCTCGGCATTCATCAACAAGACTTCTGCATAACGCATCACTCTAACATTTTGCTCTGCACCTTCGTTGTAACCAGATACAAACAACGAGAATGGCACATAAGACTTCTGATTGTACATGGGGTTGTCACCAGTAGCTGGAATTGCATCACCTTGAGGAGTAGTTTCGCCACGGAAAATAATCGTTGCATCCAAACGAGGGTCGCCAGCTTCAAATTCATTCACCAAATCTTGTGTTGGAACATTAAAGCCCCATCCGCCACCTTGTGAACCACGAACCCCTTGTACTTGTGAGTATTGTGAGCTAGATGCAGATGCATTTCCTAAGATTAGTTTACATTGAATCTCAAAAATCGACTCTTTAGAGTTTTCATTCGGAATACGGAATACTGAATCGTAATTTGGAAGTAAGCCATATCCCATACCCATCACTTGTTTGGTAAGACTAACTACATCGCTCCATTTTTTCTGATACAAAGCTACTTTCGCATTCAATCCCAAAGCTGCTCCTTTTGTAGCACGACCGATATCAGCAGCACCATAAGTTTGTGGTAATACAGTAGCTGCATCTTGCAAATCTTTTTCGATAGCTGCCCAAACTTGTGCTTTAGGTGTACGAGCCAAATTATATTGAGAAGCATCAGTTGCCAATGACAAACGCAAAGGCACGTCACCAAAAGCACGCACTAATCTAAAGTAGCAATAAGCACGTACAAATTTTGCTTCAGCGATATAACGAGCCTTTAAGCCTTCGTCCATGCTGATAGCAGGGATATTCGTAATTACTTGATTGGCATAGTTAATAGATTGATATTGACCTGTCCAAAAATCAGCAATTTGTCCCTCCGTAGATGTATGCGTAAACGTATCAAACTTGTTGAAGAAGGTTGCATCACTTGGGCTACTTCCTTTTTCAGCATCATCTGAAGGTACACTTTCGACAGCGATTGGGGCAAAAGCTGTATTGTTCCATGAACGAAGGTTGGCATACATGGCATTTACGGCCTTGGTAGCGTCTGCTTCATTTTTCCAGAATTGTTCAGATGGTTGTTGTCCTT
Source organism: Cellulophaga sp. BC115SP (assembly GCF_009905545.1). Lineage (GTDB taxonomy): Bacteria > Bacteroidota > Bacteroidia > Cytophagales > Spirosomataceae > Flectobacillus > Flectobacillus rivi. The sequence continues at coordinate 24,574 of NZ_JAAALB010000042.1, read as the reverse complement.
GTGGTGGAACTTCCAAAAAGCTATCACTACAGCTAGATAGAGTCAACACTAAGGCAACTGGTAAATATTTCCCTACTTTAAGGGCTGTTGAAATAATGCTATATTTTTTCATAATTCTTTCTCTTTTCAGTTTCTAAAAATTCTATTATCAATTGGAATGATTAGAAAGTAACATTTAAACCAAAGTTGTAGGTAGCATACATCGGATACACGTTGTTATCAATACCTGCATTGATTGTTGCGCTTGTACCACTTGTAGCTGCACCACTGCTGTTGTAAGCACCTGTAACTTCAGGCGTAAAACCTCTATATTTAAAGAAGTTCAAAGCATTCTGTGCATTGGCAAATACACGCAATTTTTTGATGTGTAATTTGTCTGTAATAGTGCTTGGCAAAGAGTAGCCCAACTGAATGTTACGTACACGGAAGTAAGCACCACTTTCCACGAAGAAAGAGTTTGGACGATAGTTATCACCACCACCGATATTTACTGAAGGATAGGTATTAGAAGTACCTTCACCATGCCAACGGTTGTTGTAGAAATCTTTGGTAAAGTTTTCGTTACCGTAACGCAAGCCAAGGTTGGCATTGTAAATATCTACACCTGCAACGCCTTGGAAATCTAACATTAAGTCAAATTGTTTGTAGTTCCAGTTGGTGTTAATACCATAACTAAATTTAGGGTTTGGATTGCCTAATGGAGCACGGTCTAAGTCTGAGATAACACCGTCAGGCTTTCCATCTGGACCACTGATATCACGGTATTTGAAATCGCCTGGTTTAGCATTTTTCTGAGCAGAAGCAGCTACTTCAGCCGTATTTTGGAAAATACCATCTACGATATAACCAAAGAACTGACCAATAGGCTGTCCTTCGATTGTACGTGTTGCCAAAGCACCACCTGTTGACGCTGCACCACCTGAGTAGATAGGGTTAGCACCTGTTACTACACGCAAAACTTTGTTGTCGTTGATACCAATATTACCGCCAATTGAGAAAGAAAGGTCTTTTGAAATCGTATTTCTGTAGTTCAACACAAACTCGTATCCTCTGTTTTGAATATCAGCTTGGTTACCTGTAATAGTACTAGAACCAGTACCAATAGAAGAAGGAATTGGAATATCAAAAATCGCCATTTCTGTTTTTCTATTGTAATAATCAGCTTCGAAAGTCAATTTGTTTTTCAAGAAAGCCATTTCTACACCAATATCAGTACCTACACTTCTCTCCCAATATGTTGTTGGGGGCACTACCGAGTTAATGCTTGCACCTGTGTAGATTTGGTCACCAAAGATAGCTGTTAAGTTTGCCGCTTGATTTACACGCAATACTGATACGTTGGCAGGAACAGAAGCGTTTCCGACTTTACCCCAGCTTGCTCTGAATTTCAAATTGTCAAAGATTTTTTGGTCTTTCATGAAATCTTCTTCAGAAACTACCCAACCCAAACCTACTGATGGAAAATATCCCCAACGGTTATTACCAGCAAACTTTGAAGAACCATCGGCACGCAATGAAGCGTTCACCATATAACGGTTTTTGAAAGCATAGTTCACACGACCAAAATAGGAAGCAATCGTACTCAAATCACCATAATCACTAATCTGACGACCGTCAACATTTCCTAGCGTTAAATACAAATCACCTTCAGAAGTATTAGGTACATTTTGCGCAGAAGCATTGATACCATAAGAACGGTAGCTTTGTGCCGACTGACCTACCAAAACTCGAACACTATGATCTTTATTGAAAGTATTATCATAACTCAAGGTATTTTCCAAAATCCAGTTACGGTTTTCAGCTCTACCTAAGTTCAAGGTACTTACTGTTGTACGTTGTCTCAAAGTTGCAACAAATACTGGCGTGTAGTTACGAACTTCTGTTTGTCTAAATTCACCCCCAATACTTGTATGGAAAGTAAAGTGTTTAGCAAAATTCAAATCCGCAAACACGTTACCCGTCAAGCGATAGTTCGTAGTTTTTTGGTTATAAAAATCCAAAGTCGCTTGTGGGTTGTAGTTTGCACCATCACCCAAGTTATAATCACTTGGATCGCCATAAGTACCGTCAGCATAATAAACTGGTACTACTGGAGCTGCTGAGTATAATTGTCTGAAGATTGCTGGAGGAGCATCTTTTGAAGTACTTGCTGCACCTGTTACCGAGTAACCAACTTTCAAGTGTTTGAACAATTGATAATCGTTCTGTAAGCGAGCTGTGTAACGGTCAAAGTTATTACCTTCCACCAAACCAGCTTGATTCAAATAACCCAATGAGAAATTATAAGTTGACTTCTCAGAACCACCAGCTAATGAAATTTGGTGATTAGTTACAGGAGCGCTTCTTAAACCAACACGATACCAGTCTGTACCTTTGCTAAATTTAGTTGGGTCAAGCACTTGGCTACCACCATTGATAGTGGACAACTCATTTACCATGGTTGCAAACTCATTGGCATTCGCCATTTCTAATTGGTTGCTCACACGTTGAACACCATAAGAAGCATTATAAGTAATAGTTGTTTGTTCTGCTTTTCCTTTTTTAGTGGTAATCAAAATCACACCATTCGCCGCACGAATACCGTAGATAGATTGCGCGGAGGCATCTTTCAACACGTTCATCGACTCAATATCTGCTGGGTTTAAGAAAGAAATATCATCAAACCAAACACCATCCACAACATACAAAGGGTTAGGGTTACCATAAACCGTACCCAAACCACGAATACGAATTTGTGGAGAAGCACCAGGAGCCCCAGAGTTACTGATTTGTACACCAGCCACTTTACCTTGTAAAGAACTCACTGCATTTACTGAAGCTTGTTTTGAAATCTCTTCACCTTTTACCGAAACTACAGCGCCAGTCACATCCATTTTGCGCTGAGTACCATAACCTACAAATACTACCTCGTCCAACTCTTTTGAAGAATTTTGAAGTGTAATATTGATGCTACTTCTGCCGTTTACTGGCACTTCCTGCGTTTCGTAGCCAACAGATGAAATCACTAATACTGCATTATCAGCTGTAGATAGGGAGAAATTACCATTTACGTCGGTATTTGCTCCTTTGTTGGTTCCTTTTACGCGAACTGCCACTCCAGGAATTGGCTCGCCTTTGGCATCGGTTACTTTACCAGTCACTTTGGTATCTGCCACTGACTGCACATATCTTGGCAACACTTTCGCTTCCGAAAATATTGGCCCTGCGACCATCGTCGCCAAGCAAGCATATCTAAAAATTTGGGTAATTGGTTGTACATACCCCTTTTTAGATAAAAAAGTAAATGGTTTTTGTTTCATACGTTTTGCTAATTAGAAATGTAAGCACTAAGCATTGAGGTAAGGCAACAGGTGATTTAATAATGGTTCTTGATTTTACCCAAACTTACCCTACGCTCGGTTTTATAAATTGCATAGAGGGTCAGAAATGTGTGTCTTTCCCTCCATACGGGAATTAATTATTAATGCTGAATTGTGAGTGACGAATTGTGAATGCAAATTTTTAAATATCGATATTTTATATCCACAACTGATTAAAGGTAACTTCTACACAATTACTTATTTCAAATGGATTTGCACTGAAACTTCATTCTGTCCTTGCAAAATACTTGCTTTGTAAGAGCCATATTTTGCTTTGAAATGTACTTGTTGCATACCTTTCAGCGCCGCTGTAGATGCTACCAAAACTTGTTTATTGCCATTTTTGTCAGTAATAAACACTTCAACAGGTTCTGAACCTTTCACCGCAAAATCCAAAACAAAATCATCAGAATCTGGATGTTTGGTCAGGTTAACATCTTTGGTTTCAGGGTCTGGTTGATACATATAGAAACCAGTCGGGTATTCAGGTTTATTAATGCCCATTTTCTTCAAACCTGTTTGGAGTTCTTTGATATTCTCTCCAAGCTTCCAAAGCAAGCCCGAACGATAGTTTTCAATCATCACCACCATTGGTCCTTGATCAATCGCCAAATACTGGTTAGAATACCAGTTTTTGGTGGCATTGAAGGCATCATAAAACCCATATTTCCCAAAAAGAGTTGCCCCTTTTTTCAAGTACATGTAACGCATAGCTTGATATGACTCGAACGGAGTATATGGAAAAGATGAAATAGCTGCTGTTGGGCTAATTGTCCCGTTATCGTTGGTTGGCGAGTGAGCATCATAAAAATTATAATCATCACTTGCTGTCAAACCCCAGTTGTCTGTCGAATAACCAAACTCTTTGGGTGCTTCTTTCACACAATGCTTGTAATTAATGAGTGTTTGAGCTTGATTATGTTGCCAATAGTTTGTTTTCTCGTCTTGCATCAAACGTGGGTCAAGACTTAGGTATGAATAATGGGCAAAAAATAATGAGCCTCCGTACGGAAAACCAACAGTTAGTTTATATCCTAAATAGTCTTTACCATTTTCATAAAAATCACTTTTCTTCCAAGTGTTTTGATATACCTCTGGTTTGATACTATGTGTTGGAGAGCCCAATGCCAACACGTAAGTAATCAAACACTCATTGTATCCTCTGATTGGCATATTCATGTCCCAGTTATATTGTGGTGACCAGTGCCAATACAAATGCCCGTCGCCTCTTGAAGCGTACCAATCCCATTCTACACTTTCCCATAATTTGGTAATGGTATCTCTTAAGTTTTTCTCAGCTGGTGTTCCTGCGTCAAAGTACTCTCTAGCTACCAAAAGTCCATTGACCAAATAGGCAGTCTCTACCAAATCTCCCCCATTATCTTTTTCACCAAATGGTACCATTTTACCTGTACGACCATCTAACCAGTGCGACCATGCACCATGAAATCTATCTGTTTTACCTAAGAAATTCGTCATCTTTTGAAGATGCTTTACAGCGTCCTCTCTCGAAATCCAACCTCTATGAACAGCTGCCACAATGCTCATAATACCAAAGCCTGTACCACCTGAAGTAACAATATTGGGAGTTGCTGTACGCTCGGGCGCCATACCAGAAATAGGATGTGCAAAATCCCAGAAATATTGAAATGTAGCTTTTTGAACCGTTTCTATATACTCATATTTCTCATTGAGCTTTACCAGTTTAGCAGGTGTTTCAATCTTTTGTTGTGCCCACCCAGACTGCATCATTCCCAGTGCAAGTCCCAAAGCCATAGTCGCTTTCTTCATTTTAATCAGTCGATTTGGGATAGTTTTTTCCAGTAGTTTTATCGTTACTCAAAATCTTTTATGATAATACTATTAGAAAGAATTGTTATTTTTTTTATAAAAACTTTAAATTTGACATGGCAAATGTAGATTTAAAAACAACCTCATTCCTAATTTTGGGGTACATCATTACTACATCAAAACCCTTTTTTTTCACTGTTTAGGCATATTTTAACTACGTCATACACAATTTTAGGATGATTGGAGCGACTTTGGAATTGACAAACTTGTTTTGTAGAAAAACTCTTCTTGCTTTTTTTACTTTTCTTCTGACTGGTAGCACACTTATCTGGAGTCAGACTTTTGTAGGCAATAGTATCAGTAATATTGGTACACCAGAAATTATCAATTTCAATAAACAACAATATGGTGCCCACTACCAAAACTGGGATGCCACCCAAGACCCACTTACGGGCTTTATGTATTTTGCCAATTCTAAAGGTATGTTGGAATATGATGGTAGTAACTGGAAAACATTTGAGCTTCCCCGAAAACAAATTGTAAGGTCTGTTGCTGCGGATGGCTCAGGTAAAATATATACAGGAGGTATGGCAAGTTTTGGTTATTGGGAAGCCAACGAGCATGGCGTTTTAGCCTATCATTCTCTAACACACTTGATACATGACAAGGAATTTTCTCGCGAAGAAATCTGGCACATTATTCCTTATCAAGAAGGGGTGTTATTTCAGTCGTTTGCCTTTTTATATTTCTACAAAAATGGAAAAGTAACAAAGCTTAAAAACCCTGGAACCATCTTATTTGTGCATGAGGTACACCATCGATTATTTGTAGATGTGATCAATAAAGGTTTGTTCGAAATCGTAAACAATCAATTTAAGTTATTACCTGATGGAGAAAAATTAAGTCATGAAGCCATCGATGTGATTTTACCTTTTGAAGGAAATTCTTTGTTGGTCTGTACCAATAATGGTTTGTTTGTACACAATGGCACATCTGTTAAGCCTCTGAATACTCAAACCAATGAGTTTTTTCAACTCTATCGCCTAAACCGTGCTATCAAACTCCATAATGGTCAATACTTATTTGGTACACTTTTGAATGGCATCGTTTTGACTGATGCTAATGGTAAAATTCTCCGCCATATCAACCAACGACAAGGCTTGCAAAATAACACAGTGCTTTCGCTGTATGAAGACAAAGTTCACAATGTCTGGGTTGGACTCGATAAAGGCATCGATTTGCTGATGCTAAGCTCACCATTAAGCTATTTTAGAGATTTGGATGGGTATTTGGGAACCGTTTATGACATTGAATCATTAAATGGTTGGCTTTATGTGGGCACCAACCAAGGAGTATACTGTAAACCAATTAATTCCAGTACACCTTTTAAACTAGTGCCTAAAACTCAAGGACAAGTATGGGATTTGGCGGTGATAGACCAACAGCTTTTTTGTGGGCATAATAATGGAACATTGTTAATTGAAAAAAATCAAGCACGACTCATTTCGGATATTACAGGAGGATGGACCATCAAAAAACTTAAAAGTAACCCCAATTGGTTGGTTCAAGGAACCTATACAAGACTATGTTTTTACAAAAAACAAGCAAATGGTTCTTGGATATTCGACCACACGCTCGAAAATCTTGGAGGGTCATTTACTCAAGTTGAAGAGGATAACAATGGCTACTTGTGGGTGTATCGTCCATCAACAGGCATCAATCGAATTAAACTGGATCCAAGCTTCAAGAAAATTATTTCCAATCAATCTTTCGAAGGAGAAGAGTTTAGAAACAGTACCATTAATCTTCGTTCTTTCCAAAATAAGATACTCATCACTAGTCCCAAAGGGATTAAGTCATATCAGAACGATACCAGACAATTTCAATTGGATGAAGACTTACAAAAGTGGCTTTTTGGAGAAGTTATCCATAAAATTTTTCCCATTTCGGCAAATGAGTTATATGTACTTCGTAAAGATGGTTCGTTGAGCTATGCCAAAGTAGGGCAAAAACCCATCGATGTTCCTATTCCTAATAACCGTTGGGTGGATATATACGAAAATGTAGTAAAAATCAATTCTGGTGAAGTATTAGTTTGCACTGAGGATGGGTTTGTGATATTACCCCCATCGCAAATTCTAGATAAACAAGCTTCTGACAATATCAAACCTTTTATTAGAAGTGTATCGGTAGTAGACGATAGCACGGCATATTTATATAGATTTCCTCCTCAAAATCAAGAAATTACGCTCGATTATAATGAAAACAGTTTAAGTATTATTTTTAGTACAACGAGTATTAGTCCGAAAACAAAATATAGTTATTGGTTGGAAAATGGTATGAAATCATGGTCACCATACCAACTCATATCGATGAAAGAATTTAGTAATCTCCAACCTGGCTCGTACATTTTTCACCTAAAATCGAATCAGAATGCTGAGGAAAACACTATTAGTATTACGATTTTACCCCCATGGTATTGGAATGCTTGGAGTAAAGGCTTGTACACCGCCATTTTTATAGGCATTAATCTTTTATTCTATCGTTATCAGGACCGAAAATTTCGCTTAAAACAACTGAAAGAGCGCCGTAAATTAGAGCGTCGCCTCCGCAGACAGGCAGAATTAAGTGAGCAGGAAATCATTCGTTTGCGAAACGAGCAATTGGAACAAGATGTAATTAGAAAATCTGAAGAACTCGCCAACTCGACGATGACTTTGATTAAGAAAAATGAATTGCTGTTGGAGATAAAACAAGAGGTAGACAACCTCAAGAAAGAATCGGGACGCAATGTTGGCAATCAAGCGTATCGACAGATCATGAATTTGATTGACAGTAATATTTCGTCAGAACAAGATTGGCAAGTGTTTGAATCAAATTTCAATAAAGTACATGAAGAGTTTTTGAAAAAACTAATTGAGCTTTATCCAAATCTCACGCCAAGTGATTTAAAATTAGCGGCCTATTTACGCATGAATCTTTCGAGTAAAGAAATAGCTCAATTGTTTAATATCACCAACCGAAGCGTGGAGCTAAAACGCTATCGTTTGCGTAAAAAAATGGAGTTGGATACCGAAATAAACCTTGGTGAGTTTATGATGAAAATCTAATAGTAAATCTCTAAAAACACGTAGAGCCGTTGCATGCAACGGCTCCAAACAAAATTCTATAAAATCAACGCATTTCGATAGCAAACATTTAGCCATTCGCACTACGAAGGATTTAGTCCAATGTATATGGTAAAAATTCATCCACATTGGTTCCATAACGATGTAAATCACGGATGATAGTCGAACTGATGGGTGCCAGATGTGGAGACGTTATCAAGAATACCGTTTCAAGCCCTTTTACCAGATATCTATTCACTTGCGAAATAGAGTTTTCATATTCAAAATCTGTCGTATTTCTTAATCCTCTAAGCAGAAAGTTAGCATTCATTTCTTGAGCAACTGTGGCCGTCAGGTTATTATAAGCTACAACCTTTACAGGCTTTCCTACGAAAGTTTGCTCAATCCAAACAGTCATTTTTTCGATAGAGAAATAGCGATTTTTATTTGTATTGTGCCCAATACCGATAATTACCTCATCAAAAATCTCCAAAGCTCTTAGCACAATATCTTCATGCCCTTTGGTGAATGGGTCAAATGACCCTGGGAAGAACGCAATTTTTTTATTCACTTTTTCTCAAGTTTTATTCACAGTTAAATGACTTAATTATACCCGCAATAAGCTATAAGCCTTATATAGTAAGCTTAAATTGCTTTTGTAAAAGGATAGATTTTCTCACCTAATTCCTACCAAAGCCATAGCTTCCTAGTTCAAAAATAAATCTCGAACTAGGCAGTAAAACAATCTTTCATTCCAATATAATTTTTGGGAATCTGACCTTCCTCCCATACTCTTACGGTTTGATAATCCCCTAGTTCAACATTGGTGACATATTCAGAAAGAATCGCTAGCAATTGACCATCAGCGCCTAATTCTCCGAATAATTTTACGTAGGCTTTTTCAGGACTCATAGAAAGCTCACTTAGCGTAGCCAAAATATAAAAGAGTACGTCATTGGTCGACCTTGTAGGAAATCTATTACACAACTGCAATTTTCCATTATTGGTCACCACCACATTTATTGCGTCCTCTTTGATATAGACATACATCGCAGGTTGGAGACGAGACTCGGCTTTGGCAACTTCTAATAATATCTGACAAACAGGGATGTATTGAATCTCGACAAGCGGATACGTTTGTGAAAACCAATTTAATAACTCTGTTTCAACACTAAAAACATGCACTAATCCATAGGCTTCATCCATTTGAGATAGAATCTGCTCCGAATTACTAATCAACTGACCTTTAGCTAATTGAAGATATTTTTGCAAAAATTCTTTTCTAAAATACGGCAAAGGAACTTGCACAAACGACTGAGAATCGCACTGAATATGAATTGAATGCCATTTGATAGACTTCAAAAATTCATGCGAAGAATAAATAAAACTAATATTGTCCACCACACTCGAATCGGCATCCAACCACGAAAGGGAATATTCTTCGACCCAAATAATCTGAGTTGTCACTGAATCCTTTACCCAAAAACAGAAACTCTTCGAAGAAATTTCGAAGAATAGCTGATAGGTTGGAATTTTCTCAACATCAAAATTTGGGAGAAAAAATTTTCCTTTAGGTTGAATATTTGAAATAATCGCCTCCAATTGTCGTATGGGGTTGAAGAGGGTAAAATCCATCATAAAGTACTAAATTGTATTTTCACTTCCAGAACCACTATCATTATTTCCTGTTATGACAAAAAAAAATTTACATTAACAGGGATGCAAAAATACAATTCTGCTTCAAAATATGTGAAGAATTCTATGAATTGCAAACGATTATTCGTAATTTTTACTGACAATCAAGCGATTAGACTTTTGGTCAGTTGTAAAAAGATGTTTTGGCTAAATCAAAGCTTTGTTTATGGCTTTTTAGCACAAAACCCTTTGATAGAAAACAATTCATCCAAAGAGTTACAAAGAGAAAAAACTCTATGTGCCTGCGCTGTTGGCAATTGTTTGATTTCGTCAAAACTCATCCATTTAATTTCTTGAATTATTTGGTCTTTCATCTCTGGGTCAAAGCCCTTTTTGGCTTTTCCTTCTGTGATCTCGACCTTGAAAAATAATTCAATGGCATGAAGAGGAGGCTCTAGGAATTCATTTACAAAAAGCATCTCTCCTATCGATATTTCGGTTTGAGTTTCCTCTAAAAATTCTCTTTTCAGAGCTTCATTCACTGATTCGCCGTATTGAAGCCCCCCACCTGGCGGACACCAAAAGTCTGCTCCTTGCACTACACCAGCGTGATTAATCATTAATATTTTTTGGTCTTGGACACAAATTCCACATACTCTCAATCGTAGTTTTTGAGCATATAAATTCAAGACTTGTTCGTGTGCCACATCCGTAATGGTACTCATTATATTAGTTTGTTAATCAAGTGATTAAGTAAATTATTTATATATTGCTATATATCCATTTTAAAAGGCTTTGTTTCTATCAGTAATAATCAAATAGAGGCACATTTGCATCAGATACACCAAATTAATTAGGTAAAAATACAGCAAAAATTACTAGGATTTCACAAAATATCAGAATCATATTTCCGAATTGACAAATTTCTAAATCGTCATGTGTGATACATTCGTAGTGCCTCCCAAGTCAAGTAAAGATCATTGTTGGATTTTTGGAAAAAATTCCGACCGAGAACCTAATGAGGCTCAGTCGGTTGTCGATATACCTGCGCAAGAACATGCTATTGGGAGTATCTTGAATTGTACCTATCGAAGTGTCCCTCAAGCCCGATTTACCAATCGAGTAATTCTCTCAAAACCCTTCTGGATGTGGGGTGCCGAAATGGGCGTCAACGAACAAGGTGTTGCAATTGGCAATGAAGCAGTTTTTACCAAAATTCCGCTCAACAAAGAAAATACAGGACTAACAGGCATGGATATGCTCAGAATTGCCTTAGAGAGGAGTAATTCGGCGGAAAACGCCTTGGATTGTATCTTGGAACATCTCCACAATTTTGGACAAGATGCTTGTGGAGGGTATCAAAATCGGAATTTTTTCTATCATAATTCCTTCTTAATAGCCGATGCAGAAAAAGCTTTTGTTCTAGAAACAGCAGGTAAATTATGGGCTATTGAGTATGTAAAAGGTGCTCGTAGTATTTCTAATGGGCTTTCTATTGGAAACAATTATAATGAATTGGCTCCTGATGCGATAGATTTTGCCAAAAAGAAAAAGTGGATAAAACCACATGAAGAGTTTAATTGGTCAAAAGCCTTTTCTTCCTCTTTCATGAGCTGGGCTAGCAGTTGTAAGGTAAGACAAATACAGAGCACTGCTCAGGCACAACAAGCTCATTTTGATTTGCATCATGGTATCGACCTCTTGAGTTCTCACCATGATGATGAAGATTTTCAGGCGCACAAAGCCACCACCAAAGATATTTGTATGCACGCTACTGGTGTGCTTTGCCCAAACCAAACTGTTGGCTCAATGTTAGCATTTCTAAAACCACGAACCAATAGTTCGGTTTGGGTTACTAATACCTCTAATCCATGTTTGTCAGTTTTTAAGCCTTTATATTTTTACGATAAATCAGAACTACCGCTTCAACCAACGCAATCGGCTGATAATTCGATCTGGTGGCAAGCCGAAAAACTACATAGATTGCTCTTATCTGGCAAAATTGAAGAACCTCATTTTCAACATATTATTCAAGATATTGCTAAAACGAGAGATACTATCCATCATCAAGCTATTGGGCATGATGTGTTAGTAAAACAGGGATTAATGTCGTCTGTTTCAGCCACACGATTTGCCTTTCAATCATATCAAAACCATTTGAAAGACTGGTTACAATGGGCAAATCAGTCTCCACAAAAGCGTTTGGTATATCCTCCTCTTTATAGTTTTTTCTGGAAAAAACAGGGTAAAAGTGTTGGTTTATAAATAATTGCAGGGTTTTGGAAAACGAGTCATCTCCAATTTAGCGAATTGAGATTGAGTGATTATTCTTTAAATCTACGTTTCATCAGTAGAGACGCAATGCTTTGCGTCTAAATATGTCATTTTGGAATATAGTATCAAACATGAGTCATCCCTAATTTTAAGATTGGGATTATCCTCCAAGTTTTCATCAAAAAGCGGTCGGAAAATATTTTCCGACCGCTTTTTGATGCTACTATGCTAGATATGACTTGGCTTAAGACGCAATCATTGCGTCTCTACTGCTAGAAGACAACATTTAACATAATCACTCATTCGTTCAATCACTCAATCACTAAATTCAGGATGATTCAACTCACTATGTGCCTTTGTGCCTATTCCCTTATTTACTCCACTCCATGATATAGGTATATGGCGCCATACGTCCAATTAGGGCCTTCAAGATTTGGATAATTATATCTATCCATCATCAAAGCAACATACTTAAAAGGGTATCCATCTGGTAATTGTACAACGTTTGGCCAAACTCTTGTGCCAGCCTTCTCATCCCAAGGTGGCAAATCCATCTTCAACGTTCCTACACTTTGTAAATATGGATAAGAATAAATAAAGATTTCTCTTTCTTGACTTCCTGAAAAGCAATAGCGCTGGTCACCTATTTTTTGAATAGATGTCCCTGTAGAATTATGACTAACTGGCCCAGCAATTTTCTGATAGTTTTTGTTCCAATCCTTTGACTCAAGCATTACAGCTTTATATCCACCTTGATTTTCACATGTCAAAATTCTCCATTTCTTAGCTTTTGAATCATACAAGATATGTGGATCTTCAATATCACCAACAATCCCAAAAGGTGTTGCCTTCATGATTGAAAAACCAAATCGAGGGTCTTTAGTACCTTCGATTGCGAGCAACTGTTTCTTTTCTTGAGGATTGGCATACGCACTAAACCCAGTTGTCAAGCCACGCCATAATTTTTCTTTTCTATCATAAAAAATATGTGAAGCAATTTCATTGCGGAGTAAACCGTCATTTCTATCAAAGAGTACGATTCCTTCGAGCTTTAGGTCAAACAAACTTGGATTCATACTGAAGACTCCTTGAATATGATGAGGCAATGCCCTACCACGTATCGACATCGTATACCACAGACGTCCTTGATCGAGCATAGGCTCTCCGTCTTCGTAGGTGATGGCACGAATATCGGCAAGTCCCATACCCGCACCCAATACCGAACTTACTTTATTGACCTCTACCCTACCCGATTGCAAAGAGACAAACAAATGACTTTGATAGGTATGGAGACATTCTTTTTTTCGTAAATCCAAATACTGACTAAAATCGGATTGTCCAATCGGTATAATTTGTCCCTCCGACTGTGCAAAAACGGTAAGTCCGCTTCCAAGCATTTGGAGGATAATTTTTTGTGGTATCCCTCCTTTTTTAAAACCTTTATTGGTAATAGCCCCCTCTGACAAAGTTTTGCCTTGGCTAATAATTTTTTGCTGAACCCCTACTATCTGGTTATTGAAGAATTGAACTTTTATCAAAAATTGCGACGTTTTTTCTTGATTAGTAAACTCAAATCCAACGTCTCCATTGCCCTCCAAATGCCCTAACTCAATACTGTAAGTAGCAAAAGGATTAAAACCTCCAAACCAAATAGAAGTTTGACTTTCGTGAGTTGATTGCAAAATTAACTGTTTGTTTTTGAGCAAAATCTCTGCCTGAGTAGACAAATGGTGCTTCACAGGGTACATCGAAGGCATCCCGATTATTTCCTCAGGAATCAATGAGGCTAAGGGGAGCGCCAATTTTTCATCAAAAATAAATCTACGAACACCTTGTCGGACAAATTTGATTTTTTCTGGTGAAGGCGCATTTTGAGCATGAAGATTTACAATAGAAAGCCAGAACAGCGTCCAGATGGGTAATAATTTCGAAATTTTCATAGAATTGGGATAGTCTCAGAAAGGTCGTTAACCTTTCTGAGATTTGACATTTGTACTATACTACCGAAGTTATGGAAGACAAATGAGGTTTGGTAACCTTGTTTACACTGTTCCAATTCAAATGATTACATCATGGTTAGGGTGTATGGTATTTTATAAATGGTGTTAATTAAAACTCGCTCTAAATTCTAATGGGCTAGATGTTGTTTTAGCTTTGAACAACTTACTAAACGATTGTGGATGTTCGAAGCCCAATTCATAAGCAATTTCACTTACTGATAGATTAGTAGTCGATAACTTTTCTTTAGCTTTAGAAATTAATTTTTCATGAATATGTTGCTGAGTACTAAAGCCAGTAAGTGAGGTAAGAAGTCCTCTTAAATAACTTGGTGAAAGATTAAGTTGATCAGAAATGTACTGTACTGTGGGTAATCCTTTTGAAATCAAATCCTCGTCATCAAAATAAAGATTGAGTAGCTGCTCTAACTTTTCCAATACTTGGTGATTTGTTTTTTTGCGAGTAATAAATTGCCTATTGTAAAATCTTTGAGCATAATTGAGGAGTGTTTCAATATGCGATATAATAATCTCTTGGCTAAAATTATCAATGTTGGTATTGTATTCTTGTCTTATATTTTCGACAATATTGTTGATAATTATTTCTTCCTTTTCAGAAAGGAAAAGAGCTTCGTTTGACGCATAATTGAAAAAATCATATTTCTTTATTTTGGATGCCAAAGAGGTATTCCATAAAAAATCTGGGTGAATAAATAACATCCAGCCTGATAGATTGGGTGGAGTACCGCCTGCTTCGCCCCTTAAAATTTGACCAGGAGCCATAAAAGCCATTAATCCTTCGTCAAAATCATATTTTTGTTGACCATAAATTAAATTATCGCAACCTCGTTTTATTGAAATTGCATAAAAATCAAAGACAACTGAACTTACTTCAGCATGACTTTTAAACTGCGTTACATCGACAATACTGATAAGCGGATGATTGGGTTTTTCAAGACCAGCTAGCTTATGGCCATCTGTAATCGTTTTTATTCTAAAAGTATGAGTGTTTTGCATTGCAAGAAGTTTATTTAATTTTTGAATGGATATTTTAGCCAAATCATTAATAATGGCATAATTAAAAAGGGAATTTCTATCATGACCATTTTATAGTTTTCGGCTTTAATTGCAAATGCCATGACTGTAACAATCACAAAAGCATTCAGTAAATTCCCTAAAAAGAAAGTTTTGGGAATCAGTTGAAGTACAGCGATAGTAATTACTACAATACCCATAAATTTCATGCTGGATTCGGTCAGTCCCAACTGAGCAATCATCTTTTGCTGCTCGACGGTGGGTGTCTTGAAAGAATCTAAGCCATGTTTAACATTTAAACCTGCTAAAACCAGTAAAAGCACCAAGGAAATAATGTTCTTTATCATGTTATTATATATCGTTTTAAATAGTTATATTTTTTTAACTCAACAATACAGCTTCGCCAAGTTTTACTATTCTCAATTGCCCATCGGCTCTTTCTACTTTAGCCAAATTCCCTAAAATCTTCTCTGGTTCTGATAAAGGCTCATCAGCCATGTCAAAAGTTCCATAATGAAATGGTATAAACATTTTGGCTTTGGTATCCTTAAATGCCTGAAAGGCATGTTCGGGGTCTTGGTGGTTGGGCGACATAAACCATCTAGGCGAATAAGCACCTGCCCCAATAAGAGCAACATCTAAATTGGGGAACAACTCTCCTACCTCTTTGAAATGACTTCCATAACCAGAATCACCTCCAAAATAGATAGTTGTATCTTTACTTTTTAGTACAAATGCTCCCCATAAACGTTCATTGGCATCGCCCAAAGACCTATTTGACCAATGACGAGACGGCAAATAAAATATTTGAACAGTATCTTCAAGATTATATTGTTGATACCAGCCAGCCTCCTGTATTTCGTTTGGATTAACCCATTTTTGTATTAATGACTCCATTTTTAATCCAGTAAGAAACTTAGCATTAGGGTTTTGTGCTTGCAAAATTTTTAGGCTTTTCTTATCGCAGTGGTCGTAATGAGCATGAGATACAAGTACATAATCGATATTTACCAGCTTATCTGTTGAAATTGGAAATTCGGAAAAACGCTTTGTCATAGGAGGCGAACCAAAAATAGGGTCAATCAATATCTGTTTGCCTGCCAAACGAATAAAAAAAGTAGCATGACCCAAAAATACTATAACATCTTCGGAAGACGTAAGAAAGCTATCATCCTTTATGACGGGCATTTTCCAAGTATCGTTTTGCTTTATTTTTTTCTGTGGATTCTTTTGAACCATCCACTTTAAAGCTTTACTGAATTCATTGGTATTAGGAAATTCATGATTCATAAAACACCCTTTTTCATCCAAGGGAGTACCTTTCCAGTTTGGTAAAATAGTTTTCAAAGCTGGATTATAGGTTCGTGAGGTTACTTGAGGAATTTTTGACAATTCGCCCATTTGATGTTTAGCTACCCAAACGATACCTCCTAAAGTGGCTGATGAAGTTATAAATTTTCTCCTATTCATTAATTTTACTTATCGTTATAATACGTTTTATCTTGATTTTAAATTATTTAACTAATTACTTATGACTACCCAAAGCTCTTCAACGTTTAGGCTTATATGCCTCACTTGAATTTTTGGATAAACTTGCTTTTTACTTTCCTTTTCAATTATTGTTGATTGCTGAAGTAAGTTCTTTAAATCGGATTCATCCAACTTACTCCATTTTCCATTTCCAAAATTGATTACTAATTTTTTGTCGATACTTTTATGATTGATAGAATCTTTAAGAGCAATGTTATTTGCATTATAGTAGCTAAGCAGCTGAATATAAATAGGTTTTCTCAGCTTATTACTAATAAATATGGTTCTGGTTGAGCTACAAGAAAACATGAACCCAGAAAAGACCAACAAAGAAATTTTACATAAGTAATATTTAGAACGCATATTATAACTTTATTTAACTCGTGATATAAACGCCTTTTGATGTAGTCCAAAAAAAGCCATTCATTTTAAGCATCTATTTTATTTTCGGCATTTCCCTTTTCAAAGACCTGTTGCAGAGGTAATGAAAGTAACCGAATATCTGTTAAGTCAAACACCGCATTGGCTATAGCGGGAGCAATAGGTGAAATTGGAGATTCTCCTACTCCATAAGGCTTATCAGTACCCTCGTATATCAGCACTTCTATTTCAGGTGTGTCAGATAACTTGGCGACCTTATATGAATGGAAGTTAGTTTCTACAAATTGACTATCTTCAATGGTACCTTTCTCATATAGCGAAGCAGAAATCGCCATCATAGTAGCACCTTCTACTTGTTGCCTTATACCTTCAGGATTAATTACCTTACCCGGGTCAATGGCTTGTACTACTCTTTTTACTTTTATATAACCTTCTTCTATTTTTACTTCGACCACTGCGGCTGAAATCGTTTTATGATCATCGCAAACGGCTATACCACGACCAATATCTGTTGGTTTGGGGTTAAACCAACCAGATTTTTCAGCAAGGAGTTCAAGAAGCTTTTCCCTTCTTTTTAATTGCGCTGTGTCTCCACAATGGTTTAATCTGAATTTAAGTGGATCTATATTTGCTTTATGTGCCAAAATATCCATAAAGGTTTCTATAGCAAAAGTATTGGCGAACATACCCACACCACGCCACATTGAGGTTTCAAAAGGTAAGCTATTTTGCCAAATGGTTGTATTAATGTTGGGTACATCATAAGTAATCCGAGAGCCATGACCCGCCACTATGAAATCAGCACCTAATAAAGGTTCAGCAGCAGGCATTGCCATAAATGCCATTGGTCCAGTAGCAAGATCATGTTGCATCGACAATATTTGCCCATTTTTTGATAATTTCCCTTTCAATATATGCTGAGTGTTTGGGCGAACATATCCATTTTGAAATTCTTGTTTTCGAGTGTAAAGCAACTGTACTGGTTTACCCACCACCTTTGATAGTTTGGCTGCTTCTACTGCATTATGTTTAAATGCACGCCTACCAAAGCCCCCGCCCAAATAGGTCGGTATTATATCTATTTTATCAGTGTCGATACCTAGTGCCTCTGAAACTGACGACTGCATAAATGTGAGATTTTGTACGGAAGCATAAAGTGTTAATTTATCCTTTTTATAGTCGGCCACAACTATGCTGGGTTCCATACCAGCATGAAAGCCAATCGGAGTCCGAAATTCAGCAACAATTTCTTCTCCAATTATTTTATCAATATCACCCGTTTTTTGGATATTTACTTCTGTCCCATTACCTACACTAATCGCCTTTTCAGTATCATTTGTACTATAGTTTGGTATATAATCCCAAGTGACTTTTACTGATGATAAAGCTGTTTCAGCAGCATATCTTGAATTGGCCACAATTCCTACCCATTCTTTTTCTTCAACTACAGATAGTACTCCAGCACTTTTTTGAGCTTTACTGAAATCAATACTTTTTATTTTTCCATTAAAATATGGACTGTAAAGTACTGCTCCATAAACCATTTCGGGTAAATCAACATCTATCCCATAGATAGGTTTAGCCAAAACCTTATCTAAAAGATCAAATCTTTTTTGTTCTTTCCCTACGTATTTGAAGGCCGATGCGGGACGTAAGGTAGGTAGTTCGGCAGCTATCCACTCAGTAGTTTGCTTGGCTAATTCGGCATAGGTTATACTTTTTGTTCCAGAGGTAATTACTCCGTCTTTAGTGGCAATAGTAGTAATATTTACACCCCAAAGTTTGGAAGCTGCTAACTTCAAGGTTTCTCTGAGTGTAGCGGCTATTTCACGAATAATAACATATAACGAAGATGTACTATTGCTTACACCTGTGTTTGATATAATACCATTTAAAGACGAAGCGTGTACCACTTTAATATTTTCTAAAGTAATATCCAACTCTTCTGCGGCCAGCATAGCAAAGCCTGTAAAGATACCTTGCCCCATTTCTACTTTAGGAGATTTGAGGGTGATAGTATTATCAGCATTGACTTCAAACC
The DNA here is from genome assembly GCF_009905545.1 of Cellulophaga sp. BC115SP. Lineage (GTDB taxonomy): Bacteria > Bacteroidota > Bacteroidia > Cytophagales > Spirosomataceae > Flectobacillus > Flectobacillus rivi. The sequence goes on along the minus strand of NZ_JAAALB010000042.1, from coordinate 5,424 downwards.
ACATATTTGTATCAAAATTATCAATATCGGTAGCAAATTCCATTTCAGCTACAAAGCCACTTATTTCTCGTCGGATTAGTGAGCGTCCAAAATATAGCAAAGCTAATGTGCCAACAAGACCAGTACCTGTGCGTGCTAAAAATTTTCTCCTTGAAAAACCTTTTTTTGAATTACTATTTGATTTTCCCATTTTATTTGATTTTTGATGCGTGAATAATGGCCTTAATGATACGTGGATGTGTCCCGCAACGACAAATGTTTGTTATACCATTTTTTATATCTTCAACACTGGGATTTGGGTTTTGCTCTAATAGTTTGGCTGCTGCCATTATAAAACCAGGCTGACAATATCCGCATTGAGGTACTTGAATATCAAGCCAAGCTTGTTGCACAGGATGCAAATGGGATTCGTTTTCAGATAGTCCTTCGATAGTTGTTATTCGCTTACCATCTGCCATCTTGGCTGGGTAAGAACAGGAGCGTACCAGTTCTCCATCCACATAAAGTGAGCATGCACCACATAGAGCCATTCCACATCCAAATTTGGTTCCTTTTAACTTTACCACATCCCTAATAAGCCATAATAAGGGCATGTCTGGGTCAATATCTACTACTTTTTCTTGGTTGTTTATTGTGAGATTTATTTTCATATAATTAATGGTAAAGATTTTATATAAAATTTAAGACAACGATGATGGATAAAAGCTCAATACTTTTTACTATACAAAAGTCATCATCCAAAAACAATAAAGAATAACCAAAACGCCTTTTATTGTAGCCAAAAAACAGTATCTATTTATAAGTAGTATGTTGATATTCTTGAATAAGAATATTCAAAAACTACAATTCAAACCTTACGCCAAAGGTGGGGAATACTCCTAGTCCGATATTAAATACTTTTCCTGTTTGTGGTACAAACAATTTTGTTGCTTCATTAAATCGCCCACTTACATTCCCTAAATCCAAAAAGGCTGAGAAAAGACCTTTTTTCATTTGTTTGTAGTAATCAATCCTAATATCTAGGGCCATGTAGTCAGCTAATCTGTCGCCATTTATAGCTGTAATTTCTTGAGAATATCGCAGCTTGTTAGGATTGTTTAGTACATCTTCGTGAACAATATAGGCATCAGTTGGCCTACCAGTACTGTATCTATACTTACCTGAGAATAACCATTTATTATTTGGTTTGTAACTGATAAGAGCATTTAAAGTATGCGGCACACTAAAAGTATAGTCGTATTCACCTTGTCCATTGTTATCATCTCTTTTACTTTCCATAAACGAATAACCCACTTGTCCATTGATTTTATTCGTAAGTCGCTTCACCAAAGTGATGTCTGCACCAAAAGCATTCCCAGTACCATCATTATTGAATGTTCCCTGAAATCTGTTAGGCTGTACTACCAAAGCATAAAATCTTTTTGTCCAACTTTCTACCACCAATTTCAAATCGGGCGAAAACTGATATTTGTAGCCCAATATTGCTTGAATTGTTTCCTCTGGCTTTAGCTTATTGTTTGGATCTTGGCTGGCAATATCCGAGTAGCCAAGGTCTTGGTAATAAATACCAGCGGCAAAATTTAAACTTTGCTTTTCGTTAAAAGCATAAGAACCGCTTATTCGTGGCGAAATGGTTGAATGCTCGCTAAATCCAAAATAATCATATCTTAAACCAGGGTTTAGCGTGAATTTATCAGAAACATTCCATGATAAACTTGCGTAAGCTGCTCCGTTGATTGCACTATTCTCAAAATTAGCATTAAAGCTATCTGGAGTAATGATTTGGTATCTCTGTGCAGGATTTGGGCGTACATCATTGCTACGATACACAAACATCGTATCGGTATTACTTAATATTCGTCGGTATTCCAAATCTACCAGCATGGCATCTACTCCTACTGTAAAACTTGCTTTTTTGTACTTTTTCGTATAAATGGAACGGTAGCCAATTTCTTGCTGGTTGTTGATAATATTTCTGAGGTTGGATACGTAGTAACCGCTTTTGGGGTCTATAATCATACCTTCGTTATTAAGAGAAGGAGTAAATCGCCCAAATTTATTATCTGTATTAGACGCTCTAAAGTAAAGTACGTTTTTCCAATAACTCGTAGAAGATACCAATGTGCGTAAATTAAGCCCTATCATTGTTTTGCTACCTGTATTATTAAAAAGGTTATTGCCGGGACTATTATCTCCGTTGATATCAGTGTCTGCGTCAACGTCATCAATGGTACGGTATGCCCTTTCAGGGTTATACATGGCGATAAAAGAAAGCTTGTTCTTTGAATTGAGATCTGTGGTAGTTTTTAACAGATAATCACCAAAGTAAACCGCTCCAAAATTACCTGTACCCGTCATATTGACTGTTGGAGCCAGATTTTGGTAGCGTGCTGTTGAAAATAGGCTTGTTTTTTTAGATATAGGGCCATCTGCAACTAAGGTTGCTCCTAACAAATCAAATTGACCAACAAAAGACCAAGTTTCTTTATTTCCTTCTTTTATACCCAAACCAAGATATGATGATGCTTTTCTGCCGTTTGTGACATCAAAGCCCCCGTTTTGAAACTGTACATTGTCTATAATTCTTGGAGCAAATATGCTAAACCTACCGCCATTGGGGTCGTTAAAACCTGAATTGAAGCCTTCAGCTTCAAGATGTGATAAATTGAACATTGGTATGTCGTCCACCATATATACGTTGTCTTGTGTACCTTGTCCACGTGCGGCAATGGCCGAAAACTGTGAGCCACTACTTACAACTCCAGGCAAAATTGACAAGGCCCTCATAATATCCCCTCCAGCACCAGGATTTCTAAAAATCTCTTCTCTGTTTAGTGAAAATGTTGAGACTGGTGTTAATGGATTGACCTCTCCTTTGAAAACCTTCACAACTACCTCTGAAAGGTTAGTTACATCTTCCAGAAGCTCTATTTCTGTGTAATAAGTTTTACTTGAAGTAACATTGATGTCCGTTAGTTCTTTGGTTTGAAAGCCAATAATTGATACAGTAACTAAGTAGCTTCCAGCAGGGATGTTGTTGATGGTAAATACACCATCGGCATCAGTAGATGCTCCTAAGCTAGTGTTATTTATACGAATGTTAGCCCCAATGATAGGCTGTTTTGTTGATTTCTCAATAACTTTTCCTTTGAAACTGCCTGTCTTCTGGGCTTGTGATAAAAAGCCAAAAAGGCTCAGAACCAACGTAAAAATCAATTGTTGGAAACTTCTTTTTGTTTGCATTTTTCTATTATGATAGATTTAAAAAATTTGTTTCAACAAAACTACCATATCACAAACTCCAGTATTTAGCCTAAACGCTGTTTGATGTATCCAAAAAATGGATTCGAAAAAAAGTCTTTTTATTGGGAACCATCATTCTATTTAAAAGATGTTACACTTTTGTGTTATAAATACTTTTGTTAAAGTTTAGGGGAATTATTATTATTTAAAACTCTGTAAAATAGGGGAATGTGGGAGTCTTCCGCACGCCAACGCAAGCAAATGTGTGTCTATCTAGTATTTCGGATAGTCTAAGCGGTTTGTTAGGTTTTTAAAACCGATTTGATTGAAGATTTGGGTAAATCATAATTCATGATTATCCATGAACTTTTGATTGTTTGCGGTTTAATTTGATTTTAGTAGAAATAGGAACGGACTTTTCACCATCAACTTGAATTACGCAGGAGATTGAACCAAAATCTTTGGTTTTACCTTCACGAAACCAGTAATAGAAAGATAACATGTTGATAGGAGTGTAATTTACATTTCTAGGTGGGTAGTTGTTTAATTTTTTGACATTTGGTAAAACTGTGTATTAAATAAGAAATTATAAAAGTTTAAACACAGGTCAAAAAGTATTCCAAAAACCACAAAAATGAAAATGTAAGTAAAAATGTTAGTAAAATTAAAAAAGTGCCTTGGTTGCAAGTAGAGGGGCTTTTTGAGGTATTTCAGACGATTGAAGAAAATCCGTTATAAAACAAAAAAGCGAGCTAAATAGCTCGCTTGCAAGTCCTTAATTATGTAGGTTGTGGTCTCGTAGGGATTCGAACCTTGTTGATTTTCAGGGCATTACAAGTCTAAACTTGCAACTGTTAGTAAAAATGTTAGTAAATGGGGCAAAAAAAAACCTATGCCACACTCGCCAACACGCCTTGTCTTCTACTAACATACTTAAAATTTGGCTGCTTCGATAGCTGTTCCTCTAACTGATATGCTCTTATCTTCCAATTCTGTGCTTCAGTAGTTGCTTCTTCAACAAGCCTCTTCCAGAAACCTACAGGTTCTTCTTTGGTTTCTACATCTAAGAAGTATGTAATTTGAACACCTAGAATTTCACATATTTTTTCTAATGTGTCTACTCTGGTACTCCCTGAATCGATCATCCTCTTAATCCCACCTTGAGACATACCTATTTTTTCACAAAGTTCGACCTGAGTCATTCCTTTTTCTTTGAGAGCTTTTTTTAATTTTTCTGCGAAATTTTTCATAATTGTACCTTTTAGACTGCTTACAGTAAAGCGTGTTGACACAAAAATTGAATATTTTAATAAAAATCACACTTTTGTACGATTAATATTTGGATAATAACATTTTTGTGCGATATTTGTAATCATAAATCGCACAAAAAACGAATTATATACGAATATAAAACGAAAAGTGCGATTTTTAGTTATATAATACATTAAAAAATATACTATATATCTATGATTTCGAAGGATGATATTAAAAACGCCTATCGCTCCTTAACAAGGGTTGACCGAAAACAGATAAAGGATGTTCTATGCGAAAAGTTTGGATATAAGGAAAGAAACTTTCAAGCAAAGATGTCAGGATATTATACTTGGACAAAAGCTGAGATAGGTTTATTAAGGAGTTTACTTGAGCTAGATGGCGCATAACAAAGTTTATTAGGATTCATTAATAAGACACCTTGTACTTTCTCTACCCTCATTAGTTCATTTACAATATTTACACATTTCATTTATTCAGATTAATAGTTCATTACGTTCATTTAACCCTCTATTACACCATGAATATACCTGAATTAGTTCGCTCTTTGTCCGCTGACCCACTTATGCAGTTTATACTTGCAATGTGTATGGGTGCTTTTTCAATCTCGATGTTGGGTGAAGTACTTAATCGTTCTGAGTTTTTGAGGGATTTGCTTTACGGCAAAGACACCGATGAGTAAACAAGTAAACGTCCCAACAAGTTGGTATTCGACTGATGAGTTGATTTTTACTTAATTTTGTCATTTTCAACTCTAATATTAAGCTCATGAATAGCGACTTTCACATTTATGCTGGCTTCGTAATCGGAGGATTACTGATGGCTTGGTACTTTAAGAACAATAGACGACCACCTACTAACTGTTTGTAAAATGTCTGTCTTATTTGATTTAGTTTGTTTGGTTGTATT
>NZ_JAAALB010000041.1 GCF_009905545.1 Cellulophaga sp. BC115SP | reverse complement strand
GATGATTACAATCGAGAAGTACTTTTCATAGAGACTGATTACTCGCTCAAGAGTAGTAGGGTGATTTATATTCTTCGTCATTTGGTAAACAAACATGGCAAGCCTACTAAGATTAGAATGGATAATGGACCAGAATTTGTAGCAAAACTAGCGCAAGAATGGAGTCAGATGAATGACATAGTTTTTCGCTAGTTTCAACCAGAGAAACCAACGCAAAACGCCTACATTGAGCGATTTAACCAAACTTACCGTAGACATGTATTAGATGCTTATGTGTTTGATTCTTTGGAGGAAGTTCGCCAAGAAACAGATCTATGGCTGAGCGATTATAATTTCGTTCGCCCGCATGTCTCTTTAGGTGGTATGAGCCCAGTAGATTATAGAATGAAAAAACAGAACACCCTTCTTGGGCTTCGTTCCGCTACGCTACACTCAGCCCAAGAAGGGTTAAAAACATAATCAAAGCAGACTGATTATGTATATTTTTAAACTGTACTAAAAATGGGAAGCCGACACTTTACTAACAAGATTGGAATCCTTAGAATAAGCTAATATAGGCTTGGAAGCTTGCAGCGGCGGGGATGAGCGATGGAACTGGATTAGTCATAAAATCTAAAATCAATTAGCATTTTGTCTTTATCTTTCCATTTTACCCAGCCATAAGTCTTAAAATTTTCAATAGATTCAATATCTTGAACCTCTACCTTCAGCCAATCTCCAACTATTTTTTTCCCATAAATAGTATAAGTGTCATAATCAATATACAATACTTTCTTGGAGTTTTCAGTTGGCAAAACTCTCACTGGGTTTTTCTTTTTATCAACTATGATAGAATTATAGTCGTAACTAAGAATAAAGTTCGTCCAACTGTAATATTTTAAACTATTTTCTGATTTACTAATAAATTTTGATTGCCCATTTCCTATAGAAACTTGATACCTATCTTTATCTTCACGAATTACTTCGATTAAAAAAATATCATTTGGAATATCTATTGCGTAAGGATTAAACGTTTCGGGTAATTTAGGGTTTATATCTCCTAACAAAGAAAATTCTAAATAAATACTATTATCGCTATTCAAAATGGTTAATATATTATCCTTACCTAAGTCAGAATTATTACATAAAAGCCCAGCACTCGAATAGCAGTTAAATATTCCTAAAAATGGGCTAATACACAATAGAATAAATCTTATTACTTTCATCAGTCTTTTGTTTTTTTGTCCTAATTGTCACAGGTGGTAAACCATAACCTAAATATCCATGGTTATTATGCCCCCCAACTCTTATTGCCCCAATATTTGATCCGTTGGTTCCTTGATAATTTACATTAAATCCGAATCTTTGGGCTGTTTCATAAATCAATTGATTATTAGTATTACTGAACCCCACTAGCGCAAGTCTTAGACTTGTGCTTTCTATTTCTCTAGTTTTAAAACTTAACCTCGGATAAGTTTAACTCTTTTTCGAATAGGATTGGAATCCCTAGTTTAAGCTAGTGATGACATGGAAGCTTGCAGCGGCGGGGTCCTGCGGAACTCTATAGACATTTTGAGATTTCAATCAAATCATAAATTTCAGTAATTCCATTCTCGGGTTCAGTACAGATTTTAAGCCCTTTACCGTATTCTGAACACATTATTCTATTTGGTATATACCCTATTTTCCCATCCATCTCAAATCCGACAGTACTTATTTCTAAATAATATTTCCGACCTTTTTTTATACTTTGACCAACATTTGAATGTCTATATACAATTTTGAAAATCTTATCTATGTTATTTTTCGCATGAATGATGCTAATCGTTTTATACTTTTTTATTTTATGAATGTAAAAAGTATCTGATTTAGTTATATTCGTTATTCTACTTTGACCATAAATATTGCATGATATGAGTATCATAATAATGGAAAATAGCTTTCTCATCGGCTTCTTGGTAACGTAATCATTATAAAACCTATTGAATTATCACTGTTTTTTGAAGGGCCTATTTCAACCTGTTAATTTATTGGAATACCCCACTAGCGCAAGTCTTAGACTTATGCTTTTAGTTTTTGAGTCTCCATTCAACATACTACTAAATCTAAGCCAAATGTAGGATAGCTTGCAGTATACCCTGTAATGTTTTGTTCTTGTAATTTTTTATGAAGATTTTCGGATATATATACTTGATTTGTTAAAAATTGAGTCCCAAAAATATCAAGCTCAGAATTAAAGTTAGAGTTAAAAACTAATTCTGTAACTTTGATTGCTTTACCCGTTTCATAAAAAACATTTAAATAGTCTTGATAAGACTGAATATTAACTGAAAAATTTTCACCAAATGTCCTCTTGTGATCACGTAAGTTATATTCACATTTTGAAAAGTCAACAGTATTTTCACCTGTTTCAAGATCAAAACAAAACCACCAGTAACCATCTACAATTTTTCCCCCCTGAATAAAAGTAATTTCAAAAAAATTATGATTTGGCAAATTAGCTGTTTGTAGTATTTCTTTCAATTTACTATTCACAAAAAAACATCTGAACAGTCCACTAGCACCAATATAATCAGTGAGTATAGCTGTTTTTGCTAATTTTATATGGAGTAATTTACTTCCATACTCCTCCCATTTAGCCCATTTTTTCCACCAATCTTTATCCATTAAAACATCGGGAAAAAAAACACTCGTAAAATGGGGATGACTGTGAAAAAACAAATCATCAAAAATTATTTGCCCACCTCCATCTCTAATACCTACTACTTTCGGGTCTGAACTTTGTCCAAACTCTCTAAAATTTAATGTTATCCTATTATTCATCATCTAAATGCTTCATTTAAATTTGGTCCACCTAATTTTTTCCAATCCAAGGCCGCAACCATCAGACGGAGACAAAAAGAGTGAACCTATTCCAAAAAATCCATCTGAAATATAGGATATAATATATCAATACCGTTTAAGTTATTTAGTATTAATCTATCATATAATCATTAGCACAAGTTTTAGACCTATGCTTTCAATTTCCAAAATTTTAAAACTTCACCTCAGATAAGTTTAACTCTCCATTAGCGCAAGTCTTAGACTTGTGCTTTCTATTACTCTAGTTTTAAAACTTTACTTCAGATAAGTTTAAATCTTTTACTATCAGGATTGGAATCCTTAGAATAAGCTAGTACTGGCTTGGAAGCCAGCACTAGCAAACTACAAACAAAAAAAGTCCAAGTCTAAGACTCGGACTAGTTCCGTTAAAAATCTATTTATAAAACTGAATGCTGTAAGGTTCTTTTGTACTTTTATCTAACAGATTTATTGTTATTCTGGCTGAATACATATCGATACTTTCTCCCATTTCCTTCATGGTTACTTCCTGATTATGTAAGATTTTCTTAAATGTTTTAGGCGAATCATATTCTCTAATTGTATGATTTTGTAAAACTTGGCTCAAGCAAGTATCGTAATCATAGTTATTAGTAATAAATGACCCTGTACGAGGAGAAATCACTACAAAGAGAAACTCATCTACATAAAAATATCCTGTGATAATCAACTTCCAAAATTTGTAATAATTTGTCTCACTCATATTCACTTCCATAAGCTTCAAAATCTTGCCATCTGCTTGAATAGTTTGCTTTTCTTGAAGTAAAACAATCGTTTTCTTTTTATCTATAAATTTCCCCTTATATTTTGAGTTTGTTGCATCTGCTACATCAACGTATCTTCTCAGTGCCTTTATGGTAACTGAGTCTTTAATATCTAATAATGGAATCGTACATTGAGCAACTAAATTGGGAGTAGAAGTAAAAAGTAGCGTGCACAATAGTGCAAGAAATAAAAGGTGTGTTTTCATAAGAAAGGTTATATTAAAAATAATTTAGAGATGTAACTTGTTTATTAATGTAGAAATTACCTTGTTAAGATATAAAATTTATTCTTTTCTATTTTGCCTTAAATGACTTTTATTTTTAGGATAAGCTTAAAATCCATTTCCCTGATCAAAGCCTTTTGAATAAAATTTAGGTTAATTTTCCTTCAAGAACACCTTCAAATAGCTTTGCTATATTTAATGAACTAATTGGTTTATAATTAGAAAAAACTGATGGCTCGGGATAAAAATATTTAGAGAATACAAACCCGCTTATCTCTACATTAAATACATTAGCATATTTTACGATTAAATCCCTACCATCGTCTCCTGTCACACCCAAATCATTTTCTAACTCGGTGGTATCCGTGATTTCTATGTTGAACTCTCCAATTTCCTCCCTAATGAATTGAATAAGTTGATATTTTAGATCATTGTCCATGTTGACTGAAGAATTAAATGATTGGGATTTCAGACATCCAGATTCAAAAAAAATCGGTACCGAAATATTCAGTACCGATTACAATTTAACCAATAATTATTAATAAAATTCTTTATTGTCTAGTCAATGTCTCCTTCACAATACGAGGAGCTGCTACGTTGTAAGAGTAATTCAAGTAGAATCTCTTCGTAGCTGGGTCGTAATAGTTTCTAGAATAACTTTGGTCTACGTTTGGAGTTGCGCCAGACGGCTTAATTGTTACAGAATTATCTGTGTTAATGGTCAACAACATATAATATCCTGAACCACCTAAGTCACCTAATTCAGCAATTACCGTGTTGGCATTCACACTTACCAAGTCTTTTACACGGTCGATAGCACGGTCACCAGCAGTTGGGTGTGAGAATACCCCAGCAGCTTTGTAACGACCATCCCATTGGTTTTTAGCGATGATCTTGAACAATGCTGAACCCAAACCTGAACGGATTTTGTAAGCACCTGCGTTATCTACTGTCAAACCTACAGCATAGTCAGCACCTACGATTTTTGTAGGGTCGATTGTCAACTGAACAATTTTACTGAACTCACCAGCATTGAATGTTACGTCTGTAGCCGAAAGTTTGTAAAAAGAAGTTGGCAAAGGTTTGATAGTTGTTCCATGTGCTGTGTTATATTTCGTAATCAAGGCATCATCTACCTTTAACTTCACAGTAACGGTCGATTGCAATTCAGCGTTGGAAGTTACATCACGGATAATTTCCACTAAATCTGCCGTTTTGTCTCCTGCACTTAGCTCAAGACCTACATTGTTTAGTTCTGTGCCTGCAGCAGGGATTCTAACAAAGTTTGAGCCTTTTCCAGCAATTAGATCCTTTCCTTCTTCGATACAACTAGTCATCGAAAGAAGAGAACCCATTACTAAGACATTAAATATGTTGATATATTTTTTCATTGCTTCTAGAATTAAAATGTTCATCTATTTGTCCCACCAAATTTTAGCATCTTGTGTATCACCACCTGTTAGTCTTGATACTGCTGCCTGATAATTTGTTTTGTTAAGGTTTGGCTCATTTGAACCATACACAAAACGACGAGGAATCTGCTTACTAACGTTGGTAGCTTTTGGTGTTGGAGTAAGAGCTGGAACACCTGTTCTACGCCATTCTGACCAACCGTTAGCACCATCTGGGAAGAATGAGATATAACGCTGTGTACGAACTTTGGTCAAAATATCATCATTCGTAGTTCCTAATTGAACAGAAGCATTTGACATAAACGTATTAAACTTAGTTTGGTCAAATACACCCCATTGTTTCCAAGACATTTCAAGACCTTTGCTGTACATAGTAGAAGCACTTTCTGTTGTCCAACCTAAAGCTGCTGCTTCGGCTCTTGCCAAATAAACACTAGCTGCTGTCAAAACAAATGACGTTGCGCTACCAGCTCTGTAAGTTGGATTCAAGATTCTTGACCAGTCAGCGTGTGAGTTGGTATAGTTCACAGCATCGTCACGAGTCAAACCATAAGGCATAGGAACCACTGTACCACTTGCATTTGGTTCGCCATAAGCGTTTACACGTGCATCAGAAGTTGCGTAAAGCATATTTACGATCACATCACTAATACCGTAATCTTTACGTCCGTTGTAGGTGTTATACCAAGGGCTGTTGAATGTACCGCCTGGATAAGCCACTTGAGTATTGTCTTCGTTTGCATCAATCACACCACCACTAGATGCTAAGGCATCCAAAAACTGCGCTTTACCTGTAGTTGGGTCAACTTTTGATAAACGAACAGCCATGATCAAACGCAAAGAGTTAGCAAATTTTTTCCAACGTGTTAAATTACCACTATGTACAATATCGCCAGCAGGAGAAGCACCACCGTCAAATTGAGCAACAGCTTCTTTCAACTCTTTAAACAAACCATTATAGATTTCTTGTTGTGTATCGTATTTTGGTTGTGTTTTCAATTGTAATGCTTCCGAATAAGGCATATCACCCCATTGGTCAGTCAACATCAAAAAGCGGTATGCTTTTACAATACGAGCCAAAGCGATTTGGTTATTGTTCGAACCATTTAACGCAGCATAAGCTTTGGTGGCAGGGTCTGTATTGTTATTGATGATGTTTTGTAAGTCATACAATGAACCAGCATAGTTACCATCCCAACCAATTTGTGGAATAGCATAAAGCGATGTCTCAGTGTATTGAGTTTCAGCAAAATATTGACAATATAAACCATTCCTGATTGAGCCATTGGTAGCAGGGCTATCAAAGTCCAACAATGCATTTGTTAACAAAGCTGATGTTACTGGTGTTACAATGGCATTGGGGTTGTCGTTCATTGTTCCAAAATCCGAACAACTTGCTGTGAAAAGCATAACTGATGCAAAACCCAGCGTTTTTAGTATATTTTTACGTATCATCTTACTCTTCAATTAAAATCGTTTGTTAGAAACCTAATTTGATGTTTACACCTAATGATCTTGTGCCTGGGAACTGACCGTTTTCACCGAAAATTTGAGACATCTCTGATGGGTCAAAATCTCTGTTTTTAGTATAAATCAACCAAGGGTTACGAGCAACAATTGAAACCGTTGCGCTTTGTAACAATTTGCTTCCTTTAACTGGAATTCTATAACCGATGCTAACCTCTCTCAATTTGATAAAGTCAAGGTCGTAAACGTGTTCTTCTGAAAGTTTGTTAGTAGCAAATTGGTGGAAGTAGGTATAAGCATCTACGTATTTATCTACTGCTGCACCATCGGCAGTAACACCTTGTACGTGTACACCACCACCATCAGCGATAGGGTCACGGATAGGGTTTCCTTTGTCGTTTACACCTGCTGTTCTTTCAAACAAACCTGAGAAACCACCCCAGTAATCAGACAATGAGAAATATTTACCACCTTTTGAGAATTCGATATTAGCCGAAAGAACGAAGTCTTTGTATTGGATTTGGTTGAACCAACCACCTGTGAAGTCTGGCAATACACTACCCAAATAAGAGTTTGGAGTTACTACATACATTCCATCAGCAGTCAATACTTTCTTGCCATCTTTGTATGTGTATGCACCACCACGGATTTGACCCCATGCTTCACCAACTTGGTGAACTACAGTACCCACACCAAAAGCATCAGATGTTACAGTAATTGCATCTACACCTTCCGCTAATGCTAATACTTTTGAAGTATTTTTTGCCCAGTTTACAGTAGTAGTCCAAGTTACATCTTTAGTTTTAACAGGAGTTGCGTTCAATGAAACCTCTAAACCATGACGGTTGATTTTACCAGCGTTAATCAATTTAGAAGTAAAACCACTTGTTCCTGAGATAGGTACAGTAATGATTTCATTGATTTTATCTTCGTTGTAGTATGTTACAGACAAACCTAATTTATCCTTCAAGAATTTCAAGTCTAAACCAAATTCATACGCAGATGACAAAGCTGGCTTGATATTAGGGTCAACAATCGTATTTGGTGTTCCCATGTAAGAGTATGAACCAAATTTAGCAGAAGCCAAAGAGTAGTTCAATGCCAATGAATATGGACTTAAGTCAGAACCAACTTGTGCCCAGCTAGCACGAAGTTTACCGAATGATAAGGCAGGAACTGTACTACGAATCAACTCTCCGAAGACGAATGAAGTACCTACAGATGGATATGTGTAAGAGTTTGCATCTTTTGGAAGAGCTGAAGAACGGTCATTACGTACAGAACCTTCCAAGAAAATGATGTCTTTGTAGCCGAATGAACCACGTGCATACAAACTGCGAATTTCTTTATCTGAACGGTAAGAACTCAAAGAAGGAGTCGATGATGAGTTACTCAAAGCAAAGTAATCTGGAATAACCAAACCGTTTACAGTACCAGCCGACATCGTTCTGTAGCTATCGTGACGAATGTTACCACCAGCCAAAGCATCGATTGTAAAGTCATTGATGTGCTTGTTATAAGTCGCCATCAATTCGTAGTTCATCTCATTTGGCGTGTTACCGTTGTTTACAATGTTACCATAAGTTTGGTAAGTGTTATAACCTGCTTTTAAACCTGTCTGAGTAGCTGATGTTTGAAGAATCGTTGGAACTTTAGATTCTCCAAAAGTATTACCTTGGTTGAAACGAACAAAACCTGCTACTTTCAAATTATCATTGATTTTGTAAGTCAAATTCACATCACCAAACATACGTCTTCTGTTTTCTGAAATATCTAATTTCTCGAAATACGAGTAGAAGTTATACCAGTAGTTTGCTCCGTAGAAGTTCAATGGAGAAGAAGCATAAGCACCTGGGTTATTGTGGTTCCAGCTTGCTAAAATACCTTCTGGAGAAGTCAAGTCTTTCAATTCTTTTAACTTATTCAAATCCAAATCTCTGTGGAACCAAGAGTTAAATGAACCTGAAGATTGGTTAGAATAACCATCATTGAATTGTCCTTTGATAGTGTATTCTGACAAGTTAATGTTGGCTGTTGCAGTCAAATGCTTTCCTAAATCTACTGTAGTTTGTGATGAAATGTTATATTTTACACCACTTGATTTGTACATCAAACCGTTTTGGTTTTGAGCCGTAAATGAAATACGAGTAGAGTAGTTGTCTCCAGCCTTCGAGAAGTTAACGTTAGTGTTAGTAGCAAACTGACCTTGGTAGAAATCACGGATGTTGTTTGGTTGAGCTACCAAAGAAGCCGTTTTACCAGTATATTGTGTACCTGGATACCAAGAATACCAAGGTATATACTCTTGACCTACCATACGAGGTCCCCAAGAAGCATCATCCGAATAGTCATGATAGTATTTACCATTCAATGCTTTCCACTCTTCTGGCATACCAGCTTCCCAGTTGAATTTGATCATGTCTGAAGAAGCACCACCAGCGTAAGAGTTTTGGTAACGAGGTAAAACATAAACTGTTTCATAAAAAGTACTTTGGTTCAATTCGATACCAACGCCTTTTTTCATCGTACCTTTTTTGGATGCCATGATGATTACACCAGCATCACCGCGCTGTCCATAAAGTGCAGTTGCACTTGGACCTTTCAACACTGTTACTGATTCAACGTCATCTAAGTTTACGTCAGATGAACTTACAGGGTTACCGTCAAGGATGTAAAGTGGAGCTTTGTCGCTCAATGAACCCGCACCACGGATACGGATACTAGCATCGCGACCCAATGCTACTGTTGACTGGCTACGTACCTGAATACCAGCTACTTTACCAGCTAATGCGTTGTTTAAGTTTGTTTGACGAATAGTGTTTAATTGTTCGTCTTTAACACTCTGAGCTGAGTATGCTAAAGATTTTTCCGAACGTTTTGCTCCAAGGGCAGTTACGACAACTTCTTCTATTTGAGAAGTGTTTACTTTCATTGCCACGTTGATTTGTGATTGTCCACCTACTGTAACAGTTTGAGCAGCAAAACCTACGAATGAAAATGTCAAAACAGCGTCTTTTCCTACAGCAATTTTATAGGAACCATCTGCACCCGAAGTTGTACCACGAGGAGTACCTTTTATCGAGATACTAACGCCAGGAAGTGGAGCACCATCTTCAGATGAGGTCACCTTCCCTGTAACTTGCCTATCTTGTGCAAACGCGTTGCCTATCTGTACAAGAAGAAATACAGTAATAAGCAGTAAGAGTTTTCTCATAATGATTATTGTTTAAATTGTTTGGTAAAAAAGATTCATTTAAAGGTGGAAAAGAGATATATTTTAGCTAACTATAAGTATATACGTATTCCAGAAAGGGTGTTCTCAGTTCTGAGCACACACAGTTATAAAGGCATCGTTTCGGATAGAAAGATGAATATGAAAATATCAAAACCTGATTGAGTATCGTATAGACGTACTTTTCAGCTGCAGTTGTTACTGAACAACGCTAAGGTTTTGAATATTTGAGATTGAATAATAAAAGGAAAGCCTCTAAGTGTGAATTCACCCAGAAGTTGTGTTTGAATCTTGATAGTTCTCCTTTAGTTTGGTTGAATTGTTGGTAAAGTTTTTCAAGCTAATTAGTCAAGTTATGTCAAATATTATCCTTTTAGTGAGGACAATGCTCAACGGGAATAAATTTAGTTTCGGTTTAAGTTTTAATCGAACACCTAATATTAAAGATGCGATCTACCAAAAGAAGACTGACAAGAAGGAAATATGTATGTGATTGTTGGTTATGAAAGTTAATTTCTGATTTTTTGAAAATCTTAGAAGAGAAACACTTTCAAATTTTGTCAAGTTGGAATCCTTATTAGTAAATATTTTGCATCTAGTAATATTTAGGAGTAAAAAATTCTGCAAATCGTTTTTTTTAGAAAATTGTTCTGCTTAAAAATGGCTGTTCGTAAGCAGATGGATAAATATAATAACTTATTTTAAAACATAATAAAAAAATTTAAAATTATGTTAAAATATGTTAAAATTAGGTAGCATTTGGTCAATTTTGGATGGTAAAATTACTTATTTGTCAGAAAAATAGCATAGTTGGTTTGTTTTTAAACCTCACAGGAAAATTTTCTGCGAATTTCAAATTTTACCATAATTTCAACATTTTTATTTCTTAATTCTATTTGGCAATCTAGACGACTTTTTATCATTTCGAGAAGTTATTAATTGCATTCAAAAACAATTTGTAGGAGTTTTTCGTAATTATTAAAACAAAACTTATCAGATATGAAAACCATATTAGTCATTTTAGGATTTATTTGTGTGTTAGGACTTGTGATAAGTCGCTCGCAGAGAAAAGAAGACGACCCGCTCAAAAACCACAAATTTGCTGTAGTCAAAACTGAGGCTGAATGGCGCAAGATTTTGACACCAGAACAATATAAAGTTACTCGTCAACGAAGTACAGAATTAGCTTGTTCGGGAGCTTACTGGAAAAACCATGAAAAAGGGATTTATAAATGTGTTTGTTGTAAACTCCCTTTATTCGATTCTAAGACAAAATTTGAATCAGGGACAGGCTGGCCTTCTTTTTACAAAGCCATTCATAAGGATGCTATCCTCGAAATTCCTGATGATAGTTTTGGGATGTCACGCACCGAAATTTTGTGTAGTCGTTGCGGTGCACACCTCGGACACGTATTCGACGATGGACCAAGACCCACAGGTTTAAGATACTGTCTCAACTCTGTGGCATTGGATTTTGAGAAAGATGCGAAATAAACAATTGAGTGATTTGAGATTGAGTGAATGAGTGATTTTTAAAATTTGTATTCTAGCTGTAAAGACATAATGCTTGCGTCTTAAGGCGAGTCATATCCTAGCATAGTAGTATCAAAAAAGCGGTCGGAAAATATTTTCTGACCGCTTTTTTGATGAACACTTGGAGAATAATTCCAATCTTAAATTTCAGGATGATTCATATTTTTATTTTATCAATACATATACTGACAGATAACAATGTTGGGTTGTTAAGATAAATTGAGTTTCAAATTTTATCCCAATTAACTATGAAAAAAATACTTTTATCTCTTCTTCTATTGTTGCTTATATCAAGCCATTTGGTGAATGCCAAACCTATCCGTGTTGGGGTAGCTGGCATGACTCACGACCATATCAATCAGGTTTTTGATTATATGGGCAAACAGCAGGATGTAGAAATTGTAGGGTTTGCTGAGCCCAACAAAGCATTAGCTATGCGTTTGCTGAAACGTCACAACCTCCCCGAATCAATGTGGTTTCCTACATTGGATGCCCTTATCCAACAAACAAATCCTGAAGCAGTTTGTGCTTTTAACTCTATATATGAGCATTTGGCAGTGGTCGAATCTTGCGCACCCAAAGGTATTCATGTGATTGTAGAAAAGCCCTTGGCAGTGAATAACCAACATTTGGCTTTGATGAAAGTATTGGTAGAAAAGTACAAAATTCATTTATTGACCAATTTTGAGACTACTTGGTATGCGTCTCATGCCAAGGTATGGGAAATGGCTAAGCAAAATAAGAATTTAGGTGAAATCAAAAAGGTAGTTTTTAAGGATGGTCATGGTGGTCCAATCGAAATTGGCTGTTCGAAAGAATTTACCAATTGGCTCACTGATCCTATCCAAAATGGGGGAGGAGCGATTGTTGATTTTGGTTGTTATGGTGCCAATATCATGACTTGGCTAATGGATGGTCAAAAGCCTATTTCAGTAACTGCTGTTACCCAACAAGACAAACCTTCGGTATATCCTAAAGTAGATGATGAGGCCACCATTATTCTAAAATATCCTAATACCCAAGCGGTGATTCAGGCCTCGTGGAACTGGCCATTTGGCGTAAAAGATACCGAAGTTTATGGTACATCAGGTATCGTTATTGCTAATAAAGAACCTAAAATGCGATATGTATTTGGAGAAGCATCCAATGCTGAAAAATGGGTAGATTTGGCGCCACTTCCTTATGAACAATCCAATGTGTTTGCCTATTTGGCGGCGGTGGTCAATGGTAAAATTAAACCTGAAAAAGATTTGTCGTCTTTTGCAGTCAATAGCGTAGTAGTTGAAATTCTTTCAGCCGCCAAGGAATCAGCGAAGACAGGAAAGACCATCTATTTTTCAAAATAATTTACCTAAATTTCAATTGAAAGAAACCTTTAACTTTGATAATTGTAACTACCACCTTTTATGGATGAATTTGTAACCTTCAAAGAGTTTTCAGACGAAGAGCACTTTATTGAATTTACCCAATTCCTTGAGCAGAATAACATTGGATTTCAAACAGAAATCAGTAATGGCGCAATCGACCCTGTGAGTATGCGTGCTGTACAGAAACTTTTTTTAGTAAAAATCGAAAAAGAGAATTTTGCCCCTGTACAAAAGCTACTAGAAAACATTGCTCAAGAAAGTATTGAGGATATTGACCCAGATCATTATCTTTTTCAGTTCTCGGACGAAGAACTGTTTGAAATTTTATCTAAGCCTGATGAGTGGTCTGAATTGGATTATAAACTTGCACAAAAAATTTTACAAGATAGAGGTCATGTGGTTGGGGCTGAATATCTCAAGTATCTGAAAAAGGAAAGATTAGAGATGTTGGCGAAACCTGAGCCTTCGCAAGCCAAATTTATTTGGGCAGGCTATACTTTTGCCATTTTAGGTGGGCTTTTGGGCGTTGCGATGGGTTGGGGTATTTATTTTTCCCAAAAAAGATTGCCCAACGGAAGTGTAGTGTACTCTTATTCTGAAGAAGACCGAACGCATGGTAAAAGAATCATAACGATTGGATTCGCTATGATGTTTTTACTGATTGTTTTGAAAGTACTTTCGCATTATGGTGAATAACATCTAAATACACTCCCTTTTTGATTTTTTCCCAATAAAAAACTACAATATTCTATCATTCATTCAAGTCCTTGGTATATTTGCAACAATATTGCAAATATACCAAGGACTATGAAGACACTTATTTTCATCTGCTTTCTCACAGTATCAGCTTTTTGGGAAAATCCTCTGCAAAAGAAGTCGAAGCAAGATTTCGATGTCCAAAAAATCACATGGAATGATTTAAAGGACGTTCATTTCAAAAAGAAATTTAATATCGACTTAGCGATGTTTTATCTATATCCCAATTTTGGACCAAAGGTAACCATGCTTAATGGAAAAACCGTTGAAATTAGAGGGTACACGATTCCGATTGATAGTGAAGGAAATTATGTGGTATCGCAGAATCCTAATTCGATGTGTTATTTCTGTGGGAAATCTGGTCCAGAATCTATGATACAGCTAAAGTTTAGTAGTAAGCAACGGTACAAGGTTGATGAAATAAGAACCTTTAAGGGGGTTCTGCGATTAAATGCCACTAATGTACAGGAGTTAAATTATATTTTAGAGGATGCTGAGAGGGTAGACTAACTGAGAACTTTATTGAATTTTGGAAATCGGATTTTTGATTTCGGATTACTAAAATAGAACTGTACGAAGGTTTAAGTATTGTCTTTAAAATAAAATTGCAGTTAGTGGCAATCCTTGCAGTTGCCATGTTGAGTTGGGCAACCGCAAGGGTTGCCGCTACGACAAAATTAAATCCTTTGTACAGCCCTAATTACTACAACTACAATCGTCAAAAGCCTCGAAAACTTTTGGTACTCCCTGTATCTGAAATCAAAAATCCAATTTCCTTAGCATGAAGTGGAGGGAATTAATGAGCCAAAATGTTAGTAATCATAAAATTACGCTCAATACTCATCACTCACAATTCAGCACTTATTCTTAGCACCCTGGCTTATCCAAAGTAAAATATGGAGATGTCCAGATTGCTACTTTATTAGAATTTTTAGCATCAGACTTTACTTTGTTATCTTGTGCTTCTTTTTTCTCAGCAGAGGCTGATTTTTTATCGTGGTCTTTGCAGTTCTCAGTTTTAGCTGATTTTGTGCAAGCCGACTTATCACATTTTGCTTTGTCGCATTTCGACTTATCACATTTTCCACCAGGACACGCCAAAGATGCCGCTACAATACCAAGTGTCAAGAATCCTGAAATAATTGCTTTTTTCATGTTGAATTTGTTTAATTTAATGGAACGAATAGCGCAAAATATCGAAGCATAAAGAGGTTTATTGAATACGATAATTTTTGCACTGTTGACCTTACAAAATTACAATCTTCTGTTGGCTTCTTGCTGTCATTCAAGTGTTATTGACTTGTTATAGAGTTGTTAAAACCACCCTGTTTAATAAGAAGCTCTTTATCTTTACGACATGAAAATTCAGCATAAAAATATCCCTTACATTCTGATTGCGTCGACTTTAGGCGTAATTGCCTTGGTGATTATCCAGATTATATGGATGCGTCACTCATGGCGATTATCAGAAGAGATATTTAACCAAAGGGTTACATCAGCACTTTGCTCCACCATCAAATCATATAAAGATGGTGCCTATTGCAATGATGGAAAATGTGCAGTAGTGGATATGTCGGGCGAAACACTTATTTCCAATATTTCAGAGTTGCCACATGATATTGTGAATACCAAAGATTTTCGAGAAACTTTAGATAAAAACCTAGCCAATTATCAGGTTTTTTTACCTTATCAAATTAGTCTTTCTAACAATAGTTTCTGTGCTACTGATGTATTTCAAACGGCTATTTCTTTCAAAAACCATCATGGCAATGAGTCATATCTGAGAGTTACTTTTCCCACTAAAGAACGCTACATATTGGGCGGAATGACCTTTATGGTGCTAGCTACCCTTTTTATTGTTGGGTTTATTACCGTAGTGTTGTTGATGGTCAACTGGTCGTTGATGAAACAAAAACTGTTGCTTCAAACCAATGTGGATTTTTTCAATAATATGGCGCATGAGTTTCGTACTCCACTGAGTAGTATTGGTTTAGCAGTAAATCGCTTGACTAAGAAGCATGAAGATTTACGAGAAAACCCATTTTTAGCAGTTATCAAAAGAGAAAATACTCAACTATTGCAAGAAGTTGAACGTGTGTTACATCTGGCCAAAATCGAAAATGGAGAATACATTTTGGAGAAAGAAAAGTTAAGTATAGAATCTCTCATTCGTGCTTCGATAGACAGTTTGTCGATGTCAATTTCAGAAAAAAATGCTCAAATTCTTTTGGAGGGATTTAGCACAGATATGTTTGTGATAGGAGATAGGCAGCACCTCGTGAACACCTTTCGTAATTTGATTGAAAATGCCTTAAAATACAATGAAAATACACCCGAAATTCGTATTTCAGCCAAATTACTATCGCAAGACATCGTCATTTCGTTTGAAGATAACGGCATTGGTATTCCTGTTAGCCAGCGGAGTTTGATATTTGAGAAATTTCAGCGAGTGCATCAAACGACCCATGCTTTCAAAGGATTTGGACTAGGTTTAGCTTATGTCAAAAATATGCTTGAGCTCCATAAAGGCAATATTCAGGTAAAAAGCGAAGATAAAAAAGGAAGTTGTTTTGAGGTATATCTACCTTTGGGCGTGTAATAATTTCAACCTCCTTAAATCGTTGAATGTAAGGGTAACCACTTATTTATGAGCAATATTTCACACAAAATACTTTTGATTGAAGACGACCTGAGTATGGGTTTCCTATTGACCGAATTTTTGGAAGACCAAGGGTTTGAAGTCAAGCTATGTCGAGATGGAGAAAGTGGTTATAATGCGCTCAAAAGACAACCTTATGATGTTTGTTTGCTCGATGTTATGATGCCCAAAATGGATGGCTTTACATTGGCGACTCATTGTAAAGAACTCAATCCAGCTATGCCATTTTTGTTTATTACGGCTCGTTCATTAAAAGAAGATAAGCTAAAAGGTTTTGAACTAGGAGCGGAGGATTACATTACAAAACCATTTGATGAGGACGAATTACTTTGTCGTATCAAAGTATTATTACGTCGTCAGCCACAACAGTTGCCAGCGCCACAAGTACAGAAATTTACGATTGGTACCTATGTTTTTGATTATTCCAGACAAGAACTATGTTATCAAGATGAAACATGGCGATTGACCGAAACAGAAAGCGAAGTTTTAAAATTGCTTTGTCAGAACCAAAATCAGATTTTAAAACGAGAAGATGCGGTAGAAAAAATTTACGGTAAAAAAGACTATTTTCTGGGTAGAAGTTTTGATGTATTTATATCAAAGTTAAGGAAAATGCTACAAAACGACCCTCGAATTAGTATCGATAATGTTTTTAAAGTAGGCTTTATATTGAATGTTCAAAGTTGATATTTTATTCCTGTAATTAGATTTGTAAAGCAGGTCAATGTCTTAATGACATTTAATTACCTGACTTTATATGATTGCTTAATCTATGCACCTTAAATTTATCCTCCTCAAAAGTGTAAATAATGGTATCGCTCAGGTCTCTTTTATCATGTTTATGATAAAAAAGTGATTCTACTACCGTCAAGTTACCGTTGTCTTGACTGATAAAATAATCAAAGTTACGACTAGAGTAGCCATCTCCTGTACTCGTCGCCCAATGATCGCCTAATTTATGTACTTTGTCATTGGCGGTAATACAATAAAATCTCGATGTTTGTATATAGTCACAAGCCTCTACGCCCCAGTTAAGCTTAAAGAAAATATGGTCTTTATCATCCTGATTTTTGAGTTGTAAAACGGTTAATTCATTATCGCCTAAAAACACATCCGAGAATATCATCTTATTATTTTTATAGACCTTGAGATATCCAGGGTTTTGAAAACCATATTTTTCTTCGTTGTACGCAGTGTAGGCGAACTCAATTTTATATTTTCCCAACACTTTCTTTTGCTTAACCATCAAACCCGTAGTGTCGGAAGAACTTTCTTTCATTTCAGGCTTCATTAGTGAGTTGATTGCTCTTATCGAATCTTCAATTTTATTAGCCTGATTGGAGCTTTTCGTTTCAGATTTAGGAGAGGACTTTCCACAGGAAAGAAAAATTAAGAAGGTAAGACTATAGCATAGTTTTTTCATAGTAGATACATAATAGGTTCAATAGCTTTCAAATTATAAAAGGATAAAATTTTCAATACAAATCCTATCTATACGCTAATATTTTTGTTGGGTATAAGGATTTTAGATTCAACTTAATCTCAAATTAGGTTTTATTCCCAGTATTCAAATGTAGTTGTGCTACGATATTTCCATTATCACTAAACGAATTATTTACGTTAAATAAGTTTGTAACTATATAATATTCAAATATTTATAGAATAAAGTATATTTGTGCCAACTAAACATTAAATTTTACACTATGAAAAACTACCTACGCTTAGCAAGTTTACTCTTCATTTTTTCAATGAATGCTTGTACTGATGACACCTCCAATGCATTGCCAACCGACACATGTTTCAAGAAAGACGCAATTGCTGAACTTCCTTGGCTTAAAAGTGTGGTTTCAGACTTTCAAAAACCTAAAAGTGGTCCATTAGAAGTGGTACTTTACACTTACAAAAACCAGTATTTTATAGGTGTGATTAATCCTTTGGTTTCATCACCAGCTTCGTATATTTATAATTGCAACGGTGAAAGCATTGGTAAACTTAATATCGGATATAACCAGTTTACGGCAGAGGCTCGTACAATAGATGTCCTGTTGAAAGGAACATATTAAGAAAACATCAGCTAGTGCTGGCTTATTATAAGGACTCAGATCTTTTGTTAGTCTAAAGTCTTATACTAAGTATATAGAAATGTATGGAAACTAAACCATCCCTTCTTGTAAGATATGATTAGTTTCAATCATATTTCCGAATGAATTTATCTGATTATCCTTAGAATAAGGGTCATGCTAATCTTGAAAACACTTTTAAAGGTTTTCTTTCATATCATAGATAATTCATTGGCTGTTTTTTCCTCTGGGGGAGGTATTTTCCCTATTAGTAGAACACCAAGCGACATCTGTTATCATATTACTACTACTACCTGCATAGATGTTCCTTTACTTAGCTTTCCGCCATTGAAGTATGCACTATTGTGACATGTTATCACCTATCGGGTGATAAATGCTTTGAATACTATCACTGTAAAGTTATCAAGGAGACTCATTCATCTTATTTCCCATCTGCTCTAAGTTATGAACGATTTTTAACATTGAAGACTCATAGTTATCCTCTAATGTGGCTTTGTTCATTACATTGTTGCTTACATGCTCAAGGCAATGGTCTTTATTTTATCGACTCTAAAAAACAGCCCGTTTGCCATCTAAAAAGAGACCATTCGTCTAAAGTTTTTGATGATTCTGCTTGTAAAGACAAAACTTCAACAGGATTAGGCATCCCCGATGGTCTTATGGCTTTAAATTACATTTAGTAATCAATTCTTATGGTCAAATTGTTAATTGGTTAATCTCAGCAGGGAATGTATCAGATAACAACGCTGATTTACTCAAAAAACTAATAGCAAATCTACAAGGTATTTGCGTGGGTGATAAAGGCGACCATACCTCACTTTTAGAATTGTTTTATACTAATGGGTTATATCTTGTTTTGAAACCAGAAAAGAATATGAAACAACAATGCCCAGCAAACTATAATAACCAATAATATTTTAACCTCTGTTTACGATTTAGAGTATACTAGCCATCGTAAACCTAAAAATGCTTTTGCCAATATTGCTGGTGTAATTGTAGCTTACCATTTTATTAAATAAAAATCTTTTATTATGAATCCTTTAATTGATTATAAATGTGTTGCCTAAATTAAGTAATCGTGCAGAATTAAGTTAAACTAATTATGTTATTTTTCACAAGGGAATTAAAGTTAATAAGATACTTGTTTCCATAATCAGAAAATATCGAAAGAATACGCTTTTTAAAGCTGGTCCAAGATTTATAATGCTCTCTATTTAACCACTTATATTTGATAAATCTCCATAAAATTTCAATGGGATTTAGATATGGACTACAAGTAGGTAAATAGAATAAATAGGTATTTTTTTCTTCCCAGCTAGGGGAACATTCTTGGACAATTTTGGCATGATGTACAGGGCCATTATCAAGTACAATCACGGTTGGTTTGTCTGTCTTTTTTGCGATAAAATCTTCAAGTAAGCACTTGATAAATTCAGCTGTAATAGGCTTTTCTGTATGATAGGTAGTCAAATGACCTGCTAGTGACATAAGGCCAAAAACGTTTAACCTTTTAGAGTTATTACGAGCGAAGATACGTATAGCTTGTCCTTTCTTTTGCCAAGCATAAGGTAAATAAGGTTGCATTGTAAAGCCACTCTCATCAGCGAATATGAGGTCTATATGTCCTAATACATAAAGAGTTACGAGAGTTTTCCATCTTTCGTACTTGTCTTGGTAGATCTTTTCCTTTTGACCTTGGCGAGTGCAGCGACGGATTCTTCGCCATGTGTAACAATTTTTGACTGGGCGTCCCCTTTAGTAGCGTTTCACCGTATCTGTACTCATATCAACAGAGAGTACTTTGGCTAATTCAGCTTGAATAGATTTTATACTCTGATTTTGTTGTTGGAGTACTTTCTCAATAAGTTGATTATGTTCTGTATTTTGAATGCTTAAAATGGGTTTACATCCTTGTCCTGATTTTCGGCATAGACCAGCAAGCCCAGATTCTTTCCATGTTTTCATATAGAGACTTCTGATACTCGCAAATGACGAGTAACATCTTTTTGACTAAGACCTGAATGGTTCAACAAGATGGCTTGACATTTTTCTCGAACCTCTGCTTTTAGATGATATTTTGAATTATGAAGCAAGCTACTATGTTCGCTTTCTTCAAGAACTATTTGTTTCTTTTTACGACCCATAACCGTAAAAAGAATAACTTAAATCTTATTTTGCACGAATACTTAAGTAATCGTGCAGAATTAAGTTACACTAATTATGTTATTTTTCACAAGGGAATTAAAGTTAATAAGATACTTTGTTTCCATAATCTGAAAATATCGAAAGAATACGCTTTTTAAAGCTGGTCCAAGATTTATAATGCTCTCTATTTAACCACTTATATTTGATAAATCTCCATAAAATTTCAATGGGATTTAGATGTGGACTATAAGTAGGTAAATAGAATAAATAGGTATTTTTTTCTTCCCAGCTAGGGGAACATTCTTTGACAATTTTGGCATGATGTACTGGGCCATTATCAAGTACAATTACGGTTGGTTTGTCACTCCTTTTGGCGATAAAATCTTCAAGTGAGCACTTGATAAATTCAGCTGTAATTGGCTTCTCTGTATGATAGGTGGTCAAATGACCTGCTAGTGACATAAGGCCAAAAACGTTTAACCTTTTTGAGTTATTACGAGCGAAGATACGTATGGTTTGTCCCTTTTTTTGCCAAGCATAAGGTAAATAAGGTTGCATTGTAAAGCCACTCTCGTCAGCGAATATGAGATCTATATATCCTAATACATAAAGAGTTACGAGAGTTTTCCACCTTTCGTACTTGTCTTGGTAGACCTTTTCCTTTTGACCTTGGCGAGTGCAGCGACGGATTCTTCTCCATGTATAACAATTTTTGACTGGGCGTCCCCTTTAGTAGCGTTTCACCGTATCTGTACTCATATCAACAGAGAGTTCTTTGGCTAATTCAGCTTGAATAGATTTTATACTCTGATTTTGTTGTTGGAGTACTTTTTCAATAAGTTGATTATGTTCTGTATTTTGAATACTTAAAATGGGTTTACGTCCTTGCCCTGATTTTCGGCATAGACCAGCAAGCCCGGATTCTTTCCATGTTTTCATCCAGTGACAAATAGAGACTTCTGATACTCGCAAATGACGAGCAACATCTTTTTGACTAAGACCTGAATGGTTCAACAAGATGGCTTGACATTTTTCTCGAACCTCTGCTTTTGGATGATATTTTGAATTATGAAGCAAGCTACTATGTTCGCTTTCTTCAAGAACTATTTGTTTCTTTTTACGACCCATAACCGTAAAAATAATAACTTAAATATTATTCTGCACGATTACTTGATTCACATTAAATTATCAAAATTTGAGGTATTTGTATATCTCTAGAAATCGATGATGATTTTTTGATCATAACAAATAAACCGTGATAAAGTCTAATAGCGATGAAATATTTTTAAGTTCTATTTCTCCTAACTATAGAGACGATGCTACTCTAAAACCACAGTTGCTAACCCTATTAGTTGGATCTCTGTTAAGTCTATAGGTTATTCTACTATCCTGAGTATTGTCAAACCAACTACCACCTCGTAATACTCGATTAACACCAGCACTAGCTCCTGTTGGATTTGTTTGATTTGTGGCGGTGTAGGTTCCGTACAAATCCTGGCACCATTCCCATACATTTCCTGTCATATCGTAGATGCCAATTTCATTAGTTAATTTTTGTGCTAGAGGATGCGTTATATTGCCGCTGTTTGAACCGTACCAGGCAATGTTACCTATGGTGTTACTACCTGAATAAGTATATCCTTTACTTAATTTTCCCCCTCGTGCGGCAAATTCCCACTCTGCTTCTGTAGGTAATCTGTATGCTTTACCAGTTTGATTACTGAGCCAATTACAATAAGCTACAGCATCGTTCCAGCTTACGTGAATAACTGGATGTGTGTAATCGGCGGTAGGTCTTATGTTACCTGCTACGTCACAACGCCAATTTATTCCATTTTTATATGGCCAAAGGTTGCCATCATATACATAACTTCCTCCATTTTTCTCTGCATCTGTTTGGTAACCAGTAGCATCTATAAATTTTTTAAAATCAGATACAGATACTTCATATTGACCAATGTTAAAGGTATTCAAGGTTACATTATGGATAGGTTGTTCATCAGATTGCCCCGTAGTACTTCCCATTTGAAAAGTTCCCCCTTCTACTTGCACCATTGCTACCACTAAAGAATTAGGAGTAGTGTAGTTATAACTTGTTGTTAATGAGTAATTAGAGCCACATCTATCGGTAACTTGAGCAATAATAGTGAATGTGCCATCAGTTGTAAGTGTCGAACTCGTCAGTGAAAAAGGGCTTATATTCGTAGTACTTTTATAATACTCAGTGCCATTTTTACTAATTTGCCAGACTACACTCGTGATATCACTCACCGTACCAACTAAACTCATATTAACATTAAGAGGTGTGGAGCTTGATGCGGATGCACTTGTTGCTCTACTACAAGTTTTAAGTGTTTTAGTTGTTTCTATTGCTTCTAAACTACAATTTGTAGTAAACAATAAGAAACTTATGTATAGAGATAATAGTTGTAATTTCATTTTAAATTAATTTTTGTTTGAAGATCAAATACTGCTTTCGAAGTATGGATTTTGGAACATATTTATCATAATTATGCAATGCGAATATTAGGTCTTGCAAATGGGCTAAGACTTATTCGTAATTCTTCATCAGTAGCAAAGCATGAATAGATCACTTTATCATTTGATTTGTATCTTAAAAAGTTATTTCCTCTGTTAGTTTATCATTGATTTCTGGCTCTTGATGCGAGCCTGACAATTCAACAATTTTGGTTCGTACCCTTCTGAATACTTCAGATATTGTCTTTCCTCTGCCTAGTGCCGAGGCCAATTCTTTAGCGAAAATACCATCATTGGCAGCTGTTTGATTTGCTTGAGTTGCATTAACAATGTAGGTACCTACTCCCTTAGCAACACTTACTCCCATAATAGGGCTAAAGCCACGAAGATCATCTCCTCTTGAATCTGCGGATAACACAGGAAATGCTTCGTTTCTACAGGCATCTAACACAATTATTTTGCATTTTGGATTACTTTCTTCAAGCTTATTGATAATGTATTGAATTTCTACAGCACGAGGTGCAATGTCTGTTCTTGTTCTGAATTTTGCATCTACGGGAACTAGATAGTTTTTTCCACTATTTTGAATGCCATGTCCGGCATAATAGAAAAAAATCATATCAGCATGGTGTGCTTCTGCTACAAAATTGTCTAAGGAATCTAGTAAGCCAATTCTCGATAAATTACTTACAGAATGAATGGTGAAGTCAAGCTTTTTTAAACTTGCTGCAATGGCATTGATGTCCTCTAAAGGTCTATTATTTAACGAGAGTGTGTTAATATAATCAGAATTTCCAAGTAAGAAGGCAAAACGTTTAACAGCTTTGTAGCGTACGATTTTTAATAATGGTGTTTGTACCACTCTTCTTCCTTTTCTAACAGAAACGTAGACTTCATGGTCTTTTTCTAAAGAAAGTTGAGCCGAAAAAGTTAGCTCATTGTTTTTACAGTTGGCATTAGACAGGACAAAACTCTCGCCATCTACAAATAGCGTAAAATCACTCTTGTCTAAATTAGCATCAGACTCTGCTTTACAATGGAAAGTTAGTATTGTCTGATTAGTTTGATATACCCCACTAGAAGATACTTGAGAAGGTTCTGTCCAGCGAACTTCTTTCAAATTAATGGTATTTAAGCTCAATTGAGCGAACGAAGATGCGTACAAGAAACAAAAGATGGTAATTAAAAGTAGTACAGACTGTCTCATATATAGATAACTAAAATTTATAGGTTAATGATATACCTGTTTGGTGGGATGCAGGCTGAAAGCCTAAGCCTTTCTCCTTTACTTTTACCTTTGTTGCTAATAAGAAAACTTCATACCCAAATGAGAGGGCAGAACCAATTACTAGTACATTTAATAATCCTGTTTGACGAGCGGCTTGTGCATCTACAGCAGCGGCAGTCCATTTATCTAAATCACTCTTTGACAAAAACTCGTTGTTCACACTAGTATCTAGTGATTTGAGAATAGCCAATTTTGAATTGAAGTTACTCTTAATTGAGTTTGCCATAACTGCTGTAGCAACCCCAATTACTCCAACAGCTATTTTCAAGCCTATGGGATGTGGTTTAAAGGATAACTCTTCTGCTCTTGTAGGCGTAGCAATTACTTCCTCTTTTTTAGGAGGGTTTACTACCACTTCTTTCTTAGGGGGAGTAAGTACTTCTATTAATGGGCATAATTTTAATGAGACAATAATCTTGAAATCCCCATCCACAAAAAAATCATCTACTTTATAGTCCCATATAATATTATTTGTTCCGGTACTTAACTGAGTTATTTTACCTATTAGAGTATGAGGTATTGTTTTTGTGTTGGTTTCAATAGCAATTACTTCCAATGCTTGAATATCATAGCAGTTGTTTGTACTAAATGGAACAAAAAATGAAATTTTTATTTTTCCATTTTCTACTATAGCGCTATTGGCTTCTACTCTAAGTTGAGCCATTAAGGAGTTCGAGTTTGCTACGAATATGCAAAATGCAAAGAGTAGCCATTTGGATATTTGTTTTATCATGGTTGTGAAAAATGTTTAAATCAAAATGCTAGTCAATGATTTATAGGCTTTTATTAAACCTTAGTTCTTCTATCAAGAGAGTATCTTCCGAAGATTCTTTATACTATTACTGAATTTGACTCGTAATGAACCCTTATTTTCATTGGGATAACGTAGATAAATTGTTTGCCAAGCAAGGTCTTCAATAAGTTTTATCTTTAACAAATCATCACAAGTTGTCGATAGTT
Organism: Cellulophaga sp. BC115SP; assembly: GCF_009905545.1. Taxonomy (GTDB): domain Bacteria; phylum Bacteroidota; class Bacteroidia; order Cytophagales; family Spirosomataceae; genus Flectobacillus; species Flectobacillus rivi. The sequence goes on along the minus strand of NZ_JAAALB010000041.1, from coordinate 31,208 downwards.
TATTTATGTTCATGAGCAAATCTTTGTAATATAAAATCATTTCTGCCTCAGCAGCTCTTGCTGTATATTGTTCATGAATTACCATATCAAGTCTATCATTGTATTTAGTAGCACTTTTTCCAGTGATCATCCCGTTTCCATTCTAAATGTTGCTTTATCTATGAGATAATCATTCCGCCCTTTTCTAATGTTCTTTTTTCTAGACGATTCTCTTTTATTCGGAGAAATAAATCTAAAATAGCGTCCTGATATAAATCAAAGGCTAGGTTTTATCTCCTTTCAATTCATACTGATGACTAGTATAAACTAACTTGTATATGTAGTCAAAAAACCAAGATTCACCTTTCTTAATTCCTGAGTAAAGGTCAAGTGTTCGTACTTGCCTTCGTTGAATAATAGATTATTTCAAAGTAATTGAAATAGTTGAAGGGTTCTGTATTATTTTACGAGCAAATGAATCGAGACACATTATAAGTACAAAGGAGCTGTTTAAACTTTCAATAAAATGCTATTCTTTGATTAATTTTTAGCCGTACTTTTAACTAGATGTTCCCGTTTTAAAACAAAAAGTAACCGCTGCGGCGGTCGCAAAAAATTCAAGAATTGCGTTCTACATCGTTGCGCTCAAATAGTATTACGTTATGTATGCTGCGAACAGAGTAACAACAAACAGGTATGGAAAAATAGTTACGCATTATGTGTGGTATGTTTTATTGGATAAAAAGGTTTTTGATGAGCCTTTTTAAATTTGAATAGGTAGAATTTCCAATCGTCAAACCACACTGATAGCAGTGGAGAAAAACTCTTGTGCTTCTTTATATTTGAAAGTCTTCAATAACACTACTTCTTTTGATAATGTGCCAATGCGAAATTTTCATTTTCTCGGATCATATTTTTAAAATACCTTATCTTCTGTTTATTCTCTCATTTATCGACTCCCAAATAATACCACTCTTGAGCTATTTGACGATAACGGTGGTACCTAGAACACTTATAGGTACGTAAGTTAGTGGGCAAAATTAAATTTAAGATTATGCTTTTCAGGTAACGGTTTTCGGTGGTGAGTTTTGGAAAAAAGCATAGCTGTATATAATAAAAACATTTTAATACTCTGTGCCTTGTGCCTAAACACATAACTTAAATCTTATTCTGCACGATTACTTAGGAGTTGTTAAATTAAATAAAAATGTTTGTAAGTTTTCAGAGCGTTAGATGCTAAGAGTATGTTATGATTCAACTACTTGAGAGAGTATAGATATACATATTCGTAGCAAGCTTGTTTGTAATAATTTACTTATAAATACTATTTTTGACAAAACCTTAACAGTCTAATAGGATAAATATTAAAATACTGACCCTAAAATTAAGCTAATTAGCCTATATTTTGGGAGGAAATTTATTTTTCGGTAGAATTTTTTCTTTTGTTCTAGCTAAGATTTTTTGTGGCTGCTTGAAATTTACTAGCGGTATCGTGGCACAACTTGATAAGATATATTTTAGCTTCTTCTTATTGTTTAAAATTTTCATATAATAATTTCAATGGGAAATCCCAAGAACCCACTAGCAGGAGCTAGTGTTATTCGCACCTACCAATATGTCCAGTTTTTAACTCAAACCTCGTAGTTGCTACCTCGAGGTAGCATCAAATACAGTCTATGAGTGCTATAAAAACTGAATGAAGTTTTCGCTCTTGGTTCATGATATGAGTTATCCCTTAACAGCCATGTAACCATAAACGGAAGCTAAAAATGATTTTACTTAGAATAAAAATGAAGCTATGATTCAGAGGAAAATTACATAAGAGCTATTGTTTAGAATTAATCATTTTCCCGTAACTGCTATTCTTAGTACTCGACAGGTAGGCAAAATAACGCTTGTCAAACACTTAAAAGAGACCTTACCTCGCCCAAGTTTTTACTTTGATTTAGAGATTTCCTCCGATTTTATTAAGTTTTCAACAGACCCTGAATTGTTCTTGAAAAGTCTGCAAGATAAAATGATCATACTTGATAAAATCCATTGTCATACACATTAAACAATAGGTACAAATATGAATTTCATCTGGTCGTAGTTAAATCAAAGCTTTTTTTGTAGTCATTACTGCTGATGTAGAAATTAAATGCCAGTAGCTACTTAGCAGAAACCAACACGAGTAAATAAGTATTCCCGCTAGTGTTAGCATCTAAGTAAGCAGCACTAGCCATTTCCAAGGATTCTAATTTCATTAGTCAAAGAATTAATTTTATCCTAGATCGTGGCTCAAAGGTGAAGTTTTGAAACTTTAGTAAGAAAAAGCACAAGTCTTAGACTTGTGCTAGTGGTCCAAGAGGATATAAAAAAAGGAAGCCCGAAAGCTTCCTTTTTCAATTTAGTATCTCTACTTATTCTTTTCCTCAATCCAAAGTCTTGCGTTTACAAAAGCTTCTAACCAAGGACTTACTTCGTCGTTTTTGCGGTTGGCTGGGTAGTTTGCCCAGTTCCAAGGGAAAGTTGAACGCTCGATGTGTGGCATGGTTACCAAGTGACGACCTGTTGAGTCGCACATCATTGCTGTATTGTAATCCGAGTCATTTGGATTAGCAGGATACTCAGCATAACCATATTTACCAACAATGTGATAACGTTCTTCGCCATAAGGTAATACAAACTTACCTTCTCCGTGTGATACCCAAACACCCAAAGTAGTTCCTTCTAAGGTAGAAAGCATTACTGAGTTGTTTTTCTGGATAGTAACTGAGGTAAAGATACTTTCGTGCTTATGTGATTTGTTATGGTGCATTTTACCATGCGTATCATGGTCTGGATTGATTAATTCCAATTCCATAAACAACTGACATCCGTTACAAATACCTACCGAAAGGGTATCTTCACGTTCGAAGAATTTCTTGATGGCAGCATTAGCTTTTTCATTATACAAGAATGCTCCAGCCCAACCTTTTGCCGAACCTAAAACATCTGAGTTTGAGAAACCACCCACTGCACCAATAAACTGAATATCTTCCAATGTCTCACGACCAGCGATAAGGTCGGTCATGTGAACGTCTTTTACATCGAAACCTGCCAAATACATCGCATTCGCCATTTCACGCTCTGAGTTTGAGCCTTTTTCACGAATAATTGCTGCTTTTGGACGAGTTGAAATCGCACGATGGTCAGTTAATTTTCCTGTGAACTGTGAAGGGAATGTGTATGCCAACGGTTGGTTTTTGTAGTTGGTATAGCGGTCTAAAGCCGTTCCGTTTTTAGATTGTTTTGAATCTAAAAGGAATGAAGTTTTGTACCATACATCTCTTAGGTCAGCAACTGAGAAATCAAATGACGTATCATTATTTTTTACAGAAACTGTATTTCCTTCTACTACTTCACCAATTTTAATGATCGAAATATTGTTTGCTGCAAAAGCTGACTCAACTGAAGCGTCTGCTTGGAATACCAAGGCAATATTTTCGTTGAACAAAGCTTTTACGGTATCGTTTTCACCTAAACCTGAAAGGTCGATATTTGCTCCAAGGTTTACATCTGCGAAACACATTTCTAATAAAGTCGTAATCAAACCACCGCTACCGATGTCGTGACCTGCTTCGATTTTGCCTGCTTTGATTAAGTCTTGGAAAGTATCAAATGCCGTTTTGAAATACGCTGCATCTTGAATCGTTGGAACTTCGGTTCCTACTTTGTTCAAGATTTGGGCAAAAGAACTACCGCCCAATTTGAAGTTATCTTTCGATAAATTCAAATAGTAAATAGCACCTCCATTACGTTGTAAAACTGGCTCAACTACTTTGTTGATGTCAGAACAATGAGCACCCGCTGAGATAATGACTGTACCTGGGGCGATTACTTCATCGTTTGGATATTTTTGCTTCATCGAAAGTGAATCTTTTCCTGTCGGAATATTGATTCCTAATTCAATCGCAAAGTCTGAACAAGCTTTTACGGCTTCATATAAACGTGCATCTTCACCTGCATTTTTACAAGCCCACATCCAGTTGGCTGACAATGAAACCGATTTTAAACCGTCCTTCAATGGTGCAAAAACGATGTTTGACAATGCTTCTGCAATGGCAGTACGAGAACCCGCTGCTGGGTCAACAATAGCTGCTACTGGCGAGTGTCCCACCGAAGTGGCGATACCATCTTTTCCTTTGAAATCCAAGGCCATTACGCCTACGTTGTTCAAAGGCAATTGTAATGGACCAGCGCATTGTTGTTTCGCAACACGTCCGCCCACACAACGGTCAACTTTATTGGTCAACCAATCTTTACAAGCTACAGCTTCTAACTGTAATACTTGATTCAAATAGGTTGGGATTTCTGTTTCAGCGTAAGACAAACCTGCGTAATTGCGCTCAATGGTTTTGTCTTCCATCACAATTTTAGGCGAGCTTCCAAACATTTCCGAAATCGCAAAATCCATTGGTTTTGCACCTGTAGATTTTGATTGGAAAGTAAAACGGTTGTTGCCTGTAATATCACCTACCGTATACATTGGTGAGCGCTCACGCTCTGCTACACGTTGAAGAGTTGCTATATCTTTTTCACCAATCACCAAGCCCATACGTTCTTGTGATTCGTTACCGATGATTTCTTTTGCTGAAAGCGTTGGGTCACCAACTGGCAATTTGTCTAAATCAATCAAACCGCCTGTTTCTTCTACCAATTCTGACAAACAGTTAAGGTGTCCACCAGCACCGTGGTCGTGGATAGAAACGATTGGGTTTTCGTCAGATTCTACCAAACCTCTAATCGCATTGGCAGCACGTTTTTGCATTTCTGGGTTTGAACGTTGAATCGCATTTAATTCAATACCTGAACCAAATGCGCCCGTGTCAGCAGATGATACCGCTGCACCACCCATACCAATACGGTAGTTTTCACCACCCAATACCACTACTTTATCGCCAACCGATGGCTTTTGTTTTTTGGCTTGACTTTCTTTGCCATAACCAATACCACCAGCCAACATGATTACTTTATCGAAACCTAATTTGCGAGCTTCTTCTTCGTGTTCAAACGTCAAAACAGAACCTGTAATCAAAGGTTGACCAAACTTGTTACCAAAATCAGAAGCACCGTTAGACGCTTTGATTAAGATATCCATAGGTATTTGATATAACCAGTCACGTTCGTTCATGCCTTTTTCCCAAGCACGAGTTTCTTCTAAGCGAGAGTACGAAGTCATATAAACCGCAGTACCTGCCAAAGGCAACGAACCTTGTCCACCAGCCAAACGGTCACGAATTTCGCCACCCGAACCTGTTGCTGCACCGTTGAATGGCTCAACTGTCGTTGGGAAGTTGTGAGTTTCTGCTTTTACCGAAATAACAGAATCGAATTCTTTTTCGTCGTAAAAGTCAGGTTTGTCAGCAGATTTTGGAGCAAATTGAGTAACGCGAGGACCTTTGATAAAAGCAACGTTGTCTTTATAAGCAGAAACGATGTCGTTTGGATTCGTTTCGGAAGTTTTCTTGATGAGCTTGAAAAGAGAGCTTGGTTTTTCTTCACCGTCGATGATAAAAGTACCATTGAAGATTTTGTGACGACAGTGTTCAGAGTTTACCTGAGAGAAACCAAACACTTCAGAATCTGTCAATTTGCGGCCTAATTTTTCTGAAAGACCATTCAGATAGTCGATTTCTTCCTGACTTAATGCAAGTCCTTCTTGTTTGTTGTAGGCTGCAATATCGTCGATTTCGAGAATAGGTTCAGGCTGAATTTTTATCGTGTAAATAGCTTGGTTTAAGCTTGTGTACTTTTGCGATAACATTGGGTCGAAGTCCGTAAAATCTTCGGCTACCTGAGCAAACTCCTCTATACGGATAATTCCCTGAATACCCATGTTTTGGGTAATTTCCACAGCATTGGTACTCCATGGAGTAATCATAGCGGCACGTGGACCTACAAAAACCGCCTCTAACGAAGCATCCTCTTGATTGATGACAGTGAAACGATGGTCTCTTGAACTGTTGAAAAGCCACACTAGTTTTTGAATATCTTCTTCTGCGATAGCAGATTGAGCTTGGACAGCAAAAACATTACCAGAGTGACTTCCGAAGAAATGAATCATGATGATAGCAAATTGATAGTTGATTGTGCCTAATTCGGTAATTTTGAGTCAGAAAAATTACATAAAACAGCCGAATTACTTAAGAAAGTGCAAATTTAGGGTTTTTAAAACTGAATCCCTAAGAAAATCTATAGATTAGGCAATACCGAACGTATTGCCTTTCTGAGTAAAAACAAATACTACATTATTTACTTAAATCTCAAGAGTGTGATAGAAGCAGGAGCTAGGGTAATACTTGAAATAGCTGCATTGATATTTTGATGTTGATAATTTACCACATTCTGAGAAGGTTTTTCAAGGGTATTGGCTGCCGTATATGAGGAAGCTGTAAGCTCATGTTTCTCGAATATTTTCAAACTTTTGGCTACAGGGAAATCAATTTCTGTTTCCACTGCCAAATCAGGATGACGGTTTACAATAGCGAGCGTTAGCGTTTTATTATCTTCATCATAGCTCGCAGAGGTGTCCAATATCCCAAGGTTTTCAGCGCCCGATTGTTCCAATGCTGGACTTTCGACTTCAGTTGTAATACTTGTTCCTTTGCAATATTTACGATAAAGTTCGAGTGGATAGAAAACAGTTTGACAGATAGATTCTTTTTCATTCGTCATAATAGGTGCTAGCACATTGACGGTTTGCGCCCAAGTAGCCATTCCCACAATATCTGCTTGACGTTGGAATATATTCAGAAAGCCTGCAACCCCTAAGGCATGAAACCATTGATACGTTACTTCAAGATTGTAAGCACCTTTTCCTTCATTTTCCCAAATCCCCCATTCGTCTAAGGCAATTTTTAAAGCCTTTTTACGAGGAGGAAAACGATACCAACGATTAAAATTCTCTACTTTTTCTGGTGCTAAATCATGAATCTGCTTTTTGGTAGCGACTATTTCTTTTTCAAAAGTAGCAATATGAGCAAAGAGCGATGCAGGTTGACCTTTCTTTGAATTGGCGTAATAATGCAAAGAGATATAATCAGCAATAGGATGGAGTTCCTTAAGGAGAATTTCGTTCCATTTGGTATCTCCTCCTGCCAAAACTAGTGAAATGTTAGGGTCTTGCAGTTTCATTAATTTGGCATATTGCCAAGCAATTTCTACATATTTATTGGGGTCTTGCAAACGTCCAGTATCTGGTACAGCACTTTCCTCATTTCCCAATCCCCAATATTTTACCTTGTGAGCCTGAGGATAACCATGTTTTTTACGAAGACTTGCAAACGAAGTATTTCCAGAACCATTACAGTATTCGACCCAGTTGGAGGCTTCTTCTGGTGTACCAGTATTCATATTGACCACCAAAAATGGGTCAGTTTTGAGCGTCCGACAATAATCGATAAACTCATTGGTACCAAATTGGTTGCTTTCTTCGCCACCCCAAATGAGGTTTGGTCGAATAGGACGCAGATTTTTGGGGCCTATACCGTCTTGCCAATGGTAAATTTTAGTAACAGTTCCTCCTGGAAATCTCAAAAGAGGTGTTTGTAGTCTTTTGATTTTTTCTAAAACATCTTTTCTTACTTGACTAGTTTTAGCATCAACAACTCCACCTGTGATGGCTCGACCGAGATATTCGATGAATTGTCCATAAATTTCAGGTTCTATTTTACCGATTGGTTTTTCAAAATTGACATGAACTTTGGCTTTAACTGTTTTAGCAAAAGGCATTCCTTGGTAAATAGAAGAAGGAAGCAGGCTCGCTAATGCTAAACTGCTGGATTGACGCAAAAAGGTACGACGGTTGGGAGATTGCATAAATGTTTAGATAGAAAATGAGTGAATACCGTAAAAGAGTCTATTTCTGTTGTGAGAAACGAACCTGATAAAATTAAAGATTAAATTCTAAAGAACTGTCTGTATTGAGGAACTTGTTCTTGAAAAAATACATTTTGTACAAATAGACACAAAAGTGAATAGTTTGAATTTTATAATTTATTGATATGAAAGTAACGGAGAATTTACAAGAATTTTATCAGAGGCTAGAGATTCAACCAAGGGAATCTATTAGTCATAATACGCCTCATATCAATGTTTTTGAAAGAGGGGATTGTAAAAATCTATTACCATATTCTCGTAGAGATTATTATAAAGTAACGCTTGTAATAGGAGAGGGTCGTGTTGAATATGCTGACAAAACGATATATATCGATAAGCCAGCACTTTTGTTTAGTAACCCAACACTGCCCTATTATTGGCAATCAATATCTGATTTACAACAAGGTTGGTTTTGTATTTTTAATGAAGCCTTTATTCATCAACGAGACAATTTGTTGACAGAGTTGCCAATGTTTCAAATGAATACTGAAAAAGTATATTTTATTGATGAAAAAAGTGTTGGAGAAATATCAGACTTATTTCAAAAAATGAAATGCGAAAGTTTGGGTAACTATGCTTATAAACAGGATATTATGCGAAATTATTTGCATTTGATTGTTCATTATGCTTTAAAGTCCTTTAATCAATCCCAACAAGAAGTTCCTGTAAATGCTAATGCTCGCATTACTCAGCAATTTTTTGATGTATTAGAGAGTCAATTTCCTATTGATTCTATGCAAAATCAATTGCAGTTGACCACCGCTAAGGACTTTGCCGATACATTGAACCTACATGTTAATCATTTGAATCGTGCAGTAAAAACTATTACAGGAAAAACCACAACTGAGCATATTGCCCACAGGATTGTGTTGGAAGCCAACCAATTATTGACTTATACCGATTGGGCTATTGCCGAAATAGCTTATTGTTTGGGATTTGAATATCCTGCTTACTTCAACAATTTTTATAGAAAAGCTACAGGGAACAAACCAAAAGAGTTAAGAAAATTAGAACTTGTTTGAATTTTATAATTTCTTGTTTGAATCTTCTTTTGTAGCCTTCTTTTTGTCCTATAATTTTGTGGAGTAATAAAGAGGGATTAGGGTATAGGCATTAGTTTTTATTTGAATATTTAAACTCCTTGCCTAACAACTGATGCCTCTATTTAACTCCTTTGAAATATGAAAGCGGTTCAGGAAAAAAATAGAGTTATTGCTACTTTGTTAGCATTTGCGGTAATACCAATGTCGGGTTTGGCAACGGATATATACTTGCCTTCGATGCCCTATATGGCAAAATATTTTGGTCAGGCAGAAAACAGTATTCAACTGACATTATCCCTTTATTTAGGTAGCTATGCTATTGCACAGTTTTTTGTAGGAAGTATTCTCGATGCTTTCGGGCGTTATAAGTTGTCGACGCTATCGTTGTTTTTGTTTATGATATCTTTTTGGGTAACTGCCATAAGCACAGATATATACATGATTTATGCAATGCGTGTTGTGCAGGGAATTCTCTCAGCTTTTGCGATTGTTGCCAAGCGAGCATTTTTTGTAGACGTATATGAGGGCGAAGAAAGAAGACAATATTTGAGTCTAATGACCATCGTGTGGTCGGCTGGTCCGATTGTGGCCCCTTTTATTGGGGGCTATTTACAAGAACATTTTGGCTGGCAATCTAATTTTTATTTATTGGCAGTATATAGCGGTGTGATAGGTGTGTTAGAGTTTTTGTTTTCGGGAGAAACTATTCGTAAAAAGACAGCATTCAATGGTCGTAATTTGCTAGGTAATTTTAAAGAAATGATAGCAACTCCTGATTTCTTTTTAGGTCTGTTGGTTGTGGGACTTAGTTACGGAATGATTTTTCTTTTCAACCTAAGTGCACCTTTTATCATTGAGCACCAGTTGGGATATACGCCTGTGACTGTTGGATATGCTTCCTTGATTATGGGAATAGCATGGATGTTGGGTGGTTTTTTGGGACGAGCTTTGATGAATAAACCATTTTTACCCAAGATACAATTAGCAAGTTTGTTACAAACTACCTTGATTTTGGCGATGTATATTTCTTCTCAATGGCTGCAAAACCTTTGGACTCTGCTTGTGTTTGCCTTTTTTATACACTTAGCGGCTGGCTTTACCTTTAACAATTACTTTACGTATTGTCTGAGTCGTTTTTCTAAAATTGCGGGCGTTTCGGGTGGATTTACTGGAGGAGTCGCCTTTATTCTGACTTCGGGTTTAAGTTATGGTGTCGTAAATATGCTACATCCTGCTACTCAACCAGACTTAGCTTTAGGCTATTTTTCGATGGGAACTTTTGTGATGTTGTTGCTCACAACGGTTAGAATCGGAAAATTACATCCCTCGGTTTCATAAATCAAAATGAAACGGTAAAATAGAGTCATTCTTAATTTAGTGATTATTTTAAATATGAATTTTATTAGTAGAGACGCAATGCTTTGCGTCTGAAAAGGTGTCATTCTGAAATATAGGATCAAAAACATGAGCCATCCCGAATTTTAAGATTCTCCAAGGTTTCATCAAAAAAGCGGTCGGAAATATTTTCCGACCGCTTTTTTGATGAAACCTTCCCAGATTTTACCCTGCTTGAGACGCAATCATTGCGTCTCTACTGCTATCTGTGGTAATATCCTCCTGATTATGAGTGTAATCCAATAACTGATATACTTTTAACTTCTTTTTACTTGAATTTACAAAGAGGATTATAATTCGTTGTTTTAATATTGAATTTCTATTTACTAAGAAATTTTCAAGACATTCGCGTAGCTATCTACTGGCTTGTTTTCTGGAAATTGGATATGCAAGCCATCCGAAAGTCTTTCGAAACTCAAAGGCTGATTTTGATTTCCTAAAAACTCAACTTTATTGATGGTTTGTGCATGTAAAGGGCTATTTTGAGCTAAGCTTTTAATAACCACTTTTCCATTTGAAGGCCAATCCATTACCGTAGCAAAAAGGGTATTTCCCAAAGTATTGAAGCGAATATCTTCAGCAGTATATTTTGTTTTACCTTCATTGAAACCTTGTGCGTTTAGTTTGGCTTCGTTTTGAGTAGAAGGACCTTCGCCGTAGATTTTCCATGGTCTTGTTCCATAAATACTACCACTATTAACGGCCATCCAACGTCCGATTTCTTCTACAATTTTACGTTCTTTTTCATCAATGCTTCCATCGCCACGTACGGGTACGTTGAGCAAATAATTTCCATTTTTGCTAACAATATCTACCAAAGCATGAATGACAGATTTAGCTGATTTATAGCCATCTCGATTATAAACGCCACGATCATAGTGCCAGCTTCCGATACAGGTATCCGTCTGCCAAACAAAAGGTTGAATGTCACTAGCTTGTCCACGTTCGATATCCCAAACCATGGCTTTACGCTCGTTTTCATCCAAGATTTTACCATTAATAACAGCTCTTAACTCTCCATGACGCTTGATACTCATGTTGTAATGATGGGCTGCGATGCGCAATCCCGCATCACTAATTGGCCAAAATGGAAGTTTGGTATCATCAAAATACAACAAATCAGGGTCGTATTTATTGATGAGGTCAATGGTACGATTTACGAACTTTTCAATATATTCTTTTGATGGTCTGTTGGCCCCATTTTCCCATTCCCATTGTTTGTGAATTGCCCCATTCTGAAGACTATTCTCACTAAGATCGTGATTTTGAGCATAAAGATCTTGTGGATCAAGACCTTCCCACCACTGTCCTTTTCCATCAGATTTACGCAGTTTGCCGTCGTAAGGAACTCCCGCTAATGCGCCATTTTTATCACTTCTTTGTGCAGATTCGTACCATCGCCAAGCATGACTTGCATGGATACTTACGCCAAAAGGAAGATTGTTGGCTTTGGCAGCTTTTGCCCAGCCAGCGATAATATCCTTCTTAGGACCCATTTTGGTAGAGTTCCATTGGCTTTGATATTTACTGTCGTACATATCAAAATTGTCATGGTGATTGGCCATACCAATAAAATATTTCGCTCCTGTATTTTTGTAAAGCGTCACCAACTCATCTGGATTCCATTTTTCGGCTTTCCATTCATGAATAATATCTTTGAACCCAAACTTAGACGGGTGCCCAAATTTTTCTACATGATATTTATATTGCCAGTCGCCCTCTTGATACATCCCTCTGGCATACCAATCGCCTGCCTCCGCCTGACATTGGGGACCCCAGTGCGCCCACATACCAAATTTGGCATCTTGAAACCACTTTGGAACCTGATATTGCTCTAAAGAAGCCCAATCAGGTGTAAATCTTCCAGTGGCGATTTTTTCACCTCCTGAAAAATTTGCAAAAGAATTTTGTGCAAAAGTCGGCTTCGCCAAGCTAAGAGCTGAAAAGCCTAAACCAAGTTGTTTTAAAAGCGCTCGTCTTTTCATAGTTTATCAAGATACATTGAATTGATAAAGCAAAATTAAATGCCAAGGACAGTTTAGTTCTTATATAAATCAGCGATTTTATTGTACAAATCAGACTTTTTTGAAGTATCTATCTTCATTTTTTAGATAAAACTACATAGAAAAGGTTATGAAAATTCTTTATTTTATCTAGTATTGAATCTTAAATGATTGTTTTTTAGTGAAAAAGATAGCTATCGCTTTATTAGATTAATTTATACAAATCAGACTTATTTATGGGAAGTTTTTCAAGTAATCAACTCTTTTCATTGCTGCATGTAGACTATGTGAAACTGGGAATAAAATGGAATTACAAAACCGTGATTAGTCCCTATTATAGACTATATTTTATCGATGAAGGAAAAGGAAAGATTACTAGCCCGCAAGGTGTGGTCGATTTGGAAGTGGGTTATTTGTATCTCATTCCAAGTTTTACGGTATGTGATTTAAGTTGTGATGAATATCTGAGTCAATACTTTGTTCAATTTTTTGAGGAATCAGGCAATGGATTGTCCTTATTTGCCAATCAGCGAAAAGTAATGAGAGTAAGTGCCAACGAAGGTGATATTTTCAATTTTAAGCGATTACTAGAAATAAATCCTGGCAGAGGAATCAACCGTTCTGACAACCCCAAGGTGTATGAGAAAGATATTTACTACAAAGAATATCAAGATTTAAACCATCAACAATCATTGTCTTGCCATTTCGAAACACAGGGGATTTTATATCAATTAATTGCAAAATTCTTGAATAAAGAGCCTGACTTAGAGAAAAACACTTCTGATATTCCGTCTAAAATCATGGATTCGATAAGTTATATTCAGCTTAATATGTCTCAAAAAATATCAGTAAACCTGCTGGCGTCCAGAGCCAATATGCACGTTGATTATTTTTCGCGATTGTTCCTTCAAGCAACAGGTTTGCGCCCTATTTCCTATATTCTTGATAAACGAATTGAGCGGGCACAGTACCTAATGATTACAGGGTATTTGTCTTTTGAGGAAATTGCCTCACAAACTGGTTTTGAAAGTGTTTCTTATTTTTCAAGAGTATTTAAGTCTATTACAGGCATGACCCCTGGGCAATATAAAAATAGAAGGCTAAGTGTTTGATTTTTAGGCTTAAATGTGCAACATTTAAGTAAAAATAGCATCTCTGAAAAAACTTAAACTTATTCAAGCTATGAAAATAATACTATATGGATTAATCTCTATCTTTTCATTGGTAGCTCCCGCTATTGGCGGTCATAAAATAACCCAACAAGAAGCAACAAGAATTTTGGGAGAATCCTGTGAGCTTTCCGAAAGTTCAAGTGCATCAAAGAATGGTGGTCATGAATACAAATGTAAGTTTTTGACCAAGTCAAGTACAGTTGATAGACCACAAAAGGCCTTATATTTTATGTTTGATAGTTATGAAAATGAAGCTGAGGCGATCAAACTATATTCAGAATTCCAGAAAAGCAACCAACATCAAAGTGGGTATGAGACATTGAGCGGCGTGGGAGAGGAAGCATTTTTTCATAGTGATGGCAAAAATTTTTGTCTCATTATCGCAAGAAAAAAGAATGAAATGATTCGACTCAAAGTAAATGAATTTTCAGAAAAAACTTCTATAGCTGAACTCAAGGCTGTTGCAAATGATATTATTAATCGAATCTAAATGGAATAAATATGAAAGCATTAAGGATTATAACTACAATATCTTGGTGCTTTCTTTTTTGTATTAACCAGTTTTTCGGGGTCAAAAAATCTCCGATGATGGCGCTGTAGATTATGTATGTCGAAAAAAAGTAGTTTCCCTTCAAGATACGTTCACATTTGAGCAACATCCTTGTCTAAGTGTTTGTCAAAATAATCAATCGATAGCTTTTATCGAGTTAATTATTGCTAACAATTCAGACAATCAAATCATGAAAGAAATCCGAAACGCTTTTACAAGAAGACATTTTTTGACAGCTATCTCTGGTATAGGTGGTATTATGTTATTCAAACCTTTACGTTCATTTGCCATCGATGAAACAGATCCTCGTATAGTCGCTATCGTCAATAAAACTATTGCGATAGACACGCATAATCACATAGACGTTCCTCTCAAAAAAGAGGAGTTGCCTGGTCCTGAGGTAGCGTTAAAAGAGGAAATGAAAAAATCAGGGCTTTCTGCTATTTGTATGACTTTTGCGGTAGACTACCAAAAACTTACCTACGAAGGAGAAGCCTACGAGCGTTTTATGAATGGATTGGATGCCATGGATAAAATGTTGGAAAGCAATCAGATTAAGAGAGCATACAACCTTTCAGACCTTAAGAAAGCTCACAAGGCTGGTACTCCAATCGTAATTCAATCGGTAGAAGGAGGGCATTTTTTAGAAGGTAAAATAGAACGCTTAGGCATCGCTTATCAACGAGGACTAAGACAATTAGGACTTTTACACGACAATGATGCCTCGGTGCCTTTGGGCGATATTTATACTAATCCTCCTAAATTTAATGGATTGTCGGATTTTGGAAAGGAAGTTGTCAAAGAATGCAATAGATTAGGGATTTTGATTGATTTAACGCATTGTAGCGATGCTGCCATTAACGATGCTCTCAAACTTTCGAGCAAACCTATGGTGGTATCACACACGAGTTTGAATACGCAATTGGGACAAAATCCTAGTATGGCGAAAATGATGATGCCACGTTTGATTAGTCAAGAGCAAGCCAAAATTGTGGCTAATGCGGGAGGTTTAATTGGAGTTTGGCGACATTTAACGGACTCGCCAGTTGCTTATGCACAAAATATCAAGGCAATGGTAGATGTAGTAGGGGTTAACCATGTGTGTTTGGGAACAGATACCAAATTGACTCCCGCTTATCGTTCTCCCAATGCTAACCAAAATCGTCAGAATAATAATAACAATCAGTCAAAACGTTTTGGCGAGCGTACCAATGAAATATGGGAATCTCAGCATTCGGGGTATTTCTATACCGTAGTAGAAGAATTATTAAAACTCGGCTTGACAGAACCCGAAATTATCAAGATAGGAGGAGCAAATTTTTGTAAAGTTTTTGATGAAGTAACAAAAGGACATTGATTGTTACAAACCTAAAAGAATATCGATAAAGTGCTATATTACTTTGGTATTAGTCAAATTTCGGTTATTTTTAGCTACGATAATGCTAAACCCTTTATGAAAATGAATACTACTAGTATCAAAGAGCTCCGAACTATCACAACCTTCGATGCTCCGATCGAATTGCTTTGGAAAGTCTGGACTGAGCCCAAACATATAGTTAACTGGTGGGGACCCGCTGGATTTACGTCTACGATTCATGTGATGGATGTGCAGGAAGAAGGCGAATGGAAAATGACTATGCATGGTCCAGATGGGAAAAATTATCCCAATCGAAGTATCTATTTGGAAATCATTCCTTATCATAAAATTGTATTCGAACATTTTAACCCTCATTTTACGACAACCGTATTTTTTGAGGAAAAAGGAGACGAAACCCAAATTGACTGGTCAATGTTGTTCGATACTCCAGAAATGTACGACATTGTGGTAAAAGCACATAAGGCCGATGAAGGACAAAAACAAAATATTGAGCGCCTAGAGCATTATTTGAGAGTACTTTTGGGAAGTTCGATGAATTAAAAGTTTGTTATTTATTCACGCATGATTCATCTCTAATTTAGTGAATTGCGATTGAGTGAATGATTATCTTAAAAATCTATATTCTACCAGTAGAGACGCAATGTCTTGCGTCTAAGGCTGACGTATCAGACATTATAGTGAAGCTGCTTAAACTTTTCAAAAGACATATTTTATTGATTAATTCTTCATCTTACTTTTTGTCTCGTATGTTTGTTTTACTAAAATTCATGTTCAAATAGATTAAATTCCGAAATTAGCATTTGTGTGATGAGAGGAGATTTTTGTCTAAACAATCCATTTGGATATGTACATTTCAAGGGATTCCCCATCACTCATTGCTAAGAGTCACAACAGCACCTTAAGCATCACCAAAATGGTGGTAAGCTTGTATAGGACGAGAAAAGACAATTTTATCTATCTAAGACCATGAGCAAAAATGTAATTAGTAATCCATCTATTTCACGTCAATGTGTGGGAATTGACATCAGTAAGGATAGTTTTGTTGCTTGCATTAGTCACAAGACTTCAAGCGATGAAATTGTTGTAAAAAGTACTAAAAAAATCAGTAATACGCCTGCAGGCTTTAAAACCTTACAGGAATGGGTCACAAAGTTCACAAGCTCTGAACTTCCACTAATCTATGTAATGGAAGCTACGGGGACGCCTAGTCTGGGATTTATTACGAATCGCTGGCATTTGATTTATTAGAAAGAAATCAATCTGTGAGCGTTCAATTAGCAAAGAATGTCAAATTCTTTATGCAAAGCCATAATATTAAGTCAAAGACAGATGATATCGATGCACAAGCCATCGCTCAAATGGGTCTTGAAAGAAAACTTAAACTATGGCAACCTGGCAGCACTCAAATGCGACTTTTGAAACATCTGTGTCGAGAAAGAATGATGCTTCAAGCAGAACAGACTACCGTTAAAAATCAATCTCATGCTTGGAAACACACTTATAAACCTGAAGAAAGCATCTTAAAGAGATTAGAAAGTAGGTTAATTTTTATCAAAGCACAAATTCAAGAGATTGAAAAAGAAATTCAAAACATCGTTGAAAAAGATCAAGACTTAGCAAAACGAGTATCCAATGTCTGTTCCATTAAAGATGTAGGGTTGCTCTCTGCTATCGTTATCATTGCTGAAACTAATGGATTTGCCTTATTTAATAATAAAGCCCAACTTATTAGTTATGCAGGATATGATGTAGTAAGAAAACAATCTGGGAACGCCGAATCTAAAACTAGGATCTCTAAAAAAGGGAATAAAAATATTAGAAAAGCGCTATTTTTCCCAGCTACAACCGCAAGCAGATTCAATACTAAAATGAAAAGCACCTATGAAAAAATCACCGAAAGAACAGCCATAAAAATGAAAGGGAATGTAGCTGTACAAAGAAAGATGCTTGTCTTGATTTATACTATATACAAGAACAATATACCTTATGATGAAAATTACCAATATGACAAAGAACGTAATGAGACTCAAAAAATAAGGCGGAGTCAATAATAAATTGCTCCGCCTAAAGTGCATGGAAATAAATTCCTGCTTTGGTAATGCAATTTATAAAAATATTTAATCAAATGAACTTGTTTGTTAACACAGCACCTTGATACAAAAAGTAACCGCAGCGGCGGCCACAAAAAAATCAAGAATTTATAATCGGAGTGGCGTCCCACCTCGCTTCGCTCAAACAGTATAAATTCATTGCTGACGCAAGCAGTTTTACGAAAGTTTAAACAGTTTCAGTATCAAAAAAAGCGCTCGAAAATTGTTTTTCGAGCGCTTTTTTTGATAAAAATTGGAAAATAACCCTAATTCTAAAATTTGGGGTGACTCATTTTTATTTTGAGGTAAATTCAATCGGTTTGTACTAATTATTCAAACTTTATGCAATTCGTATCAAGTTGAAAGTCCTATCAAAAGAATGTTTTCTAAATTATATAGATTAGCCCTTTGAACTAAACCGCTTTTTCTAATGAAACTATTCAACTTTTTTTTAATCAATGTTTTACTATGTTTGTTGACTTTGCCAGTCTGGGCACAATCTGGTGAAAAATTATATAAAACCTATTGTGCTGGTTGCCATGGAGAGCAACTCCAGGGAAGCTCGGCACCAGCATTGATTAAAAATTCATGGAAACATGGAGGAGACAAGTCTTCTTTAATTAAAACTATTACGCAGGGAGTTCCAACTACAGAAATGATTAAGTGGGAAAATACTCTAAATGCGAAAGAGATTGAATCAATCGCCGATTTTATTGTAAATGCTCAGCAAAAACCAAAGAAAGAGCGACAATATGAGGAAAGTTTTATGGTCGAAACAAAACATTATAAACTTAAAGTTGAGCGTTTGGTTACTAGTGGTCTCAATACTCCTTGGGGAATCGAGTTTGTTGATCATAATACCGCATTAATTTCAGAGAAATCAGGTGAATTAACATGGATGAAAAATGGGAAATTGAGTGATTCTTCCGTAAAAAATACGCCACCAACGTATGCCCAAAGTATATTAGGAGGCTATATGGATATTGCGCTCGACCGAGATTATGCTAAAAATGGTTGGGTTTATTTAGCATTAAGCCATAATTCTGAAAATAGCTTGGACGCGAAGGCTGCTGGAATGACTAAAATTGTGCGTGGTAAAATTAAAGAGAATCAATGGCAGGAAGAACAAACCTTGTTTCAGGTACACGATTCTTTGCAAGTGAAGGGAGGAACCCGCTGGGGAAGCCGTTTGGCTTTGGATAAAAAAGGACATTTGTTTTTTACGATTGGAGATATGAATCGGGGAGAGGATTCTCAGATTTTGACTCGACCATCGGGTAAAATCTTCCGTATCAATACTGATGGCTCTATTCCCAAAGATAATCCTTTGGTTGGGAATGGTCAGTTTCTTCCGGCGATTTACTCTTGGGGAAATCGTAATGCACAGGGGATCACAATTCATCCCAAAACAAATAGTATTTATGCCACCGAGCATGGACCAAAAGGTGGTGACGAACTAAATATCATTAAGAATGGCGCTAATTACGGTTGGCCATTGGTGACTTATGGCGTAGATTATAGTGGAAAAATTATTTCTGATAAATCCGAAAAAGAAGGTATCGAAAAACCCCTAACCCAGTGGACTCCCTCTATTGCGGTGAGTGCGATAGATTTTGCTTTTTCACCCAAGTTTTCGAAATGGAGAGGAAATCTCATCGTAGGCTCGTTAGCTTTTCAAGAGTTGAGACGACTGGTAATTGAAGGAGATAAAGTTCTTGAGCAGGAAATTCTTTTGAAGGGTTATGGGAGAATAAGAGATGTAAAATTTGCACCCGACGGCGCTTTATATCTCCTGATGAATGCACCAGACCAAGTTTTGAAAATTACCCCAATGAATGAATAAGAGCATATTTCACTTAAATTACTATATTCAAAACAGGGTGTAACATTAGTCGCACCCTGTTTTGAATATATCTTAAACCTTTCTATTCAAATATCCCGAATAATCTGTCTGTACAGATTCGTAGGTTTCGGCGATAAGGTTAGAGGTCAATATAAAATCGGCGGTCGCACGATTACATGCCATCGGAATATTCCAAACAACCCCTAAGCGTAAAAGAGCTTTAATGTCTGGGTCATGAGGCTGAGACGCCATTGGGTCCCAGAAAAAGATTAATACATCTATTTTACCTTCAGCAACCAACGCTCCAATTTGTTGATCGCCACCGAGTGGTCCGCTCAAAAATTTTTTAACTGGTCGGTCTATGGCTTCTTCAATTAATTTTCCTGTTGTGCCTGTAGCAAACAACTCATGGCGCGACAAAACTCCTCTATTGTAATATACCCAATCGATTAATTCAGCTTTCTTGTTGTCATGTGCAATGAGCGCAATACGTTTGCGTGTGGCAATGGTTCTATCAGACATAATTGTAAAAAAGGATTGTTTTATGGTCAGAAATTTATGCCCTAAATATAGATGAAATTGCTTGAAGTTTCGAGAAAAATAATGGTCTAAGCCTATTATTTAAAAGTGAATTTAGGGCTTAAATAACTCTAAAACTCCATTTACTCAAAATTTAAGACAAAAAGAGAGATAAGCTTTGGAAGTGTTCTCAAAAATCGAATTCTTTGTCACATGATGATTACGCAGATAACAAGCTGTTAACCAGAATAGTATTGCCACAACGCCATTTGTATTGATTTGATAAATACCTTACTCAATATGCTTAGGAAATTATATTGTATTTTTTTGCTATTAATCCTTATTCCAACTCAACGATTGTTATCTCAACACTCTGGGATTAATTTCGAGCGACTCGGAATCAAGGAAGGACTGTTGTCCAAAGAAGTACAGTTTATTACCAAAGATGCTCAGGGGTTTTTGTGGTTAGGCTTCAAACAAAGTATTAGTCGTTACGATGGCTATCATTTTACTCATTTTCCTCAATCCGAAATGCTCTTTGGCTTGTTCTCTGACCACAAAGGGAAAATCTGGTTTGCCAACATCAACGGACTTTTTAGTATTGACGAAAAAAGCTTAAAAATTCAAAAAGAAATTTCGTCTGATTTGCACGATGCCTATCCCGAAAATGATCATTATGAAAATGTCTTTGCAGATAGTCAAGGGCAAATTTGGTCTAATGATTTTAACAATATCAAGTGTTTTGAACCTAAAACCAAGCATTTAAAAGTCTTCCGAATTACGTCAAGTTATCAATTCAATATTTTTAAAAGTCGGTTTACAGAAGATTCCCAAGGGCGTGTTTGGGTAGCTAATCAGTGGGGAATTCAGTGCTATGACTCACAAACGAAGCGTTTGTGGAAAGTTTTGAAAAACCAATCTGTAAGCGATATTGCATTTTTGAGTAAAGATTCAACCCTTTTTACTACAGCAAATGGAGGTGTTTTTTTACTCGAAATTTCTAAAAAGCATATCAGTTCTTATGTAAAGCTTCCCTCGAAGACTGACGTTTCTGTGTTTCTTAAACCTGCTCACTTGCCATCTCATTTTTGGCTTGGCACCGATCGCTCGTTATACCTTTTTGATGCACAACAGCGAGCGTTTGTAGATTTTTCAAATCTACGAGAAGAAGGTATTGCCATGAAAGATTGTTATTTAGATACCCAAAATCAAATTACTTGGTTAGCTTCTTCAGTAGGACTTCTTAAGCATGATTTTGCGGTAGATGCGACGCTTTTGCAGGTAGATTTACCCAAAAAATTGGTGGCATTTCCCGTAAAGGTAACCTGCTTTTTTCATGAAAATACCGAACGAAATTGGCTAGGACTTTCCCATACAGGAGTATTATCATGGAATGAGCATACTAATGATTTTCAATTATTTGCGATACCTGATGGGGTTCCTGTCAATCAGTTGTTAAAAGATGTTTCAGGGAATCTTTTAGCATGTACTCAAAAGGCTATTTTTAGATTAAATCTTGCCAAGAAATCATGGGAAAAGCTTATTTCTTTTACTACCAATATCAAAAAGGTATGCCTGACTAGGCAAAATCAACTTTGGTGTTTGCCTGAGTCAGGAGCGATTCAAGTGTATGATTGGCGTACTCATCAGCGACTACAGCCTTGGAAAGAGTTACCTTATCAAAACTTTTTTCAGCAAAATGTATTTACCGATATTCTCGAGACGAAAGAGGGAAATCTATGGTTTTCTGCATGGTTTCCCAAAGGTTTTGGTATTGCCCATTTTGACATAAAAAAGAAGCAGTTTGTATTAGCTGAAAACCAGAATAAACATACCGATTTTGTTACTGATTACTATTTGAGTCTAGCTTATCATGAGCCAAATACGATCGCTATTTCGGGATATGGCGGCTTTAATGTGCTTAATACTACAACGGGTAAAATCATTAGAACAGGAGCCTCAGGAAATTTAAAACTAAAAGGAGGAAACTGTAACTCGATTGTGTTGGACAAAAAGGGCACCATATGGATGGGTACTACCGAAGGGGTTTGCTCGGTTGGAAAACAAAATCAAGTGTCTTACTTTTCTGAAAAAGATGGCTTGACCGAGAATGATGTGGTATATGGCTACAGCCTAAATCAAGCCAATCAGCTATGGCTGGGGTTTACCAATCAGTTTAATATTTTGCAGTTGGAAAGGCTTCAGCAGAAGCAGATAAAATCAAATTTGAAAATCTCTACGATCGAAATACTGGGCGATACAACCTTAGTAAATACCCATAAATCGCTGTTGTTTGAACCCCAACAGAACAATCTGACAATTAGGCTAAGTCCTTTAAATTTTAAATCAGCTTCGCAAAATCATATTCGTTTTAAACTGGTAGATATTCACGACAATTGGATTGATAATGGAAACGCAGAAATGATAAGCTTTTCTAATTTATCTCCCAAACAATATGAATTATTGGTGCAACAAGGGGATAGTCAGGGGAATTGGGCGAGTGTTCCGTTGTCGATTGATTTTGAAATCCAACCGCATTTTTACCAAACTTGGTGGTTTCAGCTATTGGTAGGGTTGCTAGTGCTTGTAGCTGTCTATAGCCTTTATTTGTACCGAATCAAGCAAATTAAAGAGATATATACCGTGAGAAATAGGATTTCAGCGGATTTGCACGATGAAGTCGGCTCTACCATCAGCGGTATCAATATCATCAGTAATATCCTCAAGCAAAGATTAGTTGAACAACCTGAAAATAAAGGCTTTGTTGAGAGAATCTCAGAGGATGCCAAAAAGATTTCTGAGGCTTTAGATGATATTGTATGGAGTATCAAACCTCAAAATGATAGTTTGGAAAATGTACTTTCTCGCATGACACGCTATGCCAGCGAATTGTTTGAGGCTAAAAATATCAACTATCAATTACAACTTCCAGAGGATTTGAGCGGTATTGCCTTACCTATGGAAAAACGGCATGACATCTATTTGATTTTTAAAGAAACCGTCAATAATATCGCCAAGCATAGTCAATGTTCCGAAGCGAGTATAAAGATTATGATTCAGAAAAAATCAATTATTCTTTCGATTCAAGATAATGGAATTGGGTTCGACCCCGATCAAAAAACTGATAGAAATGGCATCCAAAATATCAAAGAAAGAGTCAATAAATACCAAGGAAAATTAAGTATCCAAAGCGACCCAATGTCGGGGAGTCTATTCTTGATTGATTTGCCTATTTGAAAAATTGGAGAAGCTTTGCGTACTGATTTGTACAAATCAGTACGCATTTTATTTTACACAATTTCAGCTTCATCCTTATTTTCAACTTTAAAAAATGCTAACATTTCTGCTAATCCATTTTCGGAGTGAATCAAGTCTGTGTTGATGAGTGTGTCTTGTGTAACTACTGAAGTTCTTTCCAACATTTGTTTTTCGAATGCCTGTAAAGCATCTTGAATGCTCGAAAAGTTACTTTCTGTTAATGCTTCAGCTAATTCCAAGGCATCCTGCATCGCCATATTAACGCCCTCACCCGCGTATGGAGGCATTCTGTGCGCAGCATCGCCAATGATTGTCAGATTGGATTGAGTTTCCCAAGATTGATTCAGAGGAAAATGATACATAGGACGAGGTACAAAATAGGACTCATCGGTATCAAAAATCTCTAGCCAAATGTCGCTCCAATCAGCATAGCTTTCCATAAACCATTTTTTCACAGAATCTTTATTCGTAAAATCAATGGCACAGGTTTGAAGCCAATTTTCTGACTCTTTAGTACCCGTGTAAAATGACAAAGCGCCATCTCCTTTCGTACTGAGAATAAGTGATTTTTCTGAACCCATTGCGAATATTTTTCCACCATTGGTCATTTTCCATAGCGTTGGTGTATTTTGAGCCGCATGGTATATATTACCTTCAACAATAGTTATTCCCGAATAAATTGGCGAAATATTTGATAAATATGGTCTAATTTTAGAATTAGCTCCATCAACTCCAATCACCAAGTCGGTGTATGCTGAATTACCATTTTTGAAAAATATCTCCCAACCATTTTCTAAAGGTTGAAGTTTTTCGAAATGCGAATTCCAAATAATTGTTTCAGGCAAAAGAGCCTTGATCAGTATATCTCTCAGGGGACCTCTATCAATTTCGGGTCTGAAATCTTCATTGCCAAAATCTGCAATAACCTCATCCTGATGGTCGTCCCAAAGAGGCGTTGCCTGTGCGTTTGTAATACACAGTTTATCTGCCCCAATTCTGTAATGTTTTTTGAATTCTTCTAGCAATCCTGCTCTACTCAAAGCCTTCAATCCTGATTCGTGATGCAAATCCAGCGTTGCACCCTGTTGACGAGTATATTGATTGGCATCGCGTTCATAAACCTTAACAGCAATTCCCTTTTGTTGCAAAAGGTTTGCTAAGGTTAATCCACCAGGTCCTCCGCCGATAATGGCAACTTTTTTATGTTCTAATAAATGATTCATTGCTTTATTAATTTGTTTACTTTGCAAAAGTATATGTTCATTTTACGATAAAATATCCTAAAATGTTTAATAAATAGCTAAATCAGGTCAAATGATAATAGAGTTTGAATCAAAAGATGGAACAGGGTTACTTTCCTCTTTTGCAGATATATTGGGGACAAATATTGTGGATGGACAAATCGTTATTCCGAGCCATTTGGGCAATGGTTTTGTCAAAGGTTACAATTTGAATACCTCTATCAAGATGATGGTGCGTGATTATGAACTAAAGGAAGATTTGTTTATCAGGAGAAAAGTTACCGACAAATCGATTCGAAATGTCGCCTTTTCATTTCATCATATTCTTACGAAAAATACCCAAAGAGAGGGCGCGTTAAATCAGCTACCTTCGGTACAAATTGCTACGGGAGGTATGGACTATGAGATGTTTTTTCCGAGTAGTGTCAAAATTTCTGCTATTGTGATAAGCATAGATTTGGCGTATCTCCAGACCTTAATTGGAGATATTACTGAAAATACTTTTTTATCGCAATTACTGGAAAAATCGCAACCAAGTATTTTTGAAGAATTGATTTCTCCTCGACTTCAAGAGGTTGCTCAGGAGATTGTGGAGGCAGCTGTGCCGAAGATTTTAGAGCCGTTTTTTCTAAAACTAAAAGCCGAAGAATTAGTCTGTTTGACACTTTCGGAGCTCCTTAAACGTGAGAATAAAAGTGCTTTTCATTCTTTGAATACACAAGATGTACAGAAAATTTATGAAATAAGAAACCAAATGTTAGCAGACCTTAGTAAACCACCTTTAGTTGCTGATTTGGCAAAAAAAGCGACTATGAGCGAATCGAAACTCAAGCGAATTTTTAAGCAGATTTTTGGAGATAGCATTTATAGCTATTATCAAAAATTTAGAATCCAAAGTGCTGCCAATCTCTTGCAACAGGGCAATATAAGCGTTTCGGAAGTTGGTTATCTTTTGGGCTTTACCAATTTGAGTCATTTTTCACAAGTCTTTGAAGAACAAATAGGAGTAAAGCCCAAGAGATTTAGTCAGAACAGCATAAAGTAGGTATTCACATAGACTCAGATCGTTGTTTTTCAATCTGAAGAATATTATTTTGAATGTCTTTCATGATGTTTTTTGTCCACCAACTTGCATAGAAATTAAAGGTAGTGGTCAGTTTGAAATTACTGAATAAGTGAAGTCGGTAAGAATTATCACCTAGCTTTTCGAGTTCGTAAGTGCCATTGAGTACATCAAAATATTTGCCACCTACAACCAAATGTTCATCCATTGTGGTAAGTGGAATTTCGTGAGGAAGTGCTTTGATGGTAAATGACATTTTCTTGAGAGGAATATATTCTGTTACAGTTTCGTGGAAAACGAGTCCATTGGTAAATATGGCAGCACGATATGCTCCAACACCTTCATAATTGAGCTCAGCTTTTACAGGACGAGGAAAATTGAGCAAATGCGTAAGATAACCTTGGTCTTCTTTTTCTGAAATTTCTCTAACTCTGGTTACATTACTCCAAATCTTCGCTGCTGGCGCTTTGATGTCGATATAGGTATATGCTTTGTATTCAGAGGTATGTGCGCCAATCATTTGCTCGACTGGAGATATAAGAAAGGGAAGGACTGTCAAAGCTGATAGTTGTAGACGATTATTCTTATCTCTTTTTTTCAAATTTACTCCATATCGCCCTCCAATTGATGCTGCGATTAAAAAAATTGGGGCTATCATCAGCAGGCAAGGCCAGCCCTCAATGGCAAATAAAAATGTAACAAAGAAGAAAATCAATATTGGTATCCAAGGAAGAAAGGCTGCTTTTAACTTGGTATTTGTGAAATTTTCTGAGGCTAAATAGGTAGTCAATGTCCCCACGATAAAGGGAACAAAAAACAAAAAACTGATAGACATTAACGAAAAAATTCCTTCAAGACGAGGTATTTTGTAGAGCAATCTTAGTGCAAGTGCATACGCAACAGGAATGCCAATGAGATAAAGCAGTGTTTTTTGTTTGATATTCATGTATGTGGGGAGTTACAGTAATACCTAAAGATAGCAATTTAGATTTAAAGGAAGGGCGCAAGTAGAGATGAAATCAATTAATAATTCTGAGAACTTTAGATTAGAAACAAAAAAAACACTTCAGCACCATGAATCGCTGAAGTGTTTTAACACTGGGCCTTTGTACTATTCTATAAACGAACAATCTCGGCGCCAATTGCATTAAGACGTGTATCAATATTTTGATAACCACGGTCAATCTGCTCAATATTTTCGATAATCGATGTTCCTTTAGCTGAAAGTGCTGCAATCAACAACGAAACCCCTGCACGAATATCTGGTGATGTCATGCGGATTCCACGCAATTGTTGTTGACGGTTCAAACCAACAACGGTAGCACGGTGTGGGTCACAAAGAATGATTTGAGCGCCCATTTCAATCAATTTATCAACAAAGAATAAACGGCTTTCAAACATTTTTTGGTGAATCAATACCGTTCCTTTTGCCTGAATCGCTGTTACTAAAACAATACTCAACAAGTCTGGAGTAAAGCCTGGCCAAGGGTGGTCAGAAACGGTTAGCATTGAACCATCGATGAATGTTTCTAATTCATAGTGGTCTTGTGCTGGTACAAAAATATCATCTCCTCTGAATTCCAATTTGATACCTAATTTTTGGAATACCTGTGGCATAATTCCTAAATCAGGGATTGAACAGTTTTTGATGGTAATTTCTGACTGAGTCATGGCTGCCAATCCAATGAATGAACCGATTTCAATCATATCTGGAAGCATAGTATGCTCTGTTCCATGCAATTCTGATACACCTTCAATTGTCAAAAGGTTTGAACCTACCCCCGAGATTTTGGCTCCCATGCGGTTCAACATTTTACACAATTGTTGCAAATAAGGCTCGCAAGCAGCGTTGTAAATAGTTGTTGTACCTTCTGCCAATACAGCAGCCATTACGATGTTGGCTGTACCTGTTACCGACGCTTCGTCAAGCAACATATAGACGCCTTGCAAATGCGAAGCATCTACTTCATAAATACCACCATCTTCTTGACTATAATTGAATTTTGCACCCAATTTCATGAAACCATGAAAGTGAGTATCCAAACGACGACGACCGATTTTGTCACCACCTGGAGAAGGAATTCTACCTTTTTTAAAGCGAGCCAAAGTGGGTCCCAATAACATTACTGAGCCTCTCAAAGCTGCTGCTTTACGCTTATATGTTTCTGAATTTAGATAATCAAGGTTTACTTCTGCGGCATCAAACTTGATAGAAGAATCACTCAAACGTGTGCAACGAACACCCATATCGCCCAATAACTCAATCAATTGATTTACGTCACGAATGTTTGGAATGTTGTGAATGGTAACTGGTTCTTTTGTCAAAACCACCGCACACAAAATTTGTAAAGCTTCGTTTTTGGCTCCCTGAGGGATAATCTCGCCTTTGAGGTGGCGACCGCCTGTTACTTTAAATGATGCCATATACTATTTTATAATTAAGGGATAATGTGCCCGCTAAGCCGAATGGTTTATTGTTTTGTTGAATTGTGTTTGAGGCCAACAGCACTATCGTTTTCCGTTGTTACGATTATTGTGATTGTTTCTATTGTCGTTGTTACGTGGACCGTTCGAATTACGATTATTGTTATTGCGGTCGTTACGATCGTTTCTTTCGTTTTGATGATTGTTATTACGACTTCCGAAATTACGATTGTTGTTATTATTATTGTTGTTATTGCGACCGTTATTCGAATTATTGTTGCTGGTGGCAGGACGAGCATTACGCAAGTTACCTAAAGCAGATTTTCCAGAGATACCTTCTACTACAGGCGCAAGTACGTTATTTGACATTTCTAACAAATGCCCCCAAATAACTTCATCATCGACTACTTCTTTGTTCCAATTTTGGTAAAAAGTTTTCATTAATCGAGCGATGTGCGCCACCAAAATACGCTTTTCTTCTTCATTACTTTCTGCGATAGCACGTTTAATCAACAACTCAACGTTGCGACCATAGTAGCGAAAACGCAACTCATTAACATTGTAAGGAACGTGTTTTGGAAGTTTACCCACTGCATCTGGCGACGGAGGAGGAAACGGGCTGTCGACATCCAATTTGAAATTTGACATAATATACAAGTCATCCCAAAGTTTGTTGGAATAGTCCTGATTATCACGCATATTCGGATGTACTTGACGCATCAGTTCGACAAGCAAATAGGCGTATTTAGTACGCTTTTCTTTGTCTTGAACCGATAATATATAATCAACTAATTTCTGGACGTTTGTGCCGTATTCTTTCATTGTGCTATTGAGTGAATGAATGAAGAAGCGTTATGCCTACAATAGGCAAAGAAAACGCCTACGCTTTCCTCTTTTCTGACTCAAGGCAAAAATAGGAATAATTCGTTGCTATAAAAAATATTTAATTCGAATGAAAGACGAAAATATCTTTACTTAGAATAACCATTAACGGAGAAGTTATAAATTTGAAGAAAGTCCTTGAATCTTCATGCTCTTTAAGATTTTGAAAAGACAATAAATACAGTACATTTCTTTTCGATTGTCCATATTTAGCGCAACACAACATTTCCGTATCCATAAAACACAAGCATATAAATGAATGATATAGTAGAAAAACTCCAAGAATCTTTTGGTATGGAGTGTATTCTTTCCCAACATGAAGCGGCTCATCGTCCTGCTAGTGTTTGGATGGCAGGGGCAGCACTTCACTGCAAAGCGTTGGCTCGTCCTAAAAGTACCGAAGAACTTGCTGAAATCATGCGTATTTGCCATGCGTACGCACAGCCTGTAGTTCCACATGGAGGATTGACAGGCGTTGCTGGAGGAGCAAAGGTTTCAGGTGATGAAATTGCCATTACGCTGGAACGACTGAACAAAATCGAAGAAATAGATGTCACAAACAAAACTGTAACAGTGCAGGCGGGGGTTATTTTGCAAGATTTACAACAAAAAGTCGCAGATCAAGGCTTCCTGTTTCCCTTGGATTTGGGGGCAAAAGGTAGCTGTATGATTGGCGGAAATATCGCAACCAACGCTGGGGGACTTCAGGCTTTGCGTTATGGTGTTATGCGTCAACTGGTGCTGGGATTAGAAGTTGTTTTGGCAGATGGAACTACCATTTCATCTATGAATAAAATGATGAAAAATAATGCAGGATATGACCTCAAACAACTCTTTATTGGTTCTGAAGGAACTCTAGGAATTATTACTAAAGCCGTTTTAAGAATGGAAGATGCACCTCAATCCCGTAATACAGCCTTAGTATGTTTGGCAAGTTTTCAGGATGCTGTTCAATTTTTACATGAAGCAAAAAAGATTCTTGCTAGTTTGCTGACCACTTACGAGATTATTTGGCAAGATTATTACCAATTAATGACTTCGGCGCCATCGCCATATTCACCTCCATTACCACAAAATGCCCCTTTTTATGTGTTAATAGAAGCATTGGGGCAAAATCAGGAGGCGGACTCAGCACTTTTTGAAGGATTATTAGAAAGCTGCTTTGAAAGAGAGATTATTACTGATGCAGCCTTGGCAAAGTCACAGCAAGAACTTGACTGGTTTTGGGGAATACGAGAGCAGGTAGAGCTTATTTTTCAAGTTCATCATCCTGTCTTTTTATTTGACGTAAGTTTGCCTATCAATACCATGGAATCCTATGTTGAAGAAATAAAAGGCAAACTTCAGAACAGATTTGAGCAAGTTTCCTGTTATGCTTTTGGACACATGGGAGATGGCAATTTACACCTTTTTGTAAGCACCAACGAAAATCATGCAGATACGCGGCACCAAGTTGAAGAAATTGTTTTGACACCTCTTACCGCTATTGGAGGCTCAATTACGGCAGAACATGGCGTTGGGTTAGAGAAAAAAATGTGGTTGCATCTGAGTCGTAGTCAAGAGGAAATAACTTTAATGAAAACCTTGAAAACAGCCTTGGACCCGAAAGGGATTTTGAACATAGGAAAAATACTTGAATAATGGAAATTATAGATTTGAGCCAAGAAATATTTGATGGAATGTCGGTTTTTCATAGTTTACCACCTGTAAAAATGGAAATTCATGCCACACATGAGCAATGGGAGGGACTGACAGATGATGAAATCCAAACGCCAAGTATATATAAATTGGAACTAAGCGAGCATACGGGAACGCACGTAGATGCGCTCAATCACATGGGTAAGGAGTTTGTGGGGCAGTCTATAGACACAATGCCTTTATCTATGTTTTACACAGAAGGTATTTGCCTTGATTTGAGTGATAAAGGTTTACAAGAATTCATTACTTCAGAAGATTTACAAAAAGCTTGTGAGAATGCTGGTTTGGAAATCAAAAAAGGGGACACAGTTTTACTATATACCAATCATTATCGAAAACATTTTGCGACAGAAAATTGGAACAAAGGACCGGGATTGACAGCAGAGGCAACACAATGGTTAGGGGAGAAGCAAATATCAGCTTTTGGTGTAGAAACACTATCGCCTGGAATACCCAAAATCAGCAATAAGGAGGTACATTATATCTGTGGTAAAATGGGTTTTACACATTATGAAAACATGATTAATCTTCATCAATTAATCGGACGTGGACGATTTCGGTTTATTGCTTTGCCCCTCAAAATTAGAGGAGGAACGGGGTCGCCTGTACGTGCGGTGGCAGTGTTTGAGTAAGTTTTTAATATGATTTTTACTCATAGAGATACATGCTTTGTATCTAAAGAGGTTTCATTCTACTCTACCCTACTAAAAAATGGGACAAATTAGGTAAAAAGAAAGGGAAGCAAGAGTTTTGTAGTTACCAAGCTCC
>NZ_JAAALB010000040.1 GCF_009905545.1 Cellulophaga sp. BC115SP | reverse complement strand
CTGGCAACAAAACGCTCAAAAGTTTCCAGAAAATGTTACTCCCGATTTTTGATTATGTCCACAATAGCGGCCTGCTAAAAAAAGATTTGCCTCATCGGAAGTTTGTCTCTCACAAAGGTTTAGTAGATATTTTGGAGAATGGCTCGCCAGAACTTTTCCGCAATGGCATGAGAAACCACCTAGAAAATCATTTTGCGAGACTTTTTGCTGAATAGACAACAATTCACCTTACTCTCATATTTTGAGCGCTTAAAATCAAAATATGAGAGCTTTTTTAGAATTACAGTAATACCTCAAATTTTCACATGATTTCTTTTTTGTTTTTCTTCTTTCACCGAGCAAAGAAAAACGACTTTTATGGGGCACCGCAATAGACAATCCTTTCTAAATCACTGAATGAAAAAATCCTTATTTTTAAACTTTTAAAAAAATAAAAAAAAATCAACGCTGTTTGTCAAATACTTTCATTTCTTTCCTTTTCTTTCTATTCTTTCAGGCTTCATAACTATTTGATTTTCAATATTTTAAGTATGCTAAAAACGACTTTTATGGGTCATAAAACGACTTTTATGGGATGTAAAACGACTTTTATGGGTCATAAAACGACTTTTATGGGATATTAAAACGACTTTTATGGGTCAATAACGACTTTTATAGGGAATTATCCACATTTTGTAAAAACGACTGTGGATAAAATGTGTCGTTTTTACTTTTTTTTGTGACTTAGAGCTACTAATTTCGTAAAAACGACTAAACAAATACTTAGTCGTTCTACCATCTAAATCGTTGCCCAAATCGTCCATGAGTAAAGAGCATAGAGAAAAAGCCATTGAAGTTATTTCAAGAGATCCCAACAGATTAGTCAAGACCAATCCAATTATCAATGCTAAGTTTGACATTACTGCAGTACAGATGAAAGTTTTTCTGAAAGTCATTGCATCTGTCGATCAGAGCAATGATGATTTGCCTGACGTGCAGATTTCTCTGAAAGAATTTCAAAACTTTGTGGGTGGCAAAACCAAAAACTTATTAAAATACTTACAAGAAGAATTGACCAAGCTTCGTAAAAAAGATATTTATTACGAAGATGATAAAATCAAATTAGAAGCAAACTTCTTTAGTTCAATCGTTTACGATAAAGTTCAGGCAAAATTCATTTTTGAGTTTTCTAATAAGCTCAAGCCCTTCCTTTTACAGATTAAAGAAAATTTTACGGTATTAGATATACGTAATCTACTTTTTTTAGATAGTATCTACGCTATTCGATTTTATGAATTCTGTAAACAGTATGAAAGATTTGGCTCGTTTGAGTTAGATGTTGAAGACTTGAAAGATCGTTTAGGGCTTTCGACCAGATACAAAAACTATTTTGATTTCAAGCTCAAAGTCCTGCAACAAGCCAGAACAGAATTGGAAAGTAGTTCGGATTTATATTTTGATTTTGAAGAAATTAAATCAGGGAAAAAAGTTATTCGTTTGCGTTTTATCATTATTGAAAATCGCCAAAAGACAAAAGTGGATGAAAGTTTGCAACTTCAAATTGTGGAGATACATACACTTGTGAAAGAGTATGTTACAGAAGCAGTGGTGAATACTTGGTTTAAGAAATACCCTTACGCCCAAATTTTGGCAGGAGTAGAATATACGCTTAAAGAAATAAAACAAGGAAAAGTACAAGATCCAGCTCGTTACTTACAAAAGATGGTGAGTGCCGAAGACATTGTCAAACAGCAAGAAACGAAAGAGCTAAAGATTCGAGCTCACCAAGAACAACTGATTATTACAGAGAATATCAAAGTTCAAGAAAAATCGATTACTTATCAAAAAGATTCATTACTCAAGGCCTATTACGATGACTGTTTGGAATATGCGATTCATTTATTGAGGTTTGATCCTACTGTGGGAGTTGCGATTTATAATGAGCTTAAAAACAAAATAGAAAATGGACCCAAAACAGTTACCGACGAGCTAGTTTGGGAATATATATTAGCCTCAAATGAAAGCTCTATTCCCATGAAATTTTATGGAGCGATTCAGAATCAGCAGTTTATGGTAACGAGTTTTGTTGTAACTTGGTGTAAAAGTCATTTTATTGCAGATTTTCAAAAAATTAAGGATCCTTATCTTCCCAAAGCAAAAGAATTTGGCTTAGTTTTATAAGATATAAAAAATGACATTTATTGTATAGATAAAATACAAATATTATATTTACACAATAAATGCTTTTTTATGCTTACTACAGACTTACTAATTCGTTTTCTCAATAGAAATCCAGCCCTTACCATCACGGGTATAGAAAAAGAAGCTGGCATGGCGATTCGCTCGCTCACTCAAATTATCTCTCTTAAGCGCGAACTTACCGATAAGCAACGTAGCAAATTGTTGCCTGTTCTGATGAAATATGGTTATAATGAAGCTTTCAATCTTAAAGCTACAGTCATTGCCATTGCCAATAATAAAGGAGGAGTTGGAAAAACAACCACAACTGCTTACTTGGGTGAAGCCTTATCGAATCGTGGTTTGAAGGTATTATTAATTGACCTTGACTCTCAAGGCAACTTAAGTCAGATATTCAATGTGACTACCGAGAATGGACAAGTGTTTAATTCCTTGGTCAACTATACCATTCCATTGCATATCGAAGAAGTTACGGAACACTTACATATTGCTCCCTCTGACTTAGAACTTCAAAAAGCTGAACAAACGCTACTTTCAGCTCCAGCTAGCCAACAGCGTTTGCAAAGAGCGTTAGTTCCATTTCTGGATGTATATGACTTTATCTTAATAGACTGTCCTCCTTCCCTATCGGTTTTGACTCTCAATGCATTAAATGCGGCCAACTCGTGCATTGTGGCTATGCAACCAGAAATGAATGCGGTAAATGGTCTTAACTCACTTTTTGGAGTAATTTATGAGACACAAATTTTCTCAAATCCAACTTTACATATTGAAGGTATTTTGTTTACGATAGTTGAAAAAAACACTGTGCATACCAGTATGAAAGAAGCAGTTAGAGAAAACTATCAAAGCGTCAATATTTTTGATACTGAAATCAAAAAAGGCATTGAAATTAAAAAAGCACAAGCTTTGAAAGCGCCAATTTTTGATTTTGATAAAAACTCTGCCGCTGCCAAATCGTATGATGAGTTGGCGCTAGAACTTCTCAATAATATTAATTCAAAACGTAATTCGAAATAGATGGCTAAGAAGATAGATTTTAAGGCTCAAATGAAATCGAACGTTACTAAGACTGTAACTTCTGGTTTAATTTCGAATGAGAATATAAAGCAGCGAATCACGATTTTGGACGAACTCAAAGACTTGATTCAACCCTTACAAACAGAAGAATTAGAAGGACTTGAAGCTAATATTTTGGCTAATGGTTGTAAGGACTCTTTAGTGATTTGGCAAACTACCGAGCAGAAAGTCAATCCCAATTCGGAGACTGACCAAGAGCTATTTGTATTGGTAGATGGTCACAATAGATACTTGATTTGTCAAAAACATAATCTGCCTTTCAATATTGTGCTGATGTTTTTTGAGACCATCCTTGAAGCTCGTAATTATATGCTTGACCTTCAAATGGGGCGTCGCAATTTGAGCCCGACACAGATGGCCTATTACCGTGGATTGAGATACAATGCTGAAAAATTGACAAGCAAGGAATCTAATTTTTCAACAGAGGGAATGGAATTAAAAACCTCTGAAAAAATAGCGCAACAGTTTAAAGTTGATGAAAAAACTATTCGTAGAGATGGTGACTTTGCCAGCGGTCTTGAAAAATTGGATATTGATCTTCGCAAACAAGTCCTCTCAGGAGAAGTAAAGGTACCCAAAAAAGTTATTCAACAATTGAGCAAAGCTGTTGTGGAGCAACCTATTTCGAGTATTGCAGCCTTGGATTCGGTAGTGTCACAGCCAGCTTCTTTGTCTACTTCTTCGTCAGAAGCTACTCCTGATAAAGTGTTCAAGGATATTAACGCTATGCTAAAGACGGTTCAAGCATCCAAATCAAAAACTCATTTTGACCAGCTCAAGCAATTGGTAAATTCACTCGAAGGCTTCATGATTGATTAAATAATAAAGTCCTTTTTTCAATAATAGCCCAAGTGGACATTTTGTCCGCTTGGGCTATTATTTTAATAGTTTGAGTTTTACAATGTTTTTATATAAATAAAATTGTATTTTTTATAGTTTTAAAAGATAATGTCAATAGCTCATTTATTGTTAAAGACCCCATAAAAGTCGTTATTAAAATGACTCAAAGTGGTATTTTTCCCAAGAGGACATTATGTCCGCTTGAGAAAAATACTAAAACCATAACATGAAAATTTTGAGGTTAAATCTGTGCACGGTATAAAATTCTCAATAAAGAATACCTAGCGGACATTTTGTCCTCTTGGTGTATTTTGAGTAAGTGTTTTCAAAAACTCCATTTTTAAAATACCCATAAAAGTCGTTTTTAATTGAAGGTTTGGAGTAAGCTTTTATGCAAGCGGACATTTTGTCCTTTTGGGCAATATGAAGTGTATAGGGGTTTTTGGAAAGTAAAAATCCCTATAAAAGTCGTTTTTCAGTTTAGTAAAATGTCTGTTTTTGAGTACAACATCAACTTATTTAATAGATTGATGATACTGGAAATAACGATAAAATCACAATATAATGTGTGTTTTATTTAATGAATAAGCATTTGAAATAGAAATTACGTATAAATCATATTATAATGTGATTTTGTGCTTGAATTTCTGCTGAAAAAAGATATTTTTACATAAAAATCACAATATAATGTTAGTTCAGGATTTAGGAAATATCATCAAGACACGACGAAAGGAGTTGAAAATTACTCAGCCACATTTGGCTGAATTGGCAGGTATAAGTACAAACACTCTGTATAAACTCGAACGAGGACAGGGAAATCCTTCTTTAGAGGTTCTCAATAAATTGGCAGAAGTACTTGGTTTGGTTTTATCCATGGACATTAAAAAAAATGCGTAAATAATGAGAAAAGTAGCGGTCTATCGAAATGGTATTTTTGCAGGAATCCTCATAGAGGAAAATCGAAAGCAGTTTGTTTTCAAATACGATAAAAATTATTTCGATGACTCCCAAATGCCAGCTATAAGTCTGACGCTTCCTAAGAGCCAGCAAGAATACACTAGTGAGGTGCTGTTCCCTTTCTTTTTTAATATGCTCAGTGAAGGGGTAAATCGTAAACTACAAAGCACACAATTACGCATAGATGAAGACGATAGTTTTGGTCTATTGATGGCGACAGCCCAAAGCGATACCATCGGAGCCGTAACGGTAAAACCCTTGATAGAAAAATGAATCTACATGAATTAACATATTGCCCTGGAACATTAGCGGAAGGATTTAACACTTACAGTCCGAGTTGCTTGAGAAATATGTTTAATGGCAAAAAAGTAAACCATATTTTGCCTTATGAACAAGCTCAGCAAAATGAGGAAGTCGCCGAGTTATTTATAGAAAATCGTAAACGCATTTCTATTTCGGGGGTACAAGAAAAATTGAGTTTGGTACTCGAAAAAAATCAACTTCGCTTAACACATCAAGGAGAACAAGGTACTTATATTTTGAAACCAATTCCGAGAGATTTAAAGAAAGTTGATCAAGTGCCTGCAAATGAGCATTTGACCATGCAAATTGCTAAACAAGTGTACGGACTCAATACAGCAGAAAATGCCTTGATATTTTTTAAAGATGGCTCGCCAGCCTATATCACCAAAAGATTTGATGTAAAGAAAGATGGAGGAAAATGGGGTAAGGAGGATTTTGCAACCTTGGCTGGAAAAACAAAAGATAATGCGGGTGCTAATTTCAAATATGAATATAGCTATGAAGAAATTGGCGCACTCATAAAACAGTACGTACCAGCGTGGCGTGTAGAGATTGAAAAGTATTTTGTGTTGGTGGTATTCAATTATTTGTTTAGCAACGGCGATGCCCATTTGAAAAACTTTTCCTTGCTTGAATCTTCCGGCGGAGATTATCTGTTGAGTCCCGCTTATGATTTAATCAATACAAGACTTCATGTCGATGATACTGATTTTGCCTTGGATAGAGGGCTATTCATAGATGATTTTCAAAGCGTAGAATTCAAAAAATCAGGGCACCCAGCAAAAGCAGATTTTGTGGAATTAGGTAAAAGAATAGGCGTATTGGAAAGCAGAATAGAAAAAATACTTATGCCATTTCTAGAGAAACAACCATTAGTTGAAACCCTAATCAATCATTCTTTTTTGAATGAAAATAATAGACGAGGCTATTGGCAAATGTATAATACTCGAAGGAATAGTCTGAATAAATAAAAAGCTTGAATTGAGTGAATTGAGATTGAATGATTTAGTGGTTTTTTTTAAAAATAAATATTTCACCTGTGAAGACGTAATAAAATTGTGTCATCCAGTATTGTATTATCAAAAAATTGGAATACAATCCTAATTTGAAAATAATCATTCATTCACTCAATCTCAATTCACTCAATTAAGAATGGCTCATGGCTAATTTAAACGATATTCTAATGGTGTAACACCTAGTTTTTGCTTAAAAAATCGGGTAAAATGTTGGGGATATTTAAAGCCCAATTCATACGAAATCTCACTTAGCGATTTGGTGGTATCCAAAACTCGTTCCTTTGCGAAATCCAATAATTTTAATTGGATATATTCTAGTGCCGTTTTCCCCGTCTCCTTCTTGATTAAATCTCCAAAATAATTAGCGGATAAATGCAGGCAGTCTGCAAAATATGCTACCGATGGAAGCCCTTTCGTCGCCAAATCTTTCCCATATACATAATCGGTCAGTAGTTGGTCAAATTGCAAAAGGATACCTTGATGAACTTCCTCTCGAGTGATAAACTGTCGGTCATAAAATCTTGAAAAGTATTTCAATAATAGCTCAAGATTAGCAATAATGAGTTTTTTGCTATGTCTATCAATATTTTGATTGATTTCAGAAGAAATATTTTCGATACAATTCATGATAGTTTCTTTTTCTCGTTCAGATACGTGTAATGCTTCGTTTGACTGATACGAAAAATAATTAAACTCATGAATTTGTCGCCCCAAAGATGTTCCCTTAATTAAGTCTGGATGAAAAACCAAAGCAGTGCCAAAGGGCTGATGCATTTCTCCTTCTGGCTCAGTTGAAATGATTTGTTCAGGAGCAAAAAATACAATAGTCCCTTCGTCATAATCATAATAAGTATTGCCATAACGCAAGTCACCACATTTGGATTCCTTAATAATGATAGCATAAATTCCCATTTTGAATTTGCTACGGGGTAAGGGATTCGATTTTCCCAAATCGACTAAACTAATCAGAGGATGGAACGCCGAGTTGTTGAATGTCTGACTATACTGCTTGACGGTATCATAAATAACCATGGTCTTTTTCCATTTTGTTGATACTTCTAAATTATGGAAGAAAAATATTCGTAAGGCATAGACCAGTAAAAGTGGTAAGTAAAACCGTAAAATTTATAAAAAAACTAGACTTTCAAAAGTATAATTTTGAAACTGATTTACATTATCCAAAAACACAATATAAATGAACTTGATGAAATTATGTACCCTGATGGCATTTGCTCTCATGGGTAGGCTCGTTTATGGGCAACAGGACAGTACCAAAACGGTTAATACCTTTAGCGGTTTTGTGGGAGTGACCAATAATGGTTTTTCGATTATTCCAACCTTCTCTTTAAATCGACCAGCGGTAGTAACCAATTTCGCATGGCGTAAAAACCGATTTAGTTTCAATCCTGACATAAGATTAGTGTCGGATGCCAGCAAAGGAGGAATGATTTTTTGGTTGAGATACCAATTAGTCGAACAAAAAAAGTTTAGCTTACGCGTAAGTGCACATCCAGCTTTTACGCTTGTCAAAAGAATTGTTTCAGATAACACTGCGTCGCAAGAAATTACGGAAATGTTGAGATTTTTGGCCTATGAAATTATGCCCAATTATCAAATTACATCCAATTGGAGTGTGAGTGCTGTTTACTTGCAAGGAAATGCGCTACAATTGCATGGACCACAAGAAACCAAAGTTTTGTTTCTGAATACCAGTATTTCTAACATAAAATTGGGAGGTGATTTGAGATTCCAGCTTGTACCATCTTTCTATTTTTTGAATACCGATGGTTACACAGGTAAATATCTCTCATTAACAGGTATTTTATCAAAAAAAGAGAGTCCTTTTACCATACAATCAACAATAAATCAGACATTTACTTCTACTATTCCAGATAATAAACAATTTATGTGGAATGTAATGTTAAGTTATAATTTTAGTAAAAACTTTAATCAGAAATAAGAAATGAAAACTTACACATTATCTGTCAACAACAAAACGATTAAAGTCGAAGCCGAACCTGAAACGCCTATGCTTTGGGTACTTCGTGACTATGTTGGTTTGAAAGGTACCAAGTTTGGTTGTGGTATGGGCTTGTGCGGGGCGTGTACAATTCACGTAGATGGACAGGCGATTCGTTCTTGTCAAACGCCAATTTCTACCGTAAAAGCAAGTAGTAAAATTATTACCATCGAAGGTGTTTCGGAAGGACTCCACGCCGCCAAAATCGATCATGTGGTACAAAAAGCATGGATTGAAGAACAAGTGCCTCAATGCGGCTATTGTCAGTCAGGTCAGATAATGTCAGCTGTGGCTTTATTAAAAGCCAATCCTAATCCATCAGATGAAGATATTGATACCTATATGGCGGGGAATATTTGTCGTTGTGGTACTTACGAGCGTATCCGTAAGGCTATTCATTCAGCTGCTAAGGAGTTGAAAACAGAAAAAGGTACTACTAAACGCCCTTCAAACACTCGCTAAACTTTACAACTATGTCATCTAAACAGATTCAGCGCCGTGATTTTTTACGATATGCAGGTTTATCGGGAGCGGCAATTATTTTGGGTGTTTCTAATTCTTCAGCAAAAGCTCAAGAATTAGAGGTAATGACATCTCTGGATGTAGCATCGACACCCTACAATTTCACACCATACATTATTATCGAGGATACAGGAAAAATTACCATTTTTAATTCCAAACCAGAAATTGGACAAGGTACCTATCAGTCCATTACAGCCTTGATTGCGGAAGAATTGGAAGTTTCTCCAGAGCAATATATTGTCCAACAAACAGGAGGAGAAAGTAAGTTTGGTCCTGCTCAGTTTTCGGGAGGTAGCTTTTCGGTACGTTCGAGTTATTTTGATATGCGCAAAGCGGGAGCCGCTGCGCGCGAAATGCTGATTACC
Organism: Cellulophaga sp. BC115SP; assembly: GCF_009905545.1. Classification (GTDB taxonomy): domain Bacteria; phylum Bacteroidota; class Bacteroidia; order Cytophagales; family Spirosomataceae; genus Flectobacillus; species Flectobacillus rivi. The sequence continues at coordinate 48,356 of NZ_JAAALB010000040.1, read as the reverse complement.
GCCGCAAGTCAGCAGTGGAATGTTCCTATTACGGAATGTTATGCCGAAAAAGCGCAGGTTTTTCATAAACCAACAGGTAAAAGTTTAAAGTATGGGGCATTAGTAGAAACAGCATCAAAATTGGAAGTTCCTAAAAATCCAACTTTGAAAGATGCCAAAGACTTTAAGATACTTGGTAAATCCATCAAGCGTCAAGATGTTCCATTGAAGGTGACAGGCAAAGCAGTGTTCGGAATAGACGTAGAAGTGCCAAATATGGTATATGCCTCTGTAGAACGCTGTCCTGTTTTTGGAGGAAGTCTAAAAAGCTTTGATAAAACCGCAACACTCAACATAGCAGGAGTGGAGCAGGTAATAGAAGTAGAACGCATATTTGGGGTATATAAATCTACAGGAGTTGCCGTAGTCGCCAAAAACTATTGGGCAGCTTTACAAGGAAGAAAAGCCCTGAAAATTTCTTGGGATTATAAAGGAAAAGAAACATTTAGTTCAAAAGATTATACAGACTCTTTGCATCAATTAGCCCAAAAAGAAGGAGTAGAAGACGCTAATGTGGGAAAATTTGATGAGACCTATCAAAACACTTCCCAAAAATTAGAAGCTTTCTATGAAACTCCTTTTGTGTCGCACTCGCCGATGGAGGCAATGAATTGTACGGCACATTGGAAAGAGAACAATACCTTAGAAATTTGGGTATCAACGCAAGTACCTTCTGATATTATACGAGATTTGACAGGTAGATATGGGTTAAAAGAAGAGCAAATTACCTTGCATAGCCAACTGAGTGGTGGTGGTTTTGGACGTAGATTAGCTATCGATTTTATTATTGAGGCGGTCAATTTATCTAAATCTATTCAAAAGCCTGTCAAGCTCATTTGGACAAGAGAAGACGATACGCAGTTTGGCCCTTACCGTCCGCCTACCTTCTCGGCGATGAAAGGCGCTATTTCGGAAGATGGTAAATTGGTGGCTTTTCAACATAAAGTTATTTCGCCAACCATTATGTCATTTTTAGACCCAAATCATGACAAAACGAAACTTGACCAAAATATGACTGAAGGCATTAGTCACCAGCAATATGAAATTCCGAATATGAAAAACACTTTCGTGTATTCAGATATTCATGTTCCTATTTTTTGGTGGCGTTCGGTAACCAGCTCGACCTTGGCTTTTTCACACGAGTGCTTTATTGATGAACTGGCACACGCAGCAGGTAAAGACCCTTTGGAGTTTAGATTAGCAATGTTGACCAAGGAATCGGATACTAAACGTTTATTACTCAAATTAAAAGAAGTATCCAAATGGGAAAAACCTCTTCCTAAAGGTAAAGGACGTGGTATAGCTCAATGGGAGTTTTTTGCAGGTTTGGGTGGACACGTCGTAGAGGTAACAAAACTATCAAACAAGGCTGTAAAGATTGATAAAGTCTATGTTGTAATAGATTTAGGAACAGTAGTAAATCCAGATACTGTAAAAGCACAAATGGAAGGAGCCGTGATAATGGGTATTACGGCCGCTATCAAAAACGGAATATCCTTTGCTGAAGGGAAAACAGAACAAAGCAATTTTCATGATAATCCTGTACTAAGAATAAACGAAGTTCCTCAAATAGAGGTACATATCTTGGCAGAAGGTGGTAAAACAATCAAAGGTGTTGGAGAGCCCGGTCTGCCTCCTGTAGCGCCAGCACTAGCCAATGCAATTTTTGCGGCAACAGGTATCCGTGTACGTAAAATGCCATTTGATATAGATAACTTAAGTTAGTACGAAATAGGGGTAAGTTGTTAGGCATTAGTTTATGAGCTGTTATTCGTCAAGCTATTCCAATATGCTAATGATGAATTGAGGGTTAGGGTTGTACGAAAGGTTATAAAAACTTTTTATTTCGGATGTTGGATTTCGGAAGTGTAAGCTTCTATATTTTGTAAAAAATAAAAGTATTTTGCTTCATTTCCGAAATCAGAAATCTCAAATCCGCAATAGTTTGAAATCCTTCGTACAGTCCTAACTCACAATTTATCTTTGACACTTACTACCAACCTATGATTCACAAAATCTTTTAAAATGAATACATCCTCAAACGATATTTTCACAAGAATGCTCGCAGGCGAGACGATTTCTTTCCATGACCCAGAATATCCTAAAATCATGGAAAAAGTATCGCAAACAATGCAACTGTCTGCAAAACTAAATACCGCCACTGATATACAACAAGCAAGAGAAACACTTTCTCAAATTATAGGAATAAACATAGATGAGAGCACCACTGTGTTTATTCCTTTTCATACCAATTTTGGTGGGTTTATCCAGCTAGGGAAAAATGTTTTTATCAACCACGATTGTACGTTTCTGGATTTGGGAGGAATTATTATCGAAGATGACGTCATGATCGCTCCTAAAGTAAGTCTTATTTCTGAAAGTCATCCGTTGCATCCGAGTGAACGAAAAGCATTGGTATTAGGAAAGGTACATATCAAGAAAAATGCTTGGATTGGGGCTGCGGCAACTATTTTACCTGGCGTAACGGTTGGCGAAAACGCTGTTGTTGCTGCTGGAGCAGTCGTGAGTAAAGACGTTCCTAACAATACCGTGGTAGCAGGAGTTCCTGCGAGGGTAATTAAAAGCTTTGAACAATAACCTTACGATTAATCTGCTAGTCAATAATGGGAAATACTTCGGTAAAATTGGTAATGAAAACCGTATTTTTTATAAAATAGTAGAGCCTTTCTCAACCTACCTTTGCAAATATCTTTCACGAAAACATCTACGAAAATGTCAGCAGAAAATAGCCTCTTTCCCTTGGGACAACCATTGCCACAAGACTGGTTTACAGGGGAAGCATTTTTAACTCTATTGGTCGGACAAGACCATAACAACGAATTTTCGGCAGGGAGTGTAACTTTCAAAGTTGGCGCCAGAACCAACTGGCATACACATCCCAAAGGACAAGTGCTTATCGTCATTGAAGGAGAAGGATTTTATCAAGAAAAAGGAAACCCTGCTCGTAAAATTACCAAAGGAGATGTTGTGAATATCCCTGAAAATATTGAACACTGGCACGGCGCTTCAAACAGTTCAGCAATGACGCATATTGCTATTACCAACTTTAAAGAAGGTGTCCAAGTAACATGGCTACAGCCAGTAACAGCAGAGGAGTACGCTTTGGTAAATCAGGAGGCTTCATAATCATACTTATCATGATAAAACAAATAGTACTGATAGGAAGCATCTTGGCAGGTGGTATTGCGTGTGAGAAAAGTGCTACACTCCCCAATAAGAGTATCGTTTTAGAAGAAGCTCCCAAAGATTCAATTAGCATGAAAGAAGATAGCATTGTAGTGAAGATTGGTAATCAATCATTTACGGCTGTTCTTTTGAATAATGAAACAGCAAAGTCATTTAAAGCGCTATTGCCTTTGACCTTGAAGATGACAGAGCTTAATGCCAATGAAAAATATGCTAGTCTCCCTAAAAACTTACCTATTACTCCAACTGTTCCCTCAGGTATTAGTACTGGTGATTTGATGATGTATGGTGCCAATACATTCGTACTTTTTTACCAACCATTATCAACTACCTATAGCTATACCAAACTTGGCAGTATCATTGATACCTCTGGACTTGCCTCTGCTGTGGGAAATAGTGATGTAACGATTCATTTTGACATAAAATAAAAAGAAAAAATATGGGTACAACTATTGAACTGATAGGTGTATCGCAAATCAATGAGGCTTTTGAGCGTCTGGAAAAAGGAGACATCAAATATCGTTTTGTTGTAGATATGAAATCTTTTTAACAAGGCTCATGAACCAGCTCTTCGGTACAATAGGGCTGATTAGCTATGACAAGAAGTTTGGCATCATTTGAAAAATAATCAATTAAAAACCAGTCATCTGGACATAAAAGCAAGCATTTCTGTGCTGAATCCAACACAAATTGTTCTTGTACAGAGGTATTTTTGCAATTGACGCGACAGTTTCCAGAAAGGCAAACTAATGCTAATTTAGTGGATTTATGACGATATCCCCCATAAGTGATATTGTCATCTCCTTGAATAAAACACACTCTTTTGATGTGTTCGGGAAAGATTCTTTCAAAAACGGTTAAATCACCAGTATCTGAGCTATAACTATCCAATAACAACAATTGACTCATTTATAATAAGGCTAAATAAGATATTAATAATGTGGTTAATTGGAAGAGAAGTATATGTCTGTTTAACGAGAAAATGTAAATATTTTTAAATCTATTACATTTTATTGGAAATATAACCACAAAGGAAATAGATAGGGTATTTATACTTATTTTTTTATGAACATTTGTTAAGCCCACAAAAATATTGCTTGAATGAAGAATTGATTACCTTGATTCTTTATTCGAGCAATATTTTTTAGAAAACAGATTTATCGATTAGCCATTTTACGAATAGTTTCAACAAAATTCTTGTTAATAGATTCTGCATGTTGGTGTTTTCCTTGTTTCACAATCCATTTTCCTGCTGAAATAGTCCCGTAAATCATACTTTGATTTTGAGCATAAAGTACAGTATTACAAAGGTGTTTCAAAGAGGTAGTCGCAATTAAAGGCTCAGAGGCATCTATCACGACGGCATCGAAATAATCCCCTATTTCAAAAAAATGTGCTGCAGATAAGCCCATTGCATTTCTTCCGCCTTTCCAGCTACTTATTAAGGCATTTTGTGCACCATCTGGCTGACCTTGATGAATAAAGGAAGTGCGCTGGTGATGGATAAGCCTTTGTCCGTAATCGAGCCAACGTAATTCTTCTAAATGATTGAGCCCAATATGGCTATCAGTACCGATGCTCCAATTCCCATTTTTAGCATAAAAAGCATTAAAAGGAAAAATCCCATCTCCTAAGTTGGCTTCTGTAGAGGGACAAATCACGACGTTGGCTTGTGAGGTCGAAATCATCTCCATTTCTTTTGCTGTAATATGGGTAGCATGTACTAAATGAAAATGCTGGTCTACTTCGATATTTGAAAAAAGCCATTCTACAGGTCGCTGCTTTAGGTTTCTTTGTGCATCTTCTACTTCTTTGAGCTGTTCGGCAATATGAATATGAAATGCTTGATTAGGCAAACGATAGGCGACAAGCCTTCTTAAATTTTCTAGATTAACCGCCCGAATCGAGTGAGCACCAATGCCAATATTCACTCTTTCGAATGTTGATGATGCTTGTTTTGAAGATTCGATTAGGGTAAAAAAATCTTCTATCTCTGCATGAATAAACCGCCTTTGTTTTTCAGTTGGAGGCTGATGAATACCACCTTGTTGATACAGAATTGGTATTAAAGTCAAATGAAGTCCCGCTCGCTGTGCTGCCCGCATGAGACTTTGTCCCATTTCTGAGGTATTTTCAAAAGGCTTTCCGTTGTGTTGATGATGTAAATAATGAAATTCGGCTACAGCAGTATAGCCCATGCAGGCCATTTGAGCATATAGTTGTGTCGCAATGGCTTCGAGTTGTTCTGGCGAAACACGCAGAGCCAAATCATACATGGCATTGCGCCAGCTCCAAAAATCATCAGTTTGCCCTTCATGATACTCAGCCAAACCCGCCATAGCATATTGAAAAGCATGAGAATGAGCATTTTGGAAACCGGGTAAAACATATCCTTTTACCCGCTCATCAATGGTTTCATCAGCAATATATTGTTTGATAGATTCTATTTTTCCCAACGAATCAACTGTTACGACTGCCTGTTCTAACCAACCTTCTGGAGAGAGAAGGGCTTTGAATAGATATTTTTGGATTTTCATACATGAATTATTATTTCAATTGTTCCAAAAGTTGTTCACAAAGGGTTTTTAAAAGTACTTTGATTTTGTCTGCACGAGCTTCGTCATATTTTATTTCGGAGTCATCCATGTAATTTGTTTTAGCCATTTCTAATTGAAGAGCATAAAAACCTTGCGCTGGTTTTCCAAAACTTCTTGTAATGTAACCCCCTTTAAAAGGATGATTATATGAAAAAGAATAATCGCTGCCCGACAAAATGGCTTGTGCCGACACATCCAAAGCCAAAGTAGAAGTTAGAGAATCGTTATTTCCTAAAATTAAATCAGGAAATGGCGAAGACTGAATACCTAATACTTGTTTACGGATAGAATGGGCATCGAGCAATAATACATGACCAAATTGTTTTTTTAGTTGTTGTAAAAGCACCTCTAATTTCTGATGATAAGGAATAAAGAATTGTTCTACTCGTTTTTGTATTTCATCATCATTAGGCTCTTGGTTAGCTTGGTATAAACGATTTCCATTAAAATCTGTAGTAGGAGCTACGCCCGTTATGACTCGACCATCGTTATACAATGCCTGATTGTTAGGGTCACGGTTGAGGTCTATTACCCAACGATGATGAGTTGCCATTATCGTTGTGATGCCCAACGCTGGAGCAAAATCATATAATTGATGCACAAACCAATCGGTATCATCCAAATGAAATAATACTTCAGGGTTTAACTTTGTTTGAATGAAATTAGGAATATAAGTTCCCACATGCGGACAGCTGATGACCATGGGTACAACTGGCGCTGTAGGTTTGATGATATGAAAAATGTCCATAATCTATGGGAAAGAGTAAATAAAAATATGGTAGGAAATGTCTAATCGCTACTCGAAAAGGTAATTGATTACCTCATCATCTACCAAATGGGCTTTTGTTACTTTGAGTGAAGAAGTACGTGCAAGCTCTGTTTCAAGGGCTTGCATGGCTTCTTTATTGCGTGCCCATGCTCTGCGAGCAATACCATTGTTGACGTCGAAGAATAGCATCTTTCGCAGATTTTCAGCAGACTGTTCTGAGCCATCCAACAGCATTCCAAAACCTCCATTGATTACTTCGCCCCAACCAACGCCACCACCGTTGTGAATAGAAACCCAAGTAGCACCCCGAAAGCTGTCTCCAATCACATTATGAATTGCCATATCTGCCGTAAATCTACTGCCGTCATAAATATTGCTGGTCTCTCTGTAGGGCGAATCGGTTCCACTTACATCATGATGGTCGCGACCCAATACCACTGGTGCGCTCAGAATACCATCTTTTACAGCCTGGTTAAATGCTTGGGCAATAGAGATTCGACCTATGGCATCGGCATACAAAATTCTGGCTTGCGAGCCGACCACTAATTTGTTCTTGGCAGCTTCAGTAATCCATTTGATATTATCATCCATTTGTTGGGTGATTTCTTCAGGAGCTTCTTTGCGCAAATGGGTTAATACTTGAAGGGCAATCTGGTCTGTTGTTAGTAAATCTTCCTCTTTTCCAGAGGTACATACCCATCTGAAAGGACCAAAGCCATAATCAAAGCACATGGGCCCTAAAATGTCTTGTACATAGGAAGGATATTTAAAACTAATGCCATCTGTTGCCCAAATGTCAGCCTCAGCTCGACTACTTTCCAACAAAAAAGCATTGCCATAATCAAAGAAATAGGTTCCTCGTTCTGTGTGTTTATTAATAGCTTGTACGTGTCTTACGAGGGATTCTTTTACTTTTTTAACAAAAATATCAGGACTTTCAGCAATCATTTTGTTTGCTGCTTCAAACGATAATCCTGCTGGATAATAACCGCCCGACCAAGGATTGTGTAAAGAAGTTTGGTCAGAACCGAGGGTAATAAAAATATCGTTTTCGTAAAAAGATTCCCATACTTCTACAATATTTCCAACATAGGCAATGGATACAACTTCTTGTTGCTCAATGGCTTGTTTGGTACGAGATAGGAGGGAGGGCATATTGTCGATGAGTTCATCTACCCAACCTTGTTGATGTCTTTTATGAGCAGCAACTGCATTTACCTCAGCACAAACAGTAATACACCCCGCAATATTGCCAGCCTTGGGTTGTGCACCACTCATACCGCCTAAACCTGAAGTTACAAAGACTTTTCCTTGGGGATTTTCCCCTTTTGGAAGTGTTTTACGAAACGCATTCATGACCGTAATCGTTGTGCCGTGAACAATTCCCTGAGGACCTATATACATATACGAACCAGCGGTCATTTGCCCATATTGCGTTACGCCCAAAGCATTAAACCTTTCCCAGTCGTCAGGTTTTGAGTAATTGGGAATCATCATGCCATTGGTTACCACAACTCGAGGGGCATTTTGAGATGAGGGGAAAAGCCCCATTGGATGACCACTGTATATATGTAGGGTTTGTTCGTTGGTCATGGAGGATAAATACTGCATGGTCAGTAAATATTGAGCCCAGTTTTGAAAAACAGCCCCATTGCCACCATAAGTAATAAGCTCGTGCGGATGTTGTGCTACCGCAGGATTGAGATTATTTTGAATCATCAACATGATAGCCGCAGCTTGCTGAGATTGAGCAGGATATTCCTCTATGGGACGAGCATACATGGGGTATTGAGGACGAAATCGATACATATAAATTCGTCCATAGCTACGTAATTCTTCCAAAAATTCTGTGGCTAGTTCGATATGCCAATCTTTCGGAAAATAGCGAAGCGCATTGCGAATGGCTAACTTTTCTTCCTCCTTTGTCAAAATACTTTTACGCTTAGGCGCATGACTCACAGAAGGGTCATAAACTGCCTTGGGAGGTAATGTAGCTGGAATACCTTGAAGAATATGTCTTTGAAAATCAGTCATTTGGAAAAGTATTTTATTAGTCTATCAGAAAAAACTACTTTATTTATTGAAAATTCTTTGACCATTTTTCCATACCTCAAAAGGCTGTAAACGCCCTTGTTGGTAGATAATTTGTTGATAATGATTGGTTTGATACAAGACAAAATCAGCGAGATACCCTTTTTGCAACCTACCTCTATCCGCCAATCCTAAAGCTTTGGCTGCACGAAAAGTAATCCCTGCCAAAATTTCGGCATTGCTAAGTTTTTGCATCGTTGCCAGAATACTTGCCGAAGCGATTAGCTGCCCCATCGGTGCCGAACCAGGATTCCAGTCTGTTGCAATGGCTAGCGACGCGCCTGCGTCAAGTAGTTTTCTAGCAGGGGTAAAATCACAGCCTAATCCCAACGATGCTGCGGGCAATGCCACGGCTACGACATTGGAGTTGGCAAGGTTTTGTATTTCAATGTCTCCTGAGGCTTCAAGATGGTCGGCTGACAATGCTCCTAGGTTGATGGCAACTTGTGAACCAGAGGTTGTAAACTGGTCGGCATGAAGGGTTATGTCAAAACCAAGTACTTTGGCTTTTTGTAAATAGGGCAAAATCTCTTGAGCCGAAAAGGCGCTTTTTTCTACAAAAGCATCTATTCTATGACAAAGATTTTCAGCTTGTAGAATGGGAAACAACACATGGGCGATTTTCTGTAAATACTGCTCAGAAGTACCATCAAAATCTTTGGGCTTGATGTGCGCCGCCAAACAAGTAGCTATCAGATCGACACTAGAACGTTGATGGGCTTTTTGAACAGCTCGAAGCGTTTTAAGTTCTTCTTCGATACTTAATCCATAACCACTTTTTACCTCAATGGTGGTAATTCCTTGCTGTAATAGCTGGTACGCTCTTTCTAGAATTAATTGCGTTTGTTCTTCTTGTGAACAAGCACGTGTATGCTGAACGGTACTCCAAATACCACCACCTGATTCGGCAATTTCTAAATAAGAACGACCTGCATTGCGCATGGCAAAATCATTGGCTCTGTTTCCTCCAAAAGCAATATGTGTATGACAGTCGATATAAGAAGGTAAGCAAATGCTATTTTCATCAATAGCAACTCTTTGAATATCTGGAGAAAGCGTTTGATTTAATACACCCCAATTACCTACTTCTTCAATCAAACCATTTTTTATATACAAACCTCCGTTATCTAGTATTTCCAAATCATCATCTCTCAAAGCTCCTTTGATCGGGAGGTTTTGCAAAGTCAATAATTGCTTGAAAGGTCCTATTAAAAAAGTATTATCCATTTGCTTAGAAGTTTTCAAAATGTTCAACCCCTGTACCCCAAAACTCGATTTGCTGTTTTTGTGCGGTTTGTTTTGCCACTTCAACCAAAACGCCTGATTTTATCAATACTAAAGCCTTGTCTAAAAGCTCCTGCATAGGTTGGTCTTCTTCAATATGTGGAATGGACTGGCGAATATGCGCATGAATAGCTTCGATGATAGGCGTAGAAGTCAGCGGCGTATGAAAATCTTTGGCTTGTGCTGCACAGAGTAATTCTATACTCATGATTTTGTCGACGTTGTCAATAACTTGCAAAAGTTTTCTACCCGAAATAGAACCCATACTCACATGGTCTTCTTGTCCCATCGATGTAGGAATACTATCTGCACTGGCAGGGAAACACAGACTTTTGTTTTCGCTCGCCAACGCAGCGGTTGTATATTGCAAAATCATGAAACCCGAATTGAGCCCTGTATCTTTCATCAATAGCCTAGGTACGCCATTAGTTGCGCCTTCCAGAGATAGATACACACGTCGGTCAGAGACATTTCCTAATTCTGAACTTGCTAGCGTAGCGTAGTCCATTGGCATAGCAATAGGTTGACCATGAAAATTGCCCCCACTGATGGTCAGTTCATCATTAATGACGATAGGATTGTCAGTCACCGAATTGATTTCTATTTCAATAACTTCCTTGAGATGTAACCAAGCATTTCGTGATGCGCCATGAATTTGCGGAATACAACGCAAAGAATAGGGGTCTTGTACACGAGAGCAATGTGCATGCGAAGCCACAATAGAAGAGCCTTGAAGGAGATTATAGATCGTACTGGCTACAAAAACATTTCCTTTGTAAGGTCGTAATTGATGAATTTCTTGGAAAAAAGGTTTCATTGAACCGTTTAGCCCTTCTACCATAAGCGTTGCAATCAAATCGGCGTTATCCATCAAGCGATTCATTTCAACAACTGCCTTAATGCCATGGGCTGCCATAAATTGTGTCCCATTGATAAGGGCTAGACCCTCCTTCGCATGCAAGGCTATTGGTTCTAAGCCAAATAGTTGAAGGACAGAGGCTGTATCTTGCATTTTTCCGTTGAAAAATATTTTTCCTAAACCAATTAAAGGCAAAAACAAGTGCGATAAAGGCGCCAAATCACCCGAAGCTCCGACAGAACCTTGTTTGGGAACAACAGGAATTACATCGTTTTCGATATGCCAAATAATCCGCTCAATGGTGCTAAGTTGTACCCCTGAAAAGCCTTTACTTAGGGCATGAACTTTTAAAATCAGCATCAATTTGGACAAGGATTCCTCGATGGGTTCGCCAACGCCTACAGCATGACTTTTTAAGATATTTTCTTGTAATCGATGTGTGTCTTTTGGATTGATGATCGTGGTACACAACGAGCCAAATCCTGTATTGATACCGTAAACAACCTTTCCTGATTCGACAATAGTTGCCACATATTCAGCACTTTGTCTGATACCTTCCTTGGTTGATTCCTTCAAAATACCCTTTACTTTACCTTGGGCAATATGTAATGCGGTGGAGCTCTTCAAAAAATCGTCTCCGTAATGAAAATGTTCCATAAGTTTTAGTCTTTCACAAATGTATATTCTATCTTTAATAATTAGAAATACCAATTTTGTCAATAATTGATAACTATGAATTATCAAATAGAACTTCGTCATCTTCTTTATTTTAAGATATTAGCAGAGGAATTACATTTTCGAAAAGCCGCTGAGCGACTCTGTATTTCGCAGCCTGGGCTGACTCGACAAATCAAGCAAATGGAAGAAATTTATCACGCTACCTTGTTTGAAAGAGGCAAAAGATTTGTAGCATTAACGCCCGCTGGCGCGTATCTGAAACAAGAAGTAGATTTACTTTTTACCCAAATAGATAATATTCAATCGCAGGTTGAAAAAATTACAGAGGGAAAAATTACCTCCCTAAAGCTTGGTTTTATTGGTTCGGCAGTTCAGACTATTCTCCCACAATTATTGGTTGAACTAAAACATAAGCAACCTTTGATAGATATCACACTCAACGAGCTGAGTAATGAAATACAAATAGAAATGCTACAGCGAAAAGAACTTGATTTTGGTTTTGTACGCATCAGCGAATCGCATGAGCATATCAATTCGGTAGCTATTTCGAAAGAACACTTCTCACTGGTAGTTCCTAAAGACCACCCCCTAAAAAATAAAGTGCCCGTTGATTTACTGGATTTTAAAGAGGAGTCATTCATTCTTTTTTCTAGACAATACAGTACCTCATATTATGACTTGGTGATGAGTATTTTCAAGGATTATGATTTTAGTCCAAACGTAACATTAAGAACCGTCAATGCGCTGAGTATCTTCAATTTAGTGTCAGAAGGATTAGGGGTTGCTATTGTACCTTCTTCACTCAAGAACGGCTATAACATCAATGTGGAGTTTTTAGACTTAATTGATATTCCACAGCGAACTACGTTATCATTGGTTTGGAACAAGGATAATCGAAATCCAGGGATTCCGCTATTGTTGGAGGTAATCAAAAAGATGATTAACTAGAACCCCATTTTGCTGTGTAAATTGACTACCAACAAAGGGTATTTTTTCTAGCGTTCTTCTTTTCTAAAAGTTAAAAGGAAAGAAATAACCTTTTGTTTCGCTCCCTTTAATCCCAATTTTCAAACCTTAGATATATTTAACTCATGAAAAAAATCATCTTAATTATTGCTTTCTTGGCGAAAGCAACAATTTCTTTATTGGCTCAACATCAAGCTCTTGTCAAAGACTGGCTTGTCGGCTCTATTCCCCAAAAATCCCAAGTCAACATTACGAATTCTGAAATAGTGCTAGATAACGGGTTGGTTCGACGAAGCTTTTTTCTAGGTGAAAACTTGGCCTGTTATGACTATTTTAATCAAAGTACTCAGCAACAATTGATTCGGTCTGTCAAACCCGAAGCTCGTGTGACAATCAATGGTAAAATATATCAAGTAGGGGGTCTACAGGGACAAAAAGAAAACGCTTATCTGAAGAAAGAATGGTTGAAAGATTTGAAAAAGGGTACATCGGATTTTGTTTATCAATCTTTTGAAGTAAAACCCGTAGAGCCTTTTGTTAATTGGAAAGCTAATACTTGGGTACCCAATACGAAGCGTCTCGAAGGTAAAAGATTGAAACTAAGTTTTGTGCCTCAAGACCAAGGTTTGCAAGGGATAAAAGTACAAGTCAACTATGAGATATACGATAATATTCCATTGATTATCAAATGGGTAGAGATAGAGAACCAAACTGGTAAGACGATATATGTTGATAGGGTAGTCAATGAAATATTGGGTCTTGTAGAGGAAGAAAGTGCTGTTGTAGGAAGCCCTACTCAGATGAAAAAACAACATGGTATATATTTCGAAACCAATTATGCTTTTAACAATGCTATGCGCTATGACATTAGCGATCAAACCACCCATTGGCTAACAGATTCGACTTATACCTCTCAGGTAAATTATAATTACGAAACCCCATGTTTGTTTGAGGTATATCCAGAAAAAGTATCCCATATCAAGATTGTTCATGGTGAAAGCTTCAAATCAGTGCGCACGCATGAGCTCTTAATGGATTCGTATGATCGTCAGCGTAGAGGTATGATGATTCGAAAAATGTATAGAACCATCGCTCCTTGGACTACTCAAAATCCGATTTTTATGCACTTAGTTAGTCAAAATGATGAACAAGTCATTAATTGTATTAATCAGTGCGCATCAACAGGATACGAAGCGCTGATTTTGAGTTTTGGGAGTCACCTCAATATGGAAGATGTTAGCGAAACGAATTTGACTCGCTGGAAAAAACTGGCTGATTATGCACATAGCAAAGGAATTTTGTTGGGAGGATATTCTCTATTTAGTAGCCGACGAATCGATGACGAAAATGATGTTGTTGACCCAGTTACGGGAAAAACTGGGCACGCATTTTTTGGTAATGCTCCTTGTTTTGGGAGTAAATGGGGACTTAATTATCGAGATAAAATCAAGCAATTTTTTGAAGTAACCCATTTTGATATATGGGAAAATGATGGCCCTTATCCTGGCGATGTCTGTGCTTCTACACAGCACCCTGGTCATGAAGGATTGGCTGATTCTCAATGGAAACAGATGAATATTCAAAAAGAGCTTTATCGTTGGTTAAACGAAAGAGGCGTATATATCAATGCGCCTGATTGGTATTTTTTGGATGGAACTCATAAAATAGCCTTGGGGTATCGTGAGGTAAATTTCTCTCTAAGTAGAGAACAACAACGTATCCTCAATAGACAAAATATTCATGATGGCACAATCGAAAAAACGAGTGCAATGAGTTGGGGATTTGTACCATTAACAAAATACCAAGGTGGCGATGAAAGTGCAATCTTAGAGCCTCTCAATGAGCATCTTAGCGATTATGAGCAATTGATGATGATTTACTATGGAGCTGGTGTACAAGCCTGCTATCGAGGACCACGCTTGTATGATACAGACGCTACAAAAGCAGTAGTTCAGAAAACAATTAGCTGGTACAAAAAATATCGAGACATTTTGAATGCCGACATGATTCAGCTTCGTCGTGCCGATGGACGGGATTGGGATGGACTATTGCATGTATCGAGTACGCTACTACAAAAAGGGCTAGCAATGTTGTATAATCCTAATAAAGAAGATATTGAGCGAACTATTACGCTTCCTTTGTACTATTCGGGCTTGACTAAAGAAGCAAAAGTCAGAGAAAAAGAAGGCTCCTCAAAGGTATATTTATTGAACCAAAACCATGAAATTCAGGTAAAAGTAAAAATACCTGCAGAAGGCTACACTTGGTTAGTGATAGAATAATCTGTAAGACAGTATTACATCTTATGATAGAGTTTTGTATGACAGCAAACTCTATCATAAGGTGTAACAAATTAGTTTGACATGGATGTACTAAAAAAGCATTGGAGTTCTGAGGCTACTTTCCAAATCGAGTAACAAAGATTTATTTCTCAATCCTCCTGCAAAACCTACCAGCTTTCCAGATGTTCCAACTACTCTATGGCAAGGAACAATAATCGAAATCGGATTCTTATTCAGTGCTCCACCAACTGCTCTCACGGTTTTTATGTCACCCAATAAACGAGCAATATCACCGTATGTTTTTGTTGCGCCATAGGGTATTGTAAGCAGGGCATTCCAAACACTCATTTGAAAGTCTGTTCCGTAATAATCCAGTGGTATATCGAATGTCGTTCTTTTTTTCTCGAAATATTCTGCCAGTTGTAATTCTGTTTGTAAAAGAATTGGATTCGCATCATCTCTTTCAGGAACAGGCAGTTTGGTTCGTTGATAATCTTCCCCCTCCCATAATATAGCTGTAAGCCCTTCGCCTGTTGCTACCAACCTAATTTCTCCTACGGGTGACTGTATATCTTTAAAAAACAGCTGTTTGTATTCTTTCATGTAAAATTGTATTAATGCGCTTTGGGCTATAAGCCGTAGGCATTATGCAGAACAGCTTCTACTATTTCATGAAGAAGCCTACGGCATAACACCTAGAGCTAAAGGCAGGTTACAAAAGTAAAAGAGATTTGCTAAAATGAGATAAGAAGTGAACAGATTCATAGAAATGAGAGAGACTATTACTAGGGATTCAGGATAAAACAGTATTACAATTCCTAGATAGAATTTAATTTTATCTAAAAAAGTGTTTGGGTATTACGATATTGTTTTGGCCTTTAGAAGTAATAATGTTCATCAATATCAAACTATTTCTGTCATTTCATGAACAACAAACTATTGACATACTTGTTGGCTAACAAGCTTTTACTAATCTTATTCGTGTCTTTGTGTTGTATCACTTCGGCTTGTTTTCTGAGAAATGGAAGCAGTGCGTCGACTGATACTGTTGCGGGTGAGGTAGATTATAATTATCATATTCGCCCCATTCTCTCCGATCGCTGCTTTCAGTGCCATGGTCCCGATGCCAACAAAAGAGAAGCTAATTTACGTCTAGATACCGAAGAAGCTGCCTACGCTGGTCTTAAGGATAATCCCAAATTTCATGCTATTGTACCAGGAAAACCCCATGAGTCGGCTGTGTGGTTACGCATTGTTACAAAAGATACTGCTGATATAATGCCTCCATTAAACTCGAACCTCAAACTGACAGAGCAAGAAATCACCTTGATTGAAAAGTGGATTAAACAAGGGGCAAAATACAAACCTCATTGGGCATTTACAGCACCTCAAAAAACTCAATTACCCAAAGTAAATGATACCGATTGGCCTCAAAGCCCTATCGATTATTTTACTTTAGCAAAAATGGAAGAAAATGGCCTAAAGCCCAACGAAGAAGCGGATAAAGAAAGACTCTTAAAAAGGGTGTGTTTAGATATTACAGGGCTTCCTCCTTCACTCGAACTACAAGAACATTTTTTGAATGACCCTTCCCCAAATGCCTACGAAAAAGTAGTCAATGAATTACTTACTTCGCCACACTATGGTGAAAAAATGGCGATTTCTTGGCTAGATGTTGCACGTTATGCCGATTCACATGGCTATCAGGATGATGGACTACGTACCATGTGGCCTTGGCGCGATTGGGTTATTCATGCTTTCAATAAAAATTATAGTTATAGTAAATTTTTGACATGGCAATTGGCTGGAGATATCATTGTCAAAAATCAAAAAGGTAATCTCCAAAATCCACGCATGAAAGAGGCTGTGTTGGCTACTGGCTTCAACCGCAACCATAAAATTACACAAGAAGGTGGCGTAATTGATGAGGAATACCGTGTCGAATATGTGACTGATCGTACCAATACCTTTGGTAAAACCTTTTTGGCCCTCACTTACGAATGTGCCAAATGTCATGACCATAAATATGATCCTATCAAACAAAAAGACTATTACAGCGCGTTTGCCTTTTTCAATCAAGTGCCCGAAAAAGGTCTGTTTGGTACCATTGATGCCTCTTTTGCCGATCCTCCCAACCTTAAGTTAACAACTAAGGACATAAAAAGCATTCTGAGATTTATCAATAAAAGAGATACCGCCGATGTTTCGGTAATGGTAATGCAAGATGCGGATACCCTGCGAAAAACGCATGTACTGAGTCGTGGGAATTATGACCAGCCTTCTGAGCTTGTTGAGGCTCAAATGCCTAATTTTTTACTGCCATTTAATCAAAAGAAATATTCGAAAAACCGCCTTGGTTTAGCTCAATGGCTTACAGATGAGAAAAATCCTCTTACGGCAAGAGTTTTTGTCAATCGAATATGGCAAGAGTTTTTTGTTCGTGGGATAGTCAAAACTGTAGGGGATTTTGGTATGCAAGGCGAGTTGCCGTCTCACCCTCAGTTACTCGACTGGCTTGCTGTAGATTTTCGTACCAATCACTGGAATATCAAGCGCTTGGTGAAACAAATTGTCATGTCAGCTACTTACAAACAATCGGCTGTTATCACCAAAGAACATTTAGCCAAAGATCCCGAAAATATTTTGCTGTCTCGTGCACCTCGTATGCGTCTCTCAGCCGAGTTGGTACGTGATTTTGTACTCACTACTAGTGGCTTGTTAAGCCCTGTGATTGGTGGACCAAGCGTAAAACCGTACCAGCCTAAAGGTCTTTGGGAAGTAGCCACCTCTGGCAGAGGAAGCCTCAAAAGTTATATCCAAGACCACGGAGATAGTCTTTACCGAAGAGGAATGTATGTATTTATCAAACGTACTGTTCCACCACCTTCTATGTTGATTTTTGATGCTTCAAATCGAGATCAATGCGAAGTAAAACGTTCAAGAACCAATACGCCATTACAAGCATTAGTGATGCTAAATGACCCTGTCATTTTAGAATCGGCTAGAGTATTAGCAGAAAAAATAGCGCTTGAAAATACTACGGATGAGGATAAAATCAAAAAGGCCTTCCGCACGGTTCTTTGTCGAAATGGAAAAGAAAAAGAGCTGACAATATTTGAAAAATATTTTACCAATGAAAAAGAAGTATTTAGTCAAAATCCTCAAAAAGCACTGAAACTCTTGAAAGTAGGAGAGAAGCCGTCCTTGTTAGCATCGGCAAAAACGCAGGATAAGACCAATTTACGTCCTACTGCCGCAGCCCTCATGCAATCGGTACTTATGATGTATAATCTCGAAGAGGCAATTATGAAATAAGCTGTCGGCTATGGGCATACGGCAGAAAATATTCACCTTTGATACCTCTGATAAATATCCTTTAAGTAATTGGAAAGATTAAATTAATAGTATATCTGAGGTGTAATTTGACTATAACCTTTTGAATATGAATGCCTTTAAATGACCAACATACTATTAACCTTATTACTGGACAAAATTGAATTTACTAGTTCAAGACTTAGTCTTGGACTCATTTTTTTAACAGTTTTAAACTGTATTTAAACATTCATTGAAAAAGTCTAAATACCTTTTCTCGTTTTGTCCAGTAATCAGACTATTAACTAATAACGTCTTCCTACTTTTATACTAATACTCAACAGAATAAAGCACCCAATCATATAAGATGAATAAGAATGAATTTATAGAAAATCGTCTGAATATTAACCGCAGACACTTCATGGGAAAAATGGCTGCGGGTATTGGTGGACTTGCACTAGGCTCTTTGTTGGTGCCCGATTTGTTTAGAGGTTCGGCTGATGATGCTGAAGGTTTACCTCTTGGGATAGCCCATTTCGCCCCAAAAGCAAAGCGTGTTATTTATTTGTTTCAAAATGGTGCTCCCTCACAATACGAAAGTTTTGAGTACAAACCTTTACTCAACAAAATGGCTGGTCAAGAATTGCCTGACTCTATTCGTATGGGGCAACGCCTAACGGGAATGACGGCTAGTCAGGCTAAATTTCCATTGGTTGGGTCTTACTTTAAATTTGCACAATATGGTCAATCGGGTATGTGGATGAGTGAGTTGTTTCCCAATATTGCCAATATTGCAGATGATATTTGTATGATTAAAACCATGCATACTGAGGCCATTAATCACGACCCCGCCCTCACATTTATGCAAACAGGTGCACAACAGGGTAATCGTCCAAGTATGGGTGCATGGGTAAGCTATGGTCTTGGGAGTGAAAATAAAAACCTACCAGCATTTTCAGTCTTGCTGTCAAGAGGAAAAGGGAATGGACAAGGGGTATATTCTAAGCTTTGGTCGAATGGATTTTTAGACTCAACCCATCAAGGTGTGGTATTTAGTAGCGGCGAGGATCCTATCTTGTATCTCAATAACCCTGCTAATTCTGATAGAGCTTCGCATCGTAAAATGTTAGATCATCTTGCAGAGCTCAACAACATGGCTTATGACGATTTTGGCGACCCTGAAATTAAAGCTAAAGTACAGCAATATGAAATGGCATATCGCATGCAAACAGCTGTTCCTGAACTAACCGACCTAAGTAAAGAGCCTGACTATATTGTCAAAATGTATGGCCCTGAATGTCTTGTTCCTGGAACTTTTGCAGCTAATTGTCTTTTAGCTCGAAAGCTCTCTGAGGCAGGAGTTCGTTTCGTTCAACTTTATCATCAGGGTTGGGATCAACACGGTAATCTGGTTGGTGAAATGCCGATGCAAGCCATGGACACAGATCGTGCTTCAGCTGCCTTGATTACTGACCTCAAACAAAGGGGCTTACTCGACGAAACACTCGTGATTTGGGGTGGCGAATTTGGACGTACCAATTATGTACAAGGAACAGCCTCAAAAGATAACTATGGGCGAGATCACCATCCAAGAGCCTATTGTACGTTTATGGCTGGTGGTGGCGTAAAACCAGGTACTGTCTATGGCGAAACGGATGATTTTGGATATAATATTGTCAAAGACCCCGTACATATCAATGACTTCCATGCGACTGTGATGCACTTGATGGGGATTAATCACGAAAAACTCACATACAAGCACCTTGGGCGTCGTTACCGACTTACCGATTTAGCAGGGAAAGTATTACCAGGCTTAATGGCTTAGTATGAGTGCTCAATTGTGAGTGATGAGATTTAAGTGTAATTTAATGATTACTAATACTTTATCTCATCAATTTTATCCTATTCTAAAACCAATTTTCTTTCTAAATATTGATTCGTTTACATGTCTCGTTTTCAGCATATACTTTCTTATTTACTTTTTGCACTGCATGTTTTGTTGTTATTCTTGCTAGTTTTTCAAGAAAAAGTAAATATCCCTCTTGGTTTACAAACCATAGGTCGGATGCATCCTATGGTTTTACATTTGCCTATTGGATTGCTATTAGTAGCGGGTTTATTTTGGTTTTTTAAGAAAAAATTTGAAGGGGAAAATTTTGAGAAGCTCTTGAAGTTTGTCTTAGCAATTACAGCTTTTACGGCCAATATTGCAGCACTAATGGGTTTCTTTTTGTCAAAAGAAGAAGGTTATACGGCAAGCTTGCTCACTTGGCACAAATATGCTGGCATAGTATTAAGTTTTTTATGTTATGGACTTTGGCTCATTGATCAACCCTCAACCAAACCACGCATTTTTACTTCAGCTTTAGTATTGAGTATTGCCGTTCTATTGATTACAGGGCATTATGGCGCAAGTTTGACTCATGGCGAGGATTATTTATTTCCTAATAATAAAGTAGAAGCTGACATTGTATTTACAGAAGATTCACCCATTTTCGAAGCTGTCATTCAGCCTATTTTAAAAGAAAAGTGTTATCAATGCCACAATGAACAAAAAACTAAAGGTGGCTTACTGATGACAACTCTCGATGGCTTAAAAAAAGGAGGCAAAAACGGACCTATCTGGATGAGTGGTAACGCACTTCAAAGTCATTTGATTGAACGTGCCAATTTGCCTCTTGACGACAAAAAGCACATGCCACCCAAGGGGAAAACTCAGCTTACTCCTGAAGAAATTGCGGTACTTAGCGCTTGGATTAACGATGGAACCAATACACAAAAGACACTTAAACAATTGGCTGTCAATAGTCCTATAAAAGCATATTGGGAGAAAAATAAAAAGAGCCATTCTTCCACTCCTGAGATTTCTTACGACTTTGAACCAGCAAATGAACAAACGCGCCAGAAGCTCAACACTCCTTTTAGAGTGATTTTTCCATTGGCAAATGGCTCTCCTGCCTTGCAAGCGGATTTCTTTGTGCGTCAAGCTTTTAAACCTGAGCAACTAGCAGAATTAACAGAAATTAAAGAACAATTGGTCGTTCTTAATTTATCAAATATGCCCATCAAAAATGAAGACCTAAAAACCATAGGGCAATTTGCACATTTAGAAAAACTTGTCTTAAATAATACCGACATCACTGGCGAAAATTTATCTAGCCTACAAAGTTTGACCAACTTAAAATCTTTGTCTTTATCTGGTACAAAGCAGACTAAAAACTCCCTTGCTCAGTTGGCAAAATTACCAGCTCTCAAGCAGGTATTCGTTTGGAATACTTCACTTACCGAAGTAGAAGTGAATGAAATACAGAAACAATTTCCATCGATTCGCTTTGAAAAAGGGTATATTCCAACCGATACAGAAATGCTCAAGCTTACCCCTCCAATTCTTGAGAATGAAGATTTTGTGTTGAGCAAACCTACGCTCATTTCATTTAAACATCCATTGAAGGGTGTTACCATTCGATATACTATCAACGGTCAACAACCCGATTCACTGAGTTCACCTGCGTACCAAAAGCCGTTCGAGCTCAATACTTATACTGTACTCAAAGCAAAGGCCGTCAAAGCACATTGGTATGCCAGTGATATGGTTGAATATGTCTTTTTTAAAGGAAAATATCATCCTAAAAGTGTAGAGCTAATCAATCAACCCAACCCTCAATACATGGGTGAAGGAGGAAACACACTCATTAATTTGAAAAAAGGCGATGCCAATGACTTTAAAAATAAGGCATGGTTGGGTTATCGTGAAAAACCTTTTGAAGCACTTTTTACCTTTGACACACCAACTCCAATCAAATCGGTAATGCTTAGTCTCGGAAGAAATATAGGAGGCTTTATTTTTCCTCCTACTTCTGTAGAAATATGGGCTGGCAATAGTAAAAGCAGTTTGCAATTAGTACAGAAAATCAATCCTGTTCAGCCTTCGAAAGATGAACCTGTGCGAATAGATCCAATAGAGACTACTTTGAGAGCGGGGAACTATGCATTTGTCAAAATCATCGCTCGTCCCGTAACCAAATTACCTAGTTGGCATAATGGCAAAGGTCAACCAGGATGGGTATTTATTGATGAAGTGTTTTTCAACTAACCCCTCATGGCTAACATTACTTGATAAGAATCAGAAGCGCCACCAAGTGATCTATTATTGGGAAATATCTTTATAGAATCAGATATTGGTCCATAGGAACTCATTTAGGGTTTAGGTAATTGATCAAGGCATGATATTGTAAAGAAAAAGTAGCTATCCGCCCGATGATGCTACCTCCATATATTCAGCTTCTTTTTGAGTTTTGGCATTTTTGAAACACACCACAAACGCATGGCGGTAGTCGATGTATTTGTAAGTAATTTCAAAAAAATGTAGTTCACAAATTTGTTTCACAATGGATAGCCCTAAACCGATAGAGTCAGGGTTTTCTTTCTTAAATCGTCTGAAAAGCTCTTCGGTTGGCATACTTGGGGCTTTACCTGTATTTTCTATATAAAGTTTTTTAGGCGTTAAGGTTACGGATATTGTTCCATTACAAATGTTGTGTCGGATGGCGTTGCTAAAAAGATTATTCAAAAGAATAGAAGCCAACACAGGATGTAGTCTGAGCGAAATATGAGGTTCGATTTGTTTTTGAAGCGTAATAGATTTCATCTCTAAAAGTTCTTCAAAGCCTTCCAGCGTTTCATTGACCAATTGCGAAAAATTGATTTCTTCGATACTTTCATATTCTTGATTTTCGAGCTTTGTCAATAAAATCAACGATTGATTGGTTTTGTTGAGTTTGTCGAGGGCATTTAGGGAAGATAATATTAAACCTGCTTGTTCATCACTTATAGGCGATTGCATGAGCAACTCCAATTTTCCTTGAATAATCGCTAAAGGCGTTTGCAACTCATGAGAAGCATTTTCAGAAAACTCTTTCAAGGAATTATAATCACAAATGGCTTTGTTCATCATTTTTTCCAGAAAATGATTCAATCGATTAAACTCATTGGTGCTAGTTTCAGGAAGGTGAATGGCTTGTTTATTTTTCAAAGAAAATCGATGTATTTCTGCTAAAGTATTATGAAAAGGCGCTAAAATTCTTTCTGAACCTAACCTGATAAAAACCCACAAAAGCACAATGAGCAATAGGAAAATACCCGCCATCGACTCAAACACCACTTTGGTAACATCGTCGGTATTAATCATCATATTGTACACAGAAATATCATAATGATGCCCATTGATTTTGTACGATGCTGAGGCTTTTATCTGACGGTCAATACGTTGTAGTTGTGGACTCCATGCCAAAGTATCCGAAAGCGAAACCTTTTTGATCTGAGAATTGTATGGAATTTCAGCAATGTGTAATTGTTCTCTTACCAGTTTTTCATAAGGAACGCCATTCTCAATTTTTTGACAAATATGGCGCAAAAGCTTTTCTTGTTCTTTCGCTTGGGCTATTTCGATATGAGATTCAAAACTATAAAAAGTCAGTATGCCTCCGACCAAAAATACAAAGGCCGAAATACCCAAATACCAAGAAGTGAATTTATTGATGAGTTTCATAATGTTTGGTAGCAACAAAAAGGATTGTGTAATATGTGAGTTATCAGGCAAGAGGCATTAGGCAGATAGTTTTAAAATATTTTTTGCTGAAAGTTTAATGCTTTACCCATCTTCTTGCCTACAACGAGCATTAAGCTTAATGCCTACAGCTTACAGTCTAAAGCCCACTAATTTTATTTTACATTTGTATCAAACTTATATCCAAGACCATAAACCGTTGAAATATAATCGTTTCCGCCAAAATTGCTTATCTTTTTTCTCAGGTTTTTTACATGTTGGTAAACGAAATCAAAATTAGATAAAGTATCTGTATAATCTCCCCAAAGATGCTCTGCAATAGACTGGCGAGTAATAACTCTGTTTTTATTCGCTAAAAAATAAACCAATAAATCAAACTCCTTTTTGGTCAAATCTAAAGTTTGTTGGTTTACCTGTACTTCGTAGGTAGTGGTGTTAATGGTTATTTCATTGAAGGTCACCACGTTGTCACCTCCTAAATGATTTCTACGATAAAGTGCTCGTAATCTGGCCAATAGCTCCGACAAATGAAAGGGTTTTGTGAGATAATCGTCTGCTCCAATTTCTAATCCTGTGATTTTATCGTCTAAGGAGTTTTTGGCAGAAATAATCAGTACGCAACTTTGAATCTTATTCCGTTTGATAAAACGGAGTATATCTAAACCATTGCCATCAGGCAACATAATATCTAATACAATACAATCATATTCAAAACCCAGCAAGCGGTCTTCGGCTTGTTGGGCAGTGGCGCAAAGTTCACATACAATGCCTTCTTTGCTGAGAAACTGGAAAATATTTTGAGCCAGTTCAGGATGGTCTTCTACGATTAATATTTTCATAAGTGCCTAAAATAGAAAATTCTTTTTGAAGCAAATTTGAAGTTCCAACGGTATCAATATTTTCTTGATTTTATCCTTTTCCTTTAACGAATCAAATTCCTTCTTCTTAAAATACTACAATTATTGTATCATATTGGTACTATAGAACAGGACACAGTATAAAAACTGTTTAATTTTGTTGAAACTTCAAAATCTCCTCAAAATCTTGCTGAAAATTTGAATTAATCAAGCGTTAATTCGTCCATTTTCTCAACAATTATTAATGATATGAGGCTTTGTGGCAAAGATACCAAAGTCGTTAATTTCTTATAAAACTATGTCTCTAAAATCCTTGTTCATGTTTTTGTGTTGCTTTTGCTTGCTTCGGCCAGCTTTTGCACAAAAACCAGTATTTACTCTTTCGGAAGCTATCCAAACGGGTTTACAAAATTATAATTCTATCAAGGCTAAAAAGAGTTATCAGGGTGCTTCAACTGTTATGGTTGAAAATGCCAGAAGACAATTTTTGCCTGATGTAAACACTGCCATTCAACAAAACTACGGAACAGCCAACGGACAATTTGGTCCGCTGTACTCGTATAAAGGTGTAGGTATAGCGGCTTCAGGACCAAGTTCAACTTCCCAAAACTGGAACACCGCTTTTGGGGCGCTTTATGCTACTAATATCAACTGGGAGGCATATTCTTTTGGGCGTTTGAATGCTACGCTCGACTTGGCAAAGTCGCAGGTAGCGCGTGATTCGTTGGATGTACTACAAGAAAAATTTGCGCACAGCATGAAAATCGGTGCAGCTTATTTTAATGTATTGGCCGCACAAAAATTTGTAGAAGTCAGTCAGGCAAATCTCAAACGTGTTACTGCTTTACAAGATGTAGTAAAAGCACGTGCCAAAAATGGCTTGAATGCTGGGGTTGATTCATCAATAGCTAATGCCGAAGTATCTAATGCTCGTCAGGGGATTATTGATGCCAAAAACCTTGAAGTTCAGGCAAATGCACAGTTGGCACAATTTCTCAACAAATCTCCTCAAGCCTTTGATTTGGACAGTTTATATTTTATCAGTATTCCCAAAAGCTTGGAAACGTCTCAGTCTATCGAGCAAAATCCAACCCTTCAATGGTATGCTTCAAGAATCACTCTAGCCGAAAAACAACAAGTTTTATATGAAAGAAATAAGCTTCCTACAGTAAATCTTTTTGGTGCTTTTCAGACCAAAGGCTCTGGTTTTAAAAATGACTACACACCTGATAATCATCATATTGATGGTTCTTACTTTGGAGGCATTGTACCAACTAGAAGCAACTTTTTAGTAGGTGCAGGGATTTTCTGGAATTTTATGGCTCCAACCAAAATCAACAAGCAAATAGAGGCACAAAAATTATTACGTGAAGGGTTACGCTATGAATACGAACAAATGAGTTTGCAGTTGCAAAATCAGGTTGTTTTGGCAGATCAGCGTATCCAAAATGCGTTGGCAAGTTATCACGAAGCACCTATTCAGTTGGAGGCGGCACGTACTGCCTATAATCAAAAGGCATTATTATACAAAAACGGTTTGTCGAATATCATCGACCTAACTCAAGCGCTTTTTGTATTGAACAGAGCCGAAACCAATATCAACGTAGCTTATGCCAATGTATGGCAAGCCTTATTGCTCAAAGCAGCCAGTTCTGGTGATGCCGATTTACTCATGAAACAAGCTAGATAATTCTATGAACTTAATTAGAACAGCCCTACGCAAACCCATTACTATTTTGGTATTGGTGGCAGGTATGGTCTTTTTTGGAATAAATGCAGTCCGCAATATTAAAGTGGATATTTTTCCAGATATGAACTTGCCTGTTATTTATATTTCGCACCCTTTTGGTGGATACACTCCTACTCAAATGGAGGCTTTTTTTGGTAAGCAGTATGTCAACTTATTATTGTATGTTTCGGGGGTAAAAAGTATCGAAACCAAAAACATTCAGGGACTTACCCTAATGAAGTTGACCTTTTATCAGGGTACTAATATGGCGCAAGCTGCCGCCGAAGTATCGGCGTTTAGTAACCGTGCTCAAGCCATATTTCCTCCTGGTTCACAACCTCCTTTTATTTTGCGTTTTGACGCCTCTACTTTGCCCGTTGGACAGTTGGTGTTGACCAGTGATGTTCGGTCAAATAACGAATTGCTCGATTTGGCAAATACTTACATTCGTTCGTCGTTTACTTCAATCCCAGGGTTGGTGGCGCCACCACCATTTGGAGGTAATATCCGAACGGTGGTAATAAAAGCCGATCCTGAGTTGATGCGGGCACACAATATTACGCCTGATCAAATTGTCGAAGCTATTCGACTCAACAACCAAACTTCACCTTCTGGAAACGTTCGTATTGGCGATGTCAATTATATTACGCCAGTGAATACAACCATTAAAAAGATTGAAGATTTTCAGGATATTCCAATTTTTAAAGGAGGCG
Organism: Cellulophaga sp. BC115SP; assembly: GCF_009905545.1. GTDB lineage: Bacteria > Bacteroidota > Bacteroidia > Cytophagales > Spirosomataceae > Flectobacillus > Flectobacillus rivi. Next base: position 21,407 of record NZ_JAAALB010000040.1, on the reverse strand, counting down.
TTGCCAACTTGTACCTACGTGACGTAGCAAAGGTGGAAGATGCTGCGGATATTACTACTAGTTACGCTTTGGTCAACGGCAAGCGCTCCGTATATATGGCTATTACCAAATCGGCTGATGCGTCGACTTGGGATGTAGTCCAAGATTTGAAAAAGAATCTTCCCAAATTCAAAAGTCAATTGCCTGAAGATGTACAGTTGTCTTACGAATTTGACCAAAGTGTATATGTAATGAATGCCGTAAAAAGCTTGATGAGCGAGGGCGCCATCGGTGCGGTTTTGACGGGTTTGATGGTATTACTTTTCTTGGGAGATACCCGTGGTGCTTTGATTGTGATTATGACCATTCCGACCTCGATTATTTCAGGCGTTCTATTTTTGTATTTGAGTGGACAAACCATCAATATCATGACATTGAGTGGTTTATCACTAGCGATTGGTATTTTGGTAGATGAGTCTACCGTAACGATTGAGAATATTCACCAGCATCTGGACATGGGCAAACCTAAAGCACTAGCCATTTGGGATGCTTGTAAAGAAATTGCTTTTCCAAAATTGCTGATTCTCTTTTGTATTTTGGCGGTTTTTGCACCAGCCTTTACTATGAAAGGTATTCCAGGTGCTTTGTTTTTGCCTTTATCGTTAGCCATTGGTTTCTCAATGTTGGTTTCGTTTTTACTTTCTCAAACTTTTGTCCCAATCATGGCCAACTGGATGATGAAAGGTCATGCTAAAGCCCATGCCAAACAAGCGGGTCATCCTATAACAGAAGATGAGGAGTTCCAAATGACAGGTTTAAGTCCTGAGTCAGAAAAAGATACTTTGAATCAGAAAAAAGTATTAGTAGAACCAAAACCTACTAAATTAGGAGTGTTTGACCGATTCAAAACTCGTTTTATGGCTTTTCTGGATAGACTATTACCGCATCGCAAATTGGTTGTAGGTAGCTATTTAGTGTTGGCAAGTGTGGCGGCGTTCTTTTTACTCAAAAATATTGGTCGTGATGTATTGCCAAGAGCCAATGGCGGTCAGTTTCAGGTACGTATTCGTGCCAAAGAAGGTACTCGTATTGAGCGCACAGAGCAAAAATTGATTCAGACGGTGAGTATTTTAGAACAAATGGTAGGTCGAGAAAACATTTCTATTACTTCGGCTTTTGTGGGACAACACCCTGGGTTATTTTCAACCAGTCCTATCTATTTGTTTATGAGTGGACCACACGAGGCGGTTTTACAAGTGCAACTGGAAGAGCACTATAAAGTGAATTTAGAAGATTTAAAAGAAGAGCTTCGAGAAAAAGTAAAAGCAAAAGTGCCTGATATTCAACTGTCATTTGAGCCTATTGAATTGACAGATAAGATATTAAGTCAAGGTTCGCCAACGCCAATTGAGGTTCGAATTTCGGGAAGAAATAAGAAAAATAACGAAGAGTATGCCAAAAAGGTCATAGAGAAATTGAATGAGCTACCTTATTTGAGAGATGTCCAAATCGGTCAATCAACCAACTATCCTGCTATCAATATTTCTATCGACCGTGTTCGTGCAGCACAATTGGGTATTGATATTGCCGAAATATCTCGTTCTATTACAGCCTCAACTTCGTCGTCGCGCTATACAGATAAAAGTGTTTGGGTAGATGAAAAATCAAACCAGACTTATAGTGTTCAAGTTCAAGTCCCTGAAAATCAGCTTAAAAGTATTCAGGATATTGGCGAGATTCCTATTACAAGAAACGCTAGCCGACCTGTATTGAGTGATGTGGCTACGATTACACCAAGTAAAACGTATGGCGAAAATGATAACTTAGGTGCAGTTCCAGTGATTTCGGTTACTGCCAATTTGTACAAAACTGATTTGGGTACAGCTACTACAGGCGTAACCAAAGCTTTGGATTCCCTTGGTGAACTTCCTCGTGGTTTGACGATTGAGCCAGTAGGTTTAAGTAAAGTATTGACTGAAACACTAGATAGTTTACAGTCGGGTTTGTTAGTAGCCATTGTGGTAATTTTCTTGATGTTGGCCGCTAATTTTCAATCGTTCAAGGTATCTTTCGTGGTACTTACAACGGTTCCTGCGGTAATTTTAGGAGCATTGCTCATGCTAGTAATGACTCGCTCGACCCTGAACTTGCAATCATATATGGGAATTATTATGTCGGTGGGGGTATCTATTGCCAATGCTGTATTGATGATTACCAATGCGGAGCATTTGCGTAAACATAATGGCAATGCGCTCAAGTCTGCACGTGAGGCGGCGTCATTGCGTCTGCGTCCGATTTTGATGACCAGTGTAGCGATGGTTGTTGGTATGATTCCAATGGCTTCGGGTTTGGGCGAAGGGGGAGACCAAACCTCACCTTTAGCACGTGCTGTAATTGGAGGGCTATTGGCTTCGACTTTCGCTGCCTTGGTATTTTTACCATTGGTTTTTGCTTGGTTCCAAGAAACAACCACGACTGAATCGGTTTCACTCGACCCTGAAGATGAGGAAAGTAAGCATTTTATCCCGACTATCTATCAATCAAAATAAGATTCCAACATGCAACTGACAAAAGTTATGAATTATCCAACTGTTTTTAGATATACTCTTTTTGCCACGGGATTAGTATTAAGTTCTGTGATATTTACAAGTTGTGGCGAGTCTGAAGCCAAATCTGAGCATAAAGAAAAAACGGCTTCAGCTCCAACGATTCCCACCGTAGAAGGCTTTTCTTTAGCAAAAGAAAAAATGACTGCTTCTCTACAATTGCCGGGTGAGCTAACTGCCAAGCAAGACGTAGAACTTTATGCAAAAGTCAACAGTTTTGTGCGCCAAATGACTGTCGATGTAGGTTCTGAAGTACGTGCAGGACAATTATTGGCAAGCTTGGACGCACCAGAAATCACAGCGCAGTTGACAGCAGCTTCTTCTCGTTTAAAATCACAAGAAGCTATTTATATTGCTAGCAAGGCCAATTATGATCGTTTGTATCATACCTCCCAAACCCCTGGGACTATCTCACCAAACGAATTAGATCAAGCTTTGGCACGCAAAAATGCTGATTTTGCTTTGTTAGAAGCAGCAAAAGCCAATTACAAAGAAATTGCAGATACCAAGAACTACTTAGAAGTTCGTGCTCCGTTTGATGGTACGATTTCGGTGCGTAATATTAGTTTGGGCGCCTATGTAGGTCCATCGGGCAAAGGGTCGGACAAACCGATGTTTTTCTTACAAAATCAAAAAGTGCTTCGTTTGGCTGTAGCAATTCCTGAAATGTACACTGCCTATTTATCACCACAGAGTACGATTAGTTTCAGAGTAAGATCTCGCCCAAATGAACTATTCAAAGCACAAATCAAACGTGTAGCAGGAGCATTGGACACCAAACTCCGTGCAGAACGCATTGAGATGGATATTGATAATTCAAGTAAGAAACTACTTCCAGGCATGATTGCGGAAGTCAATTTGAATATGCCTTCGCAAGTTCCTACTTTTGTGGTGCCAAAATCTGCGGTAGTAAGTGCGCCAGAAAGAGTTTTTATCATCAAGATTGTCAATGGCAATGCCGAGTGGATAGACGTAGAAAAAGGTCGTGAATCAGATGGCAAAATCGAAATTTTTGGAGACTTAAAAGAAGGCGATAAGCTTGTAAAAACCGCCAGTGAAGAAATCAGAAATGGTTTTCCTGTTAAATTAAAGTAATTGAGTGATTTGTGGTTGAGTGAATGAGTGATTGATTTTACTTGTAGAGATGTAATGCTTTACGTCTAAAGAGATGTCATTCGAAATATAGGATCAAACATGAGTCATCCCGAATTTTAAGATTGGGGTTATTCTCTAAGTTTTCATCAAAAAAGCAGTCGGAAAATATTTTCCGACTGCTTTTTTGATGCTACTATGCTAGATTTTACTCAGCTTAAGACGCAATCATTGCGTCTCTACTACCAGAATACAAATTTTAAATTAATCATTCATTCAATCGCTAAATTAGGAATGACTCATGTTTGATGAAAAGTAAACGAGTAATCACTCAATGAGATTTCCTTAAATCATCAGCACCATACTCAAGATTACAACTGCTGTGAGAGTAATAAGAAGACCTATGACATACCATGAAAAGATAGATTGAGAAATAGAAACTATTCCTCCAACGAATCTAGGCAAAATTTATAATTAACACTGATAAAGTTGCAGTATAAAATATCAGCTTTCTACACTTGTCTCCAGCACAGATGCCTTTTGATCATCTTGATATCAAATGACTGTATATTGTACCTTTTACCTAATTTATTTGCCATAAAAAATACTTTGTTATTGGTACAAGTTTATGATATGTATTTTAAACGTTTTTAGAACTTGATAGTAATTGAATGAGCTGTATCCGAAAACCAGCGTTTTTTATTCTTAGCATGCCATAACTATTATATTTTATTCTACAAATTTCTAATAATCAAGATTCTCACTCTTGGCTTATTAAGAAACGTATCGATGTCGATTTGAGCTTTTCATTCAGCAATATTTCACGAGAACTCGACTTTAATCCAATCTGTCTTGCAGTAGGAGTCAAAAAGTAAAAGCAGTTTCCGATAAAGTCATCAGAAAAGGGAAAGAGACTAACCACTTTATTGTCATTCCATTACTGGTGAAGTTTGGTAGTAATGTTATATTATTCACCTACTTTCTTGACGGAAAACATATCGATTATACCCTCTTTTGACTAACTCTTCAAATGCAAACCAAACATCTTCAGGAACTTGCTCTGGAATCTGAAAGCCCAATTCTCCATATACTTTTATACGTTGCAAATCACCGACAATCAAGTGAATAAAGGTTTCTTGATCGTCTACCAATTCTAAATATTCATGATAAGTCAGTGGTTCGGCTGCGGTCGACCATTTTACCTCAGTCCACTGTTGAGAAGCAGTATTATAAGCTCGGCGAGTCATATAAGGTTTGGCAATCAACAAACCTTCATGATGTGGTAAGCCGTGTTGTTCAATAATTTTTTTGGAAAAAAGAATATTTTCACCTGTGTTAGAGGCCTTTTCTTCTAAATAGATTTTCTCAGATGGAACGCCCAAATCTATCATGACTTGGGAAAACTTTTGTGCTTCTGTCTCCGTCCAGATTTCATTGGTGACTTTTCCCAAACCACCTGAAACGACGATATAACTTACAGGATTTTGTAAAAAATACTCGGCCGAAAACTTCGGTACACGCAAATCACTGCTTCCCAATACCAATATAAAATCGGGATGTTGAGGGACACAACGTTTATTTAGATAGTTATAAATTTTCTCTTCGGGCAACATATAAATGAGCTATTATTAATTTCTACTTGAGATACTTTTCAATCACTTTTTTCCATGCTAAATATCCCTCTCCTAACAAATGAAGTCCATCATTGGTAAATTTTGGATTCATACGACCTGTTTCGTCTACCAAACTTGTATATACATCAACGTAGACAAATGGCATTGATTCGCTCAAACTTTTCAAAGACTGATTTACTTGAATGATTTCAGCTTTTTTACTAGTATGTCCCCCGAATTTCTTGAAAGATTCATTCACAGGGAAAATACTTTGTACAAAAATCTGCGTTTTAGGCGATGTTTCATGCAAAATTGCCACAATCTGACGAATATTTTTGACCACACTATCAGGTGAAATACCTCTTGCCAAATCATTTGTGCCTATTAACAAAAATACTTTGGCTGGCTTTCTTTCAGCTACTTCATCGATTCTGTTCAATACTCCTGCGCTAATATCGCCACTGATACCTCTGTTTTTAATATGAGGATTTTGAAACATTTCAGACCATTCTCCGCCGTCGGTAATACTATTGCCCAACATAATGATATCTTTTGAGGTCTTGGGCAAAACTTTAAAAAGAGCTACTCTTTGATGGTAATAGGTTGAAAATAAAGAATCTGGAAAACGATACTTTACTTGTTGAGCCTGTGCCATAAAGGCAAAAAATAGGCCGAATACACAGCCTATTGCAAATCTGATTTTCATAGATGAAATGTTAAATATGTTCGTTTATCGTAAAATCCGTTTTAAAAATTCCCATTCAATTCTATTTTAAATGGCATCAATGGTAAATTAGCCTCGTTGACAATATTACATTTTGGATTAGGAAGCCATGCATAATTGATTTGGGTAACCTGTTTATCCGAAGGCAAGGTAAGGATTATTTTATCAGAAAAGAGCGTTATTTTTTCAGGATAAAAGAAAGATGCTTCTGTTCCTCCTAGATTAAATCCTTGCAAGATAAAGCCTCTGGGATTTAATCCATCACTGGTTTGCAGTTGTCTGGCAAAGTCAAAGCTAAGTTCAATAGTATTTCCTTTTTGCTGATATTCTTTAAAAATAGGTCCTGAATAATCAAGGGATAACTGATAGGTTTTGGCCAAAGCTAATAAACTCAGTCGCTCGCCAATAGGTTTTTTATCAGTCGGGTGAACATCCAATGAATCCCCTGTGTCGATACTCACAACCATTCCAACGTTATTAATTTTTTGACTCAACTCAAACTGACTTGCACGAAAAGCAGGCCAGCCAGAACGATTAGCAATAGCAGGAAGCTGGACTGTATAAATAGGAAAATCACCTTGATTCCATGTTTTTCGCCAGCTTTTTACCAAAGCTTCAAACAAAGGCTTGTGAATTTCGGGATGTGTGGCATTGGATTCGCCCTGATACCAAATCACGCCTTTGATGGCAAAGGGCGCTAGAGGTTTTATCCCATTATTAAACAAAAAAGAACCTGCAAATGGATGTAATAATTTACGATTGGGCGTAGCATCTTGTAACACAAGAGCCAAATTTTCATTGCTCCGCTCCAATACCCAAGGATGAATATCTTGGGCTTTTGGTAACCAATCTTTATCCACAAACTGCTGTAATTGAGGATGCGAAGCCAAACTTGCCGAATCGATATAAGCTTGGGTAGTAGTACCGCCAACGGCATTACAAATTAGCCCAATTGGTACATTGAGCTTTTGCTGTAATTGTTTACCAAAATAATAACCCACCGCCGAAAACTTAGCAGCTGTTTCGGGCGTACATAGTTGCCAGCTCGTTGGCTCATAAAACTTACCTGCTTGTAAATCAGACAAAAGACTATCACTAAATACCACCTTAGCCAAGGGACGAGCCACAGCACGGGGTGTCATGCGAAACAATCGAATTTGAGCATTATTGGCTTGAGATATTTCTTGTTTGGCATTTTTGGTTTGTTCCAAACGAAATTCCATATTGGACTGACCAGCACAAAGCCACACTTCGCCCACTAGAATATTTTGAAAAACTAGTCGCTGCTTTTGAGAAGTAACCAGTAATTGAAAAGGACCGCCCGCAGTATGAGCAGGCATATTGGCTTTCCAATGACCATTCTTATCTGTTTTAGTTTTTAGGGAAAAACCATCAAACGAAACGTTCACCTCACAACCTCGACATGACTTTCCCCAAACAGGAATAGCCATTTTCTGCTGCAATACCATATTATCGCTAAAAATAGCGGGTAATTCAAGCTGTGCTTGCGCCAATTGACTCAAGCACAGCAATTTGCATAGAAGTGTAAAAAGATATTTTTTCATGATTGCTTATTCAAAAAATGGCAAAACTGTAAACATCCATTTCACGGGATTTTGCCAATCACTTCCTTTAAAAGTACCTACAGGAGCTTTAACTTTTATTTCGTTCCAACCTTTATGTAGTTGAATCCTAATTGGTTGGCGATACTCATATCCTTCGTCAGTTAGGGGTTGTTCCAATGTAGGATTTTGCCCTGCATTCGTCCATAAAGGAGCTTCTATGAGTCGATCATTGACCCAAATTTTACTCGCACGAGTATCCCATTGAGACAGAGGCGGAACATTGGTAGCCATCGACCTAGAAATATTATTGAATCCTATCCAGCAATAGGCAGTAGTATCGGTAGGCATCCAGATTTTTTGGATAGCATACCAAGTGGTGTTTTCTTGTGGATTAGATAATATTCCTTTAACAACGGGTGACCACCAATGCCGTAAAACGACCGTACCGCCTAGTGCTTCTTGGTTAGGTATTGGGTTATGATTTAGAAAATTAGTCTGTTCTGGAACAAAAGTGCTATCAAGTTTTCCTTGATTAAAAAATGGACCAAATAATTGCCAACGAATATGTCCTTGAGGATGATAGGGAAAAGGTTTATCTCGAAAATTTTGTATTTTTTGTACAAGTAATCTCTTTTCAAAATTGTCAAATTTAGCAATAGCATCTACCTCTTTCACATCGATGTTTGTCACCCATTGTGTTTGTCCCCCTCCTACCCACGTTCGTTCCGCAAAAGCTAACATACTAGGATATACGGCATTCATGGTTAATAAATCTTTTTCTTGGCGAATGTTTCTATCATGCCACAGACACAAAGTGGCGCCTATTACCTGCTGGTCTGATTGTGAACGATCGCCAATTTTTCGTTGAAAAAGTGTTGTTACAACCTCCAGCGGGTCTATATGATTGATATACAAATGTCGAGAATCGATATAAACTTCTCCCTCAGGAATAGACTCGTGTCCCATCCATAATTGTCTGATGGTATTTTGGGGTAAATTCCCCCCAGGCGACCAGCCAATTACTTTTTTTCCAAAACTTTTGACATATTGAGTCATTTCAGGCAAAAAGTCTTGATTGGTGATTTTTACCTCGTCGCCCCCAATATGAAAATGCTTAATCGGATACGTTTGACAAACTTCTTTGATAATTTCTTTGACAATTTTTACGCCTTCTGTACTCTGCATCGATACACCCATCGCTCGTTCAAATGCCTGACTATGACCGGGCATATCTATTTCAGGAACAAATTCGATATGTCGTTCTTTACAATAATCTATCAATTGCATCATGTCAGAAATACGATAAAAATTCCCTTTTTGACGCAACATCGTATTGGCATCGGTAAGTTGGGGATACTTTTTTATCGCTAATCTCCAAGCCACATCTTCGGTCAGATGAAAATGAAAAACGTTGAGCTTATAACTGGTCATCACGTCGATTTGCTCTTTCAGCTGTGACATAGATTGGTAGTTACGACCAACATCTACCAAATAGCCTCGCCATGCAAAAGCTGGGCTGTCCTTGATAGAACAACCCTGAATTTCCTTGTTTTTTTGTAGCTGTAAAAAGGTTTGTATACCATTAAAAACCCCGTGCGAGGTATTAGCTTTTAGCATCACTTTTTGAGAAAACACCTCAAGTTGATAAGCTTCTTCAGGTAAATGGCTGGCAATAACTTGACCTAAACTCAAACTGATGCCTTGTAGAGGAGCATTTTTTTGAAAAAGAACTTTTAGCTTATATCCCTTTTTTGAAAGCTGTTTCTGTAAAAAAATTGCTTCGGATTTTAAACTTTTATCATTGTAGTAAACGGCCATTGCCTGAGTCAAATCAAATGCTTGTGTTGTCCAAGTCAATTGTTTGGGCAAAGGAATCAAACTTGGATACTGTGGTGTTTGACTCAAAGCAAAAAAATGGCTCAAGAACATCCACAAGCTTACCATTATCAATCTTACTTCCATGACACAGTGTGAAAAATAATTTGCTTATAGTTGTCCTTTTCGTACAAAATCCCAATTTGATTTTTTCCCACTGGCACAATATCCGAATAGGCGGCATTGTCGCGTGAATGCCCTGCTTCGGCTTTGTCGATAACCCAATTTTTCACCCACGTTTTTCCTTCGTCATAACTAATTCTTAATGTAAGGTTATCTCTATTTTTGGTATCTGCGGCATTACAAAAAGCAAGAATAGTCCTTTTGCCTTCTGTAAAGCTCAGAATACTTCCTTGGCATACAGGGTCTGGAAGGTTTGGGTCAAAATAGGTATCGTGCCAATGTTGTCCCCCATCGTTACTAATCGCTACAATTCGCTGACGAATATCTCCTTTTTGATTACGAGCATTAAACATCAATTTATTGCCTGACAAAGGAGCTGCTGTAGCTTCATTCCCTCCTGCAATGTTGATGGTTTCGCTCAAATGAAAAGTTTTTCCGTGGTCATCGCTATAAAATCCGTGCGCAAAATAATCTACAAAATGAGCCTGTGGTTCGCCCTGCGAGTGATTGGCAGCCACATAGATACGCCCTTTGTATTTGCCTTTCAAAAACTGTGTAGCATGCCCAGGCGTATTGGCATACGAACGCCAATCTTCCTGAAACTGATAGGCAGGATTAATCTTCGGTTGGTTAGGTCTATGTACTTGCGTGGTGATATTCTGAGGCTTCGACCACGTGTGACCTGCATCAACAGAGGTTACAAACCAAACTTCTCTAATTCCATGCCCTTTTCGAATTTCTCCTTCGTGGTTATTTCCAGTATTGTAAAACAAGAAAATACGTCCTTGCGGATACTTTGGGTCGGTAAGGTCAACGACTGGCGCAGGATTACCCGCTTGAAGAGAATCATAATTGATAGCAACTTCGATATTACCCCATGTTTTTCCTTGGTCTTTGCTACGTTTCAGAACAATATTAATATCTCCAAAATCACCACTTCCGTTGACTCTCCCCTCGGCAAAAGCCAATAATTCACCCGAAGGTAAACCAATTATGGCAGGTATTCTAAAAGACTTATGTCCCTCTTGTCCTGAGGTAAAAACAGGCACTTGCGCCCACAATTGACTTGTCAACAAGACACTCAGAATGATTACTAGTATTTTTTTCATAGTTATAGTTAAATATCTAACGCTGATGTTCTATCCTCTTTTTTCTAAAAAGTCATTCAAAATTTTATAACAATACCATTCTTGGCGAGGTAAATGAAAAGGTCCTTTAAACAAATTACCCTTGGCAGTTTGCGCAAGGCTTCCATCACGGTGTAAATACCCATACCATTCACCATTAATAGGGTCATGAAAGTGCTGGTAGGCATAGTCATGTACCATTTGATGCCACTGTGCATATTTTTCGTTTCCTGTCATCAAGTAAGCCAATAAAGTGGCAATAATGGTTTCGTTATGTGGCCACCAAAACTTCATATCTTGCCAATATTCTTGTACAGGTTTGTCGTAAACATCTCTAAAATACAAAATACCACCATGTTCTTTATCCCAACCTCTTTCCCACATATAATCGAGCATTTTACAACCTAATTCAATCAGATGTGGGTCGTTGTGACGGTATTGAGCTTCGTGCAAAATAAACCAAGCGCCTTCAATCGCATGTCCAGGGTTGAGAGTACGCCCGTCGATATGGTCGATAATACTACCATCGAGCGCCACACTTTCCATCACACAGCGAATATCGTCTTTGACAAAATACTGTTCTATTTGCTGAATCCAAGTTTCAATCCAAACATCACAGCGTTCATCACCAATGGTTTCACGAAGTTGCTGGGCGGTGTTCATCATAATCATCGGTACACCTATACCTCGCGTTGGACGAGTATTTGTAAACTTTGCTGGTAGTAAGGTTGGATTGGTAGCGTACTCCAAACATTTACCAAATAACTCACGAGCTTTTTGAGCCGCAGCCTCATCGCCCGATGCTTTGGCATAAGCAGCGTGAGCAATTACAGCAAAAGTTTCAGAGAAATAGTAACGACGTTTTCTAATACCTTCGCCTTGTCGAGTTACATGAAAAAACATTTGTCCGTCGGTATCAAAGCAATGTTTGTTCAGAAAATCTATCCCATTTTTGGCACCATTGAGCCACATTTCATTTTCGCCAAAAGTATTCACCAAAGTCGAAAGTGTCCAACTTGCCCTTCCCTGAATCCAAACAGCTTTATCATCGTCGATGAGCGATCCATCTTGATCTCTCATGAGCAGATAACCGCCATATTCCCAATCTATACTTCGAGGAAACCAAAAGGGTATGGTATCTTCTAGTAATTGTTTTTTATAAAAATCTCTTAATGTTGTAAGTCGTTGGATGTTCATTTTGGATTGTATATTTTTAGAAATTGAAAGAAAAGGGAGAGCCTTACCTTGATGAAGCATGTACACATCAGGTAATCAATCGCTCTTCTCTTTGTCCATAACTATCCAATTTTCACTTTGCTATTTTGGGCTTTATTGATGCTAGAAAAATCCCTAAGGCGATAAAAACTAAGCCTCCCAAACTCGCTAAATCATATCCTAGATTTCCTTGGTCGGTAGATTTTCCTAGAATATTGGTAATCAATGCTCCTGCGAATACCCCACACATATTCATAAGTCCGTAGGCAGTACCGCGTTGTTTTTCGGAAACGATTTGACAAAGAATAGGCATATTGTTGGCGTCGAACATGCCATATCCTAACCCAAAACAGATAGCAGCTCCTACCAAATGCCAAACTTCCGTACCAAAACCGAGTAAAAACAAGGCAGGAATCGTGAGTCCCAAACCTATGGTACTCACAAAAATTCGTCCTCGAATATGCGTTTGTATCCATCGGTCAGATAAATATCCTCCTGCAAGAACGCCAACCAAAGAGGAAAATGCCATGGTGATGGTAGACAGTGGACCCGCCTGAGCCATATCAATACTGAGACTTTGAGAAAATAGCGTAGGAAGCCAATTTTTGATACCCCAGCCTGACAAACTAGGAATCGTAAAATAAAGTAATAACAAGATAAAAGCGGTATTCCCAAACAAGCTTTTCAAATTATTAACTATCTGATTTTCTGACAATTCAATACTACTATCTTCTATTTTTTTTCGATTTTCTTTTAATAAAACCATTAGTAAAAGGGCGTATCCCACACCGACAAAACCAAATAGTTGAAAAGTTGCTTGCCATGAAAAAGATGCTGCAATCGTTGCTCCAAATCCACCGAGCGATTGACCTATATACAAGCCCGTCATGTGAATGCCAATGGCAATTGAACGACTTTTAGAATCATGATAATCAGCAATAAGCGACAAAGCGGCAGGAATGTACAACGATTCGCTAAAGCCCATCAATGCCCGAAGAGCCAATAATTGAGGAAAATTTTGAGCAAAACCCATCAATAATGTCACAGCAGACCATACAAACAAGCTACTGACAATAATCCATTTGCGATTAATCCGGTCGGCAGCCAATCCTGAGATAGGACTCATAAGCCCATATATCCAAAGAAAAATGGCCATTAATTGCCCAAAATTTGTAGCAGTCTGAAGCTCAACAATCGACACCTGCATGCTTGCTTTCATGGTCGAAAGCATCTGTCGGTCGAGATAGTTGAGCAATGCTACCACCCAAAGTAGCGCTACAACAAGCCATTTATAGTTTTTGGAATTCGATAACATTTTAATTGGTGATTTTGGATTTCTGATTGCGGACATCAACCTCGGTATTGTGTTTTATGAAAAACAATTTTAAACTGTTTAAAATAGTGAGTCCAAGACTAAGTCTTGAACTAGGAACTTCGATTTTAATTAGCATTGATTTTTAAATATAATATTCTGACTACTAACACTTTAAATCACCACTCACAATTCATAACTCATCACTAACACATACCTTTTCTAAAACCCTATTTGATTTCTCCTACTAATATTCCTACACTTCTTACTCCTGCTTTTATTTCGCCTGAGGGAATAATGACTTTGTTATCCCAAATAATTGCCGTAGTGGTTACTGGCACAGAAAAAGGAATTTTCCCAAGCTTTTTCCATGTATTTTTCTGGGAATCAAACAGTAATATTTCTCGACTAAAACCTGGGTGATTGACCTGTAGATTATTTTTTTGGGCAATGAGTTTAGCCTTCCTCTCAGGGTCTGATTCTTGGGCAATTTGTGCCAACAAAATTTCTACCTGATGAAATGTTTCGCCCTTATCTCCACCAAATAACATACATTGATTTTTGCCTACCACAACCCCAGTTCCTGCCGAAATAGCATAAGGCAAAGATTTCTGTGCAGTCCAAGCTTTTTTATGACTATAAAAAAAATAGCAAGAATCGTAAAAGTCGCTTATGCCATTGGCTTGCCTTTGGCGTCCGCCAACTAGATATAATTGATGGTTGAGATTAAACAGTAAAGAATGTGAAAGACGCACAGGAAGCACTGCAACGAGTTGCCAACCAAGTGATATGTGTTTCAAATCTAATTTGAGTAATTGATTCGAAACACCCGTTGGGGTTTCGCCACCAGCCAAGTAAATATCCGAATCATGAACTATGGTGGCTGCCGCATTACTAATTCCTTGTGGTAAATCAGGTAAAGATTCTATGGCTGGTTGTTCCTTCTGCGGATTCCATTTGAGAACAAAAACCTCTTTTCGATAACCTTCTTGGTCTTCACCACCGATGCAAATCAGCCCTTGAGAAGACTGAACGGTGGTCGTATAAGCCATTTTTTGAGGCAGTCGAAAAGTTTGAGAATGCCAGAAAAGCGCCCTGTTAGTATCTTTGTGTAATACATAAATGTCATCGAAATACTTCTTTTTTCCACCCTCCCAAGGCAAAGCATCTTCAAAATTAGCTCCACCAGCTATCATCAACACATTTTGAGATACCCCAACGATTGGTCCAGCCAAACCCGCTTGTTTGGTATGTCCATTGGCTACTGGCAATGAATGTAATACCGACCACTGAATTTGAGGCGGTACATCACTCAGCACATCGTTGGTATATCCTATACAAGAAATAATCGTAGACATAAGTAAATTTTTCATAATTTAAGCATGCATTTTTGAACAAAATACAGAGAAATTCAATGCTTCAACATCCTTCTTGAAAAGTTCGAATTGAGTATCTGTCATATTTCTAACGGGTAGCCTAAACGTTCCGCAATCCATATCAACTAATTTCATATAGGCTTTTCCTGTTGCGATTCCTCCATATTTGCCCAACAAACGAATCATTTCGATAGATTGCATTTGTAAGGCTCTAGCTTTAGGTAAATCATTTTTGTCAAAAGCCTCAATCAAATCATGGTACAAAGGTGCGGCATAGTTGAAGGTACTTCCTACGGCACCTTTTGCCCCTAAACTCAAAGCCGCCAGCATATTTTCATCGCGCCCCCAAAGCATATCATATTTCCTGCTTTGAAATTCTAGACATGACTGATAATCCATGAAATCCTCATGCGTATATTTGATTCCTGCAAAATTGGGTACTTTTCCATCTATGGCTTTCAACAAATCATACATGGCAAAGTTAACGCCAGTCAACACAGGAATATGGTAATAGTAAAAAGGCATCTCAGGCACTACAGAAGCTACTTCTTGACAAACCTCTGCAAGCTTTTCTACAGAACTTGGTTTAAAATAAAAGGGCGAAGTAAACGAAATAGCATACAAGCCTAATTCTTGAGCATATAGCGCCAACTCTTTACAATCGGCAATACTTGTACCGCCCAAAAAAAGCATTACTTTAAAATCTGGATCACCTAAAGTTGCGTTCGCCCAAGCCTGAGCAACCGCTCGTTTTTCGGTATGCGTCAACGAAACCCCTTCGCCTGTTGAGCCACAAATAAAGGCACCTGTCACACCATTGGATTTGAGCAAATGGTAATATTCTTCAATCAATTCCAGATGCAAACTTCCATTTGAGTGCATAGGAGTAAAAGGAGCAGCAATAAGTCCTTGAAGATGAGCTATTTTCATATTAGTATTATTTATTTCTGGGATAATGAATCAAAGGTATAGAGGTACAGTTTCACACTAAAATCTTTTCACTTGTACCTCTATAATTGCCTTTTTTATAGTTTTCTTAATTCAAATTAAAAGCTTGGATACCCCGTTGTTTGTACCAACGAACGGTTATTTGTCAATGAGTTACGGTCGATTGGCCATAGCACTTTATAAGCTTCGTTGCTTGATAAAGTCGTATTGGCAAAAACATAGCTATTACCAAATCTACGAAGGTCGTACCAACGTTTTCCTTCAAAAATGAACTCAAACAAACGTTCATCTAAGATAGCATTTTTAGGGTCTTTATCTCTGGCTTGATTCGGAAAGCCATATTTACTAGCCACATAATTAGCCCCAAAAGCCCTAGCACGCACCTGATTGATTTCGGTAGAAGGATCTTGACCTAACAGTATTTTCGCTTCGGCAGTAAGTAACAACAAATCAGCAAAACGATAAATCGGATAATCGTTAGTATATACACGTGAGCCTGCATTTTGCTCGCCTTGGAATTTATTGGTAAAACAGCCTACTAGCTCAAAACCTGTGCTACGCTTCTCAAAAGCTGGCTGAATCGAAGACAAACGACGAGTATCAGCTTCATCAAATTTTTTGAATGTGGCAATACGCACAGGGGCACGCAATAAGCCACTCCAGTTGTCAACATTTACGTTGAACTGGCGAGAGCCATTCAAGTCATAAAAGTTTGAAATTAAGCCTGTTTGTGGAACAAAGCTACTTGATACAAAACCCATACTTGCTTCATTCAACACATAGCGAATAGCAAAAATGATTTCGTTATTACCTTTATTATTTGAGGCAAAAACATTGCTAAAACTTGGCAACAGCGTAAGGTTTGGGATATTGGTTCTGATTTCGTTCAAAGCATTCAATGCTGTTGTAGCATCGGCTACGCCACCACCTCTTTGACTATTCCATAATGATACTTCTGCTTTGAGCATCAATGAAGCGGCTTTTGACCAATAGCCTTTATTATTTCTGAAAGAATAATCGCTACCAAAACTAGCAATAGATTTATCAATATCTGATTTTATCAAATCCATCACTGCTGATTCTGGAGAAGCCTCCTTCGCCAAGTTGGCAATATCAATGGACAAAACTGGCTCAGTCTGAATCACTACGCTTCCCCATGTACGATACAAATGGAAGTAGTAATAGGCACGCATACCGTAGGCTATGCCCAAATAGTAATTCTTGTTGGTAGTACTTACGATATTGGTCGTATTTAACTTACTAATCAATAAATTCAACTGCACAATATTGGTATAAAATCCTCCAAAATTGCTCACGCCTGAATTGTCTAAATCGAGGGTATGTTGCCACATTCTTTCTAAGCCTTGTGTGGCCTCACCCGTGAAGGTACTGGCACTATTAGCTTCAGTACCAAATATATCAGAGCGCATTTCGCCCAAAGCTTGAATATTGGCATTATGACTTCTTAGTCTTGAATGAACTCCTGAAATAAAAGCATCGAATTGATCGGCTGTTTTCCAATAATTAGCGTCACTGATGCTACTGATGGGCGCTAGATCGAGACTTGTATTACAAGCAGTCATTCCCAAACCTATCGCTATTCCTAAAAAGGTTATCTTAAATATCTTTTTCATAAATCGGTTTCTTTAATATTAAAATGACACTTGTACTCCCATCACAACAGTTCTTGGCGTTGGATACGTACCCGAATAGATTCCTCCTGAAGCTGGCTCTGGCGAAGGACCGCTAAACTTCGTGATATAGAAAAGGTTATTGAAGTTGGCGTAAATACGAGCTTGAGAGAATAGTTTATTCACGATGGTACTTTTTGACAAATCATAAGAAAGCGTAATTTCACGGCAAGCTAAGTAATCACCTTTTTCATAAAATCTTGAATTGTTGCCATTCAAAACCGCTCCAGCGTTATTGGCTCTCGTATAGTTTTTCTTTCCTGCTGGTGCTCCTACTTGATCTGCATAATACACTTTTGGAATATCAGTATCGGTATTGGTTGGTGACCAAGCATTTTTCTGCAATTCGAGATAGTTGAAAGTTCCCTGATAGTTACCCAGTGTACGAGCCACAAGGTCATTATAAATTGTATGTCCTAATGCAAAATCAAATCTGGTAAAGAGAGAAAAACGCTTGTAAGACAAGGTTGAAGTAAATCCTCCTATGACATTGGGATTAACATTGCCCAAATACACTTGGTCGCGAGAGTCGATGATATTGTTGTTATCTACGTCGAGCCAATTGACATCTCCTGGGGCAATTTTATTAGTCATCGTTGTCGATGGACCGCCAATTCCTGCGATATTATCTACTCTATTACCCGCAATACGAGCTACTTCTTCATCATTTTTGAAAATCGACACTTGTTTGTAGCCATAAATAGCACCCAATGGCTGACCTTCTTGCAAACCTCCTACCCACACTACTTTTCCTTGTGCAGGGTCATACACTTGCAATCCGCCTTGGCGATTATTTTCATTGCCGTTGTATGGAAGTTGTAAAATTTTGTTTGCAACAAATGAAACATTACCTCCTACATTCCAAACTAATCCGTTTGGTTTTTGTAGAATTGTTGCATTCAAAGTCAATTCTAACCCCGTGTTTTGGAACGTTCCCAAATTGGTACGTACAGAGCTGTATCCTGTATAACTTGGTAGGGTCAAGTTGGTCAACAAATCGCTGGTACGACGGTCATAATAATCCACCATCAAGCTGATACGATTTTTGAGTAAACCAACGTCTACACCAACGTCCAAAGTAGTACTTTTCTCCCAGCGCAAGCCTGTGTTAATAATACTTGTACTCAAAAAGCCCAAATTGGTATTATAATTTCCTTGAGAACCATAAACTCCTTGCACTTCATAATTTCCAATACCTGCAACGTTACCGTTTACCCCGTAACTAAATCTTGGTTTTACCGAACTCACGTAATCACTCAAACTACTATTTTTAAAAAACTCCTCTTTGTGTAAATTCCAACCTGCCGACATTCCCGGAAAAATACCAAATCGATTATCCGAAGCCAAACTTGAAATACCATCTCTTCTTACCACAAAATTCAACAAATAGCGTTCATCAAAATCATAGTTCAAACGACCAAATTGTGAGAAAATACGATATTCATCTTTATAAGAATAATTACTTCCAGCAGCAAATGTGGTCGAAGCATTGGCGGTTTCAATGTCATCGGTTGGTGCATTTTGACCTAAAACTTGCATTTCAAAAGTTTTTTGTTTGAAATATTCCGTACCAATCATGGCAGTCAAATGATGCTTATCTCCAAGATTTTTCTGGTAATTCAAAATCGCATTGTATTGCTGTTGGAACGAACGAGAGAATAGCGATGACGCATTTCTAGTAGTATTACTATACGACACTGGATTAGTGTACAAGTTTGTATAGTTTTGAGTGGCTAAACTAAATGAGTTATTCAGTGACTCAAACAAATACGCATTGCCTGAGACTTTCAAATACAAATCTTTGGTAATATCATACTTCGCCGAAGCATTAACTGTAATACGATTTACCTCATTTTCACGCTTTGTTTTCTGTAACCAATACAGCGGATTTCCATCCGTAACTCCATTGCCAGGATTTGGCTGAGTTTTCAAAGAGTCTAACCAAGGATTCATCGTTGGCCAAATGGCTAAACTTCTGTACAAAGTATTGGCTTCAGAGCCAAGCGTTCCGATTTGAGACGAAGTTGAAAACGTTGCTCCCGTCGAAATTTCTAAATTAGGTCTTACTTTGTAAGAACCATTCAGATTTCCCGTATAGCGTTTGTAATCAGAACCCACAATGACACCTTGTTCGTTGTAATAGTCAAAACTTGCAAAGTACTTTCCTTTATCATTGCCACCTTCTACACTCAGGTAATGGTCTTGCGTATAGGTATTTCTAAAAATCAAATTCTCAATTTCGCCACCATGATCTTTGTATAAAATTGAACCACCATAAGGGTCGTCCATCGATTGCCAACCTTGCGCTAGCAAACCCGCATTGGCAGGCGTATTGGCACGAATATCAAATAAGCCTAAATTGGCAACATCCGTCAATAAGCCATACCCACGAGTGGCATTAACTTGCGCCAATGTTCTACCTGAGTTCAAATTTCCCAAACGATTGTAATAGATATAATCACGAGCATTCATGTACTTATATCCTTCTCGATTTTGGTTGTAACCCAAGGTAAATTTGTAATTCACTCTTGCCACACCTGCTTTTCCTTGTTTGGTAGTAATCAAAATAACCCCATTGTTGGCTCTTGCTCCATAAATGGCTGTTGAGGCTGCATCTTTCAAAAGCTCCATCGATTCAATATCGTCTGGAGCAATGTCATTAAGTGCTCTAATGACACCATCAACTACCACTAGCGGCGCTCCAGGGCTGTTGATTGAAGCTCCCCCACGAAGCAAAATAGTAGGTGCAGCGCCTGGCGTTCCTGAACGGTTGATGACTTGCAAACCTGCCAAAGATCCTTGTAAGGCTGTCCCAAGGTTAGCCCTTGGAGCATTCGCCAATATATCTTTTTCAAGCTTTCCAATCGAACTCGTAATATTTCGTCTCGATTGTGTGCCATAACCTACCACCACTACCTCTCCCAAAGAAGTAACATCCGAACGCAACTGAATGCTCAGATTTGTTGCAGTTCCTATTTTGATTTCCTCCTTGATATATCCCACATAGCTAATCACCAAAATATCTCCTTCTGAAGCCACCAACGCAAACTCTCCTTTTTCGTTAGTGCTGGCACCTTGTGTTTTCCCTTTCAAGAGAATCGAAACACCGGGCAGCGCTTCGCCACTTTCTAAGGCGGTAATTTTTCCGCTCACTTTTTTGCTTTGCCCCCATGAAACAAATGTCCACAAAATGCAAATCATGAGTAAACCCACTCTCTGATAAATGTTTTTCATAATATAGCTTAGTTAATGTATTATGTATGACATAACAAAGGTATAGACTAGCGAATCATTTATGCAAGTTTTTAGTAAAATTTTTATAAATTATTTTAACTTAGTAGTAAATACTTACTTTATTGAGGCATTACTACTTACTTTCATGTATTTTATTCAATAACATGTAATACTTATAAGTACAACTATGAGGATTTATTTATACAAAATAGTTGATTTATCAAAAAATATATACTTCATGTTAGACAAAATAATAAAATGGCTATTAAATGCCTTTCAGGTCTAAATTTCATGGTTTTTGCTTTTCAAATTCGATAGATTATACTACTTTTATAAAAATAAGTAATACATATTATGACAAATGAAGACTTTAGCGATAGCTTTATCGCAGTAGATAATAGTTCGTTGGTAGATAAAGTTGAGGCCAATTTGGTAGAGTTGCTCCAAAGCAGAAAACTTAAAGTTGGTGATGTAATTCCCAAAGAAGTGGAATTAGTCGAACTCTTGGGCGTGAGTAGAACCGTAATTCGTGAAGCGATTACTCGACTTCGAACCATGGGAATTATCGAATCCAAAAAGAAAAAAGGTTCAGTAATTACAAGCCCCGACATTGTAAGCATCATGAGCAAAAGCATGAATCCTTACATTCTGGATGAGGATACTTTGCGTGAAATTTTTGAGTTGCGCCTGGTTTTGGAAATCGGTATGGCTGATTTGATTTTTCAAAAAATCACGCAAAAGGATATCGATGAGTTGAAGGAAATTGTCAAAAACGAACCTACTTCTAGCGAATCGCATTTGTTCAACATTGAACACGAAATAAATTTTCATGGGAAGCTCTATGAAATTACTGGCAACAAAACGCTCAAAAGTTTCCAGAAAATGTTACTCCCGATTTTTGATTATGTCCACAATAGCGGCCTGCTA
>NZ_JAAALB010000004.1 GCF_009905545.1 Cellulophaga sp. BC115SP | reverse complement strand
TGGAGCTTGGTAACTACAAAACTCTTGCTTCCCTTTCTTTTTACCTAATTTGTCCCATTTTTTAGTAGGGTAGAGTAGCTTACGGCATATTGCTTAGAGCCTAGAGCAAGTATAATTGCCCAATAGCTTCAGATATTTTACTTTTATCAATGACCATCAAAATCATCAAAAGTTTAATTTCTAAACCTGATTAAAACTTGAATTATTTAGATTAATTATAAATAATAGCAAATTTAACGAATTGATTTTAACAATACGTTAAATAGAGATGATGCTTATCTAAAAAATGTACTAAAAAAAATATTACTATTATTTTGAGATTTGAAGGTAAGAAAAGTGTCTTTAAAGCGAAATAGCGTGATTTTGAAGATAATATGGCAAGATAAAATGAAGACGTACTTCGAATTTTACAAAAAAATAATAATCATTTTTTGATTTTTCTTTTAAAAGTACAAAACTCGTCGTAAATTTGTCTGGCAAATAACAAATCAAAGCTATTTGCCATGTTAGACACATCCAAGTTCTTATACGAAGCATTAACATACGACGACGTATTGCTTCTTCCTGCTTACTCAGAAATTCTTCCGAGAGAAACTAGCACTCAGACCAAACTTACTCGCAACATCACGCTTAATACTCCAATGATTTCGGCTGCTATGGATACAGTTACCGAAGCTGATTTGGCTATTGCGATGGCTCAAGAAGGAGGTATTGGTATTATCCACAAAAATATGACCATTGCACAGCAAGCTGCGCAAGTAAGAAAAGTAAAACGTTCGGAATCGGGTATGATTATCGATCCTGTAACACTTACAGACGGTCAAACACTTGGTGATGCTCACCGTATCATGCGTGAATTTAAAATTGGAGGTATTCCAGTGATCGATTCAGAAGGTAAACTTATTGGTATTTTAACAAACCGTGATTTACGTTTCCAAAAAGATTTGACCAAAACTGTCAATGAAATCATGACTAAAGATGGTTTGATTACAGCTCAAAAAGGAATCTCTTTGGACGATGCAGAAAGCATTTTACAAGAATTTAAAATTGAAAAATTACCAATCGTTGACGGAAACAATAAGTTGATTGGATTGGTAACCTATAAAGATATTATCAAACGCAAAAATAACCCTTACGCATCAAAAGACACATTGGGTCGTTTGCGCGTAGGTGCTGCGGTTGGTGTTACTCCAGATTTGTTAGAGCGTGTTCAAGCGCTTGTAGCTGTTGGAGTTGACGTAATTAGTATCGATACAGCTCACGGGCATTCTAAAGGTGTAATTGAAGCCTTGAAACGTGTGAAAGCTCAATTCCCAGACCTAGACGTAATCGTGGGTAACGTAGCTACAGGCGAGGGCGCAAGAGCTCTAGCTGAAGCAGGTGCCGACGCTGTAAAAGTAGGTGTTGGTCCTGGTAGTATCTGTACAACTCGTATTATTGCTGGTGTAGGTATGCCACAGCTTACAGCCGTATACGAGGCAGCTAAAGCAGTAGCTGATTTAGGTGTTCCTATTATTGCTGATGGTGGTATCCGTTTCTCTGGTGATATTGCAAAAGCAATCGCTGGTGGTGCTAGTACAGTAATGATTGGCTCAATGTTGGCTGGTACTGACGAGGCTCCAGGTGAAGTGATTATCTTCGAAGGACGTAAATTCAAAACATACCGTGGTATGGGCTCTCTTGAAGCAATGGAAGATGGTTCGAAAGACCGTTATTTCCAAGATGCAGAAGACGATATTAAGAAATTAGTTCCAGAAGGTATCGTAGGTCGTGTACCATTCAAAGGTTCTGTATCTGAAATCATTTACCAAATGGTAGGTGGTTTGAAAGCAGGTATGGGATACTGTGGTGCTAAAAATATCACTGAAATGCAAAAAGCACGCTTCGTGAAAATTACAGCAGCAGGGGTAAAAGAAAGCCATCCACACGATATTACTATCTCGAAGGAAGCTCCAAACTATAGCGCGAAGTAAGCAACATCCGCAGTTTATAATCATAAATTATAGCTTTGTAGAAATTCAAAAGGCTCAGTACGATTTGTATTGAGCCTTTTTGATAATGTCAAAGAATTGCGGATTGGGGATTTATGATTGCGGAAGTATAAAAAAGACTCCCCAAAAAGTGGGTCATAGTTCCGAAATCCAACATCCGAAATCCGCAATTTTCTCTATGCCTGGTATTCCTTTACGGTATCGATAAAGCATTTTACTTTATCTGGATTAGTATCTGGATATACGCCGTGTCCTAAGTTTGCAATGTATTTCTGTGTTCCAAATTGCTGAATCATTGAACGAGTGTGCTTTTTGATTTCGTCAAATGAGCTATACAATACACATGGATCAAGATTTCCTTGTAATGTTTTTGAATCGCCAACCAATTTTCTTGATTCAGCAATATCCATATTCCAGTCAAGACCCACAACATCACAATTCAATTTACCCATATCTTCACGAGCAAAGAATGCACCTTTAGCAAATACTGTTACAGGTACTTCGGTAATAGCATCGCAAATTTGAGCAATATACGGCAATGAATAAATACGATATTGTTCAGGAGAAAGGATACCAGCCCAAGAGTCAAAAATCTGAACTAAATTAGCTCCTGCTGCAATTTGAGCTTTTAGGTAAGCAATAGTAGTATCTGTAATTTTTTGTAAAAGAGCATGTGATAATTCAGGCTCAGAGTACAATGCTTTTTTTGCTTTAGAAAAAGTCTTTGAGCCTCTTCCTTCAATCATATAGCAAAGTAACGTAAACGGTGCACCAGCAAAGCCAATTAAAGGCACACGGCCATTTAATTCTGATTTTACAATTTTGATGGCATCCAATACATATTTAAGCTCCTCCTCTGGATTGGCAACACGTAGCTTTTCCACATCTGCCATCGAATGAATCGTAGTAGGAAAAATAGGACCTACTTTTTCTTCCATCACATAAGGTAAGCCCATAGCTTCGGGAACTACCAAAATATCAGAAAAAATAATTGCGGCATCTACACCTAAAATATCCACAGGCTGAATCGTTACTTCAGCAGCTAATTCTGGGGTTGTCGCTAGTTGAATAAAACTCCCTGCTTTTTCGCGAACGGCACGGTATTCAGCTAAAATTCTACCCGCCTGACGCATCATCCAAACAGGCACACGCTCTACTTGCTGCCCACGTGCAGCTCTCAATATTAAATCGTTCTGTAAGTTTTCCATTGATTCAGCAATTCGAGTGCCTTGATATGTATGTCATAGTAGGCTGGCTCGTATAATATTACCGCAAATATACGGCAATATTTCGGTATGGGATTTTGAAAAAGAAGATAAACCCAAAGAATCCTATTTCGAGGTGGTCTTTTTGTATTTCAACAAGGTTTTTATCAGATATTCAGGAGGGAAAAAACCTTTGAGTCGTTCTAGCTCTTTGCCTCTTTCATCCAAAATAATCGTAATAGGATATTCCGAAACTTTATAGATATCAGCCACATCCATACCTGTAAATTGTTCCACATCTACAATTTTAGAAACATATCGTAAACTTAACAATGAGGCTACCTCTGGCTCTGAGAAGCTTTCTGCCTCAAGCTTTTGACAAGGCTGGCACCAACTTGCCGAAAAAGTAAGCAAGATAGGTTTACGCAATTTTTTAGCTTCTTGTAATGCTTCTTGATAGTTACCTTGAAAAAATGTTGCCTCTAGGATATTATCAATAGGTATGATCTTGTCCTGAGCTTTTAGCGAATGGTTCAGAAACAACAATAAGCTTAGTATAAAAGTAAACAGTTTCATAGAAGTGGATGTCAAGAGAAAATGGTATTATTCATCAAATTACAAATTTCCAGAAATCTTTGTACCCAATGTACTGCCTTTTATAACGCAAAAAGCTCCGTAGTGTTGCTACGGAGCTATGCTATTAAAATCCTTATCTAATCCCTGTTAGTTATCGTTCAAGCCTAAGGCTTTCAATGTTTCGATATTGATATTACCCAATGGAAGGTTGTTATCTTTCTGGAATTGAGTCAAGGCAGCACGAGTTCTTGGTCCAATTACATCATCGATAGGACCTGGATCATAACCTTTAACTTTCAAAGCACGTTGGATTTGGATAATTTTTTCTACAGTCAATTTGTTACCACAAATTACTTCTACCCAATCAGCGTACATATTGTCTGCCACTTTTGTAGTAGTTACGAATGAACCATACTCAGCAGGAATAGTCTTTTCAGTAGTTTTAGCCGCAGACTTAACTACAGTACGAGTATAAGTTTTTGACTCAGCCGGAATCTCTGTTTCTTTAGTCGTAGCTTGCGCCGCTAGTAACTGACGTACGCGAGTTTCGTATTGAGCTGGAGTTTCTACAACTTTTGTTGTAGCTGGAGATACCAATACTTGTTTTTGACGAGTAGCATATACTGCTGGAATTACTACTTCGCGAGTAGATGCAGGGGCTGCTACAATTTGCTTTGTCAATACTTGATAACAACTTTGTCCGTTTGGAAGTTTGATGCTTGCCACAGCAGCATTTGGCGTAGTACCAGGTGCTACGCAAGGCGTAGGAACATCAATTTCAACAGATTTTGCTGGAGTACCTACCACTTGTTTTGTACGAGTAGCATACACTGCAGGAATCACTTGTTCTTTTACTTCAGCATCTTTTACCAAAACTTGTTTAGTTACCGATGCATACTCAGCAGGAATAGCTGTTTCGCGAGTTGAAGCAGACTTTGCAATTACAGTTTTGCTGATAGTTTTGTATTCAGCAGGAATTTCTTTTTCTACAACTCTAGCAGGTTGGTCAACAACTTCTTTAGTATAAGTTTCGTACTCAGCAACCACGTCTTTTGCAGAAGCTAAGTCAGCAGGAGCTACCAATACTTGCTTTGAGAAAGTTTTGTATTCTGCAGGAATCACTGTTTCCTTCACAGTAGCAGGCGAAGCCAAAATCTGGCGAGTGATAGTAGTGTATTGTGCAGGAGTTACTACTTCTTTTGTACCAGCTGGAGTTTTTAATACTTGCTTAGTAATTGTTTTGTATTCAGCAGGAACCGTTACAAGACACAAGATACGACAGTCATCAGGGTTAGCAGACAAACATGATGGATCAGCTTTACCTTTTTCGTATTTTGTATATTCATCACGAATTTTTACTTTTTCAGTAACTGTTTCGTACACTGGAGGAGTTGTCACCAAAGCAGTAGTAGCTTCTTTCACTAATACTTGCTCAGTTACAGTTTTATATTGAGCAGGAACAACTTCCAATTTTTTGGCAGCTTCTTTTACCAATACTTGCTCGGTTACAGTCTTGTAAGTAAAGGCATTTGGTGTCAAAGTTTTAGACGCTTCTTTCGTCAGACGTCTTTCTGTTACTTTTTTGAAAGTTCCAGGAACGACTGTCAATACTTTAGATGCTTCTTTTACTAAAATTGTTTCTGTAACAGTTTTAAACTCTGCTGGAATAACTTCCAAGCGAGAATATGCAGGTTTTACCACATATTTTTCTGTTTCAGTTTTGTACACTGCAGGAATCACAGTGTAGCTTTTTGAAGCAGGTTTTGCCACGTATTGTTCTGTTTCAGTTTTCAATACTGCTGGAACTACTTCCAATTTTTTACAAGGAGAGCCTGTCAATTCAGAACCATCTGGGCGAACAAAAGCTCTGCGTTGGTTATCCCATGAACCAGCCATATAAGAGCCAGTTGGACATCCACCTACAAATACTTGTTCTGTTACTGTTTTGTACTGTGCAGGTACAACTTCCAATTTTTTAGAAGCTTCTTTTACCAAGATAGTTTCTGTTTCTGTTTTGTAAACCGCAGGGATTACTGTAACTGATTTACCTGCTTCTTTTACCAATACTTGTTCCGAAACTGTTTTGTATGCAGCAGGAACTACTTCTAAGCGTTTTGCAGCTTCTTTTACAACAATTGATTTTGTCTCTGTACCTAATACTGCAGGAACTACTGATAAAGTTTTACCTGCTTCTTTAGATACAAATTGTTGTGACTTAGTGGTAAATTGTGCTGGCTTCAAACATTTCGCATAACACTTGCCATTAACAGCGTTAGGCGGTAGGTCATTTTGGGCGTCAACTGCCGTCGAGACCGTACTTAGGGTTGCTATCGTTAACAATAGCGAATAGTAATTTTTCTTCATGGTTAGAAAAATTTATCAGGTGTTAAGGATTTAATAACAAATTTACGTGTCGTTACAATAAAAAAAAAGTGACATTTATAAACCACGTCACCAATAATTACGTCATATAGACGTAACCAAATCCCATCTGTCACTATATTTTACAATTAACTCTTATATGTAGAGTAAGAGAGCGGATAATTAAAATTGTGTAAATTTGCGGATGTTTGTTAAAACTAACAAACTTATTTGACACAAAGACACCCTGAGAGGGCATTATTTGTGCTAATATATTACTATTTCTTGCAAAATGCTAGACTTAGTAAATTCATAATTTAAAAAAAGAGGAGCTTATCGCTTTTCACCATAAAATTTAGCGCCATGAAAATCACTCAAGCGTCTTTTTTAATGAGTAATTCCACTTATCAGCAATGTCCTAAGCCTGATAAGCCTGAATATGCCTTTATCGGAAGATCCAACGTAGGAAAGTCATCTCTTATCAATAGCATTGTTAGAAAAAAGAACCTTGCTAAAACATCCCAAACGCCTGGGAAAACACAACTTATCAATCACTTTTTTATCAATGAAGACTGGTATTTGGTCGATTTGCCAGGATATGGCTATGCTAAAGTGAGCAAAGTTGAGCGTGAGAAATTCGAAAAAATGATTAATGAATATCTTACACTCAGAACCAATCTTGTATGTACTTTTGTACTCATCGATGTAAGACATGAACCACAGAAAGTAGACGTTGAGTTTATGCAAAAACTTGGAGAAAATGGGCTTCCATTCTGCATCGTTTTCACAAAAGCCGATAAGCTTTCAAATACGGCAGTGAATAAAAATCTTGCTATTTATGAACAAATCATGCTGGAAACATGGGAAGAAATGCCACAATATTTTGTGACGTCATCCGTTAATGGAACTGGTCGTGAGGAGATTCTAGCATATATTGACGAGCTTAATCAGGGCTTTAAGCCGTAGTTAGAAATAATTTTAGGTCTTTTTGACGAAATACTCTTGTCAAAGCCTTAAATAACTAATTTTGTAAAAACAAATTATTAAGATATCATATGGAATTACTAAAAGAAGTAGCTAATATTTCAGGTAAAAGCGGATTATACAGAATTTTAAAACCTACTCGTACTGGCGTTATCGTAGAAAGCCTTGATGGAAAAAAAGAACGTTCTGTGGTAGGAGCTAATGCACGCGTATCAGTTTTGAAAGATATTTCAGTATATATGTCGGATCATCAAGATAGTTCAGTTCCTTTGGCTGACATTTTCTTTGCGCTTAAAGAAAAATATAACGAAGGTGTTGAATTAAATACAAAAACTGCTTCAGACGAAGAGCTTTATGCAATTTTAAGCGAAGTTGCTCCAGACTTTGACCGTGAGCGTGTTTACCCATCTGATGTAAAGAAAATCATCAACTGGTTCAATACACTTTTGAAAAACTTGCCAGAAGCATTTGAAGTAAAAACAGAAACTGCTGCTGAATAGTCGTTATTGAACAAGTCATAAAAAAGGAGTGATAGGTTTCTATCACTCCTTTTTTATGCATTTAATTCATAACAAGTTTGGGAAAACGATACAACTGTGAATCATAAATCACTAGTTGCTCGACCTCTACATCCCACTTGTGATATATGGGCGACTTTTCTAAAGTTTGTAGTACCTCTTTTTTGCTATTAGCATTCATAATAATCCAGCCTTGCGTAGACTCGGCCGAAATCGCATACGAATCTATAATTCCTTTCTGAATCAACTCTCCTATAAAGTTACGATGTTGAGGTACTTTTGAGAGTAACTCTTCGTCCAGTTCAAATTGAAATATTACCTGATATTTGTGCATAGTCGTAGCGATTAGATATAAACCATTGAACCACTCATAAGTCAATATACCATAAAGTGATTTTAATCATAACACAAAAAAGAGACCATTAGTTGTGCTTTCTGCGAATTTCAAGACTTAAAAAACAAAAAACCTTGGTAATTATGACATTACCAAGGTTTTTCACAGAATCGTATAATTCTTATTTCTTCTTTCTTAACGAGTTAATCCAAGTAGCAATTTTGATAGCATCGTCCTTTGGAACGTTTTTCATAGCTGCCATTGGAGGATAACCTGGCCAGTTTGATGGCTTTGGATTAGCAATCAATTCAACGATTTTCTCGTTAGTATATTTTTTCTTAGCAACATCTGTGTAAGCTGGACCCACCAAACGAGTATCTACTTTGTGACAAGCAGTACAAGTATATTTAGTCATCAATGGTTTGATGTCTTCTGGGAAATCTTCTGCTTTTGCATTGATCGCAAATGCAGCAAGTATTAGAGAGCTCAAAACAACTTTTTTCATTTGTAATTCAAAGGGTTTCTTAAGGAATTGAATAATAAAGTAAAATAAAATTTAAGATAGTAAGCCTATTACCAAATATTATTTCACCAATCTTCTCGAAATACAAAATAAAGACAAAAAGATGATTTATTTATCATTACCTATGTGTTTCTTGATTTTTCGGTAAAATTTAATTTTAAAAGCTACAGAATCCTAAGAATTAGTTTTCAAAAGAGATAACTCTATTAAACGCCTTGTCAATTCTGAAAATCTTATAATTGTACTTCTCAAATTTTTTCTATACTCTTTCAACGACAATATTAAGCTAAAAGTACTAAGCTCTATGTTAATGGTTTGTTAACGTAAAGAAGAGCGATAAGCATCTATTGCTTTGCGCACACTACCATGCTCTTGCAAGAGTGTTTCAGCGAGGGTTCTATCGATTCCTAATTCTCTGATAATCATATTTTCGGCTCTTGCTACTAATTTGTGGTTGCTCAATTGCATATCCACCATTTTGTTGCCACGAATACGACCTAATTGTATCATTACAGAGGTCGAAATCATATTAAGAATCAGTTTTTGTGCAGTACCTGATTTCATACGTGTACTACCTGTTACAAACTCTGGCCCTACGACTACCTCAATAGGAAACTCTGCTTCTTTTGAAATTTCACTTCCTATG
Source organism: Cellulophaga sp. BC115SP (assembly GCF_009905545.1). Lineage (GTDB taxonomy): Bacteria > Bacteroidota > Bacteroidia > Cytophagales > Spirosomataceae > Flectobacillus > Flectobacillus rivi. Next base: position 246,626 of record NZ_JAAALB010000004.1, on the reverse strand, counting down.
TTACAAGAAACCGAACCAGTCAATACCCCATTGTTACGAGCAGTACGAAGACCGCCAATAACATAAGGTGTACGCCCAGAAGCAGCAATTCCGACCACTGTATCTAGTTCGTTGATATCGTACTGTTCGAGGTCCTTCCAAGCTTGTTCTTCATCATCTTCGGCATACTCTACAGCCTTGCGAATAGCAGTATCGCCACCCGCAATGATACCAATAACCAAGTCAAAAGGAACACCAAATGTTGGAGGGCATTCTGAGGCATCTACGATACCTAATCTGCCGCTAGTACCTGCTCCAATGTAAAACAGGCGACCGCCTTGCTTCATTCTTGGAACAATTTGGCTAACTAAGGCTTCAATTTGTGGAATAGCCTTCTCAACAGCGTGTGGTACTGTTTTGTCCTCATTGTTAATACCTTCCAAAATGGCCGTAATAGACATTTCATCGAGGTTATTATATTTTGAACTTGCCTCGGTTGTGAGTGTTTCTAAGTTGATTTCTTGTGACATAGTTTTACAAAACAAAATATTGGGTCTGTTTCTTCTAGAAGGGTTTGAAATAGATTCCCACTCCTAAACCGCCATAGTATCGAATTGAGCGATATTGTACAAAGTGACAATTAAGTAATAGTACTGAATCATGAATGTAAATTTTAAATAAATTTATTTTACACCCAACATTGATTCAATCAATTTCTGCGCTATTACCTGCGTAAATTTAGTTTCTAGCTATCGAGTATCAACCCTTTGCCCAGAACTAAAAGTTTGTTTTCATCTATAAGAGCAAATCTTTTGTTTATGGGTAAACCTCCACAACAAAGCAAAGCCCTTGTAGGCTCATTACTGAGCCATTTCTGTGTAGTATTTAAAGAACAATGGAATTGTCTCTATTCCTTTATAAAAATTAAACAAGCCATAATGCTCATTTGGAGAGTGAATCGCATCCGAATCTAACCCAAAGCCCATCAATACCGTTTTCACTTGTAACTCTTTCTCAAATAAAGCCACAATTGGGATACTTCCTCCTCCACGTGTTGGAACAGGCTTTTTACCAAATGCTTCCTCCATTGCTTTGGCTGCTGCCAAATACTCAACCGAATTGGTTGGCGTTACATAAGGCTCTCCTCCATGGTGAGGACGAACTTTCACCTGTACACCAGCTGGAGCAATAGACTCAAAATGTTTGGTGAACAAAGCTGTAATTTTATCTGACTGTTGGTTTGGTACCAAACGCATTGAGATTTTGGCGTATGCTTTAGAAGGCAAAACTGTTTTGGCTCCTTCTCCAATATAACCGCCCCAAATACCATTTACATCAAGCGTTGGACGAATTGAGGCACGTTCGATAGTCGAATAACCTGTTTCGCCATATACATCATTAATATCTAAGTCTTCTTTGTAAGCATCCAAGTTGAATGGCGTTTGAGCCATTGCAGCGCGCTCTTCTGCTGTCAAATCGATCACATCATCGTAAAATGTAGGAATGGTAATATGATTATTTTCGTCATGCAACGAAGCAATCATTTTACTCAACACATTGATTGGGTTTGCTACGGCACCACCATATACACCAGAATGCAAATCACGGTTAGGTCCTGTTACTTCAACTTCAAGATAGCTCAATCCTCTCAAACCAACATCAATAGATGGCGTATCATTAGCAATAATAGCAGTATCCGAAATTAAGATTACATCTGCTTTCAATCTATCCTTATTTGCCGCCACAAAGATACCAAGGTTGTCCGAACCAATTTCTTCTTCGCCCTCAATCATAAATTTTACATTGCATGGCAAAGAATTTGTTGCCATCATAGCTTCGAAAGCTTTGATATGCATATAAAACTGCCCTTTGTCGTCACAAGCTCCACGAGCATAGATTTTACCATCCTTTACTACTGGCTCAAATGGAGGAGAATTCCACAATTCGTAAGGGTCAGCTGGTTGTACATCGTAGTGACCATATACCAACACCGTAGGAAGGGTTTCATCAATAATTTTTTGTCCAAAAACAATAGGATGGCCTGCCGTTTCGCATATCTCTACTAAATCAGCTCCTGCTGCCTGAATTTTTTCGGCTACAAATTCTGCTGCTTTACGTACATCCCCCTTAAATTTTGAATCGGCACTCACCGATGGAATTCTCAATAAATCAAGAAGTTCATTCAAAAACTTCTCTTTATTTTGCTCAATATAGCCTTGCATAGACGTTGATGATTGATTTCAAAAAAATACCTCCAACTACTTAGTAATTGGAGGTACAAATATAGTAAGTTATTATGGAGTTATCATTACGAGTTTGGTATCAACAGACGTCATAATCGTAAGGAAACATTAACATCAGAATTATATTACCAGTTAAAAGATTACTCTTTCTTTTTTCTTAGATAAATACGACTTTCTTGTCCTCTCATTAAGCGTACAATATTTTTACGATGTGTAATGACAATCATCCCAAAAAGCATAAATCCAAAGACAATTACCGATTCATTTTCTTTACCAAATGTACGTAACAATAAAAGCACAGGAAACGCTAATGATGCAATAATAGCCCCCAATGATACATAATGAAACGACATAAATACTACAAAGAAAATTACCATACATACTAAAGCAGCCTCAGGATGCACCGACATTACCATACCCAAGAGCGTTGCTACACCTTTGCCTCCCTTAAAATTTGAAAATACAGGAAAAATATGTCCAACTACAGCAGCAAAACCAAAAATTAACTTTAAAGTTTGGCATTCGTTCCATTCAACCATGTGACCATAATAAAGCATCAATGCCAACGAAGTAGAAATCCACCCCTTAATAGCATCAATCAACAACACGACAGTTCCTGCTCTTTTGCCTAACACCCTAAAAGTATTAGTAGCGCCAGCATTACCGCTTCCATGCTTGCGCACGTCGATTCCAAAATAAGCTTCGCCATACCAAATAGCCGTTGGGATGGAACCTAACAAATAGGCAAGTACTGTACAAACAACAACGAGTAGGGTTAACATTTTTTGCTAGTAGATTATTAAGTAAAAATCGGAATGTTGTAATAAAAGCAATGTCTAACATCTGGGTTCTCGAAACAAGAAGATTTTCTTTTGTGCATTTTGAGTAAAGATTTATCTCTAATTTTTACCATAAAAACACCGAATAACTTCTGTTCAACTGGAATTTCTAAGTTCATAACCTATTAGTTACTACTTACCTATCCGATTTCAAATTTTAGCACTTTTGTTGTATAATAAATTGCTCTCTAAACAAAAATAAATGAAACTTTATGCAAAACCTATTAAGCAATAAAAGTTCTTAGAATAATCCAACGGGTTCAAAATAAATACAAATTAAGTGGGAATTACATGAAAAAAGCTGTTTGTATTGCTACAAAACAGCTTTTCTAAGAACATGGATATTGAAACAAATAAATATCTTTAGGTTTAGCTATTGAGGTTTTCGAACAAAATTAAGTCCTTGATTTTGTGATTCTTCAGAAAAATCCTAGCAACAGGTATAACCGTGAAAACCTTAATTTGTCAATCGTTTATCAATCAAGGTAGCACTATCTTTATCTTTAAAGAAAATACTTCCTTCAATAACTTTTGTAAATTCTTCTGAATAAGTATCACCAATTGGAATACGCACTACTTTATCGAGTAACACTTCGTCACCCTCTATGCCTGTAATTTTTTCCATCGAAATAATATACGAGCGATGTACACGCATAAATCTGTCAGAAGGCAAACGTTTTTCTAAGTCTGACAATGTCAAATTCGTAGAAATACGTTCGTCTTTCATGTAAATAGAAGCATAATTTTTTTGTGCTTCCATGTACACTACATCTTTGAATAGCACTTTATGGAATTTTCCTTTTACATCTACCTTCACAAAAATGAATTCCTCTTTTTTGGCAGGCTGTGGCTCTGGAGCAGCAGCAGGTTTGGGCTCTTCAACCAAGGTCATGTGAAAAGGCATTTTGTTAACAGCCTTCAAAAATCTTTGGTATGAAAACGGCTTCACCAAATAGTCGAGTACTCCATATTCAAAACTTTTGAGTGCGTATTCTTGATAACCTGTAGTCATGATAAACTTCATACGACCATCAAAAAGACTCACCAAGTTCATGCCATTCATACGAGGCATTTGAATATCTGCAAATACCAAATCAACTTCTTTAGTCTGTAAAACACCCACCGCTTCCATGGGATTTGTGGTGGCCGCAACTAAGTTTAGAAATGGGGTATCGTTTATGTAATCTACCACAATATCCAAGGCAGATTGCTCATCATCTACTGCGACACAGTTAATCATATTCCGTTCGGGTTATAGTTAAAGTTTAAGGTAAAAAATACAGCATAATCATCCTTATCATCAATTATGCTCAATTCTTGAGCATCGCCATGAACAACCTTAAGGCGTTTTTTGATATTGTCGATACCAATACCTGTTTGACCTTTATCAGTGATAGGATTATCGTCCTTTCGTTTCAAGTTCCAGGTAGAGAACGTCAAAATATCATCTTCAAGAATCGCACGTATTTGTAGAGGACTCTCTGGGTCATGAAGCTCGCCGTGTTTAAAGCTATTTTCAACAATGGTAATCAATACCATTGGCATGATTCTAAAATAGCTGAAGTCACCTTGTTCTTCATAATCAATAAAGATATTATTATTAAAACGTTGCCTTTGTAGTTCGAGATATTGCTTGACAAAATCCAATTCCCCTTCTAAGTCGACGGTATCTTGCTGCATACGAGTACTGGTAGCATAGCGCATCATTTCGGCAAATGTCAGGATAATATTTCCTGCTTCTTTGGATGCACCACGTACTTTGCTGTACAGCATATTTAGGGTATTGTACAAAAAGTGAGGATTGATTTGCGCACGTAAAAATGCCATTTCGGCGAGAGTTTTCTCTTTTGCTAAAATAGCTAGTTCTGCGTCTTGTCTTGCAATTTCTGCATCTTTTTCCGCAATTGCAATTTCTTGATGAGCAATTTCTTTTTGCTGTTTAATCGACTTCAGAGCAAAGAAATAACCCACACTAAACATCACATAAGTATTGGCATTAAAGATAGTCAAAGATATCATTTGTGCTATTTTAGTCCCTATCGTGCTAAACAACCATGGCATCAAAATATACTCTATCCATGCTCTCCAGCCTAAATACAAACCAAGCAATATTAAAAATGACAGAATTAGCTGAAAAATTTTCGATTTTGAAAAAAAACGGGGCAAAACTAGTAGCGCAAGCCCATAAAACAGCATGGCATCGCCAATCCTATACACGACCGCCTGTAGAATAAACTTCGGTGTAATGGGCTCTCCATAAAAGAAATGAAGTAGTAAGCTAAAATAAATGGTGTACAAGACCCAAATCATCACATGCGTACTTACTTCCCTTGAAGCCCATGAAGTCCTTTTCTGTGTATCTGCTGTTCGATTCAACATAGAATTTTTTAGGATAATTAAAAAATTAAAATAGACAATCTTCCTATTCGGATTGATAATAAACGGATTAATCCGATAAAATAAATAGGCCAAAATCTTTTGAACAACTTTGTATCATCACTTCGCAAGAAGCTAATTACTAGACACATAACTTAATAAATAAAAGATTTTTGCCATGAAAAATATTACAACAAATAACAAGCTTTCTGTTGCTAAATCTACGGTTGCTAAATTCAATAACCAAGATAGCCTTAACCACAAAACGGCTTCGATCATCTCAAACTTCGGCGCTCAGTACACTGCTTCGATCATTTCGAATTTCAATGATAATGCGACCGCTTCAATTATCTCGAATTTCTAAGAATAGCCCTTTTATCTGTAACAACACAACATTCAAAAATTTATAAACTCGCATTGCCATGAAAACTATCACAACTAACAACAAGCTTTCTGTTTCTAAATCTACGGTTGCTAAATTCAACAACCAAGATAGCCTTAACCACAAAACGGCTTCGATTATCTCAAACTTCGGCGCTCAGTACACTGCTTCGATCATTTCGAATTTCAATGATAATGCGACCGCTTCAATTATCTCGAATTTCTAAGAATAGCCCTTTTATCTGTAACAACACAACATTCAAAAATTTATAAACTCGCATTGCCATGAAAACTATCACAACTAACAACAAGCTTTCTGTTTCTAAATCTACGGTTGCTAAATTCAACAACCAAGATAGCCTTAACCACAAAACGGCTTCGATTATCTCAAACTTCGGCGCTCAGTACACTGCTTCGATCATTTCGAATTTCAATGATAATGCTACCGCTTCGATTATCTCGAATTTCTAAGAATAGCCCTTTTATCAGATACTAACACAACATTCAAAAATTTAAAACTCTTATTGCCATGAAATCTATCACAACTAACAATAAACTTTCTGTTGCTAAATCTACGGTTGCTAAATTCAATAACCAAGATAGCCTTAACCATAAAACGGCTTCGATTATCTCAAACTTCGGCGCTCAGTACACTGCTTCAATCATTTCGAATTTTAATGATAATGCTACCGCTTCGATTATCTCGAATTTCTAAGAATAGCCCTTTTTATCAGATACTAACACAACATTCAAAAATTTAAAACTCTTATTGCCATGAAATCTATCACAACTAACAACAAGCTTTCTGTTTCTAAGTCTACTGTTGCTAAATTCAATAACCAAGATTCCCTTAACCATAAAACGGCTTCGATTATATCAAATTTCGGCGCTCAGTACACTGCTTCAATCATTTCGAATTTCAATGATAATGCGACCGCTTCGATTATCTCGAATTTCTAAGAATAGCCCTTTTTATCTGTAACAACACAACATTCAAAAATTTAAAACTCTTATTGCCATGAAATCTATCACAACTAACAACAAGCTTTCTGTTTCTAAGTCTACGGTTGCTAAATTCAATAACCAAGATTCCCTTAACCATAAAACGGCTTCGATTATCTCAAATTTCGGCGCTCAGTACACTGCTTCAATCATTTCGAATTTCAATGATAATGCTACCGCTTCGATTATCTCGAATTTCTAAGAATAGCCCTTTTTATCTGTAACAACACAACATTCAAAAATTTATAAACTCTCATTGCCATGAAAACTATCACAACTAACAACAAGCTTTCTGTTGCTAAATCTACGGTTGCTAAATTCAATAACCAAGATAGCCTTAACCATAAAACGGCTTCGATTATCTCAAACTTCGGCGCTCAGTACACCGCATCAATCATTTCGAATTTCAATGATAATGCTACTGCTTCGATTATCTCGAATTTCTAAGAATAGCCCTTTTATCTGTAACAACACAACATTCAAAAATTTATAAACTCTCATTGCCATGAAAACTATCACAACTAACAACAAGCTTTCTGTTGCTAAATCTACGGTTGCTAAATTCAACAACCAAGATACACTTAACCATAAAACGGCTTCGATTATCTCAAACTTCGGCGCTCAGTACACTGCATCAATCATTTCGAATTTCAATGATAATGCTACCGCTTCGATTATCTCTAATTTCTAAGCAGTTGTTTACTCTAATTATCAAAACAAAAAGAATCCTTAATTTGTAGACATTCGCAAAACCGCTCAAATGCGAAACTTAAAATTATAAATCTACAATAGTCTAAATTTCAAATCGCAAGTTTACATACGGTCAAAAGGTGCTTTTGACAATCAATCATCAAATTTTTTTAGTTAATGTCTTCGGCTTTAGGAGGCACATAGATGGCGATATGCAATAGAAATGAACCAGAGGAGAATCTCAGTAATTTTACATAATGGAAAATACTCAGTAATACGCATTGCTCAATACGTATATGCCTAAAGGTTCATTTCTTATCTATGATTAACTGCGCTGAAACACACTTTTTGTACAAAGTAAATACCTTATCGCAAAAAAACTATCTTCCTCAAAGACATTTTCGATGTCTGACAAGGTATAACAGAACAAGGGACTTAATAAAAAACTCCTATCAAACATTACGTTCAATAGGAGCTGATAACTTAGAATGAAAAATGTACTGATCCTTTTATGGTAAATTTATCTGGTAATTTACCCGATGGAGACAAGTGGTCTAAGTAAGTGAGGCGATGAAATGCCTGAATTCTAAATATTTTAAAGATATTATCAATCCCATAACCAACCTCCACAAACGGAATATTTGGATCTAAGCTTGAAAAATTAAACCTTGATTCAAGCATATTAGAAGGATGTCGAGGATTAAATATTGGCATTGCATCATCCATCAATTGCTGATTTCCTTGTTTTTGGCTACCGTACAATATATTGGCTGTTGCCAAAAGACGCCATTTCAATTGACGAATTGCAGGAATTCTATTGAATAATAATCCTTCGAAATTGTGGTTGTATTGCACAGAAACAAACTTATCACTCACAAATTCAAAATAGTGCATTGTATTAAATGCTGCTCTATTAAAGAATAGCGTTTGGTTTCCTAAGTGTGGATACAATAATGGAGCAGGCAAACTAGATGGTGTATAGCCAGCTTGTAACAAATAAGACGAACGACCAAGTGTACCTAATCTAAATGTTTGATACACTTTTGCTGTAAATTTGTGATAGTCAAAATCGCCATTCAAAAATCCTTTCAAGCCTCGTTGATACGTAAGCGTAACCACAGGAACGCGTTTAGTATCGAGTGTGATTCGTTCGTTGCCATCCATGATATAAGTTTCATTTTTAGCAAAACGAGCTTCTAATGTCAAAAAAGTATCATCATAGTAATCTCTTGATGGAGACAGTTGATTCATTTCGGGATTAGTACGATACTTGAATGCAAACAAAGGATCAAAATTTCGTTGAATCAAAGACGCCGTTAAAGTAATTCCTTTTGTTGGCTCTGTTTTAATGAATGCTTCATTTTCTCGACGATAAAACGCTCCAGAATATAATCCCCAGCGCGTAAAAGCATAGAAGATTTTATTGTCTGAAATCAATTCAGGTGTTAAGCCTATGCGTTCTAAGTCATAGGTATGTTTAAATCCTGCAACGGTCCAGTGTCTTCTAGACAAAATATAGTTGGCTTCCGCACCATATTTCATCTTCAAATCTCGTGTTCCAATTCCTGCAAAACCTCTAAAGACCCAGTGCTTACTAAATGCTGCATTCGTTCTAAAACCCATTCTTAAGCGCATTCCTTCAATTCGGTTGAAAGCAATAGAATACAAATATGGGCCAATTTCGATACCATCGAAGCGCTTGTAACCACTTGCAACAATCTCTGCAATCTCTACATATGTGCGTACGATAGGCACATTACGTACGGTATCTATCAACCTAGACGCTAATACGTCTTGAGCGCTAAAAGGCTCATGACGGGCTTGTTCCCAAAATTTAGGGTCAGTTTCTTTTGAATCCTCGGCTACCTCGACAGGAATATCGTAAAACGCTAGAGGCTTTGGTTGATTAATCACAAAGTCTTTGTTGGAGATATACATTTTCAAAAGCATACCAGCCGAATTCTTTGAAATTTCAGCAATATCAATCAAAAAACGTGTTTTGGCAGGAAGCCACGCTCCTTCAGAAGTTTGTGTTAACTCTTGAGAAATTTTAATCTTATCAATAAAGTTGATATTGGCTTCTTTGCCTACAGTAGCGTCTATCTGAACCAAGGCATAAGTAGTGGTATCGATATAAGCTTTTCCGATAAACACCAAATCTTTATCGTTTTTTGGATCGAACTCCATACCATAGCAGATATGTCCATCTATATCGGTGGTATCTGACAAATACCATTTATAGGTACCTTTCCAGTTTTCACCAATTGGCGAAATAATATCTTTTCCTAAAAATGCGACGTAGTTATTATAAAAGTTATAGTTGGCAAAAAGGTTTCCTCCAACTAATTGCGACACAAATCCTCCTTCTTTGACACCAACTCCTTTTACGTTGTTTTTAAGCACCATTTCTTTTTTGCGAGAAGGGCTTTCACGGTAGTAATATTTAGAAACTGTTTCTGAAATAAACGTTGGAATAACCGCCTTTCCATCTTCGCCTGCCATTTTTTCAAATTTGTCAATGGCACCTTGGATTTGCTTCATAACCTTTCTCTTCTTGAACTTTTCTGAAATATTATCTACATCAAGTTCCATTTTTGAATAGGAATCATACTCGTAGGCACTTAAGCGCTTACGGTCATTTTTATCACTATTTTCACGAAGTTTACGAAGAATTTTAAAGGCAGGATTTTCTCCAGAATAAACAATTACTTCATCTAGGGACTTGGCTTCGCCCGCTAACTGAAAATCAATAGTTTGATTTGCTGACTTTTTATCAATGGCTTTGGTACGAGTTTTATAGCCTACTGTACTTACATAGAGAGAATCGCCGAGTTCTTTTGCACGAATAGTAAAAATACCCTCAAAGTTGGTTTGAGCACCTATATTTTTACCTTTGATACCGACTGTAGCAAAAGGAAGCGGATCACCATTTTTTGCATCTGTAACTCTACCTTTTATAACGAATTGTGCTTTTGTAGTTAGGGTTGTTAAGATAATAATGGTTAAAATTTTTGTGAATAAAAAGAGGTTTTTAGTGCACATGTATAAGACAAGTGATTTTGATTCCAACATTTCTCGGATAAAACTTAAATGGCGATAATGTTTTAAATCTGTGATTAGATATTTTGTAAACGGAAAACTAAATAGTTGGCTGTCTAAGCCATTAATTTAAAGAGATTTTTTATTCAAATTTGGAAAAAGAAACTTAAAAATACAATTTATTAGTATGACAATTAAAAGACACTATTCCCTCTAACTTACTGAAGATAAGTCTATAATCTTGTATAGCAAATCTTCATTCCTTTTATGTGCCGTACATTGAATATGTACGAAGAAAAAGTTATAACTGGTTGCTTACGAGCGTAGAATATTTTTGAGGATGCAATTCTGTTAATTAAACATTGAGGTTATTTTTTATTTCAAATCAAAAAGAAGTTTTCACTCTTCTCTAAATTTCTTTCAAGAATTGGACTAATTTTTGAAAGGCTCGTCCTCGGTGAGACATACTGGCTTTTTGTTCCATCGTCATCTCTGCAAATGTTTGTTCATAACCATCTGGCACAAATATAGGGTCATAACCAAAACCGCCTTCGCCTCTTAATTCATCAATTATTTGTCCTTCTACTATACCATCAAATTGGTGAATTACGCCATCTAATATCAAAGTAATGACAGTTCTAAATCTTGCTTTACGACTTGCTTTATCTTTCAAATTGGTCAAAAGCAACGCTATATTATCGGTATTACTACGATGAGCTCCTGCATAACGGGCAGAATATACCCCTGGCTCACCATTGAGCGCTTCCACTTCCAAACCTGTATCGTCTGCAAAACAGTTAATATTGTTATAATTATCAAAAAGGTATTGAGCTTTTTGTAGGGAATTGGCTTCTAGGGTATTACCTGTTTCGGGTAACTCTTCTTTACATCCTGTAGCTTCAAGAGAGATAAGTTCGAACTGCTCGCCGAGCATGGCTTGAATTTCTTGCAACTTATGAGCATTGTTCGTTGCAAAACATAACTTTTTCATAATAATCATTCAAATTTTAGTTTCGGGCTACACCTTTCATATCAAAGCCTTCCTCTGTTAAGAAGAAGGCTTTGATATTTTCTGTAAAACTACAAAGAAAACAGTTGAGTATTACCCTGACTGTCATTATTTTACTGACACTACCTCTACTTCAAATTGTAATGAAGCATAAGGAGGTATCACATATACACCAGTAGTTTGGTTGACACTACCACCACTTGAATACCCAATATTTGAAGGAAAGATAAACACTGCTTTTTCTCCAACTTTCATTCTTGCAACGCCTTCTTCAAATCCTCTAATTGTAAGATTTGCGCCAACGGTAAAATCCATCGTATTTGCGTCAAATTGAGCATCATAATAGAGTTTGTTATTGGCATCCACTTTTCTCATTTCAAAAAGTAACTTTCCAGTATACTTTAATGAAACTTTTTTGCCTGATGTTAAAGACTCCCCACTAGGATTAGCACTTGTTATTGCAAATCGTAAATCAGTAGAGGTTTTAGTAAATGACAATTGAGGATATTTCGTTGCGATATACTTATCAATATTCTCATTTTCGGTAAGCGTATTCAACAACTCAATCTCAATAATCACAGGATCGCCATTGCTTTGAAGTTGAGGAAAAATAAATTTACCTTTATCTCCTACACGCATTATACTCAATGGATAATTGAATACACTGTTATAGGCTCCAAAAATATAATCATAAGCAATTTTCTGATTAACTCTTGAACTATCAACAATAGTACCTGCAAGATTTTTAATCACGAAGTTAATCGATGACAAATCACCTACTACAGGAACACGACCCGATGGGTTTGAGTTATTGATTTGAAAATAAAAGCCTGAACTATGTTGTTGTACAGCAAGATTATTGTCAGTGATATATTTCTTTACTGCTGCTTCATTTTGTTTGAGTTTCTCTGTTGCAGCTGGGTCAGGATCGCCATTACTCATACAAGAAGTCATCAAAAATGCATAACCAATCGTTAATAACCAGAAGAGTTTTTTCATAATAAATACAATAATTGGGGTTTAAAATTGCGAATGTTACGCTTTCGCATACATCTGCTTTCAAAAATAAAGAGTTAGATGTTAGAGCATCTTATCCCAAAGACTCCAAAGCTGGCAAAATGGTTGTATTCAAATGACCATTCCTTACAACTTTATCTCTTTGAAAGGATTACTTACTCTAATTTCTAACTCTTTAGATAATATTTACTATTAATTATCGCTTACAGCAATTACTTGTACATCAAAAATCAATGGTGATTCCCCTGGAATCTTTGGTAACGAACCTGTTGTGCCATAACCAATAGATGATGGGAAAATTAGGGTTGCTTTTTCTCCTACTTTCATCAACTCTACCCCTCTTTGGAAACCAGTAATAGCTGATGACCCACCGATGGTAATTTTGAAGGTATCGGTTTTTGCAACGTTTGAATCAAAGATAAATCCATTCAATAGCTTTCCTGTATATTTAACTTTGGCAATTTTACCACTTGCCATATAGTCTCCTGTTCCATCTTGAGTACGGATATAACGTAAGCCATTACTGTATTTTGCAGTCACAGTGATCTTATTCGCTAAGATATAGTTATCAATATAAGCCGCTTCACTGTAGGTTTTAAACCATTTTACATCTAAGCGAATCGGTGAGTTTGCAGGTAGATTTGGAAACGTTTGTGACCCCAATGCTTGAGTAGATGGAATAATAAATGACCCTTGTTGGCTCTCGTGCAACAAAGGAAGCGTTTTCACAAAAATACTAGTACTATTACCATAAATAAACTGGAATGGTTTTCCTGTAACTGAGCTATCGATTTTCACTCCATCCAATCTTGAAATAGTGTATTGTACTCTTACAGTATCACCAGCCGTCATAACACGTCCGCTAGTATCACCCACAGCTGTATAGTAAATACCGTTTGTTGCTTTGGTAAATGATAGTGACTGTGAACTTAAATATGTCTGAATTTTGGTTTCGTTCTGTTTTACGATTTCGTCATTTTCTAAGACGATTGTCGATAAGCATGAACTCAATAGCACTACAATCGCAAACAGCCCCAACACATATAAACTTTTGATGTTTTTCATCTTTGATGATAATTACAGATTGTTAGATTAAAAATTAGCTTGGAATATCTTTAACTGAAAACTCCTAAACATAAAGTATTCACTTTACTGGAATAGACAGTCTTTCATAGTGTAAAATAACGACAAGCATTTGTGGAATAGTGCTACTTGGCTGTTAAAAACTGTTAAAATTAGCAGTTTTGCACTTTAGAATGAAGGGATTTCCAAAAACAGACAAAAGTGTAAGATGTATCCGAGAATACCGCCTACACTTTTATCGCGTAATTACTTACAACCTTGATATTATTTTGACGCTGTGAAATCAATTACTTCAACCTCGAATACCAAAGCAGAGTTGCCTGGGATTGGGCCTTGTCCTTGCTCGCCATAACCGATTGCTGGAGGGATCACGAATGTTGCTTTTCCACCTTTTTTCATCAATGTCAATGCTTCGTTAAATCCTGGAATCATTTGTCCGATTGGCATATCAATTGGTTGTTTGCTTTGGTCAAATACTTTACCATCCAAGAATTTACCAACATACATACACTTACAAACGTCTCCTTTTTTAGGACTAGCGCCAGTACCTTCAGTTGTGATTGAGTAGTATAAGCCTGAAGCAGTAGTTTTGAATGTTTTTCCAGATTTTGCGATATAATCTTGAATCAATTTTGGAAGTTCTGTCTTGCGTGCTTCAGCAGCTTGCTTTTCTTTTTGAGCATTAGCAGCCATTTCTTTATCAAAATCAGCACGAGTTTGTACTTTCAAGATTTTAACAGAATATTTCAAATCTGTTCCTTTTTTGATAAATGGAGGCAATTGTTGTGCACCTTTTGACAATGAATCTACTGGTACATAAATTGTTGCACTGTCACCCTGAGCAAGTAATCTCAAACCATCTTCGAAGCTACCTTTAAAGCCTGATGCACCTGCTGGCTGAACCATAGCACGTGCTGGGTTTGCTTCAGTTGACTCTTGTAACAATGAATCTGCGCTATTATAGATTTTGGCAGTAAAAGTGATGATATCGCCATCTTTTAATTTCTTCGCCTTGTCGTCATGGTTGTGAATTTGAATCTTCACATTTTCGATTACCTCTACACGATTTTTGTTACATGCAACTACTAAGCTAGCAGCAGCCATAACCATGGTAAGTTTTTTAAGCATTTTTCTGATTATTGTAAAAAATTGATTTTAATTCTATTCTACTTTTAATAATTCCTCTTGATACTCTGGTAAAATTGAGAGTAATTTAGCCACCGTGCCTTCAACACCTAATCCTGTTGTTTTTCCTCCTGCGGCATTTTTATGACCTCCTCCATTGAAATATTTAGATGCCAAGCCATTTACTGCAAATTGCTCTACAGAACGGAACGACATTTTTACGGCTTCTGGACGATCTACGATAATGACAGACATGACAATGCCTTCTACCTGTAATCCATAATTAACAATACCCTCAGTATCACCCGTTTGAGAATTGTATCTTTTAAGCTCCTCAGCGGTAAGTACAAAATATACAACTCGATATTTAGGCAATACCACCATTTTTTCGGACAATACAAATCCTAAAAACTTCAGACGCTCTACCGAGGTACTATCATAGATACGACGATGTACCAAATTGGTGTTGACACCCAATTCCATAATATCAGCCGCAATACGATGTACTTCTGGTGTTGTACTAGGATGTCTAAATGAACCTGTATCGGTCATGATACCAGCATACAAACTTTCACCGATTGGAATATCGATGAGGCTTTTATCACCCAACAACACAATCAGTTGATAAATCAACTGTGCTGTTGCCGAAGCTTTTGTGTCATGGTATACAAAAGTAGCAAAGCTTTCAGGATTGATGTGATGGTCTATCATCACTTTGGTAGCTTTTGCTTTTTCTACATATTCGGCCATTGCTTCAATGCGACCTAATGCAGAAAAGTCAAGGCAAAAGATTAAGTCTGCCTCGTTTATATATTTTATGGCTTGCTTTTGAGCTTTTGAGTCTTCAAAGTTAAGAACCTCATCATTTCCCTGCATCCAATTCAAGAACCTAGGATAATCAGATGGAGTGATTACCTGTACTTGATGACCTTTTTTCTTGAGATAACCTGCCAAGCCGAGCGACGAACCTAAAGCGTCGGCGTCTGGCTTGTAGTGAGTGGTAATCACAATCCTTTGTGGGGTAGCGATTATCTCACGAAAGGCTTCGAAGTTTTGCATTCTATTAGTGATTTCTCCTAAAAGAGTTTTATTTTAAGTTAATTAGCCCACAAAGTTAGAGAATAGTTTACAGTTTATGATTTATCACTTGGAGATTTTTGAAATATTCGAGTGATTTAGCCTTAAAATTGCTATATTAGTTAGGTAATCATTTGAAAATCAAGCAAAGAGTATATCAAGCATGCAAAACCGTATAGTTATTTCTTTGAATGGTAAATAGAATATCCTTGGAACTTGATATAATCAGATATAATTTTGTATTAAACAAAAATCATATAATACCCATTTTATGGCTACTAACAGAACCTTTACAATGATTAAGCCAGATGCTGTAGCAGATGGCAACTCAGGTGCAATTATCAAAATGATTGAGGAAGCAGGCTTCAAGGTTATTGCAATGAAAAAAACATTGTTGACTCCAGCTCAGGCGGGCAAATTCTATGAAGTACACGCTGAGAGACCGTTCTACGCTGATCTTTGCGAATACATGTCTTCTGGCCCTATCGTACCAATGATTCTTGAAAAAGAAAATGCTGTTCTTGATTTCAGAACGCTTATTGGTGCTACTGACCCAGCTAAAGCTGACGAAGGTACTATTCGTAAAATCTTCGCAAAGTCTTTGAGTGCAAACGCCATTCATGGTTCTGATTCAGACGAAAATGCAGCTATTGAAGGTGCATTTTTCTTCGCAACTACTGAGCAATACTAGGCTATTGTTAAGTAACACTTCAGATGCAACATTAATCACAGAAGCTGTCTTACCGACAGCTTCTGTTTTTTAAGGCTTTTTGATTAAATATTATCGTATTTACCTCAATTCCGACACATGCTCCTTTTCTTTATCCTTGGGTATTTATCACTGAATCTTTTGGTAGGCTGGTGGGCTTCAAGTAAAATATCGAGTACCGAAGATTTTGTACTTGCAGGACGTGGTTTATCCTTTGGACTTTCGTCGATGGTTACTTTTGCTACTTGGTTTGGCTCTGAAACTATGATGGGAGCTCCCGCAGAGTTTATTGAAAACGGTATTTTAGGTGTTATTGAAGAGCCTTTTGGTGCAGCCCTGTGTTTGATTTTGGTAGGTCTATTTTATGCAAAAATCTTCTACAATCTGAACATTCTCACTTTTTGTGATTATTTCAAATTACGATACGGAGTTGCCGCTGAATATGTATCGGCTTTCTTAATGGTTCCTTCTTATTTTGGTTGGATTGCTGCTCAGCTTATTGCGATGGGAACGGTTTTGGAGGTTGTAGTCGGGTGGCCTTTGTATATGGGGATATTAATCAGTGCGCTTTTGGTAATGGTTTATACGCTAATGGGCGGAATGTGGTCGGTGTCAGTAACTGATTTTTTCCACAACATTTTGTTGATTATTGGGTTAATCATTCTCACAGCAATTATGCTTGATAAAACAGGTGGGCTTCAGCCTGTGATAGCTTCTACGCCACAAGATTTTTTTAGGGTAGTCCCCAAACGATTTACCTTACTCGAATCAGCGTCTTATCTGACAGCTTGGATTACAGTTGGGTTAGGCTCTATTCCACAACAAGATATTTTTCAAAGAGTTATGGCCTCCAAAGATGCCAAGACAGCTGTTCGCTCCTCGGTTACAGCAGGTTTTCTCTATTTGTCTGTGGCTATGTTACCCTTGTTTATTGCCTTAATGGCAAAATACCTTCATCCTGAACTTTTGCAGCAAGATGCCCGCATGATTATACCTAACATGGTCATGGAGCACACCAATACATTTGTACAAATCCTATTTTTTGGCGCATTGATTTCGGCGGTATTGAGTACCACAAGTGGTGCTATATTAGCTCCCGCATCAGTAATAGGCGAAAATATTATTAAACCCCTTTACCCTAAACTAACAGACCGTCAATTGCTCTTTGTGATTCGATGCGCTATAGTTGTGGTGACTCTGGCGAGTATATGGATGGCAACCTCAAGACAAAATATCTTTGAGTTAGTTGGCGAATCCTCAGCTTTTAGCCTTGTATCACTTTTTGTACCCTTGACCGTAGGATTGTATTGGAAAAAAGCAAATACGATTGGCTGTATTGCCTCAATGATACTAGGATTTGGTTCTTGGTTTATTTGCAATTTTGTGTGGAAAACGGAGTTTCCTGCTTCCCTAATCGGGCTTATTGTCAGCTGGATTGCCATTTATGTCGGGTCGTATATTCCAATTAAGTCCTTGAGATCTTAATTGGAATAATACTTCGACATACGATGTTGGCCATCAGATGTGAAGGTTTCAGAAATTTTATTTGTAAGGATTTTATAAAATATCAAAAATCAATCTGACTAATACTTATCGTCTTCGCCCAAATCATCACCTAGAAGACCTTTTCCGAATTTTTTGAGACCATCTAGCCATGAGCCTTGTTTCTTAGCTTGCTTTTGCTCTCTTTCTTTTTCTGGCTCACGTTTTCTTGGCGTATTAGGTGTCACAGCTACTGGTGGCACAATTTTAGGCTCCGTTTTACGCAATACTTTGTAACTATCTTCACGTTCGTCAATCGAACGAAGTCCGTTCCAAACAAGCCCTACAGCCGTCGCAAAAGAAGGATTTTTCACTTCTTCAGAGATGGTACGTCCTAGATTTTCGTTTGGATAGCCTAGTCTAACATCACGTCCTGTTACCTTTTCAAACAACTCGCAGATATTTGGCGTTTGTACAGAACCTCCCGTAAGAACGATTCCACATGACAAACGATTGCCGAAGCCAGAACGACTAATTTCGGCAACAACAAGTGCGGCAATTTCTTTCAAACGCTCCTCAATAATAATAGACAAGTTTTTAACCGAAACGACTTTCGGTTTACGTCCGTTGATACCAGGGATTGAAATCGTTTCTTCGAAAGGAACTTGAGAAGCCAAAGCATTGCCAAATCGTACTTTTAGGACTTCTGCATGTTCATTAGAAACATTACACCCTTGCTCAACGTCGGCAGTAATGATGTCGCCAGCATAAGGTAACACCGAAATATAACGAACGATATTTTTATAGAAAATAGCAATTTCAGTAGTACCACTACCTATGTCTACCAACGCTACTCCACTTTTCTTTTCTTGCTCTGAAAGTACTGCCAATGATGCCGCCAACGGAGAAAATACCAAACCACCTTCGATTTCCATTTTCTCTTTTGCACGCTCGATACAGCGCTTAGTTTTGTCCAAAGCCAGTGTAGGAGATGTAATCATTAGAAAATCTCCTTGTAACTTCAAACCACTAATACCTACAGGCTCTTGGATACCTGTACTAGAGTCTACCACGTATTCTTGTGGTAAAGTATGTACGATTGAGTTACCTTGAGAAATGAAGGTACGCTCTGCATCACTAGCCACTTGGTCCACGTCGGTTACTGTAACCTCCTCACCTGAGGTGTTACGAGTAATCATGGCCTTGTGTTTAATTCCTGCAATATTTGGACCTGCAACACTTGCAATAACTCCACGGATATCGATATTAGCTTGTTGCTCAACTTGCATAATCGCATTGCGAACGGCGTCGATTGTTTTGTTGACGTTCAAAACAACACCCTTCGAAACTTGACCAGTAGTATCACCTTTGCCCAAGCCTAGTATCTCTAACTTTCCCATGTTATCGAGTCTACCAGCCACAACGCTTACTTGCTTGCTACCTATGTCCAATCCAACAATTATCTCACTCATGCGATTTAGAAGTTTTAGTGATCCTTCAGTCAATAAACCCCGATATAAATGTAATAGCAAAAACTACATAATACGCCTCACTCTATAACACTATTGATTAACAACTGAAAACCTTATTCACAAACAATCTGATTCTTATATTTAACACTAATTTTTTTATAAAAATCCCACCCTTTTACTGGTAGAATCTCTTTATATAAAATTTTTATCTTTTTAAACTTTGCTTCTAAATCTATGGCTAGTCCTAGCTCAATAAAGTGACTTCCAAATTCGGGTATCAAAGTAACTCCTCCGTCTTTTTCAACGATGAGCTGGGTAATTTGAGACTTCCAAAATTCATCATCACGAATAAACTTTATCAGTTCTATAATAGATTTACTTTGTGCATCTTTTAGCGATTTTTTACCCACAAAGTAAGCACCCGAAATCAACAAAACTCGCTCGGTGTGGTGAGGCGACAGCCCAATCATTGAACCATCTTCTACCAAGTAGCTATCATATTGTGTATGGTTGGGGCTTTTGCTCGACAAGATTCTTGCAATAGGAGTATGTTCTTGTACTGTAATAGTCATCTGCCCACTCAAATCTTGGTGCGCCTGACATGATTTAATCAAAGGGTTTGCCAAAACTTTTCGCTCAATTGCCTTCAGATTTATTCGGCTAAAAGGCTTGCCTTGAGGGTCTTCGCTAGGTACTCCAGTGACTACGTTCTGAACATCATACTCTTTTACAAGTAGATTTTTATTTTCACTCTCTATTACAACCTTAATCTCCTTACATTTTTGTTTGCTATGAATTAGGTTAGCTCCAAAAATGGCAACTACCACCGCTACCACTGATACGATAAGCACTACAGTTCTCTTTAATTGTACTTTTAGTGGCAAATCAATATGGGGTTAGAGTTTACACGTTATTACTATTTTTTAGCCAAGCACTTAAGGCTGCAAGATTTACACGAAATTAGTATTTTTTTCTTATGTTTTACTTAAGAGGATTTTATTAAAATTTTTAATAACCCTAAAAAAGCAATTTTAATCAACGAATTTATTACAAGAGTGCAACAAATAAGTGATTAATCTATTTCAAATTGAATATTTTTTTATAGGAGATTCCTCTTTTTTTATTGAGCGGTTAACATCTCCTTAATTGGAGCCAAAAGAGTGTCAATATCTCCAGCTCCAATCGTCACTAGTAAGTCTAAATCTTTCGTTTTGAGCACGTCTAACAAATCTTTCTTAGCAACCATTTGTTTGTTATCAATCGTAACCTTATCAAAAATAATTTGTGAAGTTACTCCTTCTATCGGCAGCTCTCTTGCAGGGTAAATATCTAATAATAAAAGCTCATCTGCTAAGCTCAAGCTTTCAGCAAAACCTTCTTGAAAGTCTCTTGTACGAGTAAACAAATGGGGCTGGAATACCGCCGTAAGTTTACGGGTAGGATACAGCGCTTTTACAGAACGTAAAAAAGCCTCAATTTCTGTTGGGTGGTGCGCATAATCATCAATAAACACTACATTTTCTTGACGAACATGATATTCAAATCTGCGTTTTACTCCCTTAAATGTATTGATTCCATCACGAATTTCATCAGCACTCAAACCCACTGTTAAACATGCTGCGGTAGCTGCCAAAGCATTTTCGACATTATGAAATCCTGGCGTAAGTAATTTACAATCTTTGATTTCTCCATCTGGATATACGATATCAAATACCATCTCTGCATTTTCGATACGAAGATTATTGACATGATATTGTCCACCTTCGAGCGAAAACTCTGCTGAGGTTTTGGTATAATTTTCCAACTCTAAACCTTTACGCTGGAACAATCGACCACCTTCTTTAATTTGCCCGACATACATTCTAAAAGACTCCAATACATGATTGTGGTCTCCATAAATATCTAAGTGATCTGCATCTGTAGAAGTTACAATCGCAACATCGGGATGCAGGGTTAAAAACGAACGGTCAAATTCATCAGCTTCAATAACACATGCTAAGGGATTTGGCGCACTACTAATCAAAAAGTTAGTACCATAGTTTTGTGTAATACCTCCCAAAAATGCCGTAATATCGCGATTTGCATTTTTAAGAATATGAGCAATCATCGAAGATGTCGTGGTTTTACCATGTGTACCCGCAACGCCAATGGTAAACATATTCTGCGTGAGAAGTCCCAATACTTGCGAGCGTTTCATTAACGTAAAGCCATTTTCCTGAAAATAATTCAACTCGGTATGGTTCTTTGGTATAGCGGGTGTATAGACGACAAGCGTTTGGGTAGTATCAGTCAGATATTCACTTGGAATAAGATTGATATTGTCTTCGAAATGAACCTTTGCACCTTCTTTTTCCAAAGCTTGGGTAAGTGGCGTAGCTGTTTTGTCATAACCAGCCAACTGATAGCCGTTGGCAATAAACCAGCGAGCAATTGCCGACATTCCGATTCCACCTATTCCTAAGAAATATACGTATTTGAGTTGTTGTAAGTTCACGATACAGTTTTTGGTTAATGTTAATTAAGTTAGTAGGCAAAATTAATTTTACCTGCCGTAAGCATTACGCCTTATGCATTAGGCTAAAAGTTTGAATATGCGTCCTATTCTACCTAGTGCCCATAGCTGAATTTTATTTTGCACTAATACTTAAGTGGTTAGTCGTATGCATTAGGTAAAAAAGTCGCCATTACGCCATTTGAAATATTCACTTTTAACTTATGGCATAAAGCTCATAGCCTATTGCCATGACGAATAAGGCTCGATACTTAGTCTTGAATTGTAATAACGAGGGTCGTCTGTAACTTCAGTCTGTACCCAAGTAGGTAGGTCAAATGTTTCTGTTTCTGAGCTAAGCTCTATTTCAGCAACAATTAAACCTTCATTAGCTCCTTTAAATACATCTACTTCCCACGTTTTTCCTTCATGAGGAATTATGTATCTGTACTTTTCAATGTTTTGTTCTGTAAAATTATCTAACAATGCCAGTGCTTCATCTTTAGGTATCTCATATTCAAACTCCAAGCGACTCATCCCTTGAGTTTTTCCTTTGATTGTAATAAAGCCTTTGTCATTGGTAGCTCTAACTCTTAATGTTTTTTCAGGGTCGGTAGAAAGATACCCTTGTTTTAAGAAGTTTGGTATTGGTTTATCCAATTCATGCCATAATTCATGCTTTACCAAAAACTTTCTTTCTATTTCTACAGCCATGCTTTATAGTTGTTTTACGGCCTCAATAATCTTAATTTGTTCGAGTACCAATTCTGGTTTTATCAACAAATCTTTCCCTTCAACAATGGCTTCATATAAGTTTTGGAAAAGTAATCCCCAATTGCCCACTTCCGTTTCCACTTTTCCTTTGACAACTACATCGCCAATATTGGAATATATTGCTCCTTGATTTTCGATTGGCTCAACGCCAAACCCTGTCATTTGAGGCAACAAATCTGCCTTTAAATGGTCTTCTTGATGGTCTATCCCGTATTTGACAAACGAACCTTTTGTTCCATTAATTCTGTAGCGTGGGCTTTCCTCTCTTACTAATAAACTAGACGACAGTTTTACAGTCATTTTATCGTATGACAAGTAAATATCAAAAGCATCGTCAATCAATGAACCTTCACGCTGAGTGTAAGTTTGTCCCCATACTTTTTGAGGCACTCCAAACAATACTAAAGCTTGGTCAAGAATATGTGGTCCTAAGTCATAAATAATCCCGCTTCCTGGCGATGGTGTTTCTTTCCATTTTTTAGGATTAAGTACGGGTTTATAACGATCATATCTTACTTCATAGCTCACAATATCACCTAATAATTTGGCTTTCAAAATTTTTTGTACTGTCAAAAAATCAGAATCAAATCTACGATTTTGGAACACAGAAAGTACTTTATTTTGCTGCTTAGCTAATAGTATCAACTCCTCAGCTTCTTGACTAGTACTGGCAAGAGGTTTTTCTACCAGAACATGCTTATTGGCTAATAAAGCTTTTTTAGCATATTCATAATGGGTTGCATTCGGACTTGCAATACTCACCAAATCGATAGACGAATCTGCCAAAACATCTTCGATTGAAGATACAATCTGAGCCTCAGGATATAACTCCTTTGCCAAGGCATTGGATGTTACAATAGTTTTGAGTCGATAATTAGAATTTGCGGTAATGAATGGTGCTTGCAAATAACGTCCAGAAAGACCAAATCCTACTAATGCAATATTTATCATAATCTAGTCGAAAGTAAATAAAAGAATGTCTATTTCACCAAGCTAAGCACTTGTTGAGCAATCTCAATAGCGGCATTAGGCTTTCCTAATTTCAGAATATTATCGATCAGTGTACTTTGTTTCTCTTTATCATGTAATAAATCCAAAGCAACCTTTACGAGTTCTTCTCTTGCTTGTACATCTTTAACAAGTATGGCAGCATTATTTTCTACTAAACTCATGGCATTTTTTGTTTGGTGGTCTTCAGCAGCAGTCGGAAGAGGCACTAAAATTGACGGTTTACCAGCCAAACAAAGTTCTGAAACAGACAATGCCCCCGCACGCGACACAACAATGTCGGCCATAGCATAAGCCAAATCCATCTCGTAAATAAAATCAGAGACATATACCTTCCCTTTGAATACTTCGGCAGCAGTTTTGGCTCTTTCGATATAGAGTTTACCTGTTTGCCAAACTACTTGACAACCTTCATTTACAAGACTTGTTAGCCCTCCATCAATACTTTCATTGATGGTTTTGGCACCTTGACTCCCTCCTATCACCAACACGGTTGGTTTGTCAGGCTGTAGTCCAAAATGTTCAAAAGCTTGTTGTCGTTTAGCTGCTACATTGAGGATGTCTTTTCTTACAGGATTGCCTGTCATCTGAATTTTAGACGCAGGAAAAAACTGTTCCATTTTGGGATACGCTACACATATCTTCTTGGCATTTTTCGCTAAGAATTTATTGGTAATACCCGCGTAGGAGTTTTGTTCTTGAATTAAGATAGGAACATTGGCAAAAGATGCTGACAAAAGCAATGGACCAGAGGCATACCCCCCCACTCCAACTGCCACGTCAGGCTGAAAGTCTTTTACTATTTTTCTTGCTCGTAGTAAACTCGAGATAAGCTTCAGTGGAAAACCTAAGTTTGCCAGCATATTCGAGCGGTTGATCCCTGCAATTGGTAAACCAATAATAGGATACCCAGCCTTGGGTACTTTTTCCATCTCCATTTTTCCTTCAGCACCTACAAAAAGTACTTCAACGGCAGGATTAATTTCTTTGAGGGCATTAGCAATTGCTATGGCAGGATAAATATGGCCTCCTGTACCACCACCCGAAATAATTACTTTTATGGCTTTCACAAGTTGTATTATTTTTCAATTAAACCTTAAAGATAATGATTCCTTATAAATCTCTTGTTAGAGAGCTGCATCTTTCACTTTATCTCTACTCACCGATATAATAATCCCAACTGTGATGCCTGTAAAAACTAAGGAACTCCCTCCCCAACTTAATAATGGCAAAGGTTGGCCCGTAACTGGCCCTAAACCCGTAGCTACCGACATATTGACCATCGCCTGTATAACCAGACTAAAAGTAAGTCCTGCCGAAAGTAGCCCTCCAAAGGCTCGTCCAGAACTATCGACAGCCTTCATTCCTCGATACAAAAACCATAAGTAAAGACCCAATACAAAAATGCCTCCAAGCATTCCCCATTCCTCAATAATAATAGAATACACAAAATCTGAATCGGCTTGAGATAGGAAATACCGCTGTTGACTTTTGCCTGGTCCTTTACCAGTAAGTCCTCCGTTGGCAATGGCAAAAAAGCTTCGTTCTATTTGATAATCGCTATCTTTATCTGCACCAGGTTTTTTCTTGCCTTTAATACCATCTACGTAATTAACAATACGATTGCGAGCGGTTTCAATACGACTACCTGTACCCGTCATCACCAAGATTGTTCCCATCATAAAGAGCCCCATCATGGTGTACACTAAATATTGAACAGGCACTCTACCAAAGAACATTAGTAAAAAACAAGTGGAAAACAGCAATGCAGATGTAGATACGTTAGTTAAGGCGATACAAGTACACACAATGAGGATTTTTGCAATCATGGGTACTAATTCTACAAAGGTATATTCGACATGTTGGCGCTTAGCCAACATGCCTGCCAAATTGGTAATCAACGAAAGTTTAGCCAAATCGGATGGCATAAACGTCATTCCTATCAATGGTACACGTACCCAACGGCGGGCATCGTTAATGGAAACGCCATATTTGTAAGTATAAAGTAGCAACGCAATAGACAGTAACACACCAAAGTTGGAAACGGTAGCAAACTTATGATAGTCAAATTTGTGAAAATACCACATTGCTCCCAAACTTACCACGACAATAGCCGTGTGTTTTACCAAAAATGAAAAAGTGCCCTGACCCGACAATATGGCCAGTTTTCCTGTGGCACTAAATACGACGATAATACTACACATCGAAAGAAAAGCCACAATTGTCCAAATCTGATAATCCCCCTCAAGGTTTTTTTTCAGCCAATTAGTTATCATAGTTGATAGAATTCTATGGGTATTAAGATAAAGAAGGATTATTTTACGTTTGGTAGTTCTTGGACAGCTTGCTTAAATTGGCGACCTCTGTCTTCATAATTTTTGAACAAATCAAAACTAGCACATGCTGGTGACAACAATACTACATCACCTTCAACAGCTAAGTTTGCTCCTGTTTCTACAGCCTCTTTCATCGATTTGGTGTCAAAAATTAAAGGTACTTTTTTGCCAAAATAATCAAACAATTTATGATTATCTGTCCCCATGCATACAAGGGCTTTGACTTTGTTTGCAACTAGCTCATCTATTTGACTATAGTCGTTGCCTTTATCAACTCCTCCCATAATCAATATAATTGGCTCATTAAAACTTCCTAGTGCATAAAATACCGAATCAACATTAGTAGCCTTAGAATCATTTACAAAAGTAACTCCGTTTACTACTCCAGCAGGTTCTAAGCGATGCTCCACACTTTGGAATGAAAGTAACCCCTCCATAATTTGCTCGTCGTTCAAACCAATAGCTTGAGACGCCAACACAGCACAACTCGCATTGATACTGTTATGAGTTCCTTTAATAGGTAATTTATCTATATCTACCTGAAAATCGCGCGCTTGAAATTTAGCCTCCAAAACACCATTCTGAACAAAAGCTCCTTGTGCTACCTCTTCTTGAATCGACACTGGCAAATGATTAACAGCATACACTTTTTGCGTCAGTTCTTTAGCCAAAGCTTCACTTTCTTGAAAGTAGATAAAATGGTCGCTCGGAGTCATATTCTGTAAAATACGGAATTTAGAATTCACATAATTTTGGAAATTATACTCATAACGGTCAAGATGGTCTGGTGTAATATTTAACAAAATGGCAATATCAGCCTTGAAATCATAGCAATTATCAAGCTGAAAGCTCGAAAGTTCCAACACAAAATAATCGAAAGTATCTTCAATTACTTGTTTCGCAAAACTATCTCCCACATTTCCTGCCAAGCCAACCTTTAAACCTGCCGATTTGAGAATATGATAAACCAAAAGAGTCGTCGTAGTTTTACCATTACTTCCTGTAATAGCAATAATTTTCGCTTTTGTATATCGAGAAGCAAACTCAATCTCTGATATGATTGGTTTACGTAAAGACTTCAGTTTTTTTATTAATTCAACTTTGTCAGGGATCCCTGGGCTCTTGATAATTTCATCCGCATCCAAAATAAACTCCTCATTGTGCTGCCCCTCTTCGTAAGGAATATCATTCTGCTCTAAAATCTCTTTGTATTTGTCAGACAAAGCCGATTTATCAGATAAAAAAACCTCATATCCTTTACTTTTTGCTAACAAAGCTGCACCTACGCCACTTTCACCACCTCCTAAGATTACAATTTTCATAACAGTTTTATTTTTGGGATAAAGCCTTAATTCATTTTGTTTTTTGTATCAAACCACCAATATAAGCCCCATCAAAAAGTACTCATTTTTTATTAGTGTCAAATCTTCCTGCATGAAAGACTTTTTGACGTTGCAAAATAATCAAAAAGCGCTTTACCAAATATGCTTTAAAAAATAAAAAACAAAAGTCTGACGCCATTAGCATCAGACTTTTGCTGAAAATCGAAACCATTGAATATCTATTCAAATTTCTTTTCTGTCAAACCTGCTTTATTTGCAGCCTTAATGACCAAGAAAATTACCCATGCTACAATAAGGAAGTTGACCGAAATCTGAACAAAGCTACCAAATTTCATGGCTACTTCTGCTTGGTTTTCAGCAGGATTAGCGGCTTTAAGTACGACTTTCCAAGTAGAAAAATCGATTCCGCCAAGAAATAAGCCAACCACTGGCATCAAAATATCCTCAACGAGTGAGGTAGTAATTTTGCTAAATGCTCCACCTATTACAACCCCCACTGCCAAATCAAGCACATTACCTTGCGAGATAAAATTTTTAAATTCTTTTAACATCAGTAGTTTAGTTTAGAAATCATGGAAAAGTATATAAAAGACCAATACCTAAGTTTTGAGCTACTTGTAAATTAGCACTCTGATCTTGGAAATACATCGCGATTATATCGAAAGTAGTGCTTATGTATTTATTTACCTTCGCTGTAAATTTAGCATCTAAGCGATTATCCATTGCCGCAAGGTCATTGTATTTAATAAACAGTGCATAACGTGCCTTTAGATTAATATTTTTTGCTACATCTTTATCTAACGTCGCAACAATCTGCATCAAGGCTACATCATTCTTAATGGTTTTACCATCTGGCACCCCATATCGTTCTCCTGTTTTTGTAAACGCAATCTTATTATCTGCAACGATAGTCTGACGAAGGGCTCCTGGTGCAAAAGACATATTAAATACTTTTGAGGGTTTCCATTCAAGACCTATGGATTCGGTTATATACGCAGGAGAAAACAAATTAGAAACCAGAATGTCAGGTTTATAAGTTGTTCCATCTGGAAGTGTCACATCAGCCCCAGCTCCATAGTTATAGCCTTTAGAAAATTGAGACTGAAAGTTAAGATTGGCGATAAACAACCATTTTGGAGAAATTTTATTTCCTAGTTTGGTATCAAAGAATACCCTGTCTATGGTTTTTCTTAATCCGCTTCCATTATCTTGTAAGCCATACTGCATTTGTAAATCATTTACCCAGTTGACTTTACCCTTATTGTATTCACCTTTTGCATTAAAAAATACGTTGAATCCAACAGATCCTTTCGCACCTTGAACAGAACTCCAAGCTCCATTAAAACTAGCTTGGTTAAAGTTGGCTCCAAAAGCAGTTTTCTTCTTCCAGTAAGAAGTATCCTTTTTAGCCTCTTGTGCTATTGTAGCACAACCTACACTTAAAATTGAGAGTGTTAATAAAAATTTTTTCAGCATGGCTCTAATATGTATTGATTGTAGAATTTCCACTCTCTTTCTCAACACAAATCTGGCGCTACAGGTCTGATTCTACCTTTGAGTCATGTGCAAAAATTTCAATTTTTTCCTTTTGTAAGACATTTAAAGGTAAAATTGTCTGTGTTTCGCCAGTTTGTAGTGTTAAAGAGGTGGTGTCAAATGAAACGATGATACCTTTTACACCATTCACTTCAATGACTTGTCCTTCTTTGAATTTGTTCTTGCTATAGAAGTTAGACAGGATATTTGTTAAAACGTCACGCGAAGCAAAGCCATATCCAATCGCAAATGCTAAAACGACTCCTCCGATGATTAGGTTGAAGCTTGATTCCAATAGACTAGTTTCGATGCCAGCCTGTTTAAGAGAGGCGATCAACGCAATCACAAAGAAGAAGAAAAATACAATATTGCCAAGGAGCTTTGCTGAGTCGATTTTAAACGAATTACATAGATTTACTACAGTATTCTTTAATGTATCTGCAATCATTAACCCTGCAAACAGCAAAATAGCAGAAGCTATTAATTTGGGGATTAAATTAACTAAAGATGCTACCATATCTGTCAGTACTTGCATGCCTAACGTTTCGGTAGAGGCAGTAATAAATACTAACATGATAAAGTACTGTAATACTTTAGACACAATTAAACTTAATTTCAACTCACCAAATCGGGCGATAACATCAATCTTATTTAGTTTGTCTCCTAAGCGATCAAATCCTGATTTTTCAAGGGCTGTTTTTAAAATTCGACTTACAAGTTTTGACACAATTGAACCTACGATCAATAAGATAGTAGCTCCTAATAACTTGGGAACAAAACCCGTTAACTGCTCTAATAATTTGCGAAATGTATCAATTAAAATGTCTTGGATGTTTGGCATGATCAATAAATGCGATTATAATAATGAAAGTAAAGAGCTATAATTCATCTTCAGGTGTAATAGTAGATTCGCCACGTTGTGTGTTCAACGAAGCAGTTATGGTATTGATGAAATTACCAACATACAAATCTATAATTATAGAAGTGTTGCGAATTGTATCTATCTCTGATACAAGAGCTCGCTTGAGACTTTCTGGAGCCTTTTCTGAAGATTCTAAATCTTTAAAGGGGTTTTCAGCCATATCTATTTAAGTAATTAGCGTATTTGGAACCAAATTTAGTCATTTCCAAACAGCAAGCTAAGTGCTTTGGCGATAATTATTCCCCAAATGAGAGTGGATTCAAGGTAAACCTTTCTGATTTTTTCTTTGGCTCTAAGCAAGCGCATTTTTACGGCACTTTCAGATATGTCTAGGGTAGATGAAATTTCCTTAATAGATAAATCATCCTGATACTTCATCATCAGAATAGATTTCTCCTCTGGTTGCATCTGAGATAAGGCTTTACGAAGCTTTGTTGCTTCCATTTCAGCCAATTCTGCTCCTTCGTCGTAATCTTCTACATCGAAGTTTTCATCCATTAAGGTTTCTGAATAGCGCTTAGCCAAACGAGTTTGGTCTATACAATAGTTATAAGTGATTGAATATAGCCACGTCGAAAACTTTGCAGTTTCTTTATACGATGATATATTCATCACTAGCTTTAGAAAGATGTCATGTGCGAAGTCTTCGGCACGTGCTTCATCTTTTACAAATGAGAGACATTTGCGATATACTTTATCTGAATACCTATCATATAAATGCTCGAAATAGATATTCTTCTGAGTTTCGATAAAAAGCTTCACAAGCTTTTCATCCGTTTCTTTTTTAAGGTTAGCTTTCATTAGCAGACTTTGATTTAGCTCAGGCGGGTTTCATATAGTTTTACTGAAAAAGATAGTGTTTATTACTTAATTATTATCATTTGTCTACATAATATTAAGGTAGGCAAGTTAACAAAAAACTTTATATAAATAGGGTGGCGTTCCCTAAATCTTATTAATCGTCACTCTATCCTACGAGTATTCACATGAAAATAATCAAATACACCTGTTGTTTAATCACTAAGCAACTCCTAATTTACTGATTATAAAGCTATTGACGTTAAAAATACCAATTATGCTACAATTATATCTAACAAAGTAGTTGATCATTGAATATAACTGATAAATGTAGAATAAAAGAAATAAAAACTCTGAATTTTATATAAATAAGTCTAGTCTTTATGATAAAAAATAAGAGCCTCTTTTTGAGAGGCTCTTATTAAAAATATGGTATTCAAGCGATTAAGCTAAAGCAATACGTTTGAATTCTGTGATTGTCAAACCTTTTTGAGTTTGTTCCAACAATTGTTTGATGTTGATAGAAGAATCTTTCACAAACTGTTGGTTCAACAAAGTAGATTCTTTGTAGAATTTCTCTAATCTACCTGTTGCAATTTTATCTAACATTGCTTCTGGCTTACCTTCAGCACGAGCTTGCTCTCTACCAACTTCAATTTCACGTTCGATTGTAGCAGCATCAACACCGTCTTTGTCCAAAGCAACTGGTTTCATTGCAGTGATTTGCATAGCGATATCTTTACCTACCTCTAGTACGTCAGCACCAGAAGTATTATTAAATGCTACTAATACACCAATTTTGTTGTTTGAGTGAATGTAAGAAACTACTTTCTCTGCAGTTACATTTTCGTAACCAGCGATAGTAATTTTTTCACCAATCTTACCAGTCAACTCGATAATATTTTCTTCTGCAGTACGTCCGTCAGACAATGTAGCAGCCAATACTTCTTCTTTAGTAGCAGCATTGTTTGATACTGCAGCTTCTAACAAAGCAGAAGCCAAGTTGTTGAAATCAGCTACTTTAGATACTGGTTCAGTTTCACAAGCCAAAGCAAGCAATTTACCATTTGAACCATCTTCGCTGATAGAGATCAATACAACTCCTTCATTAGTAGCATTGTCAGCACGTTTAGCTGCAACTTTTTGTCCAGCTTTACGAAGAATATCGATAGCGGCTTCAAAATCGCCATTAGCTTCAGTTAGGGCTTTTTTGCAATCCATCATGCCCGCACCTGTCATTTGTCTTAGTTTATTAACGTCTGCTGCTGTAATAGCCATCGTTTTGTATATTTTAAGATTAAAATTTCTATTAAACTTCTAAGCTTTGAAAGTACTAGTACCTATTGGTAATAGCTTATCTGCAACAATTACTCATTTCTTAATAGCCTCCCAAAACTAACAGAATAGCCCACAGAAAACTATGGGCTATTCAAATGGTAATAATTATTTCATTGACACTTAACAACTTAAGAGTATTGGTGTCAATCTACGAAAGAAAGTTTATAGGCTAATAGCCCCATTTGCTACTAAGCTTCTTCTTCTTTCTCGTATTTAGCTGCTAATTTCGCTGCTTCGCGTGCTGCTTCTTCTTCCTCTGCAACTTTCTTTGCCTCTTCTTCTTCAGCCATACGAGCATCGTCTTTATCTTGCTTACGCTCCATCAAACCTTCTTCGATAGCTTTACCGATAGCTAAAGTAATCAATGCGATTGATTTGTAAGCGTCATCGTTTGCTGGAACTGGGAAGTCTACTAAATCAGGGTTTGAGTTAGTATCGCACATAGCGAAAACTGGGATACCCAAACGTTTTGCTTCAGCAACTGCAATGTGCTCACGCTTTACGTCAACTACGAACAAAGCAGCAGGAAGACGAGTCAAATCAGTGATACCACCTAAAACTCTTTCCATTTTCTCTTTGTCACGAGTCATCATTAAACGCTCACGTTTAGCCAATGCCTTGAAAGTTTCTTCGTCTTTCAACATCTTTTCAATCTGTCCCATCTTCTTGATAGATTTACGAACAGTTGCAAAGTTTGTCAACATACCACCCAACCAACGGTCAGTAACGAAAGGCATTTTCAAACGACGTGCTTCTTCAGAAACGATCTCTTGAGCTTGTTTCTTTGTAGCAACGAACATTACTTTACGTCCAGAACGAACGATTGCTTTAATAGCAGTACAAGCTTCGTCCAAACAAGCTAAAGTCTTGTTCAAATCGATGATGTGAATGCCATTTTTCTCCATAAAGATGTATGGAGCCATTCTTGGATCCCACTTACGTGTTAAGTGTCCGAAGTGAACACCAGCATCCAATAAGTTTTTGTATTCTAATTGTGCCATTTGTGTATTGTTGAAATAAATTCAACACTAAATGATGAAAAAAATATGAGTAAATAATCGCTGCGGCATCGGTCACTGCAAGCCTAACAGCAATAAGCATTTGGCATACGAATAACGAGCAGCCCATTGCTGGGCTGAAATTCGTAAGCCAAAAGCCGTAAAAATATTAACGTTTCGAGAACTGGAATCTACGACGTGCTTTACGACGACCTGGTTTCTTACGTTCTACCATACGAGGGTCACGAGTCAAGAAGCCTTCTTTCTTCAATGGAGGACGCAATTCGCTATCGATTTCTTGCAATGCTCTAGAAATAGCTAAACGGATTGCTTCTGCTTGTCCTTTGATACCACCGCCATCAACGTTTACTTTAACATCATAAGCACCTTCAGTTTTTGTTAAAGCGAAAGGCTGGTTAACGATGATTTGTAAAATTTCTGATGGAAAATATTCTTTAATTTCACGACCGTTGATGATGATTTCGCCCTTACCTGGAGTCATGTAAAGACGCGCAACAGCCGTTTTTCTTCTTCCTAATGTATTAGTTACTTCTGCCATTGTTTTATAGAGAAGTTATCGGTCATAGTGGCGCTCCCAACTACAACTAATAACGATTATTAGAATTTAATTTCTTTTGGTTGTTGAGCTACGTGTGGGTGTTCAGTACCTGCATAAACGTGCAAGTTTGTGAACAAACGACGACCTAAACGGTTTTTTGGAAGCATACCTTTTACTGCTGCTTCAACTACACCTCTAGGGTTTTTGCTCAACACTTCTCTTGGAGTAGCAAAACGCTGTCCACCTGGATAACCAGTGTGACGAGTGTAAACTTTATCAGTTAATTTCTTGCCAGTAAAACGGATTTTATCAGCATTGATTACGATAACGTTATCACCACAGTCAACATTCGGAGTGTAGCTTGGCTTGTGTTTACCACGTAAGATTTTAGCAATCTCAGAAGTTAAACGACCTACGATTTGGTTTTCTGCATCTACGATTACCCATCCCTTCTCTACGGTAGCTTTGTTAGCTGAGATGGTTTTGTAACTTAAAGTATCCACTTTTGTTCTAAGTTTTAATGTTATGAATCATCTTTTACAGATGACGGAATACACCTGATTTTCAATGATTTTGCCTTATTTCCTTTCTGAACGGGCATCCAGTCGAAAATGGGAATGCAAAATTACTGAATATCATGACGATATACAAATAATTACAAGGAAAATTTTCGTATAAAAGCCTATTCTTTCAATTTTTCTTCTAGATTGATTTGCACCTCTTTAGACTAATCACTAAGCCCTAAAGGTCATTTTTTTAGTAGTCAATTTATCTTTAAAATATTAGGTCCAAATATTGTGTAATTGGAACTTGCCTGTATCCAGTTTAAGATTTCTCTAAGAAAACTTTATCTTTGAGCAATGCGTTTAGCTAATGACCTACGTTGAGGTTAAATACAAATTATTTTATTTATCGAAAACATTACCGTTTTTACTCAGTCTGACAATTCCATAAATTCTATGAACATTCAAGGTATTCCAGCGCCAAAGGCTCCTATCAAACCTTATCCTATGACCATCCACGAGGATACTCGTGTTGATAATTATTATTGGCTAAATGACCGTGAAAATCCAGAAGTAATTGCCTACCTTGAAGCAGAAAATGCTTATACAGAAACGGTTATGTCTCCAACAAAAGCTTTTCAAGAAGAGCTTTTTGAAGAAATGAAAGGGAGAATAAAAGAGCAGGACGAATCTGTTCCTTACCGTGATGGAGATTACTACTATTATTCTCGCTATATCGAAGGTGGAGAATATCCGTTGTATTGTCGCAAAAAACATTCAATGGAAGCAGAAGAAGAAATTCTTTTAGATGGTAATGCTCTTGCCGAAGGACATGAGTATTTCTCGATTGGTGGCTATGATATTTCGGACAACGATCAAATATTAGCTTACAGTATCGACACTATCAGCCGTCGTAACTATACGCTTTATTTTAAAAACCTTCAAACTGGCGAGTTATATCCAGAAACAATTGAGAATACCGAAGGTGGTGCTTATGCTTGGGCAGCCGACAATCAAACCATTTTTTATCTGCAACGTGACCCTCAAACTTTATTAGCATCAAAGGTTTATCGCCATAAATTAGGTACTTCAGCCTCAGAGGATGTTTTGGTATATACAGAGGAAGACCCTCAGTTTTATATGGGATTGGGGCGTATGAAATCTAAAAAATACATTGTTTCAGTTTCTGATCATAATGGTGTTTCTACAGAATATCGCTTGTTAGAGGCATCAAACCCTGATGGTGACTTCAAGGCATTTTACCCTCGCCAGCATGGCTTACAATATTCGATAGAACATTTTGAGGACAAATTCTATATCCGAACAAATGTGGGTAATGCGACCAACTTCAAACTAATGGAAGTTACTGAAAATGAGTCGTATGATATTAAAAACTGGAAAGAAGTAATCGCACACCGTGAGGATACTTATTTGGAGGGCATAGATGTTTTTCGTCATCATTTGGTATTAACAGAACGTAGTAATGCACTAATTCATTTAAGAGTAATCGACCAACGTACACAAAAAGAACATTATTTAAACTTTGGTGAACCTGCCTACGATGCAGGTGTTGGATACAATCCCAACTTTGATACTGATTTACTCCGCTTTCATTATACTTCATTGACTACCCCTAGTTCGGTATTCGATTATAATATGGATACACAAGAGAAAACGCTTATGAAAGAGCAAGAAGTTCTTGGGGTATTTAATAAAGAAGATTATCAGACAGAAAGACTCTTTGCAACTGCGCGTGATGGCGTACAGATACCTATTTCGATTGTTTATAAAAAAGGATTCAAAAAAGAAGGCTCGCAACCTTTGTTGCAATACGCGTATGGCTCGTATGGCTATTCTATTGACCCATATTTCTCGGCTGCACGTTTGAGCTTATTAGATAGAGGGTTTGCCTTTGCCATTGCCCATATCCGCGGGGGACAAGAAATGGGGCGTCCTTGGTATGAAAATGGGAAAATGCTTCAAAAGAAAAACACTTTCTTTGATTTTATCGATGTTTCAGAGTATTTGATTCAAGAAAAATGGACTTCGAAAGATAAACTTTTTGCCAATGGTGGCTCGGCTGGTGGTTTATTGATGGGCGCTATTATCAATTATCGCCCAGACTTATATAAGGGTATACTAGCAGCTGTTCCTTTTGTCGATGTTGTTACGACCATGTTGGATGAAACAATTCCACTTACCACAGGCGAATGGGAAGAATGGGGTAATCCTAAAGAAAAAGAGTATTATGATTATATGAAATCTTACTCTCCTTATGACAATGTGGTAGCACAGCAATATCCAAATATGTTGGTCACAACAGGTTTGCATGACTCGCAAGTTCAATATTGGGAGCCAGCCAAATGGGTAGCTAAACTAAGAGAGTTGAAAACCGACAATAATATATTGCTTATGCACTGCGATATGTCGACAGGGCATGGTGGCGCATCAGGACGCTTCCAAAGATTTAAAGAAGTTGCCAGAGATTATGCTTTTATTTTGAATTTAGTGTAAGGAAATAGCTTTTAGATACTAGTAGCTTGATATAAAAAATGCTTCTAGTGTTTTGTGACAGCTCAATTCAATTATAAGCTTACTACTATTATATATTAATGTAAAATAAAATTGCATTAATACGCATTAGGCAAAAATGTATTCATGGTTTTATTATAAACACTTTTATACTTTCAGCATACGGCATATAGCTTAATGCCTATGGCAGGTAAAACTCTTTCAATTTTAACTGCTAACTTATACAAAACTATGTATCTCGATCAAAAAGTCATTTGGATAACAGGAGCCTCTTCAGGAATTGGAGAAGCGCTAGCGCTAGAATTAGCAAAATTTCCAGTCAAATTAGTTCTGTCGGCTCGTCGAAAAGATGAGCTAGAACGAGTGGCATTACTGACAGGGTTGTCTTCCAAAGACCTTTTTGTATTACCCATGGATATGTTGGATATATCTTCGATGTCGCAAAAAGTAGAGGATGTAATACAACGTTTTGGTTATATTGATATCGTAATACAAAATGCTGGAGTGTCTCAGCGTTCGATGGTAAAAGATACCGTTTTTCAGGTTTATAGAGACTTAATGGAAATTAACTTCTTTAGCATTGTAGCGTTGACACAGGCTGTTTTACCGCATTTTACTCAAAGACAAAGAGGACATTTTGTAGCAATCAGTAGTGTGGCAGGTAAAATTGGAACACCATTACGTGGTGGTTATGGCGCTACAAAACATGCTGTAATTGCTTTTTTTGACTCGTTGAGAGCAGAAGTTTTTCCTGACAATATTGATGTGACTGTTATTTGTCCGGGATATATCAAAACGCAAATTTCGTTTAATGCACTTTCGGGAGATGGTAGTAAACATAATCAAATGGATGCTAATCAAGCTAAAGGAATGCTTCCTGATGAATGTGCTCGCCAAATTGTCCGAGCGATTATTACTAAAAAATCAGAAGTATATATCGGTGGATGGTACGAAGTAATGGGTGTGTATCTCAAACGCTTCTTTCCAAATTTCGTTTACAAGACTTTACGATTAAAAAAATCATAAAATAGAAAAGGGGATAATGATGTCATTATCCCCTTTTTCTTTATCGATAGTTCGAATGCATGAATTTACTTTCCTGTTGCGTTAATAGCTTTTCCAGCATTCATTTCCATATAGTCAAGCGTCAAGTTTGTCATGGCTTTCATACCTAACACAAAACCACCT
This sequence comes from Cellulophaga sp. BC115SP, assembly GCF_009905545.1. Taxonomy (GTDB): domain Bacteria; phylum Bacteroidota; class Bacteroidia; order Cytophagales; family Spirosomataceae; genus Flectobacillus; species Flectobacillus rivi. Next base: position 208,777 of record NZ_JAAALB010000004.1, on the reverse strand, counting down.
TCGTCGATATAGAAGTCAGGCGTATGATGCGAGGCTGTTTCAGACTCTTTCTTTCCTTTTGGAGCACCTCCAAGGAAGAAGAACAATCCCGGTACTTTTTCTTGGTAAAATGCAAAGTCTTCTGCGCCAGTAGCCGCCGATGTCAAGAATACATTTTCTTTTCCAGCAACCGCTTCTAATGTTGGAACCATTTTTTCTGTCAAAGAAGGGTCATTAAAAGTTACAGGGCACATTTTAGTAATACTTACTTCAGCGATGGCACCAGCACTTTCGGCAATATTTGTAGCCACTTGCTTCATTCGAGCATGAATCATGTCCTGAACCTGCGTATCAAGCGTACGAATGGTTCCATTCATATTCAATTCTTCAGGAATGATATTGCTTCTTACCCCAGCATTGATTTGACCAACAGTTACAACAGCCGCTGATTCTGTAAGGGGAGCATTTCGGCTGACAATTGTTTGCAAGCCCATCACGATTTGTGAAGCAGTTACAATAGGGTCGATACCTTGCCAAGGAGTAGCACCATGAGCCTGTTTGCCTTTCAATTTGATTTTGAACCAGTCAGAAGCAGCCATTGTACCTTTAGGGCGGTAACGAATCGTTCCAACAGGTGCTTGTGCACTAATATGAAGTCCGAAAATAGCATCAACTTTAGGATTTTCAAGTACCCCCTCCTTTACCATCAAACCAGCACCACCTTCTTCCCCTTCAGGAGCGCCCTCTTCGGCAGGTTGGAAAATAAATTTTACGGTACCTTTCAATTCACTTTTCATACTAGCCAAAATTTCGGCAGTACCCATCAAAATGGCCACGTGCGAGTCATGACCACAGGCATGCATCACGCTTACAGGTTGGCCGTTATATTCACCCATTGCTTTTGAAGCAAAAGGGATATCCACTCTTTCTTTTACAGGAAGGGCGTCCATATCGGCACGTAATGCAATTATAGGACCTGGCTTGCCTCCTTTCAAAATTCCCACAACACCCGTTTTTGCTACGCCCGTTTGTACTTCAATACCCAGCGAACGAAGATGAGCCGCAACTTTTTCAGAGGTCTTAAATTCACGATTACTCAATTCAGGATTTTGGTGAAAGTCACGACGCCAAGTTACAACTTTCGACTCAAGCGACTGAGCTTTTTGTGCCACTTTAGCTTTGAGGGCTGCGGTCTGGGCAAATGACATATAGGCGCCTAAGAGCAAAGCACCAGAAAGTACTATTTTTTTCATGAAATGTGTTAAGGTTTGTGTGATGACAATTATACCATGTGCAATGTCAAATTTGGGTACTACACTTTTATGAAATTAAGAAGTTATTAAGAATATTCCAAGAAGAATCCATTTGAGAATAAAGCATATTAAGGATTACTGTGCCCCAGAAGCATACTATTTTAATAGGCTTATTTAAGCATCAGAGACTAAAAATTTACGTATATTAATCAACAGTTCATACAGTTACGTCTACACATTTCAAATTTTCCCAAAAAAATAAATATCCTTTTGAATAGTACTTTTTCAAGGCTCTGTAAAGCTTTAACTCTAAATTTTCAGGTGTTATATTAGAGGAATTGCAAATGGCATTACATTTGAAAAATCCAATAATTATCCTCTTAATTGTATTATAAAATGTAAATTCTTGCTAATTGGTCATTATTTCTAAAAAGATATATTTATCTTTTATTAGAGGCTTTTGTAAACAAAATATTATTTATTAGTGTTATGAAAGGAGAATCACTTTTTTAGGCGAAACGTAAAATATGTGAAACGTTACTAACCGAAATCTAATGTTCCAACATATAAAATTTGGTTTAGAAGTTTTTCTGTTTGTATTTTTGTTTAAATTGGAAATTAATCCACTGTCAGTTTAGTATTAACAAACTAAAAAATTGTCACATGAAAAGAAAGCTACTAATGAGCTTTGTTTTGGTGTTGTCGCTTATATTTAGCACAATCGCCCAAGACATAGCAATTTCAGGAAAGGTAACTTCATCAGAAGATGGTTCGACACTAGCAGGTGTCAATGTTACTATCAAAGGGTCTTCGAAAGGAACCACCACTGCTTCAGACGGTTCTTATCGTATCAGTGCTCCAGCAAAGTCTGTTTTGGTTTATAGTTTTGTAGGATTCAACTCTCAAGAAATTGCAGTTGGTTCAAAAACTATCATCAATGTTACTTTGAAATCATCTACTACTGACCTTGACGAGGTTGTAATTGTAGGTTATGGTACTCAGGCAAAAAATAAAGCTACTTACTCGGTATCCTCAATCAAAAGTGATGAATTAAAAAACCTTCCTGTTACAGGGGTTGACCAAGCTATGCAAGGTCGTGCGGCAGGTGTATTGGTTACGTCAAACTCAGGTACTCCTGGTGGTGGTGTTACGGTACGTCTTCGTGGTGGTAGCTCTATTACTGCAAGTAACGAGCCTTTATATGTTGTAGATGGTATTCCAATCAACACAGGTAGTTACTCTCAATTAGGATTTGGTAACCAATCATCAAATGCCTTGAATGATATTGCACCAAACGATATTGAATCAATCGACATTTTGAAAGACGCAGCAGCAGCAGCTATTTATGGTTCTCGTGCAGCTAATGGTGTTGTTTTGATTACGACTAAAAAAGGTAAAGCAGGCAAAACTCAAGTTAACTTTAACTACTACACTGGTTTTGGTCAGAAAGCTAGCAATAGATTAAGTCCTATCTCTGGTGCTGAAGAAACAAAGTTATTGCAAGAAATGGTAATCAACCGTTATGGTGTTTACAACAGTGCAGGTGGTTTAACAACTCCAGGTTTTGGTACAGGTACAAGTGTATGGGCGTCGGCAGCTGATGCAGCAGCTTGGTTCTGGCAATCAGATAGTAACGCAGGTGTAAATGCAGGAGGACAATTATATACCATCGAATCTGCAACATCAAAAGCTAGAGGAATTCGTACAGTAAATGTATTCCAAAACCCATCACAAGCAATTAGTACTAACTGGCAAGACTTGATTTTCAGAAATGCTCCAATTAGCCAATACGATATCTCAGCAAGAGGTGGTAACGACAAAACAACCTTCTTTGTATCGGGTTCATTGTTTGATCAAAAAGGTATTATCTTGGGTTCTGACTACAAGCGTTTGGTAGGTAGAATTAACTTAGAGCACCAAATCAGCAAAAGAGTAAAAACAGGTGCGCAAATGGCATATACTCGTTCATTGCAAAACCGTATCAACAACGATAACAACATTTATGGTGTATTGAGTACTGCTATTTTGATGGCATCTGATATTCCTGTTCGTTTTGCTGATGGTTCTTATGGTAAAGATGCTTCGTCATCTACAGAAAACCCATTGGCTGCAGCTGTTGAACCATATAACTTGTCAACTAGTGGTCGTTTGTTAGGAACTGTATTTGCAGAAGCTTCTTTGATAGATGGTTTGAAAGTAAGAACAAACTGGAATATGGACCAAGTATCATTCAAAGAAGACCGTTTCTTGCCAAACACATTGAACGCAGCTTCAGGGTTGAATGGTTCGGCTACCGCTACTAATGGTGGTGAATTGAACTGGTCAACAAGTAATTACTTGACCTACAACCGTTCGTTCAACAATATTCACTCTATTTCGGCTACGGCAGGTGCAGACTACCAACAATCTTCTTATGATTATGTATTGGCTTCTGCAACAAACTTCCCAGGCAATGCGATTAAAAAAGTATCTGCTGGTGCAAACAAAACTGATGCTACATCATTTGCTACATCTTGGGGCTTGGTATCTTACTATGGTCGTTTGAACTATGACTACGATGGTAAATACTTAGTACAAGGGGTATTCAGAACAGATGCTTCATCAAGATTTGGTGCTAACAACCGTTGGGGAACATTCCCTTCTATCTCGTTTGCATGGAGAGCTTCTAAAGAAGAATTCATGGAATCAGTACCAGCTGTTAGTGACTTAAAAATCCGTGCTAGTTATGGTAAAACAGGTAACTCTGAAATCACTAACTTTGGTTCTTTAGGTTTATTTGGTAGTGGTGTTGCGTACCAGTTAAACGGTGCATTAGTTCCTTCTCAATTATCAAATCCTGATTTGAAATGGGAAACTACAACTACTTCAGAAATTGGTTTGGACTTAGGTTTACTTAAAAACCGTATTACAATCAATGCTGGTTATTACCACAAATACACTAATGACTTGTTGTTGAATGCTACGATTCCTGCTACTTCTGGTTTTACTTCGGTACTCCAAAACATTGGTGAAATGCAGAACAATGGCTTTGAATTGGGTATCTCTACTGAAAATATCAAAGGTAAAGACTTCACTTGGAACACTAGCTTCAACATCACTTTCAACAAAAACAAAGTGATGAAAATCTTCAACGGAACACCAACTCCTTACGGTTTTGCAAGCTGGTTGGCGGAAGGTGAAGAGTTAGGTGCATTCAGAGGATATGTTGTAGACAAAATCTTCCAATCTGCTGATGAAGTAGCTGCTGCTAACGCTGCGGCAAAAGCAAAAGGTTTTACTTACTATCAAGTAGCAGCTACGGCTCCTGGTGATATTAAGTTCAAAGATTTGAACGGAGATGGTGTTGTCAATTCGGCTGATCAGCAAGTTTTGGGTTCTGCTCAACCAAAATTCTTTGGTAGCTTAACAAACGACTTCACATACAAAGGTTTCGATTTGAAAATTTTCGCGCAGTTTGTGTATGGCAACAAAATCTTGAATTATACTCGTAACTTCTCTGAAGGTATGAACGGTGTATTTGGACAAACAGATGCTGTATTGAACCGTTGGACTCCAACAAATACAAACACAGATATTCCAAGAGCTGTATATGGTGACCCTAACAACAACCGTCGTGTATCTGACCGTTTCATCGAAGATGGTTCATACTTGCGTTTGAAAAACGTGATTTTGGGTTACACATTACCTAAATCTGTAACAAACAAAGTTGGTATTGAGCGTGTAAGAGTTTATGCGCAAGCACAAAACTTGTTGACATTTACTAAATACAAAGGCTTAGACCCAGAAGTAAGTACTTTCACAGCAGGTGCAAATGGTAACTCATCAGCCAATGCTGCTTTAGGTACAGATTTCTTGACTTTCCCACAACCTAGAACAATTACATTTGGTGTAAACTTAACTTTCTAGTAGTACAACCACTTGATTTGTAGGTATTATTGTTTTACAGTAAGTTATTCATTTTAAAGATTTTGAAGCCATGAATAAACTAAAAATATTTATATTTAGTACTCTTGTTTTGGGCAGTACAGCTTGTGAACAAGTACTAGACCAACTTCCCCAAACTTCCGTAGTATCCGAAATTAAGGATGCTTCGACGGCACGTGCTGCACTTAACGGTGCTTACAATGGTTTACAATCTGCTAACTATATTGGTACTCGCTACCAATTACTACCAGATTTGCAATCAGGAAACCTTCGTCACACTGGTACTTTCTCTGATTTTGCAGAGATTGCTAACCGCTCAATCCTTACCAACAACACGTCGGTAACAGGTATGTGGACGCAAATTTATACGTCTATTTTGCGTGACAACTTCTTGATTAAGTATGTTCCATCGATTAACGAATCAGGCTTTACTGACGCTGCTAAAAACCAAATTGTAGCAGAAGCTAAGTTCTTGAGAGCGTTTAACTATTTCAACTTGGTAAGATGGTGGGGCGATGTGCCATTGGTATTAGATCCAACTGAGCAAGCAAACGAAACGTTGAAAGTATCTCGTAGCTCAACTGCCGATGTGTACAAGCAAATCTATGCTGATATTGATGCAGCACTTCCATATTTGCCAACAACAAATAAAGGAAAAGCTACGAAAAATGCAGCGTTGGCATTGAAAGCAAGAGCTGCTCTTTACCAAAAAGATTATGCTGCAGTAGTGTCATTGTGTGATCAAATTATTGCTTCAGGACAGCACTCTTTGGTGCCTACTTTCTCTAATATTTTTGCGACACAAGGAACGTCTGAAAGTATCTGGGAGCTTAGTTTTGAAACGACAAACAGTAATACTTTGGCATTCTTCTTATTCTCTACGGCTTTGGGTGGTAGAAATGAGATTCGTCCAAATACCACTTTGGCGTCTGCTTATTCAGCAACAGATACTCGTCGTATTTTGACGACTTCTTACGATGCTCAATTGAAATATTTCAGAATTAATGGAACAGACTTCCCTGTGCTTTTCCGTTATGCTGAAGTTATTTTGAACAGAGCTGAAGCGTTGGCTGAACTAGGAAGAAATGCTGAAGCTTTAACAGCTTTGAACTTGATTCGTAACCGTGCTGGTATTGGTGATGCAGATGCAACATTGGTATCGAACCCAACAGCATTGAAAACCGAAATCTTTACACAAAGAAGATTAGAGTTAGCATTGGAAGGTCATTATTTCTTTGACTTGGTTCGTACTGGACGTGCAGCAGCTACGCTGACTAACTGGGCAAGTACACAAGCATTATTGCCAATTCCACAAAGAGAAAGAGATTCAAACCCTAACATGACTCAAAACCCAGGGTATTAATCAATTTTTGAGGTATATATCATGATTATTTATTTGATTTAGTCATGAATACTATAATCTTTGAAAGAAGCTTCCTTTATCAAGAAGGAAGCTTCTTTTTTTATATAAAAAAAACTAATTTTAAACTATTCAAGTTTGAAATGTTGCTTTGATGACCTTATGCTATCCTTGTGATTTAGTGCAACTAATTTCTTCTTAAGTTGGTCTTTACAATAAGTATAATATCTTCTTAATTTTTGTAATCAACATTGATTCCACTTGAAAACATTTGTCCATTCTCACTTAATCCTAGACTTATGAAAAAGCAACTTTTACTACTTTTGTTGACGCTTTTTTCAATTCCTTTTATTCGGGCTCAATCAAAGCTTGACAAATTTGTAGGCCCCGGCAGAAGCATTTATTGCCCTCCTTCAGATCCAAATGCGCCTGCCGTAAAAAGCTATGTAGCTCCACCACTTGAGTATTTGCTCAAGCAAAATAGGGCTGCAAAAGTTACAGCAGACAAATCTCAATTTATTGTTACTTATAATGACTTTCCTGCTGATGCAAAAGCCGCTTTTCAAAAGGCTGTAGATATATGGCAGTCTATACTGGTTTCAGATGTACCTGTTCGCATAACTGCTAATTGGCAAAGTTTAGGAACTAGTGTTTTAGGCTCTGCCTCTACAACAGGTGCCTATAGAGACTTCCCAGGAGCTACCAAAGCTCAAACTTGGTACGCCGTTGCATTAGCTGAAAAAATGGCACATACCAACCTTAATGGTAATAATCCTGATATTGTTGCTCAATTCAATGGCGACTTTGCATGGTATTATGGAACAGATGGAGTCGTTCCTGCTAATAAATATGACCTCGTTTCTGTTGTTCTCCACGAAATTGGGCATGGTCTAGGATTTTTTGGCTCGCTGCGCGAAGCAAGCTCAGATGCAACGCTTGGTGTTATTACGGATGGTGGTATTCCTTATATCTACGATGTATTTGGAGAGAGTCAAAGTGGACAAAGACTACTCAATTCAAGTGTTTTCAAAAATCCCTCAGTAGAACTTCATCAGCAAGTGGTTGGAGGGCAACTTTATATGAATTCACCTTCTATTATTGCTGTGAATGATAGTTTGAGAGCCAGATTGTATGCGCCAAACCCTTATGACCAAGGTTCCAGCTATAGCCACTGGGATGAAGTTACTTACCGTACAGGCACAGTCAATGCCTTAATGTCTCCACAATTTGCCAGAGCTGAAGCAATTCACAACCCTGGCCCAATTATGTTAGGCTTTTTCAATGACATGGGATGGATTGGCAATACCATTAGCCATAAACGCCTAAAAGACACAGAAGACTTAGTTAATCCGCTTTCTTTCGCGGTAAAGGTTTTTGGTGACAGTGGCTTTGACTCAACTTCTGTCAAACTTGTATACTCGTATGGTGATATTACCAAGGATAAAACAGAAGTATTAATGACTCGAAATGGTAAAACTGGGAATTATACTTTTAGCTTACCAAACAAAGGAAATGACCAAACGTTAAGTTATTATTTCACAGCAGTCGACAGTAAGAAAAAAACATTTACCACACCAGCAGAAGCATCTGGAAGTATTGCCAATATTAATTTCTATAAAGTTAAAATTGCAGCAGATACTGTTAAGCCAGTTATCGATTTTGTAAATAATATCTCATTGGTAAAGCCTTCTGATACACAAGTAACTTTGCCGTCATTAACCGTAGCCGATAATATCGATATTGATACGGTTTATGTTGAATATTTGATTGACGGAAAAGCTCAAACAGCCTTTGGTCTAACCAGAGGTCAATCGGGGGATTTATTGAGTGGTGGGATTGCATATCCTTTTACGGGCAAGTTTACATTTGCTAGTGGCTTATTCAAAGGAGGAGAAAAGATTCAATACAGAATTGTGGTAAAAGATAGAACAAAAGCAAAAAACACAACCTACTCTCCGAGCACAGGTTACTATGAGTTTAGTGTACAAAAAATCCTTGCTGCTGTTAACTCATATATTACAACCTTTGAAAGTGTTGCTACAGACGATTTTTATACCAAAGGCTTTAGCGTAACACAGCCTTCTGGTTTTACTAGTAAAGGGATGCACTCTGACCATCCTTACAAAGACGGAACAGAATTTCCATTTACGGCCTCTGATCCTTCAGATACTTATAGCAACTTTACCTTCAACTTGCAAAAGCCTATCATTTTAAGAGGTGATACTGCCAAAATTTATTTCGATGAAATTGCGCTTGTTGAGCCAGGAGACAAAGGTGTTTCTTTTGCAAGTAATGGCGTTCCAAATAGAAACTTTTTTGATTACGTAATCGTGGAAGGCTCCAAAGATGGAGGTAATACGTGGAAATGGTTTCAAGACGGTTGGGATGCAGCGAGTAATGCTACATGGTTAGCTGCTTGGAATAGCTCTTCGGATGCCAATGGCAATTCATTAGCAGCAGGAACTCAAGCCTTATTCAAGCCTCGTGAAATAGATATGCTCAAATCTGGCGATTTTAAAGCTGGAGATCAAGTCTTAATTCGCTTCCGTTTGTTGGCTGATGTTGGTGCGCACGGCTGGGGCTGGGCTGTTGATAATTTAAATATCCAAGGTCCTAATCCAAATCCTCCTAAAGTGGTAGTGCTAGGAACAGAATTTGATGAAACTCAATTGTTCACGGTAAGCCCTAATCCAAGCAATACGGGTCAATTTTTACTGAAGGCTACTTTCGAAAAACCAGCAACAAAATTACGCTTGAGTGTAGCTAATATGCTTGGTCAGGAAATATCACAAGCTAGTTTCGAAAAAGTAGGAACTGAATTTTCTCAAATCATAGATTTATCTTCTGCAAGCTCAGGCACATATATCCTCCGCATGATGGTTGATGATAAATTGTATGTCAAAAAATTGATTAGCCATCGCTAAATTTAGTGAATTGAGATTGAGTGAATGAGTGATTATTTTAAGGAAAAACACCTGTAACAACCTAATAATTTGCGTCTTAGGAAGTGTCACTCTGAAATATAGTATCAAAAAAGGGGTCGAAAAATATTTTTCGACCCCTTTTTTGATAAAACTATGCTAGATATGAATGGCTTGAGACGCAATCATTGCGTCTCTACTGATGGAATACAAATTTTTACATAATCACTCACTCGCTCAATCACTAAATCACTAAATTTGGGATGACTCATCCTTTACAAAGTATCCAAATAAGTTAAGAATGCTTTTAAGTCTGTTTCATTTTTTAGATTAGGCTTTTCCTTACTCCACCATTCTTTCACTACACTCTCATCTTTGCCTAAAGCTTCCAGTAAAGATTTCTTGTCTTTCTTTACTTTCACGATGGTATTATCTGACTTCAAGAGATATAAGGTCTCATTAATATCAAATTTCATCGTTTTGGTTGCCGAATTATAGCCCGAAACATCAAACTTATGGGCTTTAAAATATTTTAGTAATTTGATTTTTCCATCATACGCCACTTCATAAAAAGTACCATCAGTCTGGCGGTCAATAGCAGGAAATCCTTTTTTGAATACACGCATACTGCCAGCAGCCTCCTCAAACCCAAATTCTACAATTGGTAAGGTCAAGACCTTTTCTTCCTTACCCTCTTTAAACTCTATGCGATTGTCGTAAGAATTAAATCGGACTTGAGGGATTGTCATTTTCCTTTCGTTCGAAAACTTCAAATATCCTTTTTTAAACTCCTGAGGAATATAAACTGTACCTTCTACATTGACTTCATGTCCATCGAACAAGACTCTCCCATCGGGAGTTTCAAGGTAGGATTGGGCTTTAGTATGATAAGATAAAAAGCAGATTATCAAAAATGAGGCTATTTTTTTCATTTCAAAAGAACTTAGATTGTTGCGTTTTTAGTTATATAGACCAATAAATTACGGAAAATGTTGTCAAAATCAACACTTTATCTGTAAATTTCTGGACTTAAAATCAGCTACTAAAACGAAAAAGCTTAGATAAAATTCAAGTTTTTGTTAATTCTCGATTGCTTAAGTTTTATCTTTGCGATTCATTATCACTCACAACGAGTATTTTACCTAGTGTTTCTTTTCCTAAAAAACACGTAAAATCTTTAATTGAAAAAGAAATATGTCTTGGTTTACCAGAAAAGATAAGGGGATTTTGACCCCAACCGAAGCTAAAAGAGAAGCACCAGATGGTCTATGGTATCAGTGTCCTTCTTGTAAAAAAGTAATGCATACGCGCGAACATCGCCTATTTGCTTGGACTTGTTCGTCGTGTAACTACCACGAAAAAATCGGTTCACAAGATTACTTCGAGCTACTTTTCGACCAATCACGTTATACAGAGCTAGATGCCTTTATGTCGTCGGGCGACCCTCTCAAATTCGAAGATACCAAACGCTATCCTGATCGTATCAAAGCTACAGAAAAGAAAACTGGCTTGAAAGATGCTGTTCGTACTGCGCACGGTAAAATGAATGATGTTGAGGTTGTAATCGCAGCCATGGACTTTTCATTTATTGGTGGTTCGATGGGCTCAGTAGTAGGCGAAAAAATTGCTCGTGCGATTGACTATTCTCTAAAGCACAAAATTCCATTCTTGATGATTTCAAAATCTGGTGGAGCTCGTATGATGGAGGCCGGTTTCTCATTGATGCAAATGGCTAAAACATCAGCCAAATTAGCGTTACTTGCTGAAGCAAAAATCCCTTACGTATCGTTGTTGACAGACCCTACTACTGGTGGTGTTACGGCTTCTTACGCAATGTTGGGTGACTTCAATATCTCTGAGCCAGGTGCTTTAATTGGATTTGCGGGTCCTCGCGTTATCCGCGAAACTATCGGTAAAGACCTTCCAAAAGGTTTCCAAAGTGCTGAGTTTGTATTAGAACACGGCTTCTTGGATTTTATCGTAGATAGAAAAGATTTGAAAGATAAGCTTACAGCTTTGTTCAATATGTTGAAATAATCATTACTTTATTGAGTGATTATTTTAAGATGAATTTCACTAGTAAAGACGCAATGCTTTGCGTCTAAAGATGTGTCATTCGAAATATAGTATCAAAAAAGGCGTTCGAAAAACTAGTTTCGAACGCCTTTTTTGATACTATATTTAACTAACGGTTTGCAACTACACGAAGGGCGGGATTTTTACCACAAAATTTGATTTGAAAACTAATGTTTGATTGACCACAAAGCTGTTGTCTGGTGCTGTTATTGGCAGTTATTTCTGTCATCATATTATTTCAGCTTGTCCAATTTGGCTGTCGCCTTCGTATATCCACCAAACTCGTCCTTTATTTAAATATTTTTCAATTGGTTGATTCATTAAGAAGCGAACTGTTACTTCTCTTTCTTCTCCTGGTTCAATAGTCGGTTTGTCTTGAAATACTATATCGCCAATATAAGTTTGTAATAATTGTCCTTTGTCGTTGTATTCAAAAACATGATTGGGTCTATAACCGCTAATAAATCCAGTTTGTCGTCCACCTTCTTCTGTCGATTTGAGTTTTAATATTGCCTTGACGGTCAACAGTCCACCGTTGTTTTCATATTCTAAGTCTCTTATGCTTGTCAAAGTATATTTGTCATACGCCATTACATCAAATATTTTTGATTGTCCAGTGTCAAGCCAGCGTTTGTATATGAGCTTTCCGTTCATGTACAAATACAGTTCATTGCCTTCTATTTTTTTTAATATTGCCATCGTCTATAATTGCCTATAACATCCAATATCCGAAATGAATGTTTTTTTAATCCTTCACAAAGTACTAAATTAAAGTATTCAGGGCAGCTTTGGCTTTGTTGTCAGCAGAGTTTTTATACTCATGTTTTGAATAAGTCAGTACTTTTTCGAAGTAATACTTTGCTTTTACTTTTTGCCCGCTCTCCTGAAAGATATATCCAAGCTGTAAGCAAGCTAATGCGCCATAACTTATCGAGGAATTTTGACTAAGTATAATAGCTCTTTCAAAGTGTTCTTCTGCCAAGGTTATTTCATGTAATTTCTGATGTATTCGTCCTTTGCGATAATTATATTCTGCTTTTTCGGCATGATCAAAAAAATAGCTTTCTTTCAAGTCTAAAACTCCTTCTTTTGCTTTTTGATAATACCCTCCATCAAAAGCTAAGCGAGCTTTCATTAAGATTTTTGAAGCATTGCTTTTAGTAGAGAGTTTAAACTTTTCAGCAAATCGTAACGCAGACTGATCAGACTCCACAATGGTTGAACCTTGTGTTTTTACTTTTTCTAAGTAGGCAATCGCTTTTGTGTCTTCATTATTAAGCCATAAACATAAGAACAGTTTGTAATAGGTATCCTTGATAAAATTAAAGCCTTTGTATTGCTGTAAAAACACTTGATAGTGTCGACTTGCCAAAGTATAATTCCCTTTCTGAATCTCTATTTCACCATGTAGATACTGCAAAAACGGAAACGCCCAATAACCTGTTTGAGCATTCAAGGTGTCACATTTTTTGAGCAATACATTGGCTTGGCTGCTATTGCCCTCTTTCATGTAGGTGGTGACTCCTAAAAATTGTATTAAAAGGCTTTCGTCATTTTTATCCAAAAACTGCTCATAATCCTGAAAAACCACGGGGGTAAAACCAAGAATATAAGCATGAGCCAAATAATACATTACGTTGGCTTCGGTAGCATAACGAGGTTCATTTTTGCTTACATTTTTCAATTCCTGCAAACCATTCTTAACAGAACCTTTAAGTCCCAATAGTTTGGCTACCCACAAAAAATTCTGAGGTATAGACCCAACCATAATATGAATCAAACCAAGTGATTTTTGTTGTGGGATAAAATTGGGAAACTTCTTGTAGTTATTTTCGAGCAATTTAGAGGCCTTTATCAAATTCCAAGCCCCTTTTACCTCATGACCAAATTTGAGCTTTGCAGTAGCCAAATGAAGATACATTTCGGCTATAATCCATTGTTTTTCGGGAGCAGTATCAGGGAAGTCTTCCAGTAAAGTCAATCTAGAAGATTGAGCATCGAGGAACTGCTCAAAATCGGTCTTATCTTCTGTAACCATCAACTCTATTAAATCTGTGTAGCTTTGAAGATAAAGCTTTATTCCAGAGGTATTTTTTTGCGAAGCTAATAAGGCTCTGGTTTCTTGCAAGCGTAATTTCCAAAGTGAAATATAAGCCCTTTGTAATACTGGATTCCAGTCAAAGTCATTTGCTTTACTTTGAAAATTTATCAAAACCAGAAAGACAACGATTAATCTTCGCATATTTATTGGAAACCTTTATTTGAAAGTTTTATAACGTCAATACTATGATTAAGTTGCAAAAAGGTTAATCTAGTCTGTAGAGTTGCCATAAACAAATAAAGCCCATAACTCAACAGTTATGGGCTTTAGATATATTTTCAGCAGATTTCTTAGCGTTTTGAAGCTGTGATAACGTCTTCAACACCAGCCAAGATACGACCGCAGTGCTCACATACGATAATACGTTTGTGGTCTTTGATGTCTGCCTGACGTTGTGGAGGAACTACGTTGAAACAACCACCACAAGCACCACGCTTAACCAATACTACTGCAAGTCCGTTTGCATAGTTTGTTCTTAATTTATCGTAAGGGCGCAACAAACGTTCTTCAACGAATTTTACTGCCTTGTCACGATCTTTCAACAAACGTTGCTCATCGTCTTCGCTTTCAGAAATCAAAACGTCCAATTCTTTACGTTTTGCATCAAGGTCTTTTTGACGGTGGAAAAGACGAGTTTCAGTTTCAGAAACATCATCACGTTTGTTTAAGATTTTGAATTCGAATTCACGCATACGTTTGTCTGCTAATTCGATTTCCAATTGTTGTAATTCGATTTCCTTCGAGATGGCGTCGTATTCACGGTTGTTACGAACGTTCATCTGTTGGTCTTTGTATTTGTTTACAAGCTTTTCTGATTCTTTTTTCGTATTTCTATTCTTCGAAATTTCATCTTCTAATGAAGCAATCTCACGATTGAATTTTCCGATACGTGTCTCGATACCAGCAATCTCATCCTCCAAATCACGAACCTCTTCTGGCAAGTCGCCACGCATTTTTTTGATACTATCTAAAGATGAATCTATGGTCTGAAGTTTCAGAAGTGCTTCTAATTTCTGAGCAATGGTTGTTTCGTTAGCTACTACTGCCATTTTCGTTATACGTTATTCGTTATGCGTTAAACGTTATTTGTTAAGTTCTATGTTGTAATGATTACCCTCTACTCCTAACGCCTGTTCAAAAATACTGTACAGGATTCGTGTTTACCTGACTTTTGAGAATCGCAAAATTACTAAATTTTTCAGATAAATAACTAATTATTAATTCCTTTGTGTAAACTTCTGACTCATAATGTCCAATGTCACAGATGATAATCTTGTTTTCGGCATCAAAAAACTCATGATATTTGTAATCAGCCGTCACAAACACGTCTGCACCTTGTCGAATAGCATCATTGAGTAAAAAGCCACCCGCTCCACCACATACCGCTACTTTCTGGATTTTTTTTCCTAAAAGTGGCGTATGGCGAATAGTAGATAAAGCCATCGACTCTTTTAAGTATTGTAAAAAAGATGATTCCTCTAAGGCTTCGTCCAAACTTCCGATGGCACCAGCTCCTACCTGTGCTAAATCATTCTCTAAGTTAGACAAATAATAAGCAACCTCTTCATAAGGATGCGCTTTTTTTAATGCATGCAAAATCGCATATTCCTGATGTGCTTGTAGAATGACTTCTATTCTAAACTCTTTTACCTCCTCATCTTTGTCTACAGTACCGATGAAGGGGTTTGCTCCGCCTGTAGGACGAAAGGTACCTGTTCCTTCCACTCTGAAACTACAGTTTTTATAATCCCCAATTTGTCCAGCTCCTGCCTCGTACAAAGCATCCAAGACTTTTTGACCATGCTCTACAGGCACAAAGGTTACAAGCTTTTTAAGAAGATTTTTTTTAGGCTGTAATATTTTTACATTTTGTAAGCCTAATTTTTCTGCAATCTTAAAATTTACGCCTCCTTCTACATGGTCCAAATTGGTATGTGAGGCATAGATAGCAATATCATTTTTGATGGCCTTGATGACTACTCTTTCAACGTAGTTTTTACCATTTAGTTTTTTCAAACCTTTAAAAACAATCGGATGATGCGCAATAATTAAATTACAGCCTGCCTGAATCGCCTCCTCAACCACAGCTTCTGTACAGTCGAGTGTACTTAGAACACCTTTTACTTCTTCGTTAGGATCGCCTACGATAAGCCCTGCGTTATCATAGCTTTCTTGTAAGAACAGTGGAGCCAATTGCTCCATATAATTGGTAATATCTTTTATTAAAGTCATATTAAGTACGAGTGATGAATTGTGAGTTAGAGCTGTACGAAGGATTTTCAACTATTGCAGATTTGGGATTTCTGATTTCGGAAATAAAGTAAAATACCTTTATTTTTTACAAAATACAGAAGGTTACAGTTCCGAAATCCAACGTCCGATATCCAAAATAATTGTTTTCATAATCCTTCGTATACAACTAGTATACAATCAAGCTTTTGGGCTGTATCAAATCCCAGAGGTTACCATACAAGTCTTCAAATACGGCTACTGTTCCATACACTTCTTGTTTTGGTTCTCTTACGATTTTGATTTGTTGTGTTAATAGGTTTTGATAATCTCTTTCAATATCATCGGTATATAAAA
The DNA here is from genome assembly GCF_009905545.1 of Cellulophaga sp. BC115SP. Taxonomy (GTDB): domain Bacteria; phylum Bacteroidota; class Bacteroidia; order Cytophagales; family Spirosomataceae; genus Flectobacillus; species Flectobacillus rivi. Next base: position 192,577 of record NZ_JAAALB010000004.1, on the reverse strand, counting down.
ACATAAATACTCGTCCTCCTGTTTGATTGCCTACTCTAGTCTGCTGCTCTTCATTGGCTGCTTTTGCTAGTAGTATGGCACATTCTTTGGCTCCTTTTGGTTTTACCAAAACCCAACGTTTTTCTGGGCTCATGATAGTATCTTCGATTAAATCGAAGTGTAACTTTTGGGTATAAAACTCAATCGCTTGGTCGTAGTCATCCACGACAATAGCGATATGGGCAATGTGTTGATTCATATCAAGTTGTTTTACAAAAAGCAGTTTAATCTTTTTCGTCACGGGTGAATAAATTCACTCACTAAGTGGACTATCTAAGAGTAAGTTATTCTCCAAAAGTCATAATAACTTAAATGGAGAGTATTTCTTTTTCAAAATTACTGGAAAATTCATCCACTTCTATCAACAAAGAAAAAAGGCGAGAAAATCCCGCCTTCTTTAAATCGCCACAAATATATACTGTCAAATGAAGATTTCTAGTCTTGTCTCACGACACTGCCTCCCGAAGTTTTAGCATCTACGACTGGAGTGCCTCTAAAATATACTGAGCTTGCTCCTGATGCTACCACATTGAGATAACGAGAGGCCATTACTCTTACTTTACTAGCTCCAGATACATCTAAGTATGCCTCCTCACTTCTCATCGAAAAACCATTAACTAATGATGCCCCGAATACACCTCCAGAAATCTTTTGGGTATCACCCAATACATCCATGGTAGATCCGCCAGAGAGATTAAAAGTAAAATATTGTATATCTGAGTTTAGGTCTAGGTATGAAGAAGCTTCAAGACTAACATCCATATCTCTTTCATCGAAACCATATACCTTACCTGTGCTTGCGCCATACAACTCGATAGAGCGCAATGATGGCATTACAATATCAAAAGTAACCTGATAGCGGTTATTACGAGGATAACTATAGTTCGCAATTAATACCCCGTTTCGTACATAAATATTAAGGTCATTTATATCTATTACATCCCCACGTACATAGATACTGTAGGTGTTTCCAGCTCTCACATTTACTTTAAATCCACTACCCATCTCGATACCATCAAAGTTACGGAGACGAACTTCCTCCTGGATTTCTTCAAATCTTGGCCTAATTTCTTCTCCTCGGAGAAAACATCCTGTTAAAGTAAATATCATTAAGCCTATAACGCTTAGGAATAGAGTTTTCTTTGAAGTTTTCATAATAACTATACGTGTTTATGCCTTTTTTAAGGGCGTTTTGATTAAGAAGTTTTTCTGAGGTTCATTTGTCTTACTGACAAATCAATCGTATTTTACCCCTAGAATATTTTATACGTTAACATTTCATTAAGAAAAAAGTGAATAGGGGCTTGCCTAAAACTACAAAAAGGTATACTTCTATTACTCAACATCTCAATAATTTTAAATAAGTAGTTTATGAAAGTAAGGCCAAGTGTAGCAATTATCGAAAACAACCACCTACTATTGATGCGTTATGAATATGGTAGTACCCAAGTTTATAATTTACCCGGCGGTAATACTGATCCCGGTGAAACATTGGTCGGTACTTTGGAAAGAGAACTCAGAGAAGAACTAGGGATAGAAATAGAGGTAGGTCCAATGTTGTTGACGGGAGAGGTAATTCTACCCCAACAAAAAACAGATGTATTACACTGTGTATTTATCGCGCAGGTTATTGGTGGAATTCCGATATTGAACCCTTCAGAGACCAGTGCTTTAGAAATCAAATGGATTCCTCTTTCTGAGATTAACCAGTTAGAAATGTATCCCAATGTTGGAGCAGAATTACAAGATATCCTTTTTCAGAATCAACTAGGAAAATACGTCGGAAAAATAAACCAGAAGTGGCACTGATTAGTGTTGAATTTTGAGTGTGGAGTTGGGACTGCTCGAAGGATTTCAAGCTATGGCAGATTTGGGATTTCTGATTTCGGAAATAAAGAAAAATACCTTTATTTTTTACAAAATATAGAAAATTACACTTCCGAAATCCAACATCCGAAATCCCCAATATATGGTTTTATAACTCCGCCCTCAAAATTCAACACTCCACACTCTTTAAGGTTATAATCCTAAGATTTTTCCACCATCTACAGGTAAACTTACTCCTGTAATATAAGAAGCTGCTGGTGAACATAGAAATGCCACAGCAGCGCCAAACTCTTCTGGTTCGCCAAACCTTTTGGCTGGTATATCTACCTGCAAAATCTTTTCTACTTCTTCTCTAGGTGCTCCTGTAAAATTCATTCTCGATTCTATCAGCGAGTCTAATCTCGCCGTTTTGGTCGACCCTGGCAATACATTATTGACAGTAATGCCAAAGGGGGCTAACTCACCTGCTAAAGTTTTTGCCCATGATGCTACAGCTCCTCTTGTAGTATTTGATACTCCAAGTCCACTGATGGGTTGTTTGACAGAGGTAGAAATAATATTGACGATTCTCCCGAATCCTGCTTTTTTCATCGCAGGTACGCATGCTTGTACGAGGATATGATTACAAACCAGATGATTGGAATACGTTTGAGTAAACTCCTCAATGGTCGCCTCTAAAATAGGACCACCCTTAGGTCCTCCAGTGTTATTGACGAGAATATGTACCTCTGGAAACTTGTCTAGGTGCTGTTGTACTCCTACTTTTACTTGCTCAGGATTAGAAAAATCAGCTACAAAATAATGATGCTGTTGTCCTTGGCTAGTATCTAAATCAAGAAGTGTTTTTTGTAAAGAGGCTTCGTTACGTGCTACGAGCGTTACATTGGCACCCAATAATGCTAACTCTATGGCCGACGCTTTGCCTAAGCCTTGAGTACTTCCGCATACGATGGCATTTTTATGTCTTAAATCTAAATTCATTAGCGTTTCCTTTTAGTTACAGTTTATGATGTTGAAATTAGCATTCCAATATTCTTGTTACAAATGCTGATGTATTCTTAGCTCTTTTTACAAAACAAAAATGGCAAATATCTCTTTATACAGTAGATACAACATATCTTACGTTTACTAGATAATTACCTATAGAAATTCTTTTCAAGTGACTATCGTCCAAAAGACTTCGGTCTCTACAAAAAACTCATCCTTTCCCTTATGCCAGACTTATCATATCGAAGCAATCAGCCTGAACTCATCGACGATTTTGAGCTTGATAGCGATGCTCTTCGCCAGAATTTAGAGGAATTGGCACTCATCAATCAATACCTAGGGGGAAATCAAGTTACTATTGGAGGGTTACGATCCCTTTTGAAAAATCAGGATAAAGCTCAAACTATGGTAATTGGTGATTTGGGTTGTGGCGGTGGTGATATGCTAAAATTAATGGCGCGATGGCTTCAGAAAAAGGGATATAATAGTAAGCTCATTGGTATAGACGCCAACGATTTCATGATTGATTTTGCACAAAAAAGAACTCAGGATTTTCCTGATATTAGCTATTTACATGAAAACGTTTTTGCTGAAAGTTTTCAACAACATACTTTTGACATTGTGGGTATGACGCTTTTTTGTCATCATTTTACAGACGAACAGCTCATTCGACTTTTTGAATTACTCAAAAAACAATGCCGTTTGGGTTTTGTCATCAATGATATTCATCGCCATTGGTTTGCTTATCATTCGATTGCTTGGATTACTAAGCTTTTCCTCAAATCTTATCTTGTGAAGCACGATGCCAAACTTTCTGTCTGGCGAGCCTTCAAAAAGTCGGAAATAGTTTCATTGCTTGAAAGAGCTGGCATTCGTCATTACCGTATCCGATGGCGCTGGGCATTTCGCTGGGAGGTGGTCGTGGAAACTAACCAATAATAATTTTCCTAAAACTAAAACTCCCTCGGAAAGTTATACACTAAAAAACATATTAAAATGAGTATTATAGTTTGGTATCGCAACGATTTAAGAGTACACGATCATGAGCCTTTGTGGAAAGCCTCTCAAAAAACCACAAACGTATTCCCTGTATATATTTTTGACCCTAGGCAATTTGAGGAGCTATCTGTAGGTTTTTCGAAAACAGGATGGCTTAAAACCCAATTTTTAATAGAATCCGTTCAAAATCTTCGAAAAAACCTTCAATCTATCAGCTCAGGTTTGATTGTCAGAGTTGGAAAGCCAGAAGAAATTCTCCCAAGATTAGCAATTGAATTAGAGGCTGAGGCGGTCTATTGCTCAGAAGAAGTAACATCTGAAGAAACAGGCGTAGATGCACAAGTAGAAGAAGCCTTGCAGACGATGGGTAAATCGATGTCCTTTTTCTGGACTTCGACCTTATTTCACGTTGATGATTTACCTTTCGATATTGACCAGTTGCCAGACGTTTTTACACAATTTAGAAATAGAGTAGAAAAGTCATGTAACGTACGCTCTTGCTTTGATACGCCTTATGCTCTTTTGTTCAAAACTAATGTAAGCATTGGTACTATGCCTACGGCTGAAAGTCTGCTAGGGTACTCCTCTGATGCTACTACTCATTATGTAGGTGGTGAAGATGCAGCAAATCAACGTTTGAAAGAATACATTTGGGAACAAGATTTACTAAAGGTTTATAAAGAAACCCGCAACGAAATGCTTGGTATGGACTTTTCGTCAAAGTTCTCTGTTTGGCTAGCAAACGGCTGTATTTCTCCAAGGCATATTTATCAGCAAGTCCAAGAGTATGAATACCAGCGTGTCAAAAATGATTCGACGTATTGGCTGATTTTTGAGCTTCTTTGGCGTGACTACTTCCGTTTTGTTTCGATGAAATATGGCAATAGAATTTTTTCAGCCAAAGGTATCAAACAAGATCAGCACGTGCAGTGGAGTCGAAATAAGAGAATATTTGAGCTTTGGAAAAACGGAGAAACTGGTATTCCTTTGATTGATGCTAATATGAAAGAGCTTCTTGCTACAGGATTTATGTCAAACCGCGGACGACAAAATGTAGCTAGTTTCTTGGTAAAAGATTTAAAAATAGATTGGACTTGGGGCGCTAGTTGGTTTGAGAGTCAACTACTCGATTATGATGTATGCTCTAACTGGGGCAACTGGAATTATGTAGCAGGCGTAGGCAATGATCCTCGCGAAAATCGCTATTTTAATATTTTGACACAAGCTACTCGTTACGATAGCCAAGGTGAATATGTAAAACATTGGCTACCTGCATTGGCTTCGGTTCCAGCTGACAAGGTTCACTTGATTTCGGTACTACCACCTTTAGAGCAACAAAAGTATCAAGTACATATAGGTGTAAACTTTCCAAAAGCATTGTTTGATGTAAATCGTTGGCGAAAAAAGTAGTTGAGATTCTTAGTTTGGTTGTTGGTATTTCTTGCATTTCAAATAAACAGGTTACCATTCATCCACAAAAAAAGCGTCTCAACTAGAAATCGTTTTGGCTAGTCTTTTTTACTATACATTTGACAAAGAATCGAGATTAATATGACATTAGGTTTTGGAGAAAGCTTTTTTTTCCTGATATAAAATACTTAACTTGTCAAATCTAAATCGAGACTTATATTTGGCTTGTGTCGTCTAAGAGGCACTTCCAAGGGGTAACCTATCCACTCGGAGTTTATCCACAATTTTAACTTTAAAATTTACCAAGACTATGTCAAAAGGAACCATCATTGCATTAGTTGTTGCAGCAGTTTTAGTATTCTGGGGAATCGGTGTAAGAAACGGAATGGCTACAAGCGAACAAGATGTAGAAGCATCTTGGGCAAAAGTACAAACTGCTTATCAGCGCCGTGCTGACCTTATTCCAAACCTTGTAAAAACAGTACAAGGAGTAGCAAATTTTGAAAAAAGTACATTAACAGACGTAATCAGTGCTCGTGCTAGTGCGACTCAAATCAAGTTAGACGCAAGTGATCTTTCGCCTGAAAACATGAAGAAATTCCAAGAAGCTCAAAGCCAATTGAGCGGTGCTCTTTCGAGATTAATGGCAGTAGCTGAAAACTATCCAACGTTGAAAGCAACTGAAAACTTCTCCGAACTACAAGCACAATTGGAAGGTACAGAAAATAGAATCAAAGAAGAACGTGACCGTTTTAATGATACTGTAAAGGAATTCAACAATAAAGTGGTGACATTCCCGAACAGCTTAATTGCAGGTTTCTCTGGTTTTAGCAAAAAAGGCTATTTCGAAGCTGATGCTTCTGCTCAAAAAGCACCATCGGTAGATTTCTCTAAATAATCCTCCGAAACAGCTAAATTTAAGTAACTTCTCAGCTATACTATTGTTGAGAAAGTGCTTAAATTTAGCTGTTTTCTTTTTTCCAATATTCTTATGCTACTTTCTGAAGAACAACAAAGTATCATTGTCGAAGCTATCAAAGCTGCTGAGAAAGAAACTTCGGGCGAAATCAAAGTTCATGTTGAACAATTCTGTCCTGGAGACGTGCTCGAGAGAGCTAAAGCCGTGTTTGCTCAGCTCGAACTTCACAAAACCGCACAACGAAATGGGGTGTTGTTTTACTTAGCTATCGTTGACCGCAAATTTGCTATTTTGGGAGACAAAGGCATTAATGACGTTGTTCCTGCCAATTTTTGGCAAGACATCCGCAATGATATGCAATCTCATTTTGTCATGAATCAGTTTGCGGCAGGTTTTGCCGTAGGTATTCAAAAATCGGGAGTTGCGCTCAAGCAATTCTTTCCTTATCAATCGGATGATATCAATGAGATTTCTGATGAAATTTCATTTGGTGATTAATTATAACATGCCATCCTATCTAATCAGTCATGTCTAGAAAAATACAACAATATTTGGCAGTACTTATTTTGTCTCTATCATTTTTTGTAAAAGCGATTGGACAAGATATTCCTGCACAGCCTAACCCTCCTCTTATGGTAAGTGATTTCGTGATGAAACTCAAGCCAGAAGAGCGTAACGCATTAGAACAAAAACTTAGAGGCTATCGTGATTCGACCTCTACAGAAATTTCAATTGTCATTGTAAAAAATACAGGTGAATCTGACCCGTATGATTATGCCATGAAAATTGCCAAAACGTGGGGAGTTGGGGCTAAATATAAAAACAATGGGGTCTTACTCTTATGGGCTACCGAAACTCGTAAAATTCGCATCGTAACAGGTAGAGGTATCGAAGATGTTTTGCCCGATGCTATCTGTAAAAGAATCATCAATACGATTATTGTTCCGAATTTCAAGCAACAACAATGGTATCAAGGTCTAAACGAGGCTACCGATGAAATGATTCAGCGTGCAAGCGGTGAATTCAAATCTGATGCGACCTCAGATGATGACAGTCCATTGGGCTTTTTTATCATTGTTATTCTCGTCATTATATTTATCGTTATTTCTATCATTATTTCAAAACGTGGCGGCGGCGGTGGTCGTGGAGGTTACCGAGGCGGTGGCTGGACACCTCCAATTATCATTACTGGCGGCTCGTCATGGGGTAATCGTAGCGGTGGTGGCGGTGGTGACAGTGGTTTTGACTTCGGAGGCTTCGGCGGTGGTGACTTCGGTGGCGGTGGCGCTGGCGGAGACTATTAAGTATGAGTGTTGAATTGTGAGTTGTGAATTAGGGTTTTAGGAAGGATTTTAAAAACCGTTTATTGGGGCGGATGTTGGATTTCGGAAGTATAATCTTTTTTATTTTGTAAAAGCAAAGGTATTTTTCTTAATTTCCGAAATCAGAAATCCCAAATCCGCAATTATTGGAAATCCTTCGTACAACCCTAATCCAATATCCGACATCCGAAATTTTTTCAATCCTTCGTAGACCACTCGATGGGGAATTTGTAATTTTGTACACAAAATAAAATTATGCGAGAAATGTAACTAGCCACAGTGCTACGGATATTTTTCAAAAATCCCAAATCAGTCTCCAAATTGCCATTAGGCTTCATTAAATTTTTGAGAATCAGTGCTAAAAAATATCATATCACAAGAGCTTAACGAAGCTCAACTTGTTCTCCAGAAGTTTTTATCGGACGAACATAATATTCAGCAAATTGAGGCCGCAGCACAATTAATGGCTGATGCTATTAAGCAAAATAACAAGATTATCTCTTGTGGAAACGGTGGTTCGCATTGCGATGCCATGCACTTTGCTGAAGAACTTTCGGGTCGTTATCGTAACGAACGCCGTTCGATGCCTGCCATTGCTATATCAGATGTTTCCCATATTTCTTGCGTAGGTAATGATTATGGCTTTGAATATATTTTTTCTCGCTTTGTAGAAGGTTTGGGAAATACAGGAGATGTGCTATTGGGTATCTCTACCAGTGGCAACTCTGCCAACGTGATTCGTGCCGTAGAAGCTGCCAAAGCCAAAGGCATGAAAATCGTGATTTTATCAGGAAAAGATGGTGGAAAGCTAGCAGGACAAGCAGATGTAGAAATCATTGTTCCGCATTTTGGCTATGCCGACCGTATTCAAGAAGTACATATCAAGGTAATTCATATTCTGATTTTACTTATCGAGAAATTGGTTATTGGGGAGTAGTCATCTGTTAATTGTTAGTGGTTATTCGAAAAATTTGTACGCTAGCAGTCGATGCGCCATGTTTGAGTCTCAAGCCAAGTGAAATCTAGCATAGTAACATCAAAAAGCGGTTGGAAAATATTTTCTGACCGCTTTTTTGATTCCATGGTTTTAACCTGATACTTCCTTAGACGCAAGCATTGCGTATCTACAAGTAAAAATAATCACTCATTCGCCAATCACTAATTCACTAAATATCGATAGTCCATTTGCTCAATTAACTCACAATTTTTAACTTATGATTCGTTGTAAAGTAATAGTGCTTCAATTATTCAGTATCACTATAGGCAAAATTTAGTTCTTTTATTCGTTTTGCCTAAGGTTTATGGCTTCTTGCCTAACGCATAATCATTATTACTTACTTTGCATGTACAACGAAGTACATGTTTTTATCTAACAACTATGAAAAAGCTAAGCCTTACCCTATTGGCCGTCTTAACAGGATTGTTAGGTCTTGCCTATACCTTACCCTATTTTTTTAAGGATCAGATTCAGGAACAAGTCAATAAAGCCATTATCAAACAGGTAAAGGGTAAAGTTTATTACTCAGACTTGAACCTATCTTTGTTTCGTCATTTTCCCTACTTGGCTATCAATATCGAAGATTTTGGAATCGTTGGTCTTGCCCCATTTTCTCAGGATACGTTAGCTCAGGCTAAAGGTTTTGAGCTATCTTTTGATGTAATGAGTTTAATCAAAGGACAAAAAATCATACAAAACATCCGCCTAGAGCAACCTAAGATTTACCTCAAAATTCTAAAAAATGGTCAGGCGAATTATGACATTTTTGTGCCTTCTAAAGATACAGGTACTACTTCAGGAAAACCTTCGGAAGGGGTTCAGTTACAAATCCAAAATTGGCAAATTGTAAAAGGAACAATTTTGTACAAAGACCTTCAAAAAGACTCTGAAATACTGATGACAGATATTGAACACAATGGTAGTGGCGATATCAACAAACAGATTTTTGACTTGGCTACCAATACTGAAGTCAATCAGGCCTCGGTAGTTTGGGAAGGGAAAAACTATTTTAGCCAACGTAAGCTAGCATGGCAATCATTAATTCAGGTTAATCAATCTGCCAAAAGCTATTCTTTTCAAGATACTCGCATTCGTCTCAACGATTTTGAATTATCTTTTTCAGGGAAAATTCAACAACAGGATTCTACCTACACGATGGATGTAGCATTTCAGACTCCTGAAACTAATTTTAAAAATCTGGTTTCACTCGTTCCTATGATTTATCAAAATCAGTTTGATGCGTTGAAAGCAGAAGGTGATATTCAATGCACTGGACAAGTGAAGGGCTTATATGCTTCTCAATCAATTCCGTCATTCCATTTGAATGTACAGGTAAAAAATGGCAGTTTTCAATATCCTTCTCTTCCAACTGGCGTCAGTCAGGTTTGGGTAGATTGCGACATTAACAACACCAGTAATCAACTTGATAGTACTCAAATTGCGCTTAATCGTTTTGATTTATACTTTGGTAAAAATCCTATCAAAGCAAAAGCTAAAATCAAGGGGCTATCTCGCAGTATCGTTGATGCTGACGTAAAGGGTGAGTTTCAGCTAGAAGAACTCACAAAATTATTCCCTATCGAAGGTACTCAGCTGAAAGGTCGCTTTGGTGTTGATCTTCATAGTAAAGGCACGTATGACTCACTTACAGGGCAATTTCCTGTAACAAATGCTCAAATGCTTTTAGAAAATGGGTATATCCTTTCAAAGCAATTTGCCAAGCCCATTGAAGATATTCACTTTAAAGCAAACTTAACCAACCAAGATGGAACACTTAAAAATAGCCTATTAGCAATTCAGGAAGCCACTTTTCATGTTTTGGATGAAACCTTCCAAGCCAAAGGTTCGGTACAAGACTTTGATGCATTTAAGTGGGATATCACTGCTAAAGGTAAGCTTGATTTAACACAAATCACAAAGATTTTCCCTGTAGAAAACACTACACTCAAAGGTAAAATCGATGCAGATATTCGTACGCAAGGGAATCTCAAAGATTTGAAAGCGAAGCGATATGGTAGTTTGAATACAAATGGACAAATGGCTGTATCCAATTTTGAATACCGTTCAAAAGAATTACCACAAGGTATTAAAATCGATCAAGGGCAAGCGAAGCTTTCTCCCAACAGTCTAACTATTACTCAGTCCAAAGGATATCTAGGAAGTAGTGATTTTGAGGCAACAGGTACGATGAATAACTACATGGCTTATGCACTTACGAATGATGTTTTGAAAGGAAATTTTCAGGTCAAATCAAATCATTTTAATGTCAATGAATGGATGAGTTCTGAGCCCAAAGCCACTACTTCGGGTCAAGCACCAAATCCCAATGCACATCCTAGTGTCGTGGAGGTTCCTAAAAACCTACAATTAAGCCTCAATACACAAGCTAACGAGATTGTTTATGACAAAATGGCCATGAATAATGCAAAAGGGATTATCAGAATCAATAACGGTACTATTCGTCTTGAAAATACGAATTTTGATGCATTAGGAGGGCGTTTTGCCACAACAGGTAGCTATGACCCAAGTGATATTGCTCACCCTAAATTTGATTTTGGATTAAATTTGGAGAAAGTAAATTTCACGGAGGCTTATCAGCATTTAAGTGTCGTGAAATACCTTATGCCTTTGGCGCAGTTTATGGTTGGAGAGGTATCTTCTCAATTTAAAATCAATGGTGAGTTAACACAAGATATGATGCCGAATTTTGCCACATTAAATGGTTCAGGTTTATTAAAACTCTTGAAAGCTAGCTTACAAAATAGTCCATTAATCGAAAAGTTAGTCGCAAATACGAAGTTGACCCAATTAAAAGACCTGCAATTGAACAATGCACTTATGCAGGTTCAAATCGACCACGGTACTCTAAAAGTAAAGCCATTTACGGTAAAATGGAATGACTACGCAGTCAATATTGGCGGACAACACGGCATCGTTGGCGATATGGACTACAAATTAGCCTTCGATATACCCAGTGGCAAAGCTGGACAAAGCTTTAATAATTTATTCACACAATGGACAGGAAAAGCCCTGAATAATGTTCCTAGAGTCAAGTTTGATTTGTCATTAATAGGTACGCTCAAATCGCCTATTGTCCGTTTTGATAACAGCAGTACAGCACAAAATTTGAAAGATGCTGTTACCTCCGAAATCAAATCTCAAATTGATAATGCCAAAAATCAAGCAGTCCAACAAGCGGAAGATTTACTAAAGGCAGAAAAAGAAAAGCTTTTAAAAGAAGCACAGGATAAGCTTAAAACAGGTCAAGGAGATATTCAAGCGCAAGCCAAAGCAACGGCAGATAGCTTGAAAAAAGCAGCCTTAGAAAGAGCCAAAAAGCTAATAGAAAGTCAGAAGAAAGGAGTACTTGATGGTATTTTCAAAAAACCTCAACCTGCCAAAAAAGACTCAACGAAGTAATAAGTAATCCGAAAGCACTACGATGCTTTCGGATTTTTAGTTTTTCACCTTAAAAAAGATTTAACTGTTCATTACTACCCAATTTATCGGTATAATAGTCATTTACGTCTTTGTACTCGTCAGGAAGTTGTTTTCGCGAACAAGTAAGTCCAAAGTGACTAAATATCTTCTCTAATTCATCGGCGGCTTTATGTCCAGCCTTATCATTGTCCAGATAAAAAATCACATTCGCACGCTTAAATAGTTTTGCCCAGTCTTTCTTGAAAACATTAGCTGTTCCTAAACTTACGGCAGTTTTGCCCGCCTGCACCAATCGCATACAATCAAAAGCTCCTTCGGTAATATAAACATCTTGGTCTAGCTTGATTTTGTCTAAAGCATCAGCATTAAACAAGGTAAGAGGATGTTTGTACAAAAACTGATAACGTCCGTGCCCTTCGGGTGGTGGACCTAATACGCGCCCTTGAAGATACACAATCCTACCATTTCGGTAATATGGAATAATCAAGGGGTGTGCATAGAAGATTAAGTTATTCTTATCGTTAAAAAGCCCTGATTCTTGCAAGTCTAGCGTCGAGAAACGTTGTTTGAGATACCAACTAACATTTGCATAATCTTTGACCATAAAAAGCCTAAAATCCTGAATTGTTTTATCTGTAAATCCTCTTGACTTTATATATTCCAGACCCGATTTGGATAGCTCGTTGGAAGGTTGCTGCAAACAACAATCTCTAAAAGTCTCATAAATCTGGGAGTGTATTTCTTCTACAGGCTTTTCTTTCTCTTGTAACTTTTTGACATCTACAGTTTGTAATGTATTCTTTGCTGAAAGAGGTTTAGTACTTTTCTGATACTTTTGAGGCGAATATCCAGACAAATACGTCTGAGCCATTGTTTGAATTGTATCTTTAATACTCAGTTGTCGAATTTCAGAAAATAGCGTAATAGAGTTACCCGTCTTGGCGCAGCCAAAACAGTAAAAACTATTGGTATGCGGATACAATACCAAAGATGGGGTATTTTCCTCATGAAAAGGGCAAACCATACGATTGCGGTTTACCTCCAATCCTAGATCTTGCGCTACCTCTAATATCGAAACCTGACTTAATTCGTCTAGAACTGTCATCGTGTTGGGGATGATTTAGAATTTTGAAGAAAAACAAAAGACATTCAGCCTCTATTAATTTTACCTCAAATATAAAAAAACGACAGCCTCCGTGAATCACAGAAGCTGTCGTTTTTGATATTAATAAGTACTTTCTTTCTAAAACTATTGAAGGAAAGATACTTTCAAGTCGTTTAATCTTGCTTTTACTGAAGTATCGATTTGACGGTCGTTGATACGAAGTACATAACCACCTATCAATTCAGGGTTCACTTTTTCAACCAATTCAACAGTCTTACCTGTAGCTTCAGTTACCAAACGAATAAATTCTGCTTTTTGAGCATCCGTCAAAGGAGATACGGTTGTAACTTCCGCTTTTTGGATACCTTTATAAAGAGCATACTGACGTTGGAACTCTTCAGCAATAGCAGGAAGAATTTTTTCACGGTTTTTCTTAGTGATAATTTCAAAAATCGAAAACGTTACAGGGTCAACTTTATCTTTGAAGATAGCAGTCAAAATACCTAGTTTCTGTAAGTGTTTTACGATTGGGCTTTTCAAGGCTAAAACAAGCTGACGGTTTTCATCGCAAACTTGATCAAAAAACTTCATGTCTTCATGAACTTTTTCAATTACACCTTTTTCAGCGGCCAAACCAATCAATGATTTAGCATATCGGAAAGCTACACTTTGTTCTGACATTTCTCTTTACGCTTTGAGTTGCGAGCTGGTAAGCTCATCACTGAATTAGTTTAATTTAGCATCAGATAATAAATCTGTAACCAATTTTTCTTGAGCAGAACGATCCGCTAATTGATTACGAAGAATTTTCTCTGCAATTTCCAAAGAAAGAGCAGCCGTTTCTTTTCTAATTGAAGCTACTGCGCTAGCTTTTTCTTGTTCGAACGCTACACGAGCTTTTTCGATTTCAGCACTTGCGGCTTTTTGAGCTTCAGCTTTAGCATCAGAAATCATTTTATCTGAAGCTTCTTTGGCTGCTTTCAAGATACCATCACGTTCAGCGCGAGCTTCTACCAATAGTTTTTCGTTTCCAGCTTTCAACTCTGCCATCTCCTCACGAGTTTTTGCTGCCAAAGCTAATGCACTTTCAATAGACTCTTCACGCTCATGTAAAGAAGCAATGATTGGTTTCCAAGCGAATTTTGCTAATACAAAGAACAAAAGGCCGAAAACTACCAACTGCCAAAAGATCAGACCTAAATCAGGAGTAAGTAATTCCATATTAAATAAATGTTTTTGCGATTGAAAAGCATTTCTTGTATTGTGTAATTAGGAAGTGCTTTTATCAGGGTTTACTATATGATTTGGAAAATGAATTTTCTCAAAAAACTTCGTGCTATCGGCCTAATGCGTAATAACACGAAGATAATTTTGTGCTATATCAAAATAGAATGAGATAGAAACTAATTTTCAATCAAACGACTATTCCGATATCCTTGGTTAGCTACGAATTATTTGTTAGCTACCAAGAAGCAAATAACTGCTGCGAAAAGAGCAACCGCTTCAACGAAAGCAGCTACAACCAACATCGCACCTTGGATCTTGCCAGAAGCTTCTGGTTGACGAGCGATTGATTCCATTGCACGACCACCGATGTTACCGATACCTAAACCAGCACCGATTGCTACTAAACCAGCACCGATACCTGCTAAACCTGTACCTAAAGAAACTTCAGCTAAAATTGACAAAAGTGACATGATTGTTATTTGTTTATGTAAGTGAAAAAAATTATTTACTAATTAAAAATATGAACTTAAGTATTAATGTGCTTTAGGCTATATGCCGTAGGCATTAGGCAAAAAAAAACTACTATAATATACGAACTTACGCTTAAAGCATATAATAATTCTATTTTGCCCACTAACTTAGATCTTAGTGATGATCATCGTGGTGATGCTCTTCAACTGCTGAACCGATGTAGCTTGCAGTCAACAACGTAAAGATGAATGCTTGCAAGAATGCTACTAACAATTCGATAATGTTCATAAATACTGCAAATGCACTAATTACTGGTGTTACCATCCAAATTTTCAAGATGAAAATCAAACCAATAAAGCTCAACATGATGATGTGACCTGCTGTAATGTTAGCAAACAAACGAATCATCAATGATACTGGCTTTGTAAATACACCGATAATTTCTACTGGAGTTAAGATTACTAACAACCATTTCGGAACGCCAGGCATCGCAAAAATGTGTCCCCAATAAGTGCTTTTACCATTTAAGTTGGTAATCAACAAAGTGAGTACTGATAATACTAATGTTACAGCAATGTTACCTGTTACGTTTGCTCCACCTGGTAATAGACCCAAAAGGTTATTAATCCAAATAAAGAAAAACAATGTTAACAAATACGGAAGGAATCTTCTGTAATGTTTTTCTCCGATGCTGTTTTTAACAACTTCATCACGAATAAAGATGATGATTGGCTCTAACCAAGACTGCAATCCTTTTGGAGCTTTAGTGCCTCTTTCTTTATAAGCGTTACCAACACTAATAAAAATCAAAAGCAACAATACAGCACTAACCAACAAAGAAGCTACGTTTTTGGTAATTGACAAATCCAATACATGAGAACCATCTTCAGCATGCAACTTGCCGTGCTCTAAGATTAATCCTTCATAAGCTACTGGATTTCCGTGCTCATCTTCCAATTTGCTAGAAGAAAATACTTTTACACCATCCTTTGTATAAGCAATCACAGGAAGATGTACACCGATGCCATGTGCAAACTCCCACTTGTGGTCGTCGGCAATGTGGTGCATAATCATGTGACCTAGGTCAACTTTGCCCTCTGCGTGGGCTTCAGCACCTGGAGCATGTTCGGCTGTTGCCTCTACGCCATGAACTGCTACTGTTGAATCAGCCGTAGCGGAAGTTGCTGAGTGATGCTCGGATTGTGCAAATACTGAAGTAGCAAATAAAAACAAAAATGCTACAATATTTGAAAAATATAATTTTCTCATCTCGACGTGGGGGATGAACGTATAATGGTTTATGATTTTGACTCTCTTATTCTATCGCTTAATCACACCTGAAAATCAACAACTTACACTAATCATTAACACAGGCCTTACGAAAAGTGTCGCAAGTTACGATACAAATCGTAGATTTCAAAACCTGTATAACATAAATAGAGTACAAAAAAGTTGCTAATAAATGTATATATGTCTGGAGTGTTCTTATATATAAAGAATCCGATAAATGCTAAACTCAAAATTAGGCGAGCTCCAATACTTCCCATGTAAAACTCAATAAAATGCTTTCGGTCGTTGGCAAAACCTTGTTGCATCAATAAATGATTGAAATAGGAAAGTGTGGCATAAAATGCCAACATGAACCACTTATCAGCATGGATATATTCTGATAAACCAATGTATGGAGCCAAAAAGAAGATTAGACCAACTATAACAGTCAGTATGATGATGCGTAACATTGTAGGTTCTGAATTTTTCCGCAAAGATACGTAAAACCTTCATTCAGAAATGAAAAAGGGGAATTAATTACTGCAATTTATTCCCCTTTTATTGTATAAGATTATCTTACGGCTTTGAGCTTTTAGCTATGATATTTAAGTTTAAGGAAATACTGAACCTATAAGCTAATAGCCATGAGCCTAATACCTCTCAAATATACTACCTTACCAAATATTCATTTTGAGCAACACCAACTCGCCCTTGATTTGACATTCCTTCTAATTTGATGTTCATATTACCTTTGGCATCGCTATTCCAGAAGCTTGTTGTGGCTTTACCTGAGGCATCAGTCGTTATATTGGCGTTCCAATATAGTGTAGAACGATAGTCTGGACGAACGTGCTCTGGCTTAGCTTGCCCATATTGTGGGGCAAAAAACTCTCTGGTCATGGCATAACCCATACGCTTCTGAATTTTTACACCATCAATATTAGATTTGCTCCAGTCGTAATTGGCATTTCCTTTTCTTGTCAATACCGAAACAACACCGTTGCCTCCTCTAACACCAAAAATAGAAGCATCTGCTCCTTTCAATACATCGATACTTTCTACATCGCATGGTGGCAAGGTATTAATTACATCACTACTTACTTGCATACCATCAATCAAAAATAGTGGGTCATTAGAGGCATTAATAGATCCTTGACCTCGAATTAATACGGAATAGGTTCCCATACCCGTCTGTATTACCTGAACACCTGGAATTCGACCTTGTAGCATTTGTAAGACACTAAACATACCTCCGCAAAGTGTATCGTCTACTTTTAGGGTATTACTGGCTTGCCCATAAATTTTACGGCTATCTGTTGGCTCTTTTTTGGCCGTTACGGTTACTTCTTGAAGCATTTGTACTTTTTCAGTAATGAGCTTCTTTTCAAGTTCTATGGATTCTCTTGAGTATTTTAAGAACGTCGCAAATGCATTTGGGTCAAAAATTCTCACCTCATTAGGGATTTGGAGAGGTCTTGTTTTGGGTAACGAAAGAGCTTCGTCTATCGTTAGGGTCAAATTACGAGCACCATTAGCCTTTACCGCCTGTAGATACACATCTACACTATCCGTAAAATCTAAGTTATAAAAACCATATCTACCCAATGAATCCACACTTGTCATGGCTATGATAGGGTTTTCTTTAGGCTTTTTCAGCATCAAAGTTAAAGTAAGCTTATCTGTTACTTTGCCATTAGGACGAAGTGCTTTACCTGTAATTTCTAATCCTTGCTCAACGAAGTAATCCATTTTAGGTTTGACATCATTCAACATTTGTTGCCAAGTAAATCGGCGCCAGCCTTGCGTCATCATTAGTAAGTCAAGGTGTAAATGACGGTTTTCTTGTGTGTTGTCAAAATAATATTGTGGTTGCTCTACAGAGCCTTGTATTTGTTGATAATACTGTCCACTCAACGATTCTTTGACTTCTGAGTTTAACAATACGTATGTCAATATATTGTCGGCATAAGGCTCACCTTTTACTTGTGAGGCATCAGTGACTGCTACTGAAAAAGTCCCTTGAACAGGTTTACCTTCGGCGTCTTTTACTTCGATATTCAAATCTACTTTCTCGCGACTTTTATACTCTGTTTTATTCGAAGAAACATTCACTTGTAATGTTCTATTACCATGCTCAACAAATATCAATCTTTCACAAATTGGTAATCCTTCGGGCGAAAATAAAGTAATTTGCACTACACCATCATCAGGAATTTGATTTTTGGGAATATTTGCTACAAAACTTTTACTTGATTCTGAACCTTTTGCAATCATACAAACTTCTCCCCGTTGTTGCACAATGATAGGAAGTTCTTTCCCTTGTCCAGCAGGTTTAGGACTAGAGTTTTGAATATAAAGTCGGATTTTATCTTTATACGTCACATTGTCTACACTCATGATGTAGCCACTTTTTTGAGGTTGGGGTAACTCTTGTTTGATATAGCTACCATCTGATTTTTTTACGTAAGCTGCATATATATTATTAGCTTCAGGATGAAAATTGAACACTCCATGTCCTAAATGAGCTGTGCTAAACACCCCCACAGTGTCTTTATCATTAGCCAAAACGAAACCAGAGGTTTCAACGCCTTTTCCTAATTTATTCACCACTTTGAAGGCTAATCTACTTTCTAGGTTTTCAACCAGATATCCGCCTTCTGGGAAAAAGCTAATAGACGCTACCTCATTGAGAGCCTGAGCTTTATTCTCATTCATAGAAGACATATTAGTATTTTGCCATACTCGCACATCTTTTTCAAAAAATAGAGATTCTGAAAAGTTTCGCATATAATTGGTGTAGGCTCTTATGCGATAAAGGTCGTTTGCAAGAGTATCTGGCAATTGAATATCACCCACCGAAACGGCCAAAGCTTTGAGAACTTTGTGAACTATCACTTTACCTGTAGCAGGCTGTACCAAATCTACATACAGTACTCGACTCACCGAGTCAACACCATTAGACGAAGCATCGAACAAATAGCCTTTTAGCCACATAGTTTCACCAGCCATGTAGTATGGTTTATCCAAATGGAGATACACTTTTTCTTGAGGATACGAATAGCGGTATTTAGTTAAAGTAGCACGAAGTTTTTCATAAACAGGTTGCTCTTGTGCATGTGAGGCGTTTGTAAAACACAGCAGGCTTAATAAAGTAATAAAGCAATAGGTTAAATTGTTTTTCATTGCAATTGGTTTGATTTAGAACAGTAAAATGGTTCGAACTAGCGATTTAAAAAAAGAAAAGCGAAACTACAACGATTTCTTGATGACTGGTAGTGTCTGAGGTACCACAAAAACATAAGTCATCCCTAATTTGGCGATTGAGCGATTGAGTGCATGAGTGATTACTTTAATATTTGTATCCTAGAAGTAGAAACGCAATGCTTTGTGACTAAAGCGGTGTCATTGTGAAATGTAGTATCAAATAAGGCGGTCGAAATTGTTTTTCGACCGCCTTATTCGATAAACTTTGGGAAATAACCCAAATGTTAAAATTCGGGATGACTTATGTTCAAGTAAATAACTATGATATGCTACTTGACTTCATATTGAAAATTGGCAACCCCGACCCTGCCTGAGTGAGAAACGCCCTCTACTTGAACACTCATTTTACCTCTATTATCGCTATTGTAGTAAGTCACAAACGCCTTTCCTTCGTGGTTTGTTATGATATTTGATTTCCAAAAAATGGTAGAACGATAATCTGGATTAACGTGCTGGGGCTTTGCCTCGATATATTGTGGTGACTCAAACTCTCGTTCCATAGCATATCCTAGAAGCTTTACGACCTTTACTCCTGCTGGAGCAAATTTTATTCTATTCACATTATTAACATTACTCGTCCTAGATAGAAAAGATAGAACACCATTACCGCCTAATACCCCATAAATTCCTGCGTCAACGCCTTTTAATACATCTACTTTTTCGATTTCACAAGGTGTAAGATTATTGATAACCTCCAATGAAACTTGTAATCCATCCAACAAAAATAATGGTGTAGCTTTTAGAGCAACAGATCCTTGTCCAAAAATATACACGGTGTACGTACGTTCACCATTACTGTACACTTGCACCCCAGGAATACGCCCACTAATCATTTGTAGCACATTGAATGCTCCTACACAAATAGATTCATTTATTTTCAAAGTATTTGATGCTTTGATGTATAAATTTCGGTTGTCAATCACTTCTCTTTTTGCCGATACCGTAACCTCTTTTAGTTCTTGTGTCTTGTTGAGAATATCATTCTTTTCGATGGTTAAAGCTTCACGAGTTTTTCTAAGGAAGAACTCAAAACCTTTTTCGTCGGGGTAACGGATATCTTTAGGAATCTGTAGAGGGGTGCTCCAGTATAAATCTAAACCTTCGTCTAGATTTATACTAATGTTTCGAGTACCACTTCCTTTCAATACCTGAAGGTATGCTTCAGTTGAGTCCGTAAAGTTGAGAGAATTATATTTGAAGTTTCCAGAATCATCGACCAGAACCGTTTTGAAAACAGGATCAGTATTAGGCTTTACCATCATCAAACTCAAATTGATATTTTCTGAGACTTTTCCGTTGGGACGCAAGGCTTTTCCTTTAATTGTCAAACCATCCTCAATATCATATTTCAATTCTGGCATTGTATTCCCCAACATTTGGTTCCAGTTGAATCTACGCCAACCCTGAGTCATCAT
The DNA here is from genome assembly GCF_009905545.1 of Cellulophaga sp. BC115SP. Lineage (GTDB taxonomy): Bacteria > Bacteroidota > Bacteroidia > Cytophagales > Spirosomataceae > Flectobacillus > Flectobacillus rivi. The sequence goes on along the minus strand of NZ_JAAALB010000004.1, from coordinate 171,885 downwards.
CAGTAAATCGAGATACCATAATCGATTAGCATTTGATGGTTCGAAATAATAACGTGGTTGCTCAATGTTACCTGTAAGTTGGGTATAATTTTTACCTGAAAATTCCTCTCTAACATCAGAATTAAGCAATAAGTACGTTTGGATATCCTCAGCAAAAGGTTCATGTTGTACTTGCCCAACATCTGTTACTGCCATCGAAAATGATCCTTTTACGGGCTTTCCTTCCGCATCTGTCACCTCTAATTCTAGCTCTGTTTTGCCTCTTGTATTATACTGACTATTCTTACTTTTTACCTTTACTTGTAATTGTTTATTTTGTTCTACGAAAATCAACCTCTCAGCTAATGGTTTTCCTTCTGATGAAAATAAGGTAATCTGCGTAATTCCATCGTCAGGGATTTGGGTCCTAGGGATATTGACTGTGAAACTTTTTTCTGAAGAAGACCCTTTTAGCACCATACAAACTTTTCCTCTTTGTTGAATAATAATAGGGAGTTCTTGCGAAGTTGTAGCAGGACTTGAATTTTGTACAAACAATCTGATTTTATCTTTGAAGGTTACATTATCTACCGTAATTGTATAGCCTGCTCCCTGTGCTTTGGGTAACATTTGAGAGAAATAACTACCATCTCCTTTTTTGATAAAAGCTGTATAGCTTTTTCCTGCCACTGGCTTAATATTAAATACACCCATTCCTAAATGAACTGAATGGAAACTAGCTACTGTATCTTTGAGATTATCAAGTACAAATCCTTCAACGTCAAAACCTTGCCCTTTTTTATTTCTTGCCTTGAATGCTACACGAGATTCTATATTTTCAACAAGATTACCACCTTCAGGAAAAAATGAAATTGTAGCTACAGAAGAGGGCATTTCTGAAGTAAATTCTGGATTTCCAGTGCTTGGACTATCTTGGAAAATTTTAATATTTTTCTCAAAAAAAAGATTTTCAGAAAAGTTTCTCATATACTGGGTATATGCTCGAACATGATAAGTATCAGCACTTAAGGTATCTGGCAATTGAAAATCACCCGATGCCACTCCCGACGACTTCAATTTCTTTTGTAGCACTACCTTTCCAGTAGCTGAATGTATTAAATCAACATACAATACGCGACTTGCGGAATCCAACGTATGATAAGAAGCATCAAAAAGGTAGGCTTTGAACCAGATGGTTTCACCCGCAACATAGTAGGGTTTGTCGAAATGTAGATAAACTTTTTCTTGTGGATATTGTTCCTGCGTTTTGCGCAAGGTGCTTACAAGATGGTTGTAGATAGCTCCAGATTGAGCGCTCACAGATACACCTAAACCGCTAATCAATAGCAGCAAGAGCGAATAGGAAATGATTCGTTTCATAAAAATGGAATGGATTCTATTTTGGTTCGAACTAATAGGTAGGCGAGAAATTATAAAGCTGGCGCCTTCATAATTAGCATTCGCTAAATATACAATTACTTATACAAATAATCATATTAATTGTATTTATTAACACATCCTTAACAAATTCAGTATGCAAATTCGAATCAATCCATAAAACGTTTGCATTTTCGAGATTCTAGCTATTATATTTGCAACATCAAGTCAATTACTCTTCACAAAAGGTAGTAGTTGATTTATAAAGAAGAAGGGAGAGAATAGGCTCTATGAACTTCTGGCAACCTACTGATTCGTAAAGGCAAGGTGCTAATTCCTACCCAATAAATTCATCATTATTGGGAAATATAAACCAATTACGAAACTAATCCAGCTACATTTTTACATTCTGCTGTTCAGTATTCGTCAGGTTTACGATGTATCGTTTCACTGTCACAATTCATTGTGGCTATATGTCTGTACGCATCCATGAAAAAATTTATTCCAATTACCGTAGGCAGCTATCTAGTTGTCCATGGTTATGACGAGCACAATCGAGAAATCATCGAAAGTGTCGAGGAAGAAAAAGCAAGTTTAAAAATTGTAGCAGTCGACCGTATTCAATCTCTGAGCGAAAAATATATTTTAGTTACAGGGGCATTTGGTCGTTTGATGTATTGGGAATATGAGGAGTCTTTTGAGGAGATTTCAGCCAAACTGATGGAGAACTAAAGAAGTTGGGTACGATGAGTTGTTTCTTTCATTTCTAAGTTAAAAACAATAGCTCGTATCATTTTCAATAACTTCCAACGAAATGTTTTCTTCTTGATTCTTTATTATTATCAAAAACAGCATCTCAATTCGTGTTAAATACGTCAATTTTTAAACATCATGCTCCTTTCAAACTCGAAGCAGGAGGAGTTTTGCCAGAAGTTGAATTAGCTTATCAAGCGCTTGGACAGCTCAATACCGACTGTTCGAACGTGATATGGGTATGCCATGCTTTTACAGGTAGCCAAGATGTAGCAGATTGGTGGCAAGGTTTGGTCGGCAAAGGCAAATTGTTTGACCCTGAACAATATTTTATTATTTGTGTAAATGTACTGGGGTCACATTATGGAAGTACAGGTCCACTTTCGATTAATCCCGTAACTGGCGAGCCATATTTTCATACTTTCCCAACCATTACGATACGTGATATAGTCAACTCATTTGATTTATTGAGAGAGCATTTGGGTATTTCAAAAATCAAAACTTGTGTTGGTGGTTCTTTGGGTGGTCAGCAGGCTGTGGAATGGGCGATTTCTCAACCTGAGCTTATCGAAAATTTAATTTTGATTGCTACTAATGCCCAACATTCTCCTTGGGGAATTGCCTTCAACGAGTCTCAAAGAATGTCTATTGAAGTAGACCCTACTTGGACAGAAAGCCACCCTCTGGCTGGTATTAATGGCATGAAAGCCGCTCGTGCAACAGCCTTGATTTCATATCGTAACTACGAAACTTATGGTGTAACCCAAGCTCGTCGTGAGGAAGGGCTGGACAAAACCTATCGTGCGGTGACCTATCAGCGTTATCAAGGAGAAAAACTAGCCCAACGATTCAATGCTTTTTCGTACTATGTCTTATCACAAGTAATGGACTCGCAAGATGTGGGTCGTGGAAGAGGTGGGGTTATCAATGCGCTTTCGCAAGTCAAAGCCAAAACCTTAGTGATGGGTATTAAATCGGATGCGCTATTTCCTATTAATGAGCAAGAATTTTTGGCTAAACATATTCCTGGCGCTACATTTCAGGCTTTGGACTCGTTATATGGCCATGATGGCTTCTTAATAGAAAATGAATTGATTACGAAAGCCATTAAAATTTGGCAGAAATTTATTAAATTGGATGTCAATCCAATGTATTCTTTCTTCAAAGCTCTTGAAGACCGTCCGAGAACATTAGTTGCTCATGATTAATGAGTTTTGAATAAAAAGTTACAAGCTAGCAATGGCTTAGAAAAAATTGTTTACTACCTGACTACATATATTTTTCTTTACCAAAAAAGCTGGCATCACTGCCAGCTTTTCCATTTTATTTTCTTTCGTAAAATAAAAATCCGTTTTCTTCTTTGATCAATCGTAGATTAGGATGCGCTTTCATGGCACTATCTGCTGTAATTTTCATCACAAAATACGCAGGTTTGTCTAAATGAGGTTCGTTTAATAAGTAAGCCTCTGTTTTAGGTTTCTGAGGTTGTTTTTGGAAATAAAACAATTGTGCATACGACTTGAATCCTATCGGCTCTACATATACATCTTTACCTTTCAAAGACTCATAAAAACTTATCGCAGCACGTTGAGAATACCCTTCGATTTTACTTACCACTACCGCCGAATAACCAAACAAACATAAAGCCGTGGCGATATACAAACCTCGAATATTGCGCATACTTACCATGACTATTACCGCCACAATATACGCCAAGCCCATGTATTGCTCCCATCCACCCCAAGTAATCTTTGCACTGAGATTTGCCACAGCAAAATCATCCTTGATATACGGAATCAATTGAGCTGCATACTGACCTACCAATGGTACTGCTGTAAGGGCAATAGCCATCACCAAACCAATAAAGAACAGACCAAAACCCGTGAGTTTTGACCACTTCCAATTTCCTGATAGTAAGTTGTTGACATGGTACGCCGCCAAATACGACACAGGAAACCATGCCATTGATGAATAATGAACAATCTTGGTCTTCACAATCGTGAATAAAATCATGACTACCCAAAACAAATAAATCATCCATTTTCTAAAATATTCTCCTTGAGAATTACCCGACCCTGAGGTTCCCAATACACGAATCGCCAACACTGAAATAGGAAAACAACCTACTAATACAACTACAAAATGATAATAGAATGGCTGTTCATGTCCAGCATCACCTGTGGTCAATAAGCGAATTTGATACTGAATAAACTCTACAAATAAACCCCATCCATTTTGATAGATAGATAGTCCAAACCAAATACAAGCCACCAAAAAGGCAATAGCAATAGCCGAGAAAAATGGTTTAATCGCATCTTTTAAGAAACTAGCACTAAAACCATTGACTCCCCAAAAAGTAAATACCGTAAGTCCCCATAACAAACCACCTACAGGTCCTTTGGTTAGAATCGCCAATCCTACAAATAGCCCCGAAAGTAAGCCGTAGGTCTGGCGTTTAGATGTATTTTGATTTGTAGAAACACTTTGTGAGAAATACCAAACGCCCAAAAAGATAAATAGGTTGAAAGTAGGGTCAATAATACCTGATTTAAAATATAAATGTGGCGTAAATGAGCCCAAATATCCCAAAGCCCACAACAAACCAAACTTTTCATTATAGAGTTTTCGTCCGATTCGATAAAAAACCAAAAGGGTAATGATACCAATGATAGCATTTGGGAAGCGAGCACCAAATTCAGGAGCAAATCCAGAATTAGGGTCAAAAACATTAAATGCTTTCATGGCTAAGACCTGCATCCAGAAAAACAAAGGAGGTTTTTCCCAAAATGGCATATAATTAATTTGCACTGTAGCATAGTTTCCTGTCAAAATCATTTCTCTTGCTGACTCGGCAAAATTGATTTCGTCCCAGTCAAATAAATGGGAGCTACCAATAAATGGGATAAAAAAAACTGCCCCTAGAGCAGTTATTAATATGTAGGATAAATGTCTTGTTTGCATAATAAATCGTCAATCGCAATGGTGATAACGTTTTGGCAAAAGTAAAAAAAATAATTGTTTCGTCTATACTTTCTAAAAATCGACAGACCAATAATATTCTTTTGCCAAAAGTTAAAACTATGGCTTAGCATTCTTCGCAGCCGCTAAATTCTCTTTTACTAGACCTAACAATTGGCTTTTAGGATAGTCTTTAATAAAGTTGTTCAATGCTTTTACATAGCCATCAAAATTTTGAGTTTTAGCTAATAACAACGCTTTCAAAAATGCCAATTTATCCTCTGTATGACTATTGGGATACTCTTTCAAGGCCGTATCCACAAATGATAAAGCATCTGCAAAATTACCTTGTTGATAGTATTGGTATGCTTCGGTATAAAGCTTTTGAGCCTCTGTTTCTTTGTCAGAACTCAATTCTACAATATTTTCACGGCTTAACATTCTTGCAAAATACGAATCTCCAAATTTATCAAAGAGTGATTTTCTGTAGCCTGCTTTTTCTGTTGGATTATTTTCGTGTAATAAATACAAAAAATACAGAGCCTCTGGTTCATGAATTGAATTTGGGTATTCGGAAAGTAGTTGTTTGAATGTCGAAATGGATTTCTTAGGCTCATTTAAACTCAACTTAAAGATTTTACCCACTTCAAACATCGCATCTTGTCGTTTGATTTGCGACGTTTCGAGCGCCTTTGCGCTGAATGGAATCTTGGTTTTCATGAGTGCTTTTTCGGTTGCTAATTCTTTGTCGCTTACCCCTTCGATTGTATTCTTTGAGGAAGATGTATTTTCAGTGCTTGAAGTATTAAAACTAGCAAAAGATGCGGCATCGTCACGACTACTTCTACGCCAATTGTCTTCCAGAGGTCGATTCCCCCAGCGATTCATAAAATTGGTACGACCTTGGCTTACCAACATAGCATTAGAAAAATACCAATCTGTTTTACCTGATGTGGCAAATGGATCCTTAGTTGCTGTGGTAGAGCCAGCTACAATTTCTTTTGCTTTTGCCAAATTAGCCAACTCTTGGGCCTTCTTCAAGCGAATAGCTCTTTCCAAAACTTTATCCAATTCTGCTGGAGTAAGTTTCGAAAGTTTTTGTAAAGAATCCTCTGTTTTGACAATATTCATTTGCTTCACAAACTCTCCAAGTACCTGTTGTTTTTGCTTTACTTTCGCAAAAGCAGCATCAGTATTAGGCAACAGCGACAAGCAACTATCATAATACGCAAAAGCCGTTTCATACTCAGCATATTTGTCATAATACAAATCTGCCAACGTTAAATAGGTATAAGGCAATTGTTTTGTATCCTTGCTGATACTGGCAGATTTTTTCAATAAAGCAATTCCTTTAGCCGTGTTGCCTTGGCGCATTTCTGCCGAGGCCATAGCTTCATAAATTTTATCTGATAAATCTTTGTTCTTGCTATCTTTTAATAATTTATCAAAATTGCCTTTCTGATTCATGACCAATGCGCTATTCAACGAGGCATAGAATCTTAAATCGTACGAGGGTCTGTTTTTGGCAACCTTTGTAAAACATTCACTTGATTTAGGAAATTTTTCCAATATCTCATACATCTGACCTGCTACGTAATACAATCTGGCTTTTTGCTCATTTTTAGGAAGCAATGGAAATGTTTCTTCCAAAATAGCCACAGAAGTAGCATATTCCTTTTTAAGTTGATGCAAATACGCTTTTGTTAGATAAAAGTTCGCTGTATTATTTTTGTTCAAGTCCTCCTCTCGTAATAACTCAGCAACTCTCAAAGCAGTAGTAAACTCACCTTGTTCGACATAAGCACGCATCAGTCCAATCAGCGCTGCCTGACGAGCGTCATCATCTTCGGCTGTTGTATTGACATATTTAAATGTTTCTATCGCATTTTTATAATCTTCTTGTATTAAGCGAGCTTGCCCTATGAGTACATAGGCATCGTCGAGCCAACGAGAGTTTTGATGTCTTTCTGCCACCATTGAAGCCTTTTTGATAACGGCTGCCAGTTCTGATGACACCGTGCTGGCTACTGCCGAGTCGAGAGGCAATAACACAGGAAGTATTTGAGAGTAATTATCGTGACGGTCTTCAAAGAGCTTTTTTTCGGCCTCAAACAATTTTTGATTAGCCTGAAAAAGCGCGTTGTATTTGGCATTAAGATTATGGAATCCCACGCTGATAGGCGAAGAGCTATATTGTGAGCATCCTCCTATGCACAAAAATATGACAAGTACTAAAAGTAACGGTATTCTATTCATGTGAAGTAGCTATGCAGAAAAACTACAATGATTTGATTGATTCACCATCCAAAATACAAATATAGGTCAATTTGATGGTTCTTAAGATAAGATTCAAAGTACTCAAAACAATACCACGAGTCAACAGCACAAATCTATCTTGAACAACAAGGGGTTTAACGCAAAATAACGAGATTTTATTATCAGATTCCGTGCCAATTAAGTATTTTTGTTACAGGTATATAAAACATTCGTTCTTGGATTTTTTAATTGTAATCCTACGGAAAAATACCATTTCATTTTCGACGTCGAACAACCTTTTTTCTTTACTTTCATGTCAAACGATTCGCCAAATTCCAACAAGTACATGCGCTATATGGGAGCAGGAAGTCAAATGCTTATAACCATTGCGAGTGGCGTACTGTTAGGTAACTGGCTTGATAAAACCTTCCATACTACCACTCCTTGGTATTCTATTGGCTGTTCGTTGCTATTCATTTTTGCTGCGATTTATTTATTAATTCGTAGTCTTCCTAAAGAATAATATCATTCGGCAAAATTATGTTTTGATTCTCAATGAGTTTATTGACAAATTATTGAAAAACAGCAAATTTTGCACTTTAATTATGTTTCTTCAGATAGTTTTTTCCGTTTAAACTATAAAACAGGTCTGTTTTTGTTTAAATGAATATTTCTTACATGATGAGCAGATAACAGTCAAGCTTTTACTCAAAATACAAAAACAGTAATAGTTAGTAGATTATTTACAGATTGGTTAGCTATTAAAACGCTTATAGCCAGTCAAATTTTCCTGAAAGTAGAAAACATTTTCTATATATCCCTAAAATCATATTAAAGCCAGTGGACGAGATTAGAAAGAGATTTATCCAAGGATTCATTATCCTTATTGCCATACTTTACATCGGAAGGCTATTTTATTTGCAGGTTATTGACGAGACTTACAAGTTAGATGCTCAAAACAATGCTATTCGTAAAATTGTACAAGTTCCTTTCAGAGGGTTGATTTATGACCGCAACAAAAAGTTGATTGTCTATAATACCCCTGTGTATGATTTGTACATTACGCCCAAAAAAGCACATGTTCAGGATACTTTAAAATTCTGTAGACTTTTTGACATTACCCGCAGTGAGTTTGATAGCTTAACTCATTTGGCGAGAATTTACTCACCTGTACGCCCTTCTCTATTTTTACGTCAGCTTTCCAAGGAAGAATATGCTCGCGTGCAAGATGCTATGGTAGACTACCCTGGGTTTTCTTTCCAGATTAGTTCTTTGCGTACTTATCAATCAAAAGGCATGGCAAATGCCTTAGGGTATGTTGGAGAAATTAGCCCTGAGCGCCTCTTGAAAGAACAAGAAAAAGGTAACGAATACTACCGACAAGGAGATTATGTAGGGGTTACTGGTCTTGAAAGATTTTATGAAGACGAACTACGTGGACAACGTGGCGAAAAATACGTGATGGTCAATAGCCGTGGCGTAGAAAAAGGTCCATTCAAGAATGGAGAGTTTGATAGAGAACCCGTAGCTGGCAAAAATTTAATTTCGTCGGTAGATATTGCCTTACAAGATTATGCAGATAGTTTGATGCAACACAAAGTAGGAAGTGTGGTGGCAATTGAGCCATCTTCTGGCGAAATCTTGGCGATGGTATCAGCTCCTACTTATGACCCAAGTAAACTATCGGGAAGAACTTTCTCAAAATATTTCCAAACGCTCAACCTTGACCCATTGCACCCGCTTATCAACCGCCCACCAAGTGCTTATTATCGCCCTGGCTCGACTTTCAAGTTGATTCAGGCCCTGATTGGTTTGCAGTTAGGAGTAATCAGCCCAAGTACAGGGTTTGGTCACGCAGGTGTACCAATGAAGTGTCACTGTGGAGGTACATCTTCATCGATTCAGTTAGGTATCAAAAATTCTTGTAACCCTTATTTTTATAATGTTTTCAAAAGAATTATTTATAACAATAAGGAGCAAAATCTTTTCAAAAAATCAGCTGTTGGTCTTCAACGCTGGAATGATATGGCTAGCAAGTTTGGTATTGGGCAAGAATTAGGCATTGATTTACCAAACGAAACAAAAGGAAAACTTCCGAGCGTCGAATATTACGACAAAGTGTATAAAGGTCCTCTTCGTTGGAAATTTTCTAATATTTACTCTGTAGGTATTGGAGAAGGGGAAATTGTTATTAACCCACTCAAAATGGCGAATGTGGCCGCTATCATTGCCAACAGAGGTTGGTATGTTCGTCCGCACTTAGTAAAAGGTATTAACGAAATCGGAAACATAGACAACAAATATAAAGAGCATATTTCTGCGGGTATTGACCGTCGCCATTTCGAACCCGTTATCGAAGGAATGGTTGGTGCTGTAAATGCAGGTACTGTAGCAGCTGAAGCACGACTAAGCGATATTCAGATTTGTGGTAAAACAGGTACATCTCAAAATAAACATGGTCAAGACCATGCCATCTTCATTGCTTTTGCGCCAAGAGAAAACCCTAAAATTGCCATTGCAGTATTTATTGAAAATGCGGGTTTTGGGGGAACGCACTCCGCTCCTATTGCATCACTTTGTATCGAAAAATACTTGAAGGGTAAAGTAGAACGCAAAGCTATGGAAACTCGATGGATGAATAAAAGCTATCTGGCCAATGTGTTGAGTGCAAAAAGTGCTTCGGCCAGACCTAATAAAGAGGTAAAAGCTACAGTTGAAAAAGATTCGACAATCGAAGACTATCAATTACGCAATCTTAAAGAAGAGCTATTTAAACTAGATCAGGCAAATAAACCAAAAGCGCCTGTATTCAAGATTCCGATGCAGCCACAAGCAGTTTTACCTAAAAATCAGAAAATAGCACCGAAAAAAACACACTAGGATTTAATGAGTAATTAGGATAGTAAGAAAGATTTCAAGCCTTTACTCAAGTGTACCAAACAAATTGATTTAGCATTTCTAAGAATAAGACCTTGAAAAGAGAAGAACAAATATCGCGAAACCTCGACTGGGTGACCGTATTAATATATATACTTTGTGTTGTGGCTGGCTGGCTCAATATTTATGCTGCAATTTATAATCCTGAGCACCCAATTTGGATTTTTGATGACGGTTTCTTTGATACCAATTCAGGTAAACAACTTATTTGGATTGGAACAACCGTTTTGCTCATTATTGCAATTTTAGTAATCGACCATCGTTTTTACGATACTTTTGCTTTTCCTATTTATGGATTTTTCCTATTTATGTTGTTGGCAGTGCTTGTAGTAGGAACAGAAGTAAAAGGCTCACACTCTTGGTTTAGAATTGGTTCTTTTCAGTTACAGCCCGCCGAGTTCTCCAAGATGGCAACCTGTCTGGCACTGGCAAAATATTTGAGTACGCCACTAACCAATCTATCCAGATTCAAGGACCAGCTCAATGTGGCAATCATCATTGCGATTCCTCCAATCTTGATTCTAGCATCTAACGAAACTGGTGTTGCTTTGGTTTTTGCTTCATTTTTGATTCTATTGTATCGTGAAGGACTTCCAGGCATGTATCCTGCTATTTTCTTGGCGGTAGTAACCTTATTTATTTTATCTCTTATTTTTGAAGAATGGCAGATTTATATCGGCTTGGCTGTAGTATCTGCTTTGGTCGTTTGGGCAATGCCTCGTTATGAACGCAAAACCAAAAATATTTTAGCCATTTTAGGTGTTGCCTTCTGTATGGGTTTGTTTGTGACAGGTGTAGATTGGGCTATTAATAATGTACTAAAAGAACACCAGCGTAATCGTATTCGAGTATTAGTTGATCCTGATTTTGACCGTAAAAAAACAGGTTATAATGTTCGTCAGGCCAAAATTGCGATTGGCTCGGGTGGGTTGCTTGGTAAAGGATATTTGCAGGGAACACAAACTAAGTTTGACTTTGTACCCGAACAAAGTACCGACTTTATTTTCTGTACTGTCGGCGAAGAGTTTGGTTTTGCAGGAAGCTTAACTGTGGTCGGTTTATTTATTGGCTTGATGCTACGGCTTATTTATCTCGCAGACCGACAGAAATCCCGATTTGCGCGAGTCTACGGCTATGGGGTCGTCTCCATCATATTTTTCCACTTTCTCGTCAACATCGGAATGACTATCGGTTTGATGCCAGTAATTGGGATTCCGCTTCCATTTTTTAGTTATGGAGGCTCTTCACTTTGGTCGTTTTCTATTTTACTATTTATTTTTCTAAAATTAGACGCCCATCGTTCGCAAATGCTTTCAAGATGGTAAAATAGCACTTCATACAAAAACTACCGATTATCTAGATAATCGGTAGTTTTTTTGTTATAGACTATTAAAATTCTTATTTTCGGAATGAATCTTTCCTTTACATAAAACCTATCTCTATGCAGGAAACTACTATTTCTAAAAATGCCAAACTGTTAATCCTTGTAGCTTCTTTAGGCTATTTTGTGGATGTGTACGATCTCATTCTCTTTGGAGTAATTCGTAATGCTAGTTTGGCAAGTCTCGGACTTGATAAAGACGGACAACTATCAGAAGGTCTTCGCCTACTTAATATACAGATGGCAGGTATGCTTTTGGGTGGACTTATCTGGGGAATTTTGGGTGACAAGCGTGGACGCAAATCTGTCTTATTTGGTTCTATTTTGTTGTATTCCCTAGCCAATGCTTTCAATGGAATGGTACAAGATTTGACAGTATATGCTATTCTAAGATTTTTGGCAGGTATTGGTCTTGCAGGAGAATTAGGTGCTGGGGTAACCTTAGTAAATGAATCTTTACCAAAAGAAAAACGAGGATACGGTGCCTTATTCATTGCAGGCACAGGGGCATTAGGAGCCGTAACAGCCGCCTATATAGCAAGCTTGAGTACCGACCCAGAATGGTGGCGTATGACTTATTATATTGGTGGCGCTATGGGTTTAGCATTATTGCTATTGCGTATTGGCACCATGGAGTCATCATTATTTCAAAACATCGAAAAAAGTGCCCCCAAAGGCAATTTTCTTAGTCTATTCACCGATTCAAATAAACTCAAAAGATATATCTATTGTATTTTGATAGGACTTCCTGTTTGGTACACAGTGGGTATTCTTGTACTGGTAGCACCTGAACTCAGTAAGGCGATTGGCGTACAGGGTGAAATTAAAGCAGGCACTGTTGTAATTTTATGTTATGCAGGGCTCTCATCTGGTGATTTTTTAAGCGGACTCGTAAGTCAATTTTTACAAAGTCGTAAAAAGACGATCTACTGGTTTGTAGGCTCTAGTATTATTCTGATGGGTATATATCTCTTAGTTCATGGACTAAGTACTACGATTTTTTATTTCCTATGTTTTGCGTTGGGCTTTTCAGGAGGATATTGGGCGGTATTTATCACCATGGCATCAGAGCAGTTTGGCACTAATATTCGTGCAACAGTCACTACGACAGTACCAAATTTCGTTCGTGGGGCATTGATTCTTATTACATTAGGCTTTAAATTTTTAATGGGTCATGTGGGATTAATCTATGCAGCCTTGATTGTCGGTTGTATTTGTAACTTCGCTGCTCTCTGGGCATCCTATATGTCTGAGGAAACATTTGATAAGGATTTAGATTTTATCGACTAGGTGTAACGTAGATAAAATTTATTGGACACCTATACCTTTTACCAATAAAACTCTTGATTTTAGTCTTGAAAAAGAAGATGTTTACAGCCTAAATCTTGCAATATGGCCCTTATTTCTAAAAAGAAACTTCCATTCAAAATTAATCTCCAGCTCAGAAAATATTTAATTAAATACGGGCGTGAAATAACCATGCCTTTACAGTATTCTGATTTATTGAGATTTGAAAATGCTATTAGTCTGTATGATAAGTTTGGCAATGATACGTTTTGGCAAACAGTCTTTTATCCACACAGTGATATTGATTTTGTGTATGAAGGGTTAAAAAAAATCTATGCCGATTTACGAACTGATGGTGATGAGAAAGTCATCAAACACCTTAACGTGGATAGGGTTGATTTGTGCACTTATGGCAATACTCAGCCATTTCGCATAAGAATTGTCAACAAGATGAACGATAACTTTGACTATTTTTATGTCAAGCGAGCCGATTCTTCACGGATATATGGAATGGAACTAGAACACCTTCTTTCTCCCAATAGAATGAGTTATCTGACATTCGAGGATACAGTCGTAGAAGAACATATTATTGGTATTCCAGGAGATTTATTCTTTAAGCAATTACCTAGTTATGAAGAAGTAAATTACCGTCGATTGGCCAAAGAGTTTGTGAAGTTTAATGAACGATGTTTTGTAAAGCTATTGGGCGATATGCATTCATCAAATTTTATTATTGATATTACCCCCGATTTTGAAGAAGTATTTTATCGTATTCGAGCCATCGATTTTGACCAACAAAGCTACGAAGGCAAACGGTCGGTATATATGCCTCAGTATTTCAAGCAAAACTATCCTTTGGTAGAAATTGGAATGAAATACATGACTTCGGAATCTGTTCAGCAATACCAAATTGAAGAGAGATCGCTCATTGCAGGAAGATTGAGGGTAGAGCAACAACGAATGTACGAGCTGATGTCGGTAATGGCGAGAGATGAAATTGCTTCTGTAGATAATACCGAATCACTCAAGAAAGAACTAGCGAGATGGTATCAATCAGACAGATTTCTCAAATGTAAAACCATGGGCGAAATCGTTTGGGCAAGCCTAGAACAAGTCCTGATTCATTAAAAGGTAAAAACCTAATTTAGTGAGTTGAAATTGAGTGAATGAGTGATTATTTTAAAATCTTATCCTAGCAGTAGAGACGCAATACTTTGAGTCTAAAAACAATTTTCGACCGCTTTTTTTGATAAAAAGTTGGAGAATATACTTAATTCTAAAATTTGGGATGACTCATGACTATATTTTAAAATGATACCTCTTTAGACGCAATACATTGCGCCTCTACAAGAAAAAATCAAATTAAAAATAATCACTCATTCACTCAATCTCAATTCACTAAATTAGGAATATGCTTACTTGCTTTTAGTAATTCCGAAAGCTAATAGAACCCAGCCTACCATCAAGCAAGTGCCTCCAATTGGCGCAACCGCTCCCCACATGGTAACTCCTGTAGCACAAATCATATATAAGGCTCCTGCAAAAATAATCGTACCTACCAACAAAGCATTGCCTGCATATCTTACAAAAGCATGCTTGAATGTTCCCGACAATATTCCTACAGCTAACAATCCCAAGGCGCCATACATTTGATAACGAGCAGCTGTCTCAAATGTCTCTGTCCTACCAATCGCTTCTAAACTAGCTTTAAATGCATGTGCTCCAAATGCGCCAAGTGCAACAGATAATGCAGCCAAGATGGCTCCTATTTGTAAAAAAAACTTATTCATGTGTTAATGATTTATTGGCTAAAATTACCATCTATAAATGAAAACACTGCACGTTCGTAAGATATTCATGCAGTTCATAAATAATAAGGCTTCAATTGATACATTAGTTCATCAATTCATAGGATAATTTGTGTGTTGGTTAGCTATCAGTTCTTGGCAATATTCAACATCAATATTAAAATGTAATTTTGTAATGCAATTACATCCTTACTCAATACCCTTAAATATCTGACCGCCTAAGAAATTACAAATGAGACAAATAAGTAGCTTAAGTAGTTTATAATAATTTCAATCCGTTTAAGTACTCGACATTAACATTATCATTAATACAGTAATTCGTCTAAGTTAAAGAATTTTTAATTCTTACTTTTTGAAAACTATACATTTCCCAAGATGTGCTCAAAACTTGAGTATATCTTGGGATTTTTGTTAAATTCTAGTCTTCTATATTTTATTTTCTAACAAAAATCCCGTAAGTTGCGATGTAAAAGACCATTCTAGGTAATAGTTTTTGAAACTTTTCGTCGAATAAACCCAACCTTCCTAAGTTAAACTCTAGAAGTCGCCATATCTTTTAGCCAATTTAACAGAATAATTCACCTAATTCATGACAATTTATCGATGTGTCATTTTAGAAGACGATGACATAGCTCAGAAAATTTTAGAAACGAATATCAAAAGATTACCACATCTTGAAATCGTTCAGGTTTTTAGTAATCCCATTGAAGCCATTCCTTTATTGCATCAAGGAAAGGTCGATATTCTATTTTCTGATGTTGAAATGCCTGAAATTTCTGGACTAGATTTAATCAAAACGCTCGAAGCACCTCCGCAAATTATTCTTACTACTAGCCACTCCGACTATTCTATGGAAGCATTCGATGTAGGAGTAACAGATTATCTACTCAAACCCTTTAGTTTTGAGCGATTCTTAAAAGCTGTTAATCGAGCAATTGACAATATCAATATCAAGAATAAAGCTTCACAAAAGCCTGTTGTTCAGGAAGAACAAATTATCTTCTTAAAAGCAGGGAGAGAGTCCTTAAAATTCTTTGTGAATGACATTCAATATATCGAAGCATTAGGAGCCTATACAAGGGTTTTTAGCAAAGAAAAACCTGTATTGATTAGTGAGTCTATCTCTGATTTACAAATTAAGCTCCAACCGCTTAATTTTATTCGTGTTCACAAATCATATCTTGTTCCAAGATTCAAAGTAACAGGAATTTCGTCGAGACATGTGATTTTAGATAAGTTAAAAATTCCTTTAGGCGTATCTTATCGTGAAACAATCGAAAAACTTTTTGAAGAAAAATCTGGTTCATAAAAAAGGGGCTTTTGCTAATGCAAAGCCCCTTTTTATTATTCTATTTTGTTGTATTACTACAAGCTTTTCAAATCAAAATTCTCCATAAAAGCAGTTGTAAATTGACCTGATTTGAAGCGTTCGTCATCCATCAATTTAATGTGGAATGGAATCGTAGTTTTGATACCATCGATTACGAACTCTTGCAAAGCACGCTTCATACGCAACAATACTTCTTCACGGCTCTGACCTGAAACGATTACTTTCGCAATCATTGAGTCATAGTTTGGTGGAATTGTATAGCCTGCATACACATGGCTGTCGATACGTACTCCGTGACCACCTGGTAAGTGTAAATTAGTAATTTTACCTGGCGATGGGCGGAAGCCGTTTGCTGGATCTTCAGCATTGATACGACACTCTAGTGCATACAATTTTGGCGTATAGTTTTGTCCAGAAATGGCTACACCAGCAGCAACTTTAATTTGTTCTTTGATAAGGTCAAAGTCAGTTACTTCTTCAGTGATTGGGTGTTCTACTTGGATACGAGTATTCATTTCCATGAAGTAGAAATCGCCATGCTTATCCACCAAGAACTCAACAGTACCCGCTCCTTCGTATTTAATAGCTGAAGCACCTTTGATGGCAGCTTCACCCATTTTCTCACGAAGTTCTGGCGTAAGCGCTGGAGAAGGAGTTTCTTCACAAAGTTTTTGGTGACGACGTTGGATAGAGCAATCACGTTCTGAAAGGTGACATACTTTACCAAATTGGTCGCCTACTACCTGAATTTCGATGTGACGTGGTTCTTCTACATATTTTTCCATGTAGATACCATCGTTACCGAAAGCATTGGCAGCTTCCATTTTAGCGTCATTCCAAAGCTTTTCAAACTCGTCTTCATGACGGATGATACGCATACCACGACCACCACCACCAGCCGTAGCTTTGATGATAACTGGGTAAACAATATCTTTTGCAATACGCTTAGCATCTTCTACCGTATCAATCAAGCCTTCCGAACCTGGAATTACAGGTACGCCAGCGATTTTCATAGTAGCTTTTGCTGTAGCTTTGTCACCCATCAAATTGATTTGTTCGGCAGTAGCACCAATAAATTTGATACCATATTCAGAACAAATACGAGAGAACTCAGCATTTTCTGACAAGAAACCATACCCTGGGTGGATTGCATCTGCGCCAGTAACTTCGGCAGCTGAAATAATCGCAGGGATGTTCAAATACGACTGACGGCTTGGCGGTGGGCCAATACACACAGCTTCGTCAGCAAATTTTACGTGAAGGCTTTCACGGTCAGCAGTAGAATAAATCGCTACCGTTTTGATGCCCATTTCCTTACATGTTCTAATGATACGGAGGGCAATTTCACCTCTGTTGGCGATAAGTATTTTCTTAAACATTCTTTAGCTTTAGTTATAAACTCAACTAAACATCTTTATCGATGAGTTATTGTAACAATAACTCACTAATCGACAAGGGAGTTTTTGACTTATTGAAAAATAAAACCAAATAGATGGGGTAATTCAATATGGTTGGCTTATTGTTCAACTACGAAAAGAGGTTGGTCAAACTCAACTGGCGTTGCGTTCTCTACCAATACTTCAACGATACGACCAGATACTTCTGATTCGATTTCATTAAACAATTTCATGGCTTCGATGATACAAACTGGCTTACCTTTTGTCACTTCTGAACCAATTTCAACGAATGATGGAGAATCTGGGCTAGAAGAACGGTAGAATGTACCAATCATTGGAGACTTGATAGTCACACGGTTAGATGCTGCCACTGGGGCCGCTGCAGGAGCAGCTGGAGCCGCCGCCGCTGGAGCTGCAACTGGAGCCGCTGCTACTACTGGTGCTGGAGTTGCTACCACTTGTTGTACCACTGGCGCTTGACCATAACGCTTTACTGAAAGTTTCAACTCAGAAGTTTCGATGTTTACCTCATCAAGAGTTGATTGAGCAATAAAATCTAATAGCTTTTGGATTTCTTTATTTTCCATTGGAGGTTGGTGTTACAATGTCTAATTGATAAATTTTACGTATAAGGGAATTTCAGATAAGTTATTGTTTTCAAGAATACCTCTCACAAAAATTAAGGCCGAAAAAGGACAGTGTCCTATAAATTCAGGACTAAAGATACAGTAAATATAAGTATTTTTAGTTGAGCCAGTAAAATCTTGAGGGGTAAAACTTTATTGAAAATCAATCACTTATCGCGGGGTATTATTTTACTCGTTCTACATATTCGTAAGTACGAGTATCTACCTTGATTTTCTCATCGTTTTGGATGAATAATGGTACAGTAATCGTTGCACCAGTTTCAACAGTAGCAGGTTTTTTAGGAGAGTTGGCTGTGTCACCTTTGATACCTGGTTCGGTATAAGTAACTACAAGCTCCACAAATAGAGGCATTTCGCAAGAAATAGGTTGCTCTGTTTCTGCATTGATTAAGATTTCAACCACTTGGCCTTCTTTCATAAGGTCAGCAGCTTCTACCATTTCTTTGTTCAATGTAACTTGCTCGAAGTTTTCGTTATCCATGAAAGTATAACCAAATTCTTCTTCATACAAGTATTGGAAAGAACGACGCTCTACACGTACTGGGAAAATCGCTACCCCTGAGTTGAACGTGTTATCGATTACCTTTCCTGAAGTCAATGATTTCAATTTTGTTCTTACAAAAGCAGGGCCTTTGCCTGGCTTTACGTGTAAAAACTCAACAACTGAAAAAAGATCGTTGTTAAATTTGATTACTAGTCCGTTTCTGATGTCTGCAGTAGTTGCCATTTTTTCAATTATTTAGAAAACAAGAAATAGCATAAGCAATTTTGCTTTCTGAACACTAAATAGTTACAAATTTGATAATTACAAAAATTTGAATGTGCAAAATTACAAAAATGTTCTCTGAACTTAGCACAAAAAAAAACAGTAAACTACCCAGTTTAATGAAATTTAGCTAGGAAATTTACTGTTTTGATACTTTAGTACGCCCATTTGAGGTAAACACTCCCCCAAGTAAAGCCTCCACCAAATGCGGCAAGAATAAGATTATCCCCTTTTTTAAGTTGACTTTCGTAGTCCCACAAACACAATGGAATGGTAGCTGCAGTGGTATTTCCGTACTTATGGATATTGAGCATTACTTTCTCAGGACCAACGCCCATTCGGTTGGCAGTTGCGTCAATAATTCTTTTGTTAGCTTGATGCGGTACCAAAAAGGCAACATCATCGCCCGAAAGATTATTACGCTCCATGATTTCAGCCGAAACGTCTGCCATACGAGTTACGGCAAACTTAAATACAGCTTGTCCTTCTTGATGGATATGATGCCACTTATTGTCAATTGTTTCGTGCGTTGGAGGATATGCACTTCCTCCTCCTTTCTGAATCAAGTGATTAGCACCTGAGCCATCTGATTTTAAGATAAAATCTTGAAGACCTAAGCCATCTGAGCTAGGCTCAAGCAATACAGCACCAGCGCCATCGCCAAACAACACGCAAGTAGAGCGATCTGTATAATCAACAATAGCTGACATTTTATCGGCACCTACTACAACTACTTTCTTATAGCGACCTGATTCGATAAACATGGCACCAGTTACCAAGGCATTCAAAAAGCCTGAGCAAGCAGCTGCAATGTCATAGGAAGCATTAAAAGAAATGCCTACTTTATCGCAAATCAAATTGGCTGTTGATGGGAAAAAATGATCAGGAGTTACTGTAGCGCAAATTAACAAATCTACCTCTTCAGGTTTTGTATTGGTTTTTTCCAATAGTTTCCTTACAGCTTCAGCTCCCATGACCGAAGTACCTTGACCTTCTCCACGCAAGATACGACGTTCTTTAATACCTGTACGGGAGATTATCCATTCATCAGTGGTATCAACAATTTTTGCTAAGTCGGCGTTTGTTAAAACTTCCTCTGGCACGTACCCCTGAACGCCTGTAATTGCTGCAATGATCTTTGTCATGTTCAATAATATAAATAGTGCCCTGCGAACTAGCGCTAAGTGAAGTGCCTTTAAGCACAACACGGTAGTTGGCAGGAACACTCACTATGCACTAAGTGCTTCTTTGATCTTTTCTGTAACTTTAGATTCTACTATTTTAGTAGAAAGATGAATCATATTTTTAATAGCTTTTGCCGATGACGCTCCATGTGCAATAATAACATTGCCATTCACTCCAACGATTGGGCTACCACCTACGGCTTCATAATTAGTTTTGTCAAGGAAATTTGTTTCAACACCTTGATCTTTCATAATACCGTATAACGACTCGCCCATTTTCAAAAGAATATTTCCAGTGAATCCATCTGTGACAATCACATCAGCTTTCCCTTTAAAGAAATCTTTTCCTTCGATGTTACCAATGAAGTTCATTTTAGCATTTTCCTTCATTAGTTTGTGAGCTTGTTGAGCAATAACAGAACCTTTTTCTGCTTCTTCTCCAATATTCATCAAGCCTACTTTGGGATTTTCTTCACCTGTTGTAGCTTGGTAATAAATAGATCCTAACAAGCCGAATTGCTCAAGCATTTCTGGTTTTACGTCGGCATTAGCACCAATGTCCACCATTACGGCCATTTTGCCGTTGGTTTGTGGTGCAAAGCCAGCGATTGCAGGGCGCTGAACACCTTCGATTGCCTTTATTGAGAAAAGTGAACCAACCATCATCGCACCAGTATTACCTGCCGAGCCAAATGAATCGATTTCACCTGTCTTTAAAAGTTTAAACCCAACTCCGATACTGGAATTGGGTTTAGCTTGTAAGGCTTTTACAGGATGTTCACCCATCTCAATTGTTTCGTTAGCCTCAACAATTTTAATGTTTGATCCCGTATAATTTTGTTTATCAAGAACTGCTTGAATTGCCTCGACTTGACCAATCAATACGATTGTCACACCTTCGGGCAACTCATTAGCTGCTAATACTGCTCCTTCAACTATGGCTTGCGGGGCGAAGTCGCCGCCCATTGCATCAACTCCTATATTCATTGGTTATTTTTGTTTACGCAAAATTGGTAACTGCAAAAATAGCATTTTAAGAAGTTGAAAACAGTATTTTTTTGTGTTTTTTATATGTAAAAAAACACATTTATCAGCTATACCTCTGATAATCAGAAACTTTAGCCTATTTAATACCTAAAATATTGTATCAATTACGCTTGTGCAGCATAACCTTCTACTACCATTTTACCTTTGTAGTAAAGGTTACCTTCGAATACGTGTGCACGGTGACGCAAGTGAATTTCGCCAGTAGTTGGGTCTACAGTGATTGCTTTTGGAGTAGCAAAATCATGTGAACGTCTCTTATCTCTGCGAGTTGTCGAATGTCTTCGTTTAGGATGTGCCATTTTCTTATTTCCGTTATTTTGTTACGTTGTTACTTAACTTATGTACGAGCGTCTTGCTCTAAAATTAATTTTGATTATTTTTCAAATTCTTCAATATAGCCCAACGTGGGTCTATTGGTGCTTCTGAGTCATCTTCGGGGCTTTCTTGTTCCTCCTCTTCATATTCTTCTTCTTCATCCTCGTCGTCGTCATCTCCGCCTCCTGTGGTATAAACAAACTCTCCTTCTTCATCTTCCCAAAGCAAATCGTCATCCTCCCAATCTTCATCGTCTTCGTCTTCCTCATCGTACCCTTCCGTTTCTTCTTGTACAAATTTGGGGTGCAATTTCTTGATCGGAATTTCCAAAAATATGAAGTCAAATATGTCTTGCGCTACATTAATCTGTTGTACATGACGGTCAATTAACATCAGTTCATCTGTGACTTCCTCTGTGCGATCTGCAAACTTCAGAATCATTTTTTTCGTAATGTTAATAGGGTAATCAAACTGCTCAAGGCTTCTATCACAAGTCAATTCTACGACTGCTTCAATTTCATAAAGTAACTGAATCATCGTTTCAGATTTGTCTAAAGTTACTTTTGCTTTGAAGTTTCCTTTTCCGATTTCATCCTGTTCAAACTCAGCAAAAAACTGATCGTCACCCTCAAACTCATGCACATATTGCTTGTTGTCGAGGCGAAAAATATCAATCTTATAATTTGCTAAATAATTCTTTTTCAAGGCTTTCAATCAAATAAAGGTCTGTCAGACAGACTCGGTTTGGATACTTTATATCACCGTGTACATTGTATTGTACGCATGCTTTTGAGCTAACCTAAAGCTAGGTTATCCCGAAAAGACTGCAAAATTAGAGACTTTTTTTGAAAATGACAACAATTCGAAGCAATACTTTTGAGAAAAAGATTTTTTATTAATTCTCAGGCAATGAACCACTTACTATACTGATAGCTGCGACCTTATTTGACCTACTATCAAAACAAGGATGTTTGAAGGAGGCTCATTTTTTACGAACTTTGTGGTTATGAAAAATCTTTTGAAAAATAATCTCTCTTTTTTTATTCCTTTTATCCTTTTGTGGCTTGTGTGCTTGGTGTGGGTTTTGGACACTCCCAAGTTCGAACAAATGGTTTGGATTAATACTCACCGAACGATGTGGTCAGATACTTTTTTCTGGTGGGCAACTCAGTTAGGTGAGGGATGGTTTTTCGCTGTTACGATTTTGGTTTGGTTATTATTCAGGTATGAAAATGCACTCATTGGAGCTATAGCCTTTGCAGTTAGTACCATTATTTCACAGAGTTTAAAATTTTCGTTTCAAACCTTACGACCTAGCGAATTTTTTAAAGATATATCATACCCTTGGCAATATGTGAATGGTGTTGAACTACACGGCTTCAATAGTTTTCCTTCAGGGCATACGACTAGTGCATTTTGTGTGTTTACACTTTGGGTATTTTTTGCCAAAAAGCCAGTGTTAAGTCCTATTTTCCTTACCTTGGCACTCACAGCAGCCTATTCTAGACCTTATCTTTTTCAGCACTTTCCTGAAGACTTATTGGGTGGTTCAATCGTCGGAATAATTAGTGCTATTGTATCTATTGAAATCTATCAGAAATATTTTGAAACTAAATATCCACAATTAAGTCAAAAAGGATTATTGACAAGGAGAAATTGATATTTCGGAAATATATCATTCTAGTAATAATCCATTTACTCAATAATTCTGACAGACTCGAATACTTTTCTGGTAAATCAAGCGTATATGTATTAAATTTTTAAATTTGTAAAAGAGAGTTACCCTAATTGCTGATGTAAGATGGTAGATTTCGAAAGTAGCCTTGAATTTACCGAAATACACTAACGCTCTTACATCAAAACATTTTAAACCCCATAAACGACTCAAGTCATAACTATAAACTCATGATAAAACTCCAACCCGGTAAATACCAACGTACCATTCAAAGCCTCTGGAAATGGTCTATTCGTGGTTTTATTGCGCTTGTTTTATATGTTCTAGCTGTTAACTATAACTTCTTCTGGTTGTTTGGAGGAATGCCTAGTCTCCAAGAGCTTGAAAATCCTAAAAGCCAATTAGCCTCTGTTTTAATTTCGGAAGACGGTGTCGAACTAACCAAATATTTCAGAGAAAACCGTAGTCCTGTAGAATTTGAAGAGCTTTCGCCCAATATCATCAATGCCTTGATGGCAACCGAAGATGCTCGTTTTGCCAAACATTCTGGGATTGATTTACGTAGTACATTTCGTGTAGTGACCAGCTTTGGTACGGCAGGTGGTGGTAGTACTATCACGCAACAATTAGCCAAAAACCTATTCAATACTCGAAGAGCAGAATCAACAGAGGAAGGAATGGAGTACAAAGGGCTTTTGATGCGAATTCCAAAAATCAGTACTATAATTGCTAAAACTAAGGAATGGATTTTGGCCATTCGTCTTGAAAGTCGATATACCAAACAAGAAATCATGAAAATGTATCTAAACGAAGTAGAGTTTGGAAACAATGCTTATGGTATTCGTGTAGCCTGTAAGACTTATTTTAGTAAAGAAGTAGGTAATGTTAGTGTAAGCGAAGCGGCAACGCTTGTAGGGATGCTTCAGAACCCCAATCTTTATGACCCACGAAGACGTCCTGAAAAATGCCTTGATAGACGTAATATTGTTTTGGCACAGATGGTTAAATATGGCTATTTACCCGAGGCTGAAGCTGCTGAAATGCAGGAAAAGCCTATTCAGTTGAAATTTAAAATTGAAAACCACAATACAGGTTTGGCTCCTTATTTCAGAGAAGCTATCAAAAAACAACTTTTGGCAATTATTGCGGAAATTAATGAGAGTCGTGGTGACGACGAACAGCTGAATCTTTATACAAGTGGGCTCAAAATTCATTGTACGCTTGATTCTCGCATGCAACAGTACTTTGAAGAATCCATTCGCGAACATATGATGGCTCAGCAAAAGAAGTTTTATGAGCATTGGAAAGGTCGTAATCCGTGGGTTGATGAGCACATGCGTGAAATTAAGGGATTCTTGAAGGATGCTATGAAACGTACTGACCGATACAAACAATTGATGGAGGAGATGGATGGTGATGAAGAAAAAGTTTGGGAGGTTCTTAATAAACCTGTTCGCATGACGGTATTTTCGTGGCAAGGAGAAAAAGATACCACTCTTTCACCGATGGATTCACTCAATTATTACAAAAGAATCCTTAATGCAGGTGCAATGGCAATGGATCCTAACAATGGCCATGTTAAGGCTTGGGTAGGTGGTATTAATTTCAAGTATTTCAAATACGACCATGTTCGCCAAAGTAGACGTCAACCAGGCTCAACATTCAAGCCTTTTGTGTATGCATCGGCAATTGAAAGCGATATTGTGACACCATGTGACAATGTTGTGGATGAGCCTGTTACTTTTGGACAAGAAGATGGTATTATGAAATCATGGACACCACAAAACTCTGATGGAAAATATTCTTACCAAAGTATGTCTTTGCGTAGAGCAATGGCGCGTTCAATTAATACGATTGCAGCTAAATTAATGAAGCAATTAGGGCCTCAAAAAGTAGCTGAATTTGCACACCGTGTTGGTATCACCAGTCCTTTGAATGAAACACCTGCGCTATGTTTAGGCTCTAGTGAGGTTTCTGTTTTTGAACAAGTGGATGCATACTGCTCTTTTGTGAATGAGGGCTATCGTATTGAGCCGCTTTTAATTGTAAGTATTGAAGATAAAAATGGGAACGAGCTTCGTCGTTTTGAAACAACGACAAAGCAAGTGATGAATAAAGAAACGGCCTATAAAATGGTACACATGCTTCAAGGTGCTGTGCAAGAACCAGGAGGTACTGCAGAAGGTTTGCGTCGTTATAGTTGTGCACAAGGCAATGAAATAGGTGCCAAGACAGGTACTACATCCAACTATTCAGATGGTTGGTTTATGGGTGTAACACAAAGTTTAGTCGGTGGTGTTTGGGTTGGTGGCGATGACCGTAGTATTCACTTCCGTAGTATTAGTTTGGGACAAGGTGCCAAAATGGCTATGCCTGCCTATGCCATGTTTATGGATAAAGTATATGCTGATCCATCACTTAGGATTGCAGGATACAAAAAGGAACCTTTCAATAAACCCGATGGTGTAGATATTAACTGTTATACTGCTCCAAGCGATTCGACACAAGTTCAATCGCCAACGGTAAAACCTAAAGATGAAGATGGATTTTTAAATTAAAAAGAAAAGGGGCTAACGCCCCTTTTCTTTTTAATTTAGTTTAACACACGTTTCAGACCCCTTTCATTCATTGCTTGAGCTTTTACAACATCACCTCCTACCATGAGTTTGTGAGCCGATTGTGACAAGAACGATGAGCCATAAGGAATTTCAACTTTCCGTGTTTTACCATTTTTAAGTGTCAACAATGCACTGCTTTCATTTGGTGCAAGCTTAAGCACTTTATAAGGTTTTGTACTTTCAAAAAACTTCAATTTATCTCTATTTTGAGATGTAACGGTCAATAAACTACCTTTTGCAGACTGAAGCTCTACTAATGCTTTGGCATCTCCAGTTACACGATAGCCACTTTGATCAATTGGTAGTACTGTAAAGCCTCCTTTACCATCACCTTTCAGAAGATTTCCCTGAGACCCGTCCATACGTCCAACAGTCAACTCCGTTGAATAGTCATTACCCGTTATGAGTACATCCAAGTTACCATCTTGATCGAAGTCTTGTACCACCATACCAAATACAGGCGCAAATTGCGTTTGAACTGGCAATTCTTTTATCTTAAACTTACCATTTCCTTGATTTTCAAGATAACTTGTTTTCATCCAATTTGCTTTTAAGATAATAGCATCTTTTAGCTCCTCAGGTTTTAATACTTCATTGATGGTTGCTTTGGCATATTTTGCATACGAATCAAAACGTTGACGAGTTTGGATAAATTGCTTTGCTAAATCATCACGAGTATTAAATGGGAATTCTTTGCGAACACCATCCAAGTCTTTATAAAATACCGTTGGAATAGCATCATAATGCCCATCATTATTAAAATCTTTTGCGTAAACAGTAATGGGATTTGAGTCTGATGCACGATTCAATGAATTGAGCCCCAAGTTACCTGCCACATAATCCATATCACCATCATTGTCAAAATCTCCTGCACTAAGGCTATTCCACCAGCCTTTATAAGATTCAATACCTGTTTCTTGTGCTGGAGCTAACTTACCATTTTGATTTTTCAAGAAAGTCACTGGCATAAACTCTCCAGCAAGTGCCAAATCCGTCCAACCATCATTGTCATAATCTGTCCATAAAGCGTCACAAATCAAACCAATTTGATTTAATTGTGGTGCTACTTGTGCCGTCACATCTGTAAATTTTAATTGAGGGGCTTCATTACGGAGGATATAACTATTCACAGGCTTAGGATATGCTCCTGGCTCTACCCTACCTCCAATAAACAAGTCTAAATCACCATCTCTGTCATAATCTACAGCCTTGATACAAGACCCACTCTTTAGTAAAGCAGGAATAGCTTGGTCGGCAGACTGAAAATGTCCTTTTCCATCATTGATAAACAAATGGTCTTTGTAGTTTTGATCTCCCGCAGGGAATTCATAACTTCCACTTACTACGTACAAGTCTAAATCGCCATCCTTTTCAGCATCAAAAAGTAATACCCCCATATCCTCTGAGAGTTTTTCTTTTCCTTCAAGACCAGGCAAAAAGTCTTTTACTTCAAACTTACCTGTAGTATTTTGCAACAAGAACCGTCCTTTATATTGACTTGCACCACCTACAAAAATATCATCTAACCCATCCCCGTTTACATCTCCTACTGCCAACGCTGGACCAAATTGTGAGAATTTATGAGGCAGTAACTTTTGGACGTTAAAGTCAATAATATCCTGTTCATGATGAATATATCCTGTATTTAATACATCCGTAATATCTACAAGCAAAGGACTTACAGTATTTTCTTTTTCATCAGGCAATACCTGAGCTTGAGCTTCGTCTACATACAAAGTTTTGTTTGTTTTGACATTTTTAAAAATTTGTCCTTTACCACTTTGCCAAACTACCTTTACCTCTTTTACAGTTTGTGTTTTGCCCAAACCAAAATGTGCTGTAGGGTCTACACTAGACAAATATCCACGATATGGCGTGTATTCATACACTTGTTTCTGATCATTTGCGTACAAAATTTCGACCCAAGCACCGTAGCCTTGAACATTGTCTTTGCCCCCTTTAAGTTGAACCTTTAGATAGTTACTTTCATTGGGTTTCTGTTGAATCACATTATTTCTAAAAACAGATGCCGAATCATTGATATTATTCACGATGTAATCTAAATCACCATCATTATCTAAATCAGCATAGGCTGCTCCATTTGAAAAACTAGGTTGTGTAATACCCCACGCTTCTGTAACATCATCAAATTTCAAATCTCCTTTATTCTTGTAAGCAAAGTTTTTGATTTTGATAGAAGGAATCGAATCCAACAACATCATACGAGTCATGATACTCGACATAGACGCACGATAGGCAATGAAGTCTTGGTCAGTGACATCACGTGGATATCCATTAGTAATAATAATATCACGAAGACCATCATTGTCGAAATCTGTCACCATAGGAGTCCAACTCCAATCTGTTTCTGCAACACCAGCTAACAGTCCCACTTCACTAAATAACGGACGGTGTGAATAAGGATCTTTTCCTAAATTCACCTGAAGGGTATTTCGTGGATATTGATAACCATAACCATATTGCTCATTATTTTGATAAGTCACGTAGTTATTAGCAGGAGTCATCATTTTTTTACGATAGTTCGACTCTGGCATCATATCCAATGCAATAATGTCGACTAATCCATCATTGTTAATATCACTCACATCATTTCCCATGGCAGAGTAAGAAGTATGTTTGAAATACAAACTTGCTTGGTCGGTAAAGGTGCCATCATGGTTATTGATATAAAGTAAATCATTCGTTAAATAGTCATTGGTCACATAAATATCTTTCCAGCCATCGCGGTTGATGTCGGTGATATTCAGTCCCAACCCATATCCCTCAATCTGAATTCCTGCTTGTTTAGACACGTCGGTATAAACAGGGTGTTTTTTTACAGGGTCCCAATCATTTCTATAAAGTCTATCAGTTCTTTTAGAAGAACCATCTACAATTTTTTCGTGATACTTGTTCGGAAAACGGGTATCATCCATTTCGTTGACAAGCACATAAAGGTCGAGGTCACCATCATTATCATAGTCAAAGAAAGCAGCATTAGTCGTATGGGTTGTATCAGCAATACCATATTCTTGTGCCATTTCTTTAAAAATAGGTACATTGTTTTTATCTACACCTTGGTTGACATAGAGTAAATTTGCTCGTTCTGAAGCTACTTTTTTGGCAGTAGCACAAACGTAAATATCTAATTTGTTATCATTATTGATATCGACAATTGCCACGCCTGAACACCATTTTTTAGCACCATCCACTCCTGCTTTGGCAGTAATATCGTCAAACTTAAAATCACCTTTATTCAAGTATAATTTATTGCTTACCATATTCCCTGTAAAATAGACATCAGGCAAGCTATCATTATTAAAATCACCCACTGCAACGCCCCCACCATTGTTGATATATTCAAAAGTAAGAACATTCATCGTATCACTCTCTGTAATTCTATTTGAGAAGGTAATACCTGTGTCTTCTGCATTGAGCTGAGTAAACAATGCTGTATCATTTGTACACGAAACTTGCCAAACAACAGGGAGTAAACAGATACAAAGTCGTAATAGTTTTTTCATGATATTAGAGTTAAATCTTATAAAAAAAGAGATGGCAATATATACCATCTCTTTTGTATTAAAGCAATTTACAATTGGTTAAAATTAATAACCAGGGTTTTGCTTCAAGATATCTTTACCTTGAATATCAATTTGAGTTTGAGGGATTGGTAAGTACTCGTTTTTGCTAGCTGTAAATTTTGCACCACCAAACATAGTAACTAAGAATTTAGATTCATAGGCTAAATATGCATTTAATTCTGTAGCTGCTTCACCCCAACGAACTAAGTCAAAAAATCTATGACCTTCTCCAGATAACTCAAGTTTACGTTCGAAACGCACAGCTTTACGAGCTACAGCTTTGTCAGTCCATGCTGTATTGTACAAACTGATTACATAGTTAGCGGCAGGCTTACCAGCTTTTGTCACAAAACCAGAAGGGTTTGCTGCACGAGCTCTCACTCTGTTAACATACTCACGTGCTTTTTCTAAACTACCTACTTCAACTTCAGCTTCAGCTGCCATCAATAATACGTCAGCGAAACGGATAATTGTATAGTTCATTGTAGCATAACCACGCGTCCATGAGCTACCATCTGTCAATGTATTTTCCTGAGTTTTGTAGTACACATATTTTTTAGGAGAATATGGACCAGCATAAGGTTGAGAACGAATCCAATCTTTTCCAGGGTGATCTATCCAGTCTAAATAAGGAATACCACGACGACCGATAGAGTGGTCAATACGAGGGTCAAGATTACCTTGATCTGGTGTAAATGCAGCATTTGATTCAACACCATAGTCATTTACTAACTGATTACTTCCTGTGTTGTAAGAACCATCTAATAAAGGTAAACCATTAGCATCTGTACGGAAAGAGTTCGCCAATGAGAAACTTGGTTGAAAGAATCCGCAACAGTTACCAGGACCATTAGCACCTGTGTTGTATGGATAGTTCAAATCATCCCATGCGTTAGAGTTGTTCGTACTACCTGTATTCATTGATGTTTGAACAGCAAATATCGATTCTTCATGGTTGTCATTTTCAGCGTTGAAGATCTCTGCATATTTAGCTACTAAGGCATACTTCTTACCATTCGTTGTTTTACCATTAGCAATTACTTGATCGAAAATAGCTTTTGCCTCTGTATATTTCTTTTCAAACAAATATGTTTTACCTAAATATGAAGCAGCAGCCCACTTATTCACACGACCAGCTTGATCCAATGTTTCTGGTAAGTTATCCATACCTGCTTTGAAATCAGCTTCAATTTTATCCCAGAAATCAGGAGTATTTGCTACTTTCTCAATACCAGTACCATAATCTTTTGTTTCATCGATGTATGGAACGCTATTGAAGATTTTTTTCAACTCAAAATAAAAGTGACCTCTTAAAACACGAGCTTCAGCAATAATACGTTTTTTATCAGTATCTGATAGCTCTGTTGAGGCTGTAGCCAAACGAATCGTTGTGTTTGCACGGCTAATACCTTCATACTTTGCATTCCAGCTACCATTAATATCTCCGTCTGTAGCTGGTGCTTCATAACGTTGAATTGGGTTGATAGCTGTATAGTCACCAGGGTCGGTACCTTTATTGGCATCACCACCCAAAATTGAACCATATACCCAGTTGTTTGGACCAGCGAAACGAGTATAACCTTTACCAGCTAACATTGCATAGGCTCCCAATAAAGAGCCTTCAACCCCAGCTTTAGTACTTAATTGCGCCTGAGCCAATGAACCCGTTGGTAACACTGTCAAGAAAGTATCTTCTTTACATGAGAATACCAAAGTAGTCAATGTCAAAGTAGCAATGATTGCCTTTTTTGCACTTGAATATCTTTTCATAAATGGATTTCGATTTTAAAATTAGAATTACTTTTTGTTGGTACTCTTGAACGATTAGAATCCTAAGTTCAAACCAACGTTAAAGCTACGAGTTACAGGGTAGTTACCAACATCGATACCGAAGTTTGTATCCACAGCACCACCTACACCTGGGTCTAGACCTTTGTATTTAGTAACTGTAAAGATGTTGTTAGCTGATACACTGATACGAGCTCTAGAAAGACCTAATTTTGCAAGAGCTGATTTTGGTACAGTATAACCTATAGAAAGGTTCTGCATTCTCAAATAAGAACCATCCTCTACGTACCAAGAGTTAGAAGCACCACTTGTTGACAAGTTTGAGGCACTTTCCCAAATTGGCCCTTGAGCACTGTTACCCAATGCAGGAGTCCAAGAATCTTTCGCTCTTACACCTTTACCAGAACCTTCAAATGTTCCGAAGAAGTCAGTAAACCACTTCGACATATTGAAGATTTTATTTCCAAGAGATGTATAGATATAAGTAGAGAAATCAAAGTTTTTATATTGAAGACCGATATTTACACCACCAGTATAAGTAGGAACTGGACTACCAATGAATGTTCTATCATCTGGTGTGATTTTACCATCACCATTGAGATCTTTATACTTAAAACGACCAACACCAGCACCATCTTGAGCAGGAGAGCTTTTCACTTCGTCAGCACTAGCAAAGTAACCGATCACTTCATATCCGAAGAATGATGAAATACTTTGACCTACAGCATTACGAATTGGAGAAATACCACGGTATGTTGTTCCCTCAAAGTATGATACATTTGGAGCCAATGAAGAAATTTCGTTTTTCAAGAATGAACTGTTCCAAGTTAAATCATATTTCAAGTCTTTAGTTAACTTACCTTTATTGATGATTTGGAAATCGATACCTGAGTTCATCATACTAGCAATGTTTACAGAAGGAGCAGAAGCAGAAGCACCTACTACCCCTGGAAGAGGTACTTGGAACAACAAGTCTTTTGTATCTTTTCTCCACCAGTCTAATACTACTTCAAATCTACCATTCAGTAATGTTGCATCAATACCTATGTTAGTTGTAACTGCTGTTTCCCATTTTGCATCTGGGTTACCAATACGAGAACGATAGAAACCTGCATCAGCACCATTGTTAGTACCTGAAATTGGATAGAACGAAGTACCACGATCAGACGCATACAATGAGTATTGGTTGTTAGGGTTCACGTTATTTGAGTTACCCATTTGTCCCCAACCACCACGAATCTTCAAGTCTGAGATAAATGGAATCTCTTTCATGAATTCTTCGCTAGTTACACGCCATGCTGCTGAAAATGCAGGGAATACACCAATACGGCTATTAGCACCAAATCTTGATGAACCATCACGACGAACCAATGCAGTTAAATAATATTTGTCGTTGAAGCTATAGTCAACTTTACCAAATAGAGAGTAGAAGTTTACTCCACTAAATAAAGATGAGTTTACTACAGGGTTTTGTACAACTGATAAGTTAACGTAATCTAAATCCATTGAGAATGGATTAATACCTGAACCTGCAATGTTTCTTCCAACACCTGTATTTAATGCCTCAATACCTCCAAAAATTGTAGCAGCATGCTTATCAACTTTCAACTTGTAGCTTGCAGTATTTGAAAATACCCAAGAGAAAGAATAGCCTGTACCTTCGCTAAAGCTATTAGATGCTTCAGGCTCAGAGTCACCCAAATATCTGTAGTTGTAATCTTTATAGTAATAGTTATTGTACTGTCCACCAATACTTGAGCGTAATGTCAAGTTTTCGATTGGATCTACTTCTAAATAGATATTACCAAAACCATTAACATTAAAATTACCGTCGTTACTGTTGTTTAACATCAAACGTCTAACAGGGTTACGAGGGTTGTTAAAACCTTGAGCTATTGTAGAAGCGTAACTTCCAAACTCGTCAAATACGGGAATGATAGTTGGCATACGATAAGCTGCCAAAACTTCTGATTCTGAATCAGCAATACCCAAACCATTATTGCCACCTGCTTGACCCACTACTGAACGATAAGTAAACTGTAAGTTTTCACCAATTCTTACTTTTTTCGACAAATCAAATTCTGTGTTCGCACGGAATGAATAACGTTTGAAGCTATTAGCTAATAAGATACCAGATTGATCCTGAACACCTAGTCCAATATAATAGCGAGAACTTTCGGTGCCACCACTAAATCCTAGACTATGTCTTTGAATAGGTGCTACACGAGTAATTTCGTCGTACCAGTTTGTTCCTGCCTTATTTGGCTTAATCAAAAATGTGTTGCCAGGATTGGCCGCATACGCTGCTCTAAGAGCATTAATATCTACAGTACCTCTAATACCACTACCTACACCAGTTGCATACAAATAGTCTGGTAATGTTGCAGTTGCAGAAGAACCATATTGTGGGTGTGTATATTGTACCGCTGTACCGTTAGCAGCAGCGTTATTTCTATATGCCTGTTGAGTCCAATCTGCTTGTTCTTGTGGAGACAACATTTTTGGAGCTCCAGCTACGTTGGGGTCTGTAAAACCAATCAAACCATCATAGCTAACTTCCAATTTTCTTGCTTTCTTTGTTCCTTTCTTTGTTGTATATACGATTACACCATTTGCTGCACGAGCACCGTAAATTGAAGCTGCTGCAGCATCCTTCAATACAGTTGTCGACTCAATGTCATCTGGAGATAAGAAGTCCGTTGAACCAACAGGAACACCATCAACAACATATAAAGGTTCGTTACCTCCTAGTGCACCAAATCCACGTACACGGATAATCGAACTTGTACCAGGTTGACCGTTAGTAATAACAGTTACCCCAGTTACACGACCTTGTAATTGTTGCTCTACGTTACCTGAAGGAACAGCCGTTAAATCTTTTGCTTTTACAGTTGAAATCGCAGCAGTAGATTCTTTTTTGTTAGTAGTGGCATAACCGGTTACGATTACTTCTTCTAGAGCAGATACATCTTCACTCAATACAACATTGAGTGTTGTTTGACCTCCTACACTAACTTCTTTTGCTTTAAAGCCAATACCCGAGAATACGAGTACGTCACTTGAAGATTTTGAATTGATAGAAAAACTACCACTAGCATCAGATGTAGTACCCGTACGTGTACCTTTAATCATAATACTCACACCTGGAATACCTTGGTTGTCAACACCAACAACCTTACCTGTCACTTTTCTATCTTGAGCTACTGTTGAAACAGCATACAATAGCATTAAGCTCAAGACACATACATGCTTGAAATAATTTAGTAATTTGTTTTTCATATAATTGGTTTTTTGGATAATAATGAACTGAAAACGATTAGTTACGATGTGCCTTTACTGTCTGGTGGTGACCTCCTTTCTTTAGTTTGAAACTGTGGATTTTTTTTAGTTTTTTTTGAATTACTTCAAAAATTAGAAAAATACAATAACAGAATAGTGAAAATGCAGTGTCTTCATATAATAGTGTTAGAAAAATACAAGTTCTACCGTGTTCTGTACTGTTCTATGAAGTAAAATTCTATATAATATTTTTTTCATGCAAATATTTCTTCATTTTTTTATAAAAAACTTATTAGTTTTACCACACATAATTGCTTTATCGATTGTCACACTTATTCTACTTAAGTTAATCGCACCACCAAGCAAAATTTTCATATCAGCAATTTCCTGACTAACTTGGTCTATTATCCATTTTAGGCACAAGGACTGGAATCATTTATTATTAAAGATGGGCAAATATTTACAAATAGAGCCAAACGCTCAAAAACCCAAATACCAACAACTCATTGATGATATCATTGAAAAAATACAGAATGGCACCCTACAACGTGGTGACCAACTGCCTACAATCAATGAAATCACTCAGTCACTGGGTGTTGCACGTATGACTATTATTAGAGCTTATGAAGAATTGAGAGAACGTGGGATTGTGGCGGCTCAACATGGAAAGGGATATTTTGTAGCGTCAACTGACGTGCAAACAACCATGCACGTATTTGTTCTATTTGATGCTATGAATGCTTACAAAGAAACGTTATTTCATTCACTCAAAGAAGCTCTCGGTGATAATGTTGCGATTAACTTATTCTTCCATTATCATGATTTAAAGGTCTTTGAGAACGTTTTAATCAACAATATTGGTAACTATAACTTTTATATTGTAATGCCTCACTTCAATGAGGATGTATCGCATATCGTAGGACAAATACCAAAGGAGAAGTTATTGGTTTTAGATATTGACATAGATGAGTTTGACAATGACTATGCAGTATTGTATCAAAACTTTGAGGAAAATATCTACTCTGGTTTGCAGGAAGCATTACCTCTTCTCAAGAAATACAAAGCTATTACGCTTTTTCTAAGTAAAAATCAGTTTCAATACACCCCTAATGGTATCACCAAAGGATTTAAAAGATTTACAAATGATTTTGATATAGACTCCCGTATTATCGACAACCTTGAAGTTGATTGTATTGAGGCAGGACAGGCTTACATTCTTTTTCTTGAAAGTGATATCATACGTTTTATGAATCATGTCAATAAAAAAGGTCTAAAATTAGGAGAAGATGTTGGTCTATTAACTTATGACGATACGCCTATCAAACAAATTTTGGGAGAAGATGGTATAACAACCATCTCGAATGACTTCCAAAAAATGGGAAAAATTGCAGGTAGAATGGTCAGAAATAGACAAAAAGGAAAAGTCGCAAGCCCATGCTCGCTTATTGTTCGTGGCAGTTTGTAAAAGTCACAAAAAATCCCTCTCACAAACGTAAGAGGGATTTTTCATATCCATTATTCTGTTAATACGAACTTTTACTTTTAGATGTATTGGTTAATGATATTTTCCAAAAGTTCTTGTTTGCCACTTGTACGAGCTGGCTCACCGTGTGCTAATGCAATATCACGCAAATCTTCTAATGTTAATTTACCTGCTTCGTATTCTGCTCCTTTGCCTGAATCAAAAGAAGCATATCTGTCTGCACGAATTTTTTTGTATGGTGACTTTGTCAAGATATTATCAGCAATTACCAAAGCTCTTGCAAATGAATCCATACCACCAATATGTGCAAAGAAAATATCTTCTAAATTAGTCGAGTTACGACGGATTTTAGCATCGAAGTTAATACCTCCTTGTGTAATCCCTTTTCCTTCTAAAATGATTAACATAGATTCTGTTAATTCATTTAAGTTGTTAGGGAATTGGTCTGTATCCCATCCATTTTGGTAGTCACCACGGTTGGCATCCATACTACCCAACATGTTGTTATCTACAGCTACTTGTAATTCGTGTTGGAATGTGTGTCCAGCCAAAGTAGCATGGTTTACTTCAAGGTTCAACATGAAATCATTTTCTAAACCGTATTCTTTCAAAAATCCAATTACTGTTGCTGAGTCAAAGTCATATTGGTGTTTAGTTGGTTCACAAGGTTTAGGTTCGATGAAGAATTTACCAGTAAATCCATTTTTACGAGCATAGTCACGAGCAATTGTTAAGAATTGTCCCATGTGAGCTAATTCACGTTTCATGTCTGTGTTTAATAAGGTCATATAACCTTCACGACCACCCCAGAATACATAGTTTTCACCATTCAAGGCAATTGTAGCATCAATCGCATTTTTCACCTGTGTACCAGCGTGTGCAACCACAGAGAAGTCTGGGTTTGTAGAAGCACCATTCATATAACGTGGATTAGAGAACACGTTTGCAGTACCCCACAATAACTTCACACCAGAAGCTGCTTGTTTTTGCTTTGCATAGTCAACAATTGACTGTAGGTTTGATTCGTACTCGCTCATTGAGTTTCCTTCATCAACTAAGTCAATATCATGAAAACAGTAATATGGAGCACCGATTTTAGTAAAGAATTCAAAAGCGGCATCCATTTTATCTTTTGCTCTGTCAACAGCACCCGCTTTTACATCCCAAGGAAATTGCTGTGTTCCTGGACCAAATGGATCTGCACCTTGTCCACAGAATGTATGCCAATAAGCAACAGCAAAACGCAAATGCTCTTTCATCGTTTTACCTGCAATCACACGATTTTCATCGTACCATTTGAATGCAAGAGGATTGTCTGACTCACGGCCTTCAAATTGAATTTTACCAATACCAGCGAAATATTCTTTATCGCCCAATGTAATGTTTGCCATCTTATAGGGATTGTTTTTTAGTTAGCTTTTTTGTTAAACAGAGACTCAACTGTTCTGTACTGTTCTGTTATTTTATTTTACCACGAAAATACAATTATATCTTTGAATCAAAAAATATTTAAACCAAATTAATTCTCGATTCTTATCGAATGGATATATTGCTAAGGATGAATGGATTTAGACCTACCTACTTTTGAGAATCACTCTCAAACATTTCTCTTTCATCGTTGATTTTTTAAGTAGATTTGTTGTTCTAGTTACTGTACAAAGGAATTAATTCTATGAGTGATTTTGATTATAAGGCCGAATTGGCCAAAGTTCCCGAAGAACCCGGTGTGTATCGATATTTTGATAGCGAAGGAACTGTTATCTATGTTGGTAAAGCAAAAAATCTTAAAAATCGTGTTAGTAGCTATTTTGTAAAATCAAACCAGCATGACCGAAAAACCAAAAGACTTGTTAGTCAAATTCGTAAAATCGAATTTACGATTGTTAATACCGAGTTTGATGCCCTACTTTTGGAAAATAATCTTATTAAAAAGTATCAACCAAAGTTTAATATCTTGTTGCGTGACGACAAGATGTATCCTTTTATTTGCATCACAAACGAACCTTTTCCTAAGGTAATTACCACACGAAGAGTTGACCGAAAACTGGGAACTTTCTTTGGACCATTTGCCAATCAAAAAGCCATGTATGCAATTTTGGAGATGTTTGGGCAGCTCTATAAGTTTAGAACTTGCTCTCTCAATCTTACTCCTTCTAATATAAATAATCGCAAATTTAAGGTTTGCCTTGAATATCATATCGGTAACTGTAAGGGTCCGTGTGAGGGATTACAACAGGAGGAAGAATATATCGCCGAAATCGACCAAGCAAAACATATCCTTAAAGGAAATTTGAGTTTACCTAAGGGGTATTTTGAGGAAATGATGCTCGCCGCAGCCTCAAAACTTGCATTCGAAGAAGCCCAAGAATTTAAGGAAAAGCTTTTGGTTCTAGATAAATTTCAAAGCAAATCAACAGTTGTCAATCCCAATATTAAAGATGTTGATGTGTTTTCAATTGTATCCGATGAGCAAACAGCATTCTTAAATTTCATGAAAATTACGAATGGCTTTATTACTCAAACTCAAACATGGGATGTGAAAAAGAAGCTCGACGAGCTAGATGAAGACATCTTGACCATGATGGTTTGGGAAATGCGTGATAAATACCAGAGTGAAGCAAAAGAAGTCATCACAAATATTCCGTTGGCGATTGAACTTAAAGGCGTTGAAAATACACTTCCGCAGATTGGAGACAAACGAAAAATTTTGGATATGTCTCTTAAAAATGTATTGTATTTTAGAAAAGAAAAAGCTGACCGACAAGTTGCCGAAGAAAGCGGTGGCGATCGTAAAATGCGTGTTTTGCTTACCTTAAAAAATGATTTACAACTCAAGACTCTTCCTAGACATATAGAGTGTTTTGATAACTC
Organism: Cellulophaga sp. BC115SP; assembly: GCF_009905545.1. Taxonomy (GTDB): domain Bacteria; phylum Bacteroidota; class Bacteroidia; order Cytophagales; family Spirosomataceae; genus Flectobacillus; species Flectobacillus rivi. The sequence continues at coordinate 133,165 of NZ_JAAALB010000004.1, read as the reverse complement.
CAATATTCAAGGTACAAATCCTGTATCTGCCATGGTTTGTTTTAAAGATGGGATTCCTTCAAAGAAAGATTATCGCCACTTTACTCCTAAAACAGTCATAGGGCCAAATGATTTTGCAACGATGTATGAAGTAATCACGCGTCGCTATTCAAGACTTTTAGAAGAAGAAGCAGACTTGCCTGATTTAATTATTATAGATGGTGGAAAAGGACAACTTTCGGCATCGTGTGATGCGCTAAAAGCTTTAAATCTTTACGGAAAAGTTCCGATTATTGGTATTGCTAAAAGACTTGAAGAAATCTATTTTCCAGAAGACAGTATTCCGCTTTATATTGATAAAAAATCAGAGTCATTGAAGCTCATACAGCGACTAAGAGACGAAGCTCACCGTTTTGGTATTACCAAACACAGAGACAAACGCAGTAAGAATTTCATTATTAGTCAACTCGAAAATATTGAAGGAATTGGAAAGATAACAGCAACCAAACTCTTAAAACATTTTGGAACGGTTAGTAAGATTTATGAAGCTCCTCTTGAAGAATTAGAAACGCTATTGGGCAAAGCCAAAGCTAAATCACTCAAAGAACAACTCAATATCATCAATCCTGAATAATAAAAAAGGAGATTCGACATATCGAATCTCCTTTTTTATTACAAAATATCATGACTTGATTTTAGTATTCCCAAAGGTTATGCTCCATCTCCATTAGTTTATACTCTAATTGCTGAGACATTACCAATCCTTTTTTATCGCCACCATACATCTGAACCAAGTCTTTATCTTCTGGGTTACCAAACTTAATTGGGCGAGCACTAAACAAACGTAAATCAAAAGCATCTGCCATATTTTTATGCTGAGCTTCGTTTTGCGTGTTGTAGTAGATACAATTTGGATTACTACGGAACAATTTATCTAAGTCTTTATAACGAAACGACGCTACAGTTTTATCAAAACCAGCAGCAGTTTTGCTTGCAGGAATGATGATTGTAATTGCTTGGATATCAAAATACAATCTTGAGCGTTGTTTGTCAAAAACTGCATCTTCTTTGATTTCAAGAATAGTCAATTCTCTTGGAAAACGATAGTTTCCATTAGTAGCCACAACAGGTGCTGATTTTGAACCAGCTACTTTGTTATCACCAGCTTTTGGCTTAGGATCACCCCAGCCGTCGTCTGCACCACTACCTGAAGTTGCGGCTGATTCGTTACCAAAACCAGCAGCTTTTTCTTCAGCAGAAAGAGCTCCATCATTGAAATCTTCGTCGATTTCGAGATTCTTCATAAACTCTTCTTTTGAAAGTTTTCTTTTCAAAGAATCGTCTTTGTATGGTTGTAAAACACCACTCTGAACCCATTCAATCAAGTATTTAGTGATTTCGTTATTTTTAGAGAAAAACGGCTGATTTTGCTTTTCATTCAAATCCATTCTTCTCCACAAACGTCTCTTCCACATGATATTTGAATCATCAATCGGACGAACAGAATCTGGATTTTTTCCGTTGTTATCTTTTTCTTGCGCTGTTGCCAACGAGCAAGCTGCCAATGTTATGAGGGCTACACTTGCATATTTTACTAAATTCTTCATTTGAGTTAAGTCGCTATTAGTTTTACAATTACCAACCAAATTTCAGGAAAGAGGGTTGGCTTTTACCAATAAACCTCGAATTCTAAACGACAGATTATCAATATTTATTGAAATCAAACTAATATTTTATTCAGCAATTAGTTCAATGGAAGTACTTTCGCCATGTTATAAGGGATATTTTCAACGGTACCCTTAAAGTTTCTACGTTGTACTCCTCTCACTTCAATATAATATCTATCACCTGCTTGTGCTTGAGATGCTAAGCTTGAAACGTTAACAGAGCCACTACCAGTAGCATCACCTACTTTCTTAGTACCACGAGCCAACGCTACGTAGATTTCAGATACGCGAAACTGAGCATCCTCAGGGTTTGTTGACTTGAACGATTCATCAGCAAGGGCACGAGCCTCGATTGTACGAAGACCAGTTGCACTAGCGCCACGTTTTTCGTCAATTTCGCCACCATTACCATAGATTTTAACTTCTGGTCTTGGTACACGTCTTACACGGAAAGTTTCTTTACCCAACAACGTTCCTCCGTTTGTTACATTCAAAGTAACAGTAGCAGCACTCGGAACGATGGTAACTTTACCACGCTCTCCAGCAATTGTTTCACCACCATCAGCAGAGAAAGATGGATTCCACAAAGCACCCAAACCTGGACTTACAACACTCAAACGGTTTGCACAACCCAAATATAACGCAGGTAATGTAGCTGTTTCGATGTTATAGGTTGGTTTCAACACAAAGTATTCTTTTGTGATTGATTCTGTTTTTGGTCCTGTTGGGCTCATGTAAGATACAGAAGCTGTATATGATTTACGAGCTAAGCCATTTTTGTCATATTCACCACCAGCAGTTTTGAATTTGATTTGACCACGACCATCTTTTACTGGAAGTGCCGAACCGTTCAAGCTCATACGTGGAGTAAAACCACTTGAAGTAGCAGCAATAAATACCTCAGCCTCATAGTCCATACCAGCTACAACCGTATTAGCATTAGCAGAAACCTGAGCAAATACTTTGTCAAATTTCACCTCTTTTGCTCCTACTTTAGCAGCCAATTGACCTAAAACTTCACTTTCATAACGTCTAACTTCAGCTTGCTTTTGGCTCAAAGTTGCCAATGCTGCAGGTACCGGAGTTTGAGCAAAATTTAATTCTGCAAAGTCTTTATTTCTTTGATTAGCATCTCTCGAGGCAATTGGATCATCTTTAGCACCTAAAGCTAAAGCAGGAAACACAGTTCCCTTATCAGCAATAGCAGAAAGCTTGCTAACATAGTCTTCCATCGAAGAAGCCAACTGATAAGCAATGCCTTTCTTACCAGCACCTACCATCAATTGATACACTTTTTCTTCTTCTTTAGGGTTTTTGATTTGACCTGTTTCAGGGTCAATACCACCACCCGACTCAATTACTTTAGCTTTTGCTTCTTCAATTTGAGAAACTACAGCCTCAGCAATCTTATGTACTTCAGCAGCTTTGCGTGAAATATCTGCATAAGCACCAGGGTTTGGTAACTCTTTAATTTTTGAATCAATACCTTGGATTGTTCCTTTATTTTTCTCAGCTGCCGACTGGTTAGCCGTTTCCAAGCTGTTATTTAATAGCACAAATTTCTGTAAGAGGGCATCACTTACTTGCAATGCAAGCAAGGCTGTTAGCACCAAATACATCATCCCAATCATCTTCTGTCTGGGCGTTTCTTTTAAACCTGCCATCGTATATTATACTTGAGGATTTTAACATTTAAGAATGACTACTTTCGAAACTTACGTTTCTGTCTCTTTGACATTACAATCAGCTATTGGTTATTAGCCTTTCATAGCTGACAACATACTTCCGTAAACATTGTTCAAAGAAGTTAAGTTGTTTGTCAATTTAGCAAGCTCTTGCTTAAACTGTTGAGTATCCTTGCTAGCATCAGACATATTTTCCATAGCAGAAGTAAGATTGCCATAGAAGGTGTTCATCGCCTTCAAATGCTTATTTGTATCTTGTAATTCCAATTCATATACTGCATTAAGAGCAGACATACTTTGTGTGATTTTTTGGAACTGGGCACGGTAGTCTTTCGCATCTTGTGTAGCGGTAGACAATTCAGAAACAGCGTTTAGAGTAACACCATAAGCTTTGTTCATTTCGCTAACTGAAGCAGAAGCAGCTTTTACATTTTTAGCATATTCAGTAGTTGCAATGGTAGCATCTGAGATTTCGCCAATTTTTGAAACAGATTCAGTCAAAGATTTAAGACTTTTACCTAAGTTGTCGAATACCTCAGGAGAAACTTTTGCATTAGCTAATGCTTCATCCATTTTAGCTGTCAAACCAGAACCTCCAGTAAATGAACCACGAGAAGATGATTTTGGTAATTCTCCTTGGAAATCTTTTGATAATTCAGGGTAAACTCTTTCCCATTCATATTCTTTTTCAGGCTTAGCCGTAGCGTAAAGGATGGCAAAAAGGATAAAGATAGCAGCCTCTGTTAGCATACCTACCATTAGCATTTGATTGGCTCCTTCTAAGTGTAAGATTTTGAACAATGCTCCAACAATAACTACTGCGGCACCAGCACTGGCGATAACGTTAATAATTTTTTCTAAGCCCTTCATTTGATCTGAAAATGATTAAAAGTGGAATTTAAAATGTACAGTTTCGAGTTTTGTTTTTAAAAATTGAAAAAAACTAGAGTCTTTTTCGTAATACCTAAATCTAAAAATGATTCAAAAGTAGTTTTTCTTCAATATTACTTTATTCTTTATTTCAAAGCAAAAGGTAATCAGTTGTTGATGCACACTTTGCCCAAACAACTGATTACCTTTTGAAAATATTCTATCTAAATTCTTTTCCTGACGAACGACCCAAGTGCGTCATGGCACAACGGAAGCCGATGTAAGAACGTTTTTTATCTTCGTATTCATAAGAACGAGTACCTGTCTCAAGATAATAGGCAACATCTTTCCATGAACCACCTCTGATTACTTTACGTGGCTCGTCCTTATCGTCATTCAACGTGTTCAAGTCCCAAGTAATCGCTACAGCGTTATCAGAATAAGCATCAATACACCATTCCGCTACGTTACCAGCCATATTATACAAACCATAATCATTTGGATTGTAAGCATTTACAGGAGCAGTATAAGCATATCCATCCGAATCGTAGTTGCCTCTATGTGGCTTAAAGTTAGCTAACAAACAACCTTTTCCGTTTGCAACGTAAGGGTTACCCCAAGGATATTTCGCAGAAGCTTTTCCACCACGAGCTGCCCACTCCCATTCTGCTTCAGAAGGTAATCTAAAACGAGGAGAGATATACATTCCTTCAGCCGTACGGTAATCATTTAATGCTTTTGTACGCCATTCGCAGAAATACTTAGCAGCTCTCCAGCTCACACCTACTACAGGGTAAAGGTCAAATGCTGGGCTTGAGAAGTAATATTCTGTCATAGGGTCACCATTGTGATAGGTAAAGTCTTTACTCCATACAGTTGTATCGGGATAATATTCTGACATAATTTTCTCTTCTCCTAATACAGAAATAGAGTCTGTCAACATAGCTGTTGTAAATTGACGATACTCGTTGTTACTGATTTCTGTATCATCCAAGAAAAACTGTGCAACTGATACTCGTTTGTTAAAGTTTACAGATGATGAAACGATATCCTCATCAGCTTGACCCATCATATAAGAGCCAGAGGGAATTAATACCATTCCAAGCGGAGTAGTTTGTTTCCACCCTTTACGAGCGGTAGCAGCAACTTCTCCATTGACCATACCAATGTCGTCTTTTTTGCTGTTACGTCCCTTCTTACCTCCTTTTCCTTTCGAGGCAACTTCTCTACCTTTCCCACTTTTGCTTTTGCTACTTGAAGTCTTTCCACCTTTTTTACCAGATGAAGAACTACAACTATCCAACAATAGTACAGGAACAGCTAGTAGGATTAATAATAGAGTTTTCCTGAAAATTACACTGTAATTCATATTGATTTTACTTTTGCGATTGATACCTGCTTTGAAACGGGTAAATAATTCTCAAAATTGTAAGTGATATTGATTTTATTACTAATGGTACACTAGAAAAAGTTTCTTGCCTGAAATATATGGATGGCAGAAATTACTCAGAAGGCAAAATTATCTTTGTTAATTTTTCTTAAAACGAGCAAAAAAATAATTTAGTATGCTATCCAAGATAAGCAAAGTTAATAATTTTTTACCTAGTACTCTAATACAATATAGATTTGATTCACAAGCATCTGATTAGAAACAGTGCTTTTTTAAGCTTCTCCGCTAATTCAAGAGAAACTGAACCTTATTTTCTAAATCTTGGAGTCCTAACAGGCGCTTTTTTTCCTGCTAAAAGTTTAGGAGCCGGTAGCGAATAACTGAGCAATATTTCATGCGAGGTTGGGGCTTTGGCGGATGCTCCTCGCGTTGAGGTCAAATCTAACGAATAACCGATTCGTAATGCGTTATTTTGTAACAACGAAATTCCAGCAATAATAATGCCAGCATCATTCAAACGATAAGAGCCACCAAACCAGTATTTTTCTTGGTAGTTTAGCACAGCCCCTCCTTCTAAGACTTGCGATTTAAAGTCTGTTTTAAATAATGCTGTTGGGACGATTTCTAAATCTTCACTCAAGTAATAATTAATATTTCCATGAATATTAACCGTTTGAACCGCTTTGTTTGACAAACTTGCGATTCCAAAATTATATTCGGGCTGATTGACATGATTAAAGCTAGCACCTATCTGAAAGTTGCTACTTTTAAAAATGGCACCTACACTAAAATCAGGTTTACTTTGACTTACTCTGCCAGTCAAACCATCCAAAATGGGATCGTTCTCATCACGAGGGCGAAAGCTATTGTCATAGTTTTTGATATGAAACCCTCCGCTTGCCCCTAAAGATAATAAACTGGCATCAGAAAGTTTTAATTGAAATGAATAAGCAAGCTTTAAATCTTGGTATCCTGCACCTGAAGGAGTTTTGTCATTAACAAACGATAGACCAACCCCACTTCGAAGGCCATTGAGAGGCATGGACACGTTAAAAATTTGTGTTCCCAATGAGCCAGAACCATCTAACGAAGTTTGATAACCTGTCCACTGATTACGATAGTGTAGTTGAAATTTGAGCGCCCCATCAAGCCCTGCTGCCGCTGGGTTGATATACAAAGGGTTAAACATATATTGACTCAACTGAGCATCCTGCTGTGCGCGTGCAGGAAAAATCCCAATCAATCCAAAGGCTAATAAAATGAATAATAGTTGTTTCTGCATAATGTTCTTGAACTAGGTATGCTCGTACATCAATGTACTCAAATGATTAAGAGGCAATCGTTCATATAGCTTTTTTGCAATAGTTCAGAATACCCAAAACTTCTGCTTTCCCAAAACTAATAACAATTTCCAAATATTCACTACAATTTCTCTTTTCAGAGACAGGATTATTACAAAAATCGTTTCAGATTTTTTGAGAAAATTTTAACTGCATATAATCACGAGATATAAACGGTCGAACTAACGCTTTTGTTGTAGGTAAAACAAAAAGAGGTCAGACTTGCATGGCAAATCTGACCTCTCTAGTTTGGTAGTAAACTTTTTTACAATCCGTTTACTTTTTTAATGTATAATTCCAACGCACCCGACATAGACGGAGCGTTTGGAAGTGGAGCTTGAATATCCAAAATCAATCCAGCATCAGTAACGGCTTTTGCTGTCGTAGGACCAAATGCCGCAATACGAGTTTTATTTTGCTGAAAATCTGGAAAATTATCAAACAAAGATTTTATTCCAGATGGGCTAAAAAATGCTAAGATGTCATAGTATACATCTTCCAAATCAGACAAATCAGCTGAAACTGTTTCATACATTACAGCCTCAGTCAAATGTAGATCGTTTGTTCCCATAAATTCAGGAATGTCGTTACGACGCTTATCTGAACAAGGGAATAAAAACTTCTCACTTTTGTGCTTTTTAATCAACTCCAACAAATCTGCTGCGGTCTTTTGACCTGAGAAAATTTTACGCTTACGAATAACTATATATTTCTGAAGGTAAATAGCAGTTTGTTCTGTAATGCAGAAATATTTCATATCTGCAGGAACTTCAATACGTGCTTCTTTACAGATACGGAAAAAATGATCCACAGCATTACGGCTTGTAAAAATAATGGCCGTATGGTCTAGAATGTTGATTTTTTGCTTACGGAAATCTTTGAATGAAACGCCTTGTATCTCAATAAATGGACGAAAATCTACCTTAATATTGTATCTTTTTGCCAACTCAAAATAAGGTGACTTTTCATCAGTTGGCCGTGCTTGTGACACTAAAATGCTGGATACTTTGGTTAATCTGTCTGGATGTGCGTTTACTGTTGTTTCGCTCATGCTCAATGCAGTTAAACTTTAATGTGGTGATAAATGTTGAGGCCTATTATATGGCAAATCGTATCCCTACTATCAAGGGGATTAATTCAACGATGCAAAGATACGAAAATAAATACAGATTTTTTAACGGTGTCAGCTTATTTATCGTAAAGTAAATCAATATTAATCTTACGATAAAAAAGAATGAAATAGGTACAAACAGGATTTCTTGAGCATTTCGAAGTACGTCGGGGTAAGATACTGAGCAAAAACTTAATCCTATCGCCAACAATAAGAAAAATATACTTGAAGCCTGAATAACTTTAAAAAAGTGAATATTGGTGATATTCTCTAGTCGATAAAGGTTTGTCAAGATGGCCAATGCGATGTATTTTCCAATCAAAATAAAAAATACAACTATCCCTAACTCTAGAAAGTTGATAAAAAAGCCCATCAAACTCTCACTTTCTATCAAAATTGTACTGACAGAAAACAAATCGGTTTCTTCGTTTTGCACCAACATGATGATAAACGATAGCGTAAAACTCAGGTTGAGTACAAATAATAAATTGGCTAAATCGAAGGGCTTATTGATTACTAAAGAATCTTCCCGAAGGTTAATCGTAAGTAAATCTTTAATACTAAAATATCGGTCAAATGCCTTTGGTTGTATGTTATATAAAAAGGCGTAGCATATTGCCAAAAACAAAATACTTAGTATCAAATAATCCTGAAAAGGAGTTAGCTCTCTAGGAATTACAGTCAACAAAGAATCTGAGATTTGGATACTTTTCTCCACCTTCGAAACCTTATTTCCTACTAATACAGAGATGGCTTCAACGCTAGTATTGTTACCATAGAAAGTCAAAAATACTTTAGTCTTACCATATTTCTCTTTCAAACTATCAACATCCATAACGACCCATTGGTCTACAGGTAGCTTACGCTGCAAAGAAGCATTGATAAAAAGATAGTTTTCTTTACTCGAAAAATATAGCAGCTTATAGCCTCTGTAGTTTTCAGAATCAAAAAATAAGCTAAAAGAATTATAGTCTTTGTGCTCATTACGGATGTAAGGAACATAGGCTTTGTATTGTTCGTCAAATACCTGCCAATCATCATGGTAATCATATACCAAATAATAGGCATTGTTTGGACCCACATTGCCAGCCAACGAAGATGAAATAGAAGAAAGCAAGAACATTCCGATAAAGAATCCTTGCAACGGCATGAAGCACAAAAACCTGACAAATATCGATTTGTCAGGTTTTGCCGTATTTTGATAATATGAAGCGTTAACTTGTTGCAATACCGTGTAATATTTTTACAAAATTACATCACCTATAAGCAAAAGCCAACTGCCGACTCACAATTATTTCAAACCTAGTGCTTTCAACATTGTTTCACCAATGTCAGCAGGTGAGTGAACTACATGGATACCACACTCTTCCATGATAGCCATTTTAGCAGCAGCAGTATCGTCAGCGCCACCGATGATAGCACCAGCGTGACCCATACGACGACCTTTTGGAGCAGTTTGACCTGCGATGAAACCAACAACTGGTTTTTTGTTACCAGTTTCTTTGATCCAACGAGCAGCTTCAGCTTCCATTCCTCCACCGATTTCACCGATCATTACGATACCTTCAGTTTCAGGGTCGTTCATCAACAACTCAACAGCTTCTTTAGTAGTAGTACCAATGATTGGGTCACCACCAATACCGATAGCTGTAGTCTGACCTAAGCCAGCTTTTGTTAATTGGTCTACTGCTTCGTAAGTTAAAGTACCTGATTTTGAAACGATACCAATTTTACCTTTAGAGAAGATAAATGCAGGCATGATACCTACTTTACATTCTCCAGCAGTCATTACGCCTGGACAGTTAGGGCCAATCAAACGAGTTTCTTTGCCTTTGATGTATTCTTTAGCGTAGATCATGTCCTTAGTAGGAATACCTTCAGTGATACAAATAATCACTTTGATACCTGCGTCAGCTGATTCCATGATAGCATCTGCAGCAAATGCAGGCGGAACAAAAATAATCGAAGTGTCAGCACCTACTTGTTGAACAGCCTCCAATACAGTATTGAAAACCGGACGGTCAAGGTGAGTAGTACCACCTTTTCCTGGAGTAACACCACCTACGACGTTCGAGCCGTATTCTATCATCTGCTGAGCATGGAAAGTACCTTCCGAGCCCGTAAAGCCTTGTACAATTATTCTAGAGTTTTTGTTAACAAGTACACTCATTTTTTCGTGTCGTTATCTGTTATTGAAAATTCCTATTATTAAGAAAAGTTTCGTAAAGGTAAAAGGTGAATGCCAAAGAGCAAAAAGTAATTATTATTTAGCTCATTTTTATTCGGGGGCAATATTACAACAATTTGACATACAAGACTTTAATATTTAATTAAATTCTGCTAAATTTTTATAGATTCATTCTGTAACAAAAGAATTGTTATCTTAATCTTTCAATAATAGGCTAAACTATTTTTAACATGGAAACACTTCTGTTCAGTATCCAAAACCATATTGCTCAAGTCATTATCAACAGACCTCATAAAGCCAATGCCCTTGACGCCAAGTCGTGGGAAGAACTACAATTAATATTTGAACAAATTAATGAGGACGATTCTGTACGAGTAGTAATTATTTCAGGAGGAGATAGCAAACATTTTTGTGCAGGAATTGATTTATCTCTATTGATGTCAGTTACTCAAAATACCATATCTTGCGAAGGAAAAAGAAGAGAGAAACTTCGTAAGCAAATTATTGAGCTCCAATCACCTATCAATGCCATAGAAAATTGTACAAAGCCCGTTCTAGTGGCTATTCATGGAGGGTGCATAGGTGCAGGTGTCGACCTAATTTGCGCAGCAGATATGCGCTATTGTACCAATGATACGTATTTTACCATCAAAGAGATAGATATGGGAATGGTAGCCGACCTTGGTACTTTACAACGTTTGCCCAAACTCATCAACCCAAGTGTAGCTAGAGAACTAGCTTTTACTGGCAGGGCGGTTGCGGGCATAGAAGCACAGCAAATAGGACTCGTTAATAAAGCATTCGAGTCGAGAGAGGAACTTGATAAATATGTATGGGAGATTGCCACACAAATTGCCTCCAAATCGCCCCTAGCTATTAGAGGTACTAAACACATTTTGAACTACAGTTTAGAACATTCGACCAAAGATAGCCTTGAATATATGGCCACTTGGAACGCTGCTATGCTATTGTCCAATGACTTGCAGGAGGCATTTTTGGCGCAAACGCAAAAACGTAGCGCAAAATTTGAAGATTAAATTTACCGATTGATAATATTATAGATTGTATTTTTGTAAAAATGTCGTCGTAGCTTACGGTTATTAGCCAAGAGCTTTGAGATTTGCTTAGGATTTTGAGCAAAACTTATAAAACTTAATCAAGGTACATCATCTTTGGACGGGTAGTTTTACCTTTCTGGATTCTTCATAATACGATGCTTACTCATTTAAAGATAAAAAACTATGCGCTGATTGAGCGCCTGGAGTTGACTCCAAATCCCGCCTTAAACATCATTACGGGTGAGACAGGTGCGGGTAAGTCTATTATGTTGGGGGCTATTGGCTTGTTGTTAGGGAATCGTGCCGACACCAAAACCCTCTACAATCCAGAAGATAAATGTGTGATTGAGGGAGAGTTTAACCTTTCTGGTTTTATTATCAAAAGTCTTTTTGAAGAAGAGGAACTTGATTACGAAGACCATTGTATTATTCGCCGAGAAATTTCGCCTCAGGGCAAAACTCGTGCTTTTATCAATGATACTCCTGTAAATCTTGAAACACTCCGTCGTATTGCTTCCCAATTGATGGATGTGCATTCTCAACACGATAATTTGTTGTTGGGAGCAACCGAATATCAACTCCAAATCGTTGATACTTTTGCTCAAAATGATACGCTTCTCGAAAAATACAAACTTGATTTTAGCAATTATCAAAAAGCTTACAAGGCTTATGATGAATTAGTTAACGACGCAAAAAACAGTAAAAAAGAGTTTGACTATAATTCCTTTTTGCTCGATGAACTTCAAAAAGCAAAACTAAAAGGAAATGAGTTGGAGAGTCTCGAAGCGGAGCTCAATAAGCTCGAAAATGCTGAAGATGTCAAATCTAAACTCCAACAATCTGCCGAGATACTGAGTGGCTCTGAGCAATCTATCATTTCTTTGTTTGGTACCACATTAGCCAACCTCAACGCTATTAGTCAATATGGCGAGCATTTTAAACAATTGCGTGAAAGACTGAATTCTTGTTTGATCGAAATCAAGGATATTTCTAACGAAATAGAAGGAGAATCGGAACAAGTAGAAATAGATAACGAGAAAATTGCAGCGCTTCAGGTAAGAGTAGATACTATTTATCATTTATTACAAAAACATCAGGTTAAAAAGGACACCGACTTACTAAAGATTCAAGCAGACTTAGAAGTAAAAGTTGGCAAGGTTTTGAATCTTGATGAGCATTTAGCAGAGGCAAAAGCTAAAGTTGAAAAGGCAGAAAAAGCCTTACAAAAAAGTGCCGAAGCCCTTTCGAAGTCTCGACTAAATGTCTTGAGTACGATTGAAGCTCAAATTACAAGTCTTTTGATAGACTTAGGAATGCCAAACGCTGCTCTAAAAGTTGAGAATGAATTTATCAAGCCATCTCCTACAGGAATCAACGTGGTAAATTTATTATTCTCTGCCAACAAAGGGATTAAGCCACAGCCTCTCAAAAATGTAGCTTCTGGTGGTGAATTTAGCCGTTTGATGCTAGCAATTAAATATATTTTGGCTAATAAACGTGCTTTGCCAACGATCGTTTTCGATGAAATTGATACAGGTATTTCGGGAGAAGTATCTATCAAAGTAGGGAATATGATGCGTGAGATGAGTAAAAGCCACCAAATTATTGCCATTACCCACTTACATCAGATTGCAGCTCAAGGGTCAGTTCATTATTTTGTGTACAAAGACCACTCATCTGAAAGAACCGTTTCTAGAATTAAAGAGTTATCTAAAGACGAACGTATCATGGAAATAGCTCAAATGATTGGTGGGCAAAACCCATCTGCGGCTATTTTGGACAATGCACGTGAAATTCTTGAAAAACACCTTCAAGAACAATAACTGACCGTCGTCATTTTATAAGGAGCAAACATCCCCTTTTTTTGTTGTTTGATTCTATCTAATCACCAAACACCCTTTGCTAGTTCACAGAACGATATATTTTAAATGCTTATGAAAAAGATTATTATTCCAGTGTTGTTCCTGCTTGGAGCAAGTTCTTGTCAGAAAGCGCAACAAGAAGATCAACAAAAAAAACTCATCGATGAAGTGATTGCGGTACATGATGAAGTAATGCCTAAAATGGATGAAATCATGACCCTCAAAAGCCAACTCGACAGTGTAGCTAAAGTTTCGAAAGACTCAGTAAAAGCACGTGATTTGTTTATTCAGCTTGATTCTGCCGATATTAAAATGTCTAATTGGATGGCTGAATATAATCCAGAGTCAGTGAAAGGCAAAGGCAATGAAGAGGTGATTAAATATCTCGAAAACGAGAAGAAAAGAATCAATGAAGTAAAAGATATTACCAATACAAGTATTACTAACGCCAAACAATTTTTAAGCAAATAATGCGACTATATTCATTAACAAAACAAGCTTTAATGGTAGGTATAGCATTATTGGCTTGGTCATGCTCTAATAGCTCAAAAAAACTCCCCTATCTTGGTCAAAAAAGCGTAGAAACCAGAGTAGAAAACGGTAAAAGCATCACCGATTCGGTTTATCATACTATTCCTGACTTTAGCTTTATCAATCAAGATTCTGTAGTTTTTACGCAGAAAGACGTTGAAGGCAAAATTTATGTCGCCGACTTTTTCTTTACGACTTGCCCTACGATTTGTCCTAAAATGAAAACTCAAATGTTGAGAGTTTTTGAAAAATATAAAGACAATCCGCATTTCATGATTTTGTCACATACCATCGACCCTCGTCACGACACGCCGAGCGTTTTGAAAGAATTTGGACAAAACTTGGGGCTTGATTCTAAAAAATGGCAAATGGTGACAGGCGACAAGATGAAAATCTATGAACTTGGTCAAAAAAGCTATATGGTTACCGCTACCGACGACCCTACTCAACCAGGAGGAATTGTTCACAGTGGCGCCTTCATTTTGGTAGATAAAGATCGCCACATCAGAGGTATCTATGACGGAACTGTTCCTGAAAAAGTCGATAATTTAATCAAGGATATTGAAGTGCTTTTAGCTGAGCAATATCCACAAAAATAGCGTTGAAATAAGTTAATGGGCAAAATTAGATTAATTTTACCCGCAATAGGCATTAAGCAATATGCAGTAAGCTAAAAGTTATGCTTGCCTAATGCTTACAGCATATTGCCTAAAGCTTATTAATAGAGGTATATTCTTATGAAAAAATTCTTATTCGGTTTGTTTGTTACAACCTTGATGATGGCCTGCCAAAGTCAAGAAGAACTCAAGCTCAAACAATATTATATCGACGGACAAGCTTTGTACAAAACACATTGTGAAAACTGTCATCAAGTAGACGGTAAAGGATTAGCAGGTCTATACCCTCCTATTAATGGTTCTGATTTCTTGAAAAAGAATAAAAATCGTATTATTTGTGGTATCCGCAATGGCTTAAATGATACCATTGTTGTAAACGGTAAAACCTATCACCAGCCTATGCCAGCCAACAAGCAATTACAAGGCATAGACGTAGCCGAAATCACCACCTATATTTATAACGAATGGGGTGGCGAAAAGACGATTACAGATGTCAAGGCTGTCAAAAAAATCTTAGATACCTGCAACTAATAGCATTTCGGTATTCGATAAAAACCTCGGAAGTAACCTAGCTGACACTTCCGAGGTTTTATTTTTTATGATTCCATACATTTAATTTCCCATTCAACAATTTCTGTGTACATCTATCAAATCAATAGCGAATTCCATCTAAAACTTAGCTATTATCGTAAACTAAAATCGTATTACGCCCAAAACAACTCTCTCAAATGACTAAAAAATTATCCTTATTGCTTATTGCATCAATCATTGTTAGTTCATGCTCAGTAACAAAAAACTGGAAAAGTGAGCACCCTCGCGACAACTTTATTAAAGCCAGTTTTGATGAATTTACAGGGACAGAAAAACTAAAATTTCCTAAACAAACCAACGCCTTAGTTTATTTAAGCTCATCGATAAATACTTCAAAAGGTAAGGTTGTGCTTGCATCGAACAATACAATACTGTCAACATCCCATAAAGTCAATCATCAGAAAATTAGTTTGTCACAATCTCAAGTATTAAAAATTTCTGGGGAGAAAGCACAAGGTTCTTTTGCATTGCTATATCCGACTTTAATTGAAAAGAAAATTCAGGTAAACTATCATCAAAATATTGAATTGCTAGGTTTATGCTATACCCTTTTAAACCTAAGCGACTTTAATGAAATTCCAGATGATCAAACTTTTGAGATGAATGGAGAGAAAGTGAAAATCAAAGATTTGTATGCACTCACTACCAAAATTGGCAACGAGTTTAAGCCTTTTTTAGCCTCAAAAAACTTAGCAATCATCAAAACCTTCTTTGATAAAGACTTTTATCTCCATAACTCTAATTTTTTATTACAACTCGACAATTTCCCTAATGCAACATTGACCGAAGATAATCCCTTTTTAAGCCATTACTCATCAAAAGCAGAAGCGGAAAAGCTAGTTAATGCCTTCAATGCATTTGCTATTGAAATTAATTTTCAAGATTTCTTGAAAAGATACAGTCCGTACTATCAAAAAATGATTCAGGAAGTGGAGCACAATATTCCTCAAGAAAGTTTCATTGTAGAGATGGAGCACATATACGGAAAGAGTGTTCAAAACTATCGACTATATCCTAGCCTAACGATTCCTTTTGGGCAAGGTTTTGCTGCAGGTAATGTCAATACAATTGGTAATATTTTTGCCTCTTTTAACAAGCCTAAAGAAGTGAACCAAATATCAAATCTTCAATTAGGATATGGCAATCCTGTTTCGTTACGAGATATTTGTGTACACGAGTTTGGTCATTCTTTTGTTAACCCAGCCATCGATAAAGTTGATGAAAGCTTGATACAAGATAAAGAATCTTTATTTGAACCTATCAGAGGTAAGATGTCAGAACAAGGATACAGCCAGTGGAAGATATGCCTTTATGAGCACTTCAATAGAGCTAATGAGGTTATCATTGCTAGATTGCTTGGAGATAATACCAAAGCAGATATGATTTATCAAGATAATCTCAAAAATAAATCATACATCTACCTTCCCCAAATTGTAGAGAAACTTGAATTTTGGTATAACAATGAATTTTTAGACAAAACTTATGAACAAAAAGTAAGTGATATTATTGCAGAATTGAAATAATGTCACCTATCTAAAGTTTTAGCAACAAAAAAACGGCAAAGAGTTAATCTTTGCCGTTTTTGTTTATTTCAAGAAACCAAAACTATACAATAGTTTTGATTTTTAATTCATCCAATTGTTTTGCATCAATTGTAGATGGAGAGTCAATCATTACATCGCGTCCTGAGTTGTTTTTCGGGAAGGCGATAAAGTCACGAATTGAGTCTGAACCACCAAACAATGAGCAAAGACGGTCAAAACCAAATGCCAAACCACCGTGAGGAGGAGCGCCGTATTCGAAAGCATCCATCAAGAAGCCAAATTGGTGCTTCGCCTCTTCGTCAGAGAATCCAAGCGTTTCAAACATTTTAGCTTGAAGGTCTTTTTGGAAAATACGAATTGAACCACCACCTACTTCAACACCATTGATAACCATATCATAAGCATTGGCACGGATTTTACCTAAATCACCTGATTTCAAGAATTCGATATCTTCTGGCTTAGGAGACGTGAATGGGTGGTGCATTGCAAACCAACGATTTTCTTCTTCGCTGTGCTCCAACAATGGGAAGTCAACAACCCAGTGTACTGAGTATTCGTTAGGATTACGCAAGCCCAAACGGTTACCCATTTCTAAACGCAATTCGTTTAATTGCTTTCTTGGTTTGTCGCCATCACCACACAAAATCAACAATAAATCGCCTGGTTGTGCATTTGCTGCTTCAATCCATTTTTTCAAATCCTCTTCTGAGTAGAATTTATCTACCGAAGATTTGATTGAACCGTCAGCATTGTAACGCACATAAATCAAGCCTTTCGCACCAATTTGAGGACGTTTCACAAAATCAGTTAACTCGTCTGCTTGCTTACGAGTGTACTCAGCACAACCTTTCGCATTGATACCTACGACTACTGATGCGGCATCGAATACTGGGAAGTTTTTGCCAGAAGTTAAATCAACCTCTTCGCTTTTCAACTCATAAAACTCCATACCAAAACGAATATCTGGTTTATCAGAACCATAATATTTCATGGCATGAGCATAAGTCATACGAGAAATTTCATTGATTTCAAGACCTTTCAAGTTTTGGAATAACTGACGAATCAAACCTTCGAACATTTGAAGAATATCTTCTTGCTCGATGAAAGACATTTCGCAGTCGATTTGAGTAAACTCAGGTTGGCGGTCTGCACGTAAGTCTTCGTCACGGAAGCATTTTACGATTTGGAAGTAACGGTCAAAGCCCGATACCATCAAAAGCTGCTTAAATGTTTGAGGAGACTGAGGCAAAGCATAAAACTCACCTGGGTTCATACGTGATGGAACTACAAAGTCACGGGCACCTTCTGGCGTAGATTTAATCAAAACAGGTGTTTCTACTTCGATAAATCCTTGCTTGTCGAGGTACGAGCGTACTTCTTGAGCCATTTTATGACGTAAAATCAAGTTCTGGCGAACAGGATTACGACGTAAATCAAGGTAACGATATTTCATACGAATATCATCGCCACCATCTGTTTCATCTTCAATTAAGAATGGAGGAAGTTTAGCAGGGTTCAAAATGCTCAATTCCGTTACCTTCACTTCAATATCTCCAGTAGGTAATTTATCATTTTTCGAAAGACGCTCAACTACAGTTCCTGTCACCGAAATCACAAATTCACGTCCAAGTGAACGAGCAGTTTCGATGGCTTCTTTTGGAGTTTTACCCTCTTCTAACATCAATTGGGTAATACCATAGCGGTCACGGAGGTCAATCCAAATCATACCACCTTTGTCACGAGTACGTTGTACCCATCCACAAAGCGTTACGATTTCGTTTACGTTAGCGATACGAAGTTCGCCGTTGTTGTGAGTTCTTAACATAAGTTTTTGATACGGACGGTATTGTCCGTCTATGTAATCTCTTATTTATGAAAAAATATGGACATACCTGTCCGAGCTAAATAATTCGCAAAATTACAGAATTTGTAGGGTGTCACCCAAAAGAATTTAAAATCTATTTGAGTAGAATCTGTAACTTTCTTTAGGATTAGTAAAAAAATGTCAAGATAGAAGAGTCACCTCACAAGTATTTGTAGGCTTGGAGAGGTCACCTTTTTACTTTTTACCAGAAAAAATCACATCTTAAGAGAAGAAAACAAACGTATAAGCCTCAAACATTCTTACTAATCAGTAGTTTCATAAAAGGAGGAAAAGTGGTATTTGAAGGAAGAATGCTAACACAAAAAGAATGAAAAGAGTCGCAATCATAGGAGCAGGTATTGCAGGAATCGCGTCGGCGATTCGCTTAGCGCATAAGGGTTATGAAGTAGAAGTTTTTGAGGCTAATGAATATGCTGGTGGAAAACTCAGTAGTTTTGAGCAAGATGGATACCGATTTGATGCAGGTCCATCCTTGTTTACCCTACCACATTTGGTAGAAGAACTATTCCAGTTAGTAGGGAAAAAAGCGTCTGATTTTTTTGAATATGAGCGACTATCCACCATTTGTCATTATTTCTGGGAAGATGGAACTAGACTAAATGCCTACGCAGAACCTTCCAAATTTGCTCAAGAAGTAGAAAAGATTCTGGGTATTTCGGCTTTGAAAGTAGAACAATTCTTAAAAGATAGTGCTTTTAAATACGAAGTGTTAGATGGCTTATTCTTACAAGATTCTTTACACAAGTTATCCACATGGACTTCAAAAAAGGCCTTACGAGGTTACCTCAATCTTCCTAAACTTGGCATTTTCGGAACGATGAATCATGCCAATGAAAAGTATTTCCGACATCCTAAACTGGTACAACTTTTCAATAGATACGCCACTTATAATGGTTCAGACCCATATCAAACTCCTGCAACATTGAATATTATTCCACATTTGGAATATAATGTGGGTGCTTTTTTTCCAAAAAAAGGAATGGTTGATATTACGAATGTGCTTGTCGATTTGGCAAAATCAATCGGAGTAAAATTCCATTTTCAATACCGTGTAAAAGAAATTCTTACCCAAAATCAGCAAGTAAAGGGCATTCGTGTTGTATCTCAGCATAGAGAAGAGCAAGAACTATTCTTCGACAAGGTAGTTTCTAATATGGACGTTACTCATACCTATCGCAAGTTATTACCACAATCGCCTCATCCAGATAAGCTACTAAATCAACCCAAATCAAGTTCGGGTGTGATTTTTTATTGGGGAGTTAAAAAGTCTTTTCCTGAGTTGGGACTTCATAATATCCTGTTTAGTGATGATTATCGCGAAGAATTTCGAGTGATGTTTGAGGATAAAAAAATATTTAATGCCCCTACCGTATATATCAATATTAGCTCCAAACACAAGCCAGACGATGCACCAGAAGGTTGTGAAAACTGGTTTGTACTCATTAATGCACCAGCCAATGAGGGGCAAGATTGGGATAAGCTCATTCAAGACCTTCGACAACAGGTAATTCAAAAAGTTTCGAGAATATTGTCTTGTGACTTAGCTTCTTTGATAGAAACTGAGGCTATTTTAGATCCAAGGAGTATAGAGCTGAAAACATCTTCGGCGCAAGGAGCTTTGTATGGAAACTCTTCTAACAACAAATATGCGGCGTTTTTGAGACATGCGAATTTTTCAAAAAGCATCAAAGATTTATATTTTGTGGGAGGAAGCGTACATCCTGGCGGAGGAATTCCATTGGCTTTGTCTTCGGCCAAAATCATGGCAAAGGAACTTTGAAATACCCACTTGTTTACTTAATTAAAGTTTCGGAACTTTGCCAAATCAAAATAAACCCTGTGGGTTTTTGAAAAACAAGATTTAGCTATAACAAAATGATTCAACGTACACAAAGTCTTTTATTGGCATTAATAGTAATTGCCATGGGAGTTGTAATTAGTAGCCCAGTTTGGGAAAAAAGTAGTGCTGCACTCAATCAAAAAGTCGTATTGACAGCCAAAGCTTTAGAACATACACAAGGAGCTACTACTGTGAGCTCAAGCACGATTTATATTGCAATTTTGGCTGGATTGGCAGCGCTAATTGCGGCATTTTCTATTTCTCAGTACAAGAAAAGAGTATTGCAAATGTCTTTAGGAGCCTTAAACTCGGCAGTTTTGGCGGGTGTATTAGGCGCTAGTTTTTTCAATATTTTCAAAGAAGGCATTCCTCTTTTCGAACCAGAAAATCAAGGAAACTATGCTTTAGGCTTTTATGCAGGCGTATTTGCCTTATTAGCAAATATGATTGCTAACCGTCTAATCCGTCGCGATGAGATGCTAGTGCGCTCAGCAGATAGAATGAGATAGATTCGATTGTAGATTTTGGATATTTGATTTCAGATTTTCGAATCAAAAACAAACGTAAATCCTCGTTGAGAATATAGAAATTCTATATTCTCAACGAGGATTTACGTTTAATACTTGAATAATACCTCAATAAATAATAAATCCGACTTCCGCAATCAGAAATCTAAAATCAAACCAGTCCTTCTTTCAACAAATCATGCAAGTGCACAAAACCAATAGGTTTTTGATTTTCTAGTACTACCAAAGAAGTGATGTTTTTCTCTTGCATTACTTGAAGGGCTTCTGTTGCATACGCGTCAGGTTCGATTGTTTTCGGGTTAGCGGTCATAATATCTTTCGCTTCCAAACCTGTCAAAACCTCATACTTATTCAACATTCTACGAACGTCACCATCGGTAATGATACCAGCCAAAGTGCCGTCTGCATTCACAACGGCAGTTGCACCCAAACGTTTCGAACTGATTTCGACAATAGCATCTTTGATAGAGGTATTGTATTGAACAATCGGTAATTCATGATTTGGATAAATATCGCTTACTTTCAAGTACAATTTTTTACCTAAAGCACCTCCAGGGTGATATTTAGCAAAATCTGTACTACTAAAACCACGGCATTCCAATAAACATACAGCCAATGCATCGCCTAGCGCAAGTGCCACAGTTGTACTAGTTGTTGGTGCCAGATTAAGTAAGTCAGCTTCTCTTTCGGCTAAAGCATGTAAAATAAAATCAGCGTTTTTCCCTAAATACGATTGGGGGTTTGAAACCATCGCAATGAGTTTCACCCCTGTACGCTTAATTAAGGGTACAAGTACCTTAATTTCAGGAGTATCTCCAGATTTAGAAATACACATAACGGTATCTCCATCTTGAATCATTCCGAGGTCGCCATGAATAGCGTCGGCAGCGTGCATAAACAAAGCTGGCGTACCTGTCGAATTAAGCGTTGCAACGATTTTTTGAGCAATGATTGCAGATTTACCAATACCTGTAATCACAAAGCGACCACGACTGTTAAGTAAGTGATTTACACATGATTCAAAATCTGAATCAATTTTATCAATAATTTTTTGGATCGCTTCGGCTTCTTCCTGCAAAACTTTTTTTGCTGTTGATTGAATATTTTTTACTAATTTCAATTTTAGAAACGGTTTTTAATGACTGGTTTTGTATTAATTTTAGTGCAAAGATAAACTATTATATAAGTACAGTCTCACAACCACCAAATATCAATTTTATTCATAACCTCAAATAAGTTTGAAGACAATGAGTGTTAGTCAAGAGACCACCGACTTGTTGAAGGAAAAACTCAAAGAAACCTTCGGTTACAGCCAGTTTCGTGGCGAGCAGGAAGATATCATTAAGAATACTTTAGCAGGAAAAAATACTTTCGTAATTATGCCGACAGGGGCAGGCAAGTCATTGTGTTATCAATTACCAGCCATAGCCACTGAAGGGACTGCTATTGTTATTTCGCCATTGATTGCATTGATGAAAAACCAAGTGGATCAGATGAACGCTTTTGGTATCAATGCGCAGTTTTTGAATTCGTCGCTCAATAAGGCCGAGATGACGAAAGTAAAAAATGACGTAATCAGTGGCCAAGTGAAATTGTTGTACATTGCTCCTGAGTCTTTGACCAAAGAAGATAACCTTGCTTTCTTGAAGCAAGCCAAAATCTCTTTCGTAGCCATCGACGAAGCGCACTGTATCTCCGAATGGGGACACGATTTCCGCCCAGAATATCGCCGAATTCGCAGTATTGTCGAAAGCTTAGATAGTACTTTGCCAATTATTGCGCTCACCGCAACTGCCACACCAAAGGTGCAACAGGATATTCAGAAAAACCTGAATATGGATGATGCTACTTTGTTTAAGTCGTCTTTCAACCGCAAGAATTTGTATTACGAAATCCGTGCTAAGCGTGATGATATTGATAAGCAAATTATCAAATTCATCAAAGTGAATCACGGTAAGGCTGGGATTATCTACTGTCTGAGTCGCAAAAAAGTTGAAGAAGTAGCCGAGGTATTGAATGTAAACGGTATCAAAGCGCTTCCTTATCATGCAGGCTTGGATAGTGACATTCGTATGGCCAACCAAGAGGCTTTCTTGAACGAGGAGGCTGAAGTAATGGTAGCAACGATTGCCTTCGGAATGGGTATCGATAAGCCAGATGTTCGTTTTGTAATCCACTACGATGCGCCAAAATCATTAGAGGGATACTACCAAGAAACAGGTCGTGCAGGTCGCGATGGTTTGGAGGGTATTTGTATCATGTTCTATGCAAAAGAGGACATCAACAAGCTGGATAAGTTTAACAAAGACAAAACTATCAACGAGCGCGACAATGCCCGTATGTTATTGAACGAGATGGTATCCTACTCTACTCTAGGAGTTTGCCGTCGTCGTCAATTGCTCCACTATTTTGGAGAGCAAGTAGAAAAAGATTGTGGCTATTGTGATAACTGTAAAAAACCAACACCAAAGTTCAAAGTAGAACAAGAGGTAGTTTTGGCATTACAAGCAGCCATCATGACAGGTGAGCGTTTTGACGCACAACACTTGGCAGATGTATTGCTTGGTCACAAAAACCAGTACGTAACGAGCTACGAGCATCATAAATTAGACATTTTTGGAAAAGGGAAAAGCTACTTCAAACTTCAAGCCGACGATGATGAGGATGAGGAGGATGAAGAAGACGAAGAAGTAGAATACTCAGATGAAGAAGATGAGGATGGAAATCCGATTCCGAAACCTAAAGCCAAAAAAGCGCCAAAAACAGCTAAGAAAAAAACACAACAGCAAGAACCTGTAGAACAATGGTTATCGGTTATTCGTCAAATCACTGTTTTAGGCTACTTAGAAAAAGATATTGAAAACTACGGTATCTTAAAAGTATCTGAAAAAGGTCATGCTTTCTTGAAGGATTCTTTCCCATTAACGCTTTCGAAAGATCACGACTACGAAAACGAACATATTGAGGAAGAAGACGAAAAAGAATCATTGGCTGGTGGCGGCGGTTCGTACGATGCAGCATTGTTCGAATTGTTGAAAAACCTTAGAAAGAAAATTGCGAAAGACAAAAACTTGCCTCCTTACGTAATTTTCCAAGATCCTTCACTCGAAGAAATGGCCACAACATATCCTACTACAAAAGAGGATATGGCTCAAATCAACGGTGTGGGTATGGGTAAAGTAGTGAAATTTGGTCGTCCATTTATTGACTTAATCAAAAAGTATGTAGAGGACAACGAAATTGAAACTGCTACTGAGGTAGTCGTAAAATCGACAGTTAATAAGTCAAAAATCAAAATTCATATTATCCAACAGGTAGACCGTAAAGTAGATTTGGACATTATTGCCGAACAAAAAGAATTGGCAATGGAAGACCTAATCGAAGAAATCGAGCATATCTGTTATTCGGGAACAAAACTCAACTTGGATTATTATATCAATCAGGTAGTTGAGCCAGACAAGCAAGACGAAATCTATGATTATTTCTTGCATGCCGAAACCGACAATATTGCAGTAGCATTAGATAAATGTGGAATTGATGATATTACAGAGGAGGAATTACGCTTAATGAGAATTAAATTCTTGAGCGAACTTGCCAACTAGATTATCAAAAAAACTATTACGAAGAGGTATTAAGAAAACCTTGTTCAAGCATTTTAAATAAACAAACTATAGGTTTAAGGAATAAAAAGTCGATAATATTTGTTGGCAATTTATGACTTCAAACACATCTTCAAAATCTTCCAATTAATAAGATTCTGATAGTTTTGTTAAAAATGCTGAGCTAGGATTTCATAAATGCCTCTTTGTGCGTTAATTTTGCTATCCCTTTGTACTCAATTCAATTTCAAACAAATAGTCTTATTTAAAGGCTGTTTATTTTAGATTAACCAATTCAATGAACATACTAATTTTAGGCTCGGGCGGACGTGAACACGCATTTGCTTGGAAAATCGCTCAAAGCCCCCTTTGCGAAAAATTATTCGTAGCTCCAGGTAATGCTGGTACAGCTGCTATTGCTACAAACTTGGCTGTTGGCTTCAATGATTTTGAAAAAATCGCAGAGCAAGTTTTAGAAAATCAAATCGAACTAGTAATTGTTGGTCCTGAAGAACCACTTGTAAGAGGTGTTCGTGACTATTTCCAAAGTCGCCCAGATTTACAACATATTTTGATGGTAGGTCCAGACTCGAAAGGTGCAATGCTAGAAGGTTCGAAAGATTTTTCGAAAAACTTTATGGTAAAATATGGTATTCCTACTGCAAAATCACAAACTTTTACGAAAGATACGCTAGAGGATGGTTTAGCATATTTGGCTACCCAAAAACTTCCTATCGTATTAAAAGCTGATGGACTAGCAGCAGGTAAAGGAGTTATTATTGCCCAAACATTAGAAGAAGCTCAAACATCACTTTCTGAAATGCTTGTAGATGCCAAATTTGGTGATGCTAGTAGCAAAGTGGTAATTGAAGAGTTTTTGACAGGTATCGAACTTTCGGTGTTTGTTCTTACTGACGGAGAATCGTACAAAATTCTCCCTGAAGCAAAAGATTACAAACGTATCGGCGAAGCAGATACAGGTTTGAATACAGGTGGTATGGGAGCTGTTTCGCCAGTGCCTTTTGCTACCGAAAAATTTATGCAATCTGTTGAAGAAAATATCGTTAAACCTACACTAACTGGCTTACAGGCAGAAGGTATTAAGTATAATGGCTTTATCTTCATCGGTTTGATGAATCACGAAGGAGAACCTATCGTGATTGAATACAACGCACGTATGGGCGACCCAGAAACAGAGGTTGTTCTACCACGTATCGAGTCAGATTTATTAACTCTTATGATAGCAACCGCTAAAGGCGAATTGGGGCAAGCAGAGTTTTCTGTAAGCAAACAGCACGCCGTAACTACAGTAGTAGTAGCAGGTGGTTATCCGGGTGACTATAACAAAGGTGATGTAATTGTAGGTTACGAAAACGTAGAAGATGCCTCAATTTTCCATGCTGGTACAAAACTGGATGGAAACCTTGTCGTGACAAATGGTGGTAGAGTAATGGCTCTGACTGGAATGTCTAATACATTAGAAAGAGCTATCCAAAAATCACAGAAAGCGGCAGGTACTATCTCATTTGAAGGTAAGTATTATCGTCGCGATATTGGTTTGGACGTGCTCAGGTATAGTTAGTCGCTGAGTCTCTTAAAGAATGGAAAGAATTACACAATGCTAGAGGCTATCATGTATCAGTCGTTTCTGAATTTACTTAAAGACAGAAACGTTAGCTTGTGCGCCATCTTTATACTTTAAGAGGTCAGTGTTTCACTGAGTTTTGAGCCATAGTAAAAAAGATTTCAGGAAATATATTCCAAAGTCAAACCTTACTTATCCTCATTATCTCGTTCACTTTTGAAGATATATGGGATGCAAATCATGTTCCACAGGTAGTTGTGGTACTCGTAATAACAATGGTGCTGTAAGTGGCTGTAAAAATAACGGTGCTTGTAGTACAGGTGGGTGTAATAAAATGAACGTATTTGACTGGCTGTCAAATATGGAAGTACCCGCATTTAGTAAGTTTAATATCATTGAGGTAAAATTTAAGGGTGGTCGTAAAGAATATTTTCGAAATGTTAATCAAATCGAATTATATGCAGGCGACCCTGTAATCGTAGATGTGCCAAACGGTCATCATCTTGGCTTTGTTTCGCTTCAAGGTGAATTAGTTCGCCTCCAAATGCTGAAAAAAAGCATCAAAGATGATGAAAATGTTCGTGTGGTTTATCGCAAAGCCAATGATAAAGACTTGGAAAAACATGAGCAAGCTATCGCTCGTGACTTGCCAACGATGTATCGTACTCGCGAGATTATCAAAGAACTTAAGTTGGACATGAAGTTGTCTGATGTAGAGTTTCAATCAGATAATACCAAAGCGATATTCTATTACTCGTCCGACGACCGTGTAGACTTTCGTGAGCTTATCAAAATTTTGGCAAGCGAATTCAAAGTTAGAGTAGAAATGAAGCAAATCTCTTTGCGTCAAGAAGCTGCTCGTGTGGGAGGGATTGGCGTCTGTGGTCGCGAACTTTGTTGTTCGACGTGGTTAACGGATTTCAAAAACGTAACTACTTCGGCAGCTCGTTATCAAAATCTTTCATTGAATCCTGTGAAATTATCAGGACAATGTGGTCGTCTGAAATGTTGTCTCAACTATGAACTTGAGACTTATATGGACGCCCTCAAAGATATTCCGACTATCGAGAAGCCTCTGCAAACGTTGAAAGGCGAAGCACTTTTACAAAAAACAGACATCTTCAAACGTGTCATGTGGTTTGGTTATCGTGGCGAAGAAAGTAACTGGATTCCAGTGACGGTCGATAAAGTTAGAGAGGTGGTTGAACTAAATGAAAAAGGTATCCAACCTCAATCTTTAGACGTAATGGAAAGCACTCCAGCAGCTTTAGATTTAGATAAGGCAACTTCTGGTTTGAATGCTGACTTGGACAAAATGGACAAGAAATACAGCAACAACAAGAAAAAGCCTCATAATAAAACTAAACAAAACGATAAACATCAAGAGGTTAAATCTGAACGCAGAGAACACAAGCATGAGAGAAAAGATACTCGTCCGGATGTTTCTGACAAAAAAGATAAAGCTGTTGTTGTAGATAAAAAGCCGCAACAACAACCTCAAAACAATAGCCAAAAGGGTAATAACCATCATAAGCATCAAGCTAATCATAATAAAAACCCTCAGGCAAAAACACAACCACAACAGCCAAATAACGCTCCAAAGGTTAATCCAAATCAAGGGAATAACCATAATAATCCACAACAAGGAGGACAGCAAGCAAAACAGGCTCAGAAGCCTCAGCAAAACAATCCTCAAGGAGCTAATAAAAATGGGAAAGGAAATCATAATCGTCCGCCACATCAACATAAAAATGGCAAGAATGATAACAATAAACCTTCTCAAAGCTAGTTGAAAGAGTAATACCCATTTTCACAAAATAGAAGGTGAACTCATTATATAAATAAAAAAGGAGTTTGGGCGAGAAATGAAACATTTCAAATCCAACTCCTTTTTTTAATCCATCGTACTCTTATGTTCCTCAAAAGTTTGAAATCGAAAATTTTTATTGGAAGTATTTTATTGGCAACGGCCATGTCAGCTTGTGATTCAAATACTATTTTGAAAGATAATTATAACATTGCTGATGCCAAGTGGTTTATTAAAGATACCCCCGAATTCGAATTCAACGTCGATGATACAACAACGACTTATAATGTGTTTTACAATGTTCGTAACAATCGTTCTTATCCGTACTATAACCTTTATCTAACGCATTATTTATCAGATGATAAAGGAAAAGTAATTCATCAAAAATTGGATGAATTAGTACTTTTTGATCCAAGTACAGGTAAAAAATTAGGCGAAGGCTTAGGCGATGTGTATGACCATAAAATTTTAGCTTTTAAAAGTTTTTCTTTTCCCAAAAAAGGAAAGTACAAAATTCAGGTAAAACAATATATGCGTCAAAATCCCCTTGCTGACATTGTCAGCGTAGGTTTTACCATTGAAAAAGCAGGCATTAAATAATAATGCTGAATTTTGAGTTGTGAATCAGAACTGTACGAAGGATTCCAAACTATTGCTGATTTGGGATTTTTGATTTCGGAAATAAAGTAAAATACCTTTATTTTTTACAAAATATAGAAGCTTACACTTCCGAAATCCAACATCCGATATCCGAAATAGATGGTTTTATAATCCTTCGTACAGTACTAACTTCATATCCACAATTATCTAATTTAAGTTTGTACGATTACTAAAGTAATAAGGCAAAATAAAATTGCATTATTGGGCTTTCGGTGGTCGGCTATGGCACTTGGTAAAATGTCTCTAAGGTTTCCTGAGAATTTAGCCTAATACCTACTGCTAACCGCCAACAGTACATACCCATTAGTTTTAAGTAGATACTAATCACATGCAAAAGTTTTTACCACTGTTTCCGCTCAATTTAGTGGTTTTTCCTTTGGAAGACCTCAATCTTCATATTTTTGAACCTCGCTATCGCCAGTTGATCAAAGATGCTATTCAACAAGATTCAACCTTTGGAATACCAGCATTTATTGAAGGTAAAATGCAAGGTTTTGGGACAGAGGTGAAGATTACTTCGGTTTACAAAGTATATGATGATGGTAGAATGGATATCAAAACACAAGGTGTTCGTGTATTTAGAATTTTAGATTTCCAAAATCCAATAGACGGTAAGCTGTATGCTGGAGGAGAGGTCGAAGCCCTAAAAGATCCAGAAATTACTCCACCTGTTTTTCCAAAATTATTAGAGCAGATTAATGATCTTTATTTGCTTCTTGGAGAAGACAACAAATTCAATGTCCAAAAGCCTCAACCTTATTCTTTCCAAATAGCCCATAAAATCGGTTTATCTATAGAGAAAGAATATGAGTTACTCAAAATGCCAACAGAAGCCGAAAGACAGGCTTATATCTCCAAACATTTAGAAAAGGTTTTACCAGTTCTACAAGAACTGGAAAGAACCAAGGAGCGTATTCGCATGAATGGACATTTTAAGAACTTAGACCCACTGAATTTTTAGGAAAATTCACGGGATGAAGCATGAGTCATCCCGAATTTTTAGGATTGAGATTATGCTCCAAGTTTTTATCAAAAAAGGGGTCGAAAAGTATTTTTCGATCCCTTTTTGATAAAACTATGCTAGATATGAATGGCTTAAGACGCAATCATTGCGTCTCTACTGATGGAATACAAATTTTAAATTAATCACTCATTCGCTAAATCGCTAAATTCGGGATGACTCATATTAATGCTTCAATTTATCTTTGAAGGCCTTTTTAAACTTATCTAACTTTGGCTTAATCACAATTTGGCAATAGGGTTCATAGCCATTTTGATTAAAGTAATCTTGGTGATAGTTTTCGGCTGGATAAAACTTCGTAAATGCACTGATTTCAGTCACGATAGGATTTGGAAAAACGTGCTCGGCATTAAGTTTTTCTTTCCAATATTCTGCCAGTTGTTTTTGTTCGGCATTATGGTAAAAAACTACCGAACGATACTGCGTTCCCTCATCAGCTCCTTGACGGTTCAAGGTAGTTGGGTCGTGTGTTTTCCAGAAAACTTCTAGAAGCTCTTCAAAAGTAATTTTTTGAGGGTCATAAATTACCTGACAAACTTCGGCGTGTCCAGTAGTACCAGTACAAACTGCACGATAGGTAGGATCAGGAACCGAGCCTCCAGAATAGCCTGACACAACTTTTTCGACTCCTTCGAGGTTTTGGAATACTGCTTCTACACACCAGAAGCATCCTGCACCAAAAGTTGCGATTTCTGTTTTGCCACTTGGTTTATCTTTTTCTTTGTTCTCCATTTTAGTATTTTTCTGATTTTCAGGTTTTTGCGCACATGAAATATTTACTGCTAATGTTAATATTCCAAGAACAATGGCACTAATTTTTCTTTTCATAATTGATAACATTTAAAACTTGATGTAAGTTTGCAATCTTTTTATAGTTGTTTTGTCATCTTTCCGACAAAACGCTACAACGACTCGATAATCTTCTCATGATTTATGGATAACGATTTGTTAACACAAAAACCCAAAACAACATCTCAAGAAATGAAAAAACTTTCCTACTTTCAGGCATTTGCAAAGAGTTGGAAAGAAGGTTTTCAAACCATCGATTTTAGCGTAAAGATAATTCTAACCCTAGGGATTTTAATTATTGGTGCTACGCAGTTTCCGAGTTATTTGAACCATATCCAAAAACGACCAGGAGCCGCTCTTGAGGATTTAGTGTTGAACGCCTTGCCTTCAATAGACGTATCTGTACCCATATTTACGGTATTGTACAGTATTTTGATTTTCTCATTAATACAAAGTCTAAAAAAGGCCGAAGTGTTTTTACTTTATGCTATTACTTACGTTTGCGTGACGATTTTTCGTATGGTAACTATCACTTTAGTGCCACTCGATGCGCCCGTGGGATTAATTAATTTGGCAGACCCTTTTGCTGAAGCAGCGGTGTATGGTACGGCTTCGCCTGTAACCAAAGATTTATTCTTTTCGGGACATACTGCTACAATGGTCTTGATTTGGATTATTGTAGAAGGGCATATTGCTAAAATCTTGGCTGGTATCACCTGCATTTTAATCGCTTTTTTCCTACTTTTACAACATGTACATTATACCGCCGATGTGATTGCGGCATTTGCTTTTACTGTTGCTTCGTATGAATTGGCTAAAGTAATCAAACAGTGGCATTGGATTCCATTTTCGGCGGTAATGCTAACCTTGTTTGCCTTACTTTTGGCAGTATTCCGCCATGCAGCAATTATGTACCCTTAAGGCTGATACTTGTCAATAAACATATACAAATCCCAACCTGATAGAATGGCTCTTAATTACCTCTGGATTGCATTTTTTTTGATTGCCTTTATTGTGGCTTTGCTTAAGTTGATTTTCTTAGGCGACACCGAAATCTTCAAACTGATTGTCGATGGTATGTTTGACTCAGCAGAAACTTCGGTCATGAACATTGCACTTCCATTAGCTGGGGTAATGACGTTCTTTATGGGTTTGTTAAATATTGGCGAAAAAGCTGGAGCCATCAACTTTTTGGCTCGTATTGTTGGACCATTCTTTAATCGTCTTTTTCCTGAGGTTCCTAAAAATCACCCAGCAAGTGGGCAAATGATTATGAACTTCTCTGCCAATATGTTAGGGCTCGACAATGCTGCTACACCTTTTGGACTAAAAGCAATGCAGAGTTTGCAAGAGTTGAACCCAAGCAAAACCGTAGCCTCTAATGCTCAGATTATGTTTATGGTGTTGCACAGCGCAGGACCCGTTTTGATTCCACTGAGTATTATGGCACAGCGTGCGATTTATGGTGCCAAAGACGCTTCTGACATTTTTATCCCATGTTTGATTGCTACCTATGTTGCTACGGTTACAGGCTTGCTATTTGTCTCTTTCAAGCAAAAAATAAATCTGTTAGATAGAGTCATCATCACGTGGTTAGGAGGTATTACAGCTGCTATTGGGCTATTGCTATGGTATTTATCAAGCATTCCGAAAGAACAAATCGAAATCTTTTCGAAGGTATCGAGCAATATGATTTTGTTTGGGCTTATCATTTCGTTTTTGCTTGGTGCATTGCGTAAAAAAGTTGACATTTTTGACGCTTTTATCGAAGGTGCAAAAGGTGGTTTTGAGACTTCTGTTCGTATTATTCCTTATTTAGTAGCCATGTTGGTAGCGATTGGGGCATTGCGTAACTCAGGAGCTTTGACTTGGATTGTTGATGGCATGAAATACCTTTTAGCCCTAACAAATATCAATACAGACTTTACTGATGCCCTTCCGACAGCTTTGATGCATCCATTGAGTGGTGGCGGCTCAAGAGCCATGATGATTGATACGATGAAAACCTTTGGTGCAGATTCGTTTGCGGGCAGATTGGCTTGTGTGTTCCAAGGTTCGGCAGATACGATTTTTTATGTGATTGCCTTGTATTTTGGTTCTGTCAACATCAAAGAAACACGTTACACTCTTTGGGCTGGTTTGACCGCAGATTTAGCTGGAATCATCACAGCGATTCTGGTGAGTTATTTGTTTTTCCACTAAAAAAATAAATTGATTACCTTTGATTTTCATTGTCGTAGCTGCAATTCGGTTTTTGACTAAAGTATAAAGACAAGCTTTCAGTTATACTGACTTTTTGGTTTTTGATTTTCCATAAAATTATCTCAAAATATTGGACTTAAGTACAAGTAAAATAGCAATAATCGGTCTTGGATATGTAGGGCTTCCATTGGCTGTTGAGTTCGGGAAAAAAATTCCAGTGATAGGTTTTGATATTAATCAAAGTCGTATCGATGAACTCTCAAAAGGTTATGACCGCACACAGGAAGTAGAGACCGACAATTTACAGTCTTCTACTCTATTGAGTTTTTCGGCCAATATCAATGATTTGGTAGACTGCAATGTGTTCATTGTAACCGTACCTACGCCGATAGATCGTTTCAAAAAACCTGATTTGATTCCTTTAATTGCTGCCAGCAAAACTGTAGGAAAAGTCCTTCGCAAAGGTGATGTTGTGATTTATGAATCAACGGTATATCCAGGTTGTACGGAAGAAGATTGTGTGCCGATTTTGGAAAAAGAAAGTGGTTTGGTATTCAACCAAGACTTCTTCTGTGGCTATTCTCCAGAACGTATCAACCCAGGAGATAAGGTAAATACTTTGACCAAAATCAAAAAGGTCACTTCTGGTTCAACTCCTGAAATCGCCCAATTTGTGGATAGCCTTTATGGTTCAATCATCACAGCAGGTACTTACTTGGCGACTTCTATCAAAGTAGCAGAGGCGTCGAAGGCGATTGAAAATGCCCAGCGTGATGTCAATATCTCATTTGTGAATGAATTGGCTTTGATTTTTGATAAAATGGGAATCGATACCACCGAAGTATTAGAGGCAGCAGGGACAAAATGGAACTTCCTCAAATTCAAACCAGGTTTGGTTGGTGGTCACTGTATTGGGGTTGACCCTTATTATTTACTTCACAAGTCCGAAAGTTTGGGGTATTATCCTCAAGTGATTCTTTCAGGTCGTCGTGTCAATGATAATATGGGGATTTTTGTTGCCAACAAATTAGTGAAGTTATTGATTAAAAAAGGACATAAAATCGATGGTTGTAAAGTCTTGATTTTAGGAGTTACTTTTAAAGAAAACTGCCCAGATATTCGTAACTCTCGTGTCATTGATGTGTATAACGAACTAAAAGAGTTTGGAATTGATGTGGATGTATATGACCCTTGGGCCGACAAACACGAAGTTTCGGAAGAATATGGCATTCAGTTGCTCGACCAATTGGGCACTGACTACGAAGGTATCTTGCTATGTGTATCGCACAACGAGTTTGCAAGCTTAAACATTGATGCACTCAAAGGTGAAGACGCCGTGATTTATGATATTAAATCTTTCTGGGACAAATCATTCTCTGATGCGAGATTGTAGGGTATTGAGTGAATTGGTGATTTGTTTTGATAAAAATCAGTAGAGACGCAATATTTTGCGTCTTCAACAGCTATAAGCATAAGTCATTCCGAATTTTTCAAATTAGGATTATTCTCTAAATTGTATCAAAAAAGCGGTCGAAAAACAATTTCGACCGCTTTTTTGATACATATTTCAAAATGACACCGCTTTAGACACAAGGCATTGCGTTTCTACTTCTAGCATACAAATAATAAAATAATCACTCATACACTCAATCACAAATCACTAAATTTGGAATGACTCATGTTTTATTTTAGGCTTCTCATACATATCCTCTAACAATGAAGTTTTTTGCTACGATTCGAAATACCTTTCATGAATACCGAGGTGTTATTCGCAACTTCGTAGCGTTGGCATTTTTGCAAGCGACTAACCTATTAATTCCTCTTTTGTTAATTCCCCTTTTACTTCAACGTATTGGCTTGGCTCAATATGGAGTTGTGGCGTTGGCACAAAGTACCATGCTATATTTCTATGTCTGGGTTGATTATGGCTTTAGCCTTTCTGCGTTAAAAACTTTGAGTGAAAAGCACCGTCAAAAAGAAGATTTAGGTCAACTTTTTTATGAAGTGAGTTTATCCAAAATAATCCTTCTTATCTTAGGTTTCGGTATTTTACTGATGATTTTACCTTTGCATCCTACCCTTGCGCATAACACTAAACTAATTATTGGTAGTTATCTGATGGTCGTAGGTCAGGCGTTATTGCCTATTTGGTTTTTTCAAGGAGTTGAAAAAATGCCTTGGGCTACTTATGCCAATTTTTGCTCAAAAATCCTTAGTGTTAGCTTGATTTATTTATGGGTGTATAGGGCATCTGAAGCCATTTGGGTAAATATGATATTAGGTGGAAGCAATATCTTGATTGGAGTTATTGCCAATATTTATTTGTCAAAAAAATATCAGTTGGTATTCCAGAAACGATGGTTGAAGGGTATTCCTAGACAACTAAAAGAAGGATTTTTCTATTTTACATCCCATTTTTCGGTAAGTCTATATATGCACTCTGGTATTATCCTATTAGGGTGGTTTGTCAACGAGCAAATGCTTGGGGTCTATAGCATAGCCGAAAAAATAGCGCTTTTACTTCGTCAAGTATTGGTCATGTTTTCACAAGCTATTTATACACAACTTTGCCATATTCTCACACAAGGGTATGAAGCGATGCAGTCATTTTTGCGAAAACTATTCTTTCCTTTCTGTATTTTGGTCGGAATTGGATGTTTGGTATGCTGGTTGGGAGCACCACTGATTAGTACGTTGGTAAAATTAGAAATTTCAGAAAAAAGTCTGTTTATTCAATTGGTGAGATATATGGCTTTTATACCAGTAATTGTGTGTATCAATATCCCCTTTTATCAGCTATTACTTATCTCAGACCATGGAAAAAGTAGCACAAAGATTTTATCTTGGGGAGCTTTGGTATGTATCTTGTTAAATGTTTTGCTAATTCCTTATTTCTCGGTACTTGGTACTGCTTTAGCGCTATTAGTTACCGAAAGTATGATAAGTATTTTAGTGATTATGAAAGCAAAGAAATACTTTTTTAGAGGGTAAGTTAGCTTACTATCCGACTGTCCAAAATCATAAATTATGACATTAGCTTTACTTTTGATATTACTGATAGGAAACAGTCTACTTTACAGAAGCCTGCTGAATCCTATCGTAATACAAACAGGGTTATGGTTGATGTATTATTTTATTTTTTGGTATAATCAAGCTTATTTTTCTGTTAATCTCGATGATATTGCCCCCTTTATAGGGCTAAGTTGTTTTGGGTTTTCACTGGGAGGTTTGATCTGTTGGGGGCTATACCAAAAAGTAATACCCGAAATAACTATTGCTGAACCTCTTGATGACGATACTCTTTTAGTCAAAAATCTTTCCCTCTTTTACCCAATCGTTTTACTTTCTTTGGCGCTTACTCTTCCGATGGTGCTGAAAGAGGTAGGGCAATTTTCATGGGGTGATATTCAAGAATTACGGAATACCTTAGTCGAAAATGATGGAAAACGTTTCGGACTTTACGGGTTGATTCAAACCTTGAGTTCCGTTTATTTGGTTTTGTTACTGACCCATACCTCTTTTTCTTGGCGCAATGGCATCCTATTGGGAGCGTTTTTAGTTTATACCTATTTGCTAGGCTCACGTGGACAATTGATTTTTTTTGTGGTGCCTTTGGCTTATGATTTACTTTGGAAAAACAAAATTTCGGTAGGACAAGCCATCCTGGGAAGTCTCATGCTTATAAGCTTGATTGTGCTTATTACGATAGGTAGAGCGTCTGATTTTTCGGGGGAATCTATTATTCCTATGTTGTTGACTTATTCGGTGGCATCACTGCCCGCTCTGAGTTTGGCAAGCATCGACCCTGTACCGTATTGGGGCTATCATACTTTTCGAGT
Organism: Cellulophaga sp. BC115SP; assembly: GCF_009905545.1. Lineage (GTDB taxonomy): Bacteria > Bacteroidota > Bacteroidia > Cytophagales > Spirosomataceae > Flectobacillus > Flectobacillus rivi. The sequence continues at coordinate 96,978 of NZ_JAAALB010000004.1, read as the reverse complement.
AGTGTGGCTTTGGATAGGGCGTTTGGGCTTTAATATTCCTGTAGCACCAGTTATCTCAGAATGGATTAGTACACCACTGCCCACTAATACTTATTCATATCTCAAACCTTATTATATGGATTTTGGTATGATAGGGGTATTTGTTATTCCTTTGTTACTGGGTTTTGGCTATAATCTGCTTTATTTTCGAGCAAAAAGGTTTCATATAACTTCCTGCTATCTTTTGGGCTTTTTGATGTATGCTTTATTAATGCAACCCATCGAGGAGCAATATTTCAGATGGCTAACCAATTGGTTTTACATTGTTTTGGTAATGTTTTTTTTGAAAAAAGTAGAGATAAAATGGTTTGATACCAAGTGATTTTTTGATTTAGAAAACAATAAATTTCTCTGGTTAAATAAATTCAATTCACAATTCAGTATTCCTACTTATGACTGGTCAAATTGCGGCAGTAATTGTCACTTATCACCCATTGATTGCTAATATCCAACAGTTACTTGAAAGGCTTAGTCCGCAGGTAGACAGTATTGTTATGGTAGATAATGGAAGTCATAATGTCGAAGAAATTGAAAAAATATTGATTAATTACCCACAAACTACCCTTATTTCGCTAGCAGATAACCATGGAATAGGCTTTGCTCAAAATAAAGGAATAGTATTTGCTTTAGAAAAACCAGAAATAGGTGGGGTTATCTTATTCGACCACGATAGTTTGCCTGAAGCGAAAATGGTACAACAATTATTAGAGGCATGGAAATTGTTGGCAATCAATGGTCATTATCTTGGTGCAGTTGGGCCTATTTATAGAGACCCACGTACCTTACGCAATTACCCCATTTCGGTTTTTCAGGGATTTCGACTTATTCATAATTATCCCCAAAACAAGGATACTCAGCCTATTTCTGCTTCTTTCCTGATTTCTTCTGGATGCTTAATTGATCGTAAGACTTTGGAGACCACAGGCTTCATGAATGAAGATTTTTTTATTGATTATATTGATATAGAATGGAGCTTTCGGGCTTGCAATAAAGGATTCGAGCTGTTTGCTATTCCTACGGCTATTATGTGGCATCAGGTAGGCGACGACCGTCTGAAGGTTTTAGGAAGAGAAATTTCAGTGCATAGTCCTTTAAGAAGATATTATTTGGCTCGCAATTCGATATTAATGCTTAAACAATCACATATTCATTGGCAATATAAAGTCCGAGAACTCTTCTATACCGTATCTAGAGTGGTTGTTTATATCGCCTTAGTTCCACAAAAAAGAAAATATCTCAAGTACATTCTTTATGGCTGGTACGATGGTATCGTCAACAGAGTGGGTAAGTCTAGGTTATCTTCCTAGTTATTGAGCCATCATTTTGCCTAGTATAGTTTATGAAATTTATGTTTATTATTTCCGATGTAGGGAGTTTTAATATTTTTCTATCGGAATTATCCTTATCGATATTCGAACATTTTCCAGACATCGAGCTGCATATTATTTGCTCGGCTGAAAAAACCATAGATATACCCAATCTCTATTCTTTCAATCACCTCAATATCCATTTTCATTATTTAGGTATTCCACGAAGTCTTCGTATCAAGCACGAATTACAAGTAGCTTGGCAGATTCGGCGCTTGGTGGCAGACATCAAGCCTGATTTGGTGCATGCACATTTTACTACGGGTATATTCCCTACGATTCTTTTTCGGAAAATGGGTATTCCTTATTGGGGTACATTTCACGGATTAGGGCTCAATAGTAGCTCTGGCTGGAAAAAAGGGCTTTTTTACTTTTTGGAAAATCATTGTTTTCAAAAACTTGATAAAATTATTTTGCTCAACCAACCCGATGTAAAAATTGTCCAAACAGTTTATAAAAACAAAGTATATAAGCATCAAAGTCTTGGTTTGGGATGTAATTTAGAAAAATTTAATCCTCATAATTTTTCAGAAAACATACGAGTAAACTTACGTCAAGCTTTAGGGATTCAGCAACAAAAAATCATTGCTTTTACAGGACGATTTGTCGCCTTCAAGGGCTTTCATATTGTCGTAAAGACTTTTCTACAACTGGCACAAAGTTATCCACAACAATTTAAGCTATTGTTGATAGGTGGTCTTGATCCCGTGCATTCGAGCGGGCTCAGTACCTCGCAGTGGACATATATCGAACAACATCCAGATATTACGATAACAGGGTTTACTTCCAAGGTGGAAGAATATTTGTCTATTTCTGACTATTTTGTTTTTCCGAGTAAAAAAGAAGGTATTCCTGTATGTGTACTCGAAGCCTTGGCAATGGGCATACCAGTGATTGCTTCGGATAGTCGAGGGAATAATGAAGTGATCGAGCATTTGCATAATGGTGTTCTTATCCCTCCATCACCAGATCACGAGGAAGAAATAGTAGGTATTATTCAATCTATCGAGTTATTAGAAAAGAATACCCAACTTTATCAAGCCTTAAAATCCCATGCTCTAGCAAGCAGAAGTACCTATTCGAGAGAAAACTTTATTAATGACTCTATCGCTATTTATAAAAATAGTTTTTGTGAGTCATCAAAATTTCAATTTCATTAAAGAATATGCTAATTTCAATGTATTCAATCGGTAACTCATTCATTACAAACGACTTGATACATTTTTGGCAAGAAGATTGTTGAAAATATTAAGTAACTGCTAATAACTTGCTTGGTGGGTTATTTCTTTAACCTTCATTTGGTATCTTAAAACACTCCATTATACTAACCACCCTTTAATTTGATGAGTCTAATGCCCGATTACTCTTTCGTAAAGGATTTGTTTGGCATAGTCTATTGAACAGTTTTAACTTGGAGAATAGTCTTTGATAAAGACTGTGCTCTTTTTATTTGTCCTAAGTAAACATGATACGCTACTACTCTCTATTACTAGTGATACTTGGTATCACTTTCAGCACATTTTCGCAGACCATAACCGCTCCTTATGGTCAAAGTCTGACTATTAATAACCCCCTCGATATTGCGGGTGGTAGTATTAATATCATGTCGGATAGTGCCTACAAAATCGGAGGAAAGCCTATCCTGAGTATTGCAGGTATTGCCAATGTTTTGCTAGGTGATGGCGCAGGCTTTAATAATCAAGGATCAAATAATATTTTCATTGGAAAAACGGCTGGTTTTCTGAATGCATCAGGTTTTGCTAATACTTTTATTGGCGAATCGGCAGGGTATTCAAACACGACTGGCAATAACAATATGTTTTTGGGAACTGCCGCAGGACTGTCTAATGCGGTGGGCTACTCCAATACCTTTATTGGTGTCAACGCTGGGCGACGCTCTTTGGCAAATGGTAATGCCTATATCGGTACAGCAAGTGGTATCAATACCATTACTGGGAATAATAACACAGGACTAGGTACTTTGACAGGGCAAGATAATGTATCTGGCTCGCAGAATACCTTTGTGGGATTTAGCTCTGGTAGTAAACTCATGTCGGGCGACTATAACACTTTTATTGGTGCATTAACAGGTGTGGCTTCGAGTGCAAGTAATATTACCAACGCCACGGCTATTGGTGCTAATACTGAATTGGCTATATCGAACTCGATTGTATTGGGCAACAATGCTAGCGTTGGAATCGGTACGAATGACCCCATTACTAATGGAGCAAAATTGGTTATTGTAGGAGCTGGCAATAACGCCAATGTTCTACAATTGAGGAACATTCCGACCCGTAATACTGTCAACGGATTAAGACAGCTTTTTGCTGATGAAGTAGGGAACCTTGTTACATTTCAAATGACAACGACTGCCAATAGTTACCCAGAGGTCAAATCGATGACTAATAGCATTAATAATACTCTTTGGACTAGTAATGAATCGGGGTTTTTAAAGAATAACAGTACTAGAGGAGTGGTGATTGGAGATGGTATTAATTCTTTGCCCGAAGGCTATAATTTGTATGTGTCTGAGGGTATTTTGACGGAACAAGTAAAGGTAGCCTTGAAAAATACAGAAGATTGGGCAGACCATGTTTTTTCAAAAAAACATCGTTTAATGCCGTTACAAAAAGTAGAAGATTATATCAAAAAATATCAGCACCTACCCAATATTCCTTCGGCAGCAGAAATGGTTATTTCTGGAAATGATTTGCATCAAACAGATACCAAGCTTCTTGAAAAAATCGAAGAATTAACCTTGTATATGATTGAGTTGAAAAAGGAAAATCAACAAATGAAGCAAGAAATAGAATCCTTGAAAAGAACTCGAAAAGAAGGTTTTTCTCAAAAGAAAAAACGCTAATATTTCTTTATCATATTCTTGCTATTGCCTTTTATCAGCCTAATGTCATGACTAAAAACTACTTTATCGCTTTCTTTATAGGAGTTATTACAAAAGCATATCCTCAAAGTACTTCTATTCAGGAAGTACAATCCGATTATATAAAGTCGAGCAAAGCAACCACTGTACCGACTCATTATCGAGCGTCAAAGGCTGTAGTTTTGCAGTCAGGATTTAAGGCAAAGGGAAAGAATAGCTTCAGTGCCAAAATTCAGCATTTTCCTTTAAAAGAATCCATTACAAGTGTGTCTTTGGCTGTTTCGCCCAATCCCGTACAAGATGAATCTTTTATTCATTTCAAAATCCCACAATCTACCCTTGTATCACTTACTGTGAGCAGTGCTTCGGGCGAGCCAATTGTTCAACTTATCCAACAAGAATATAAAGAGGCAGGCGAATATCGATTAATGTTAAACAGTAAAGAATGGGCTTCAGGAATGTATTTGCTACATCTTCAAACTTCGCAAGGTATAACAATTTTTAAAGTAATAAAGCCATAAAAAAAAGCCATCTCCGACAATCTGAGATGGCTTTTCCATAAACCCTAAACCAAACTAAATTTATCTAATAATAATCTTAGTTCATTTTTTAATCATTTCTAGAGATTCACGCCTCTATCTTTTACTTCTTCTCTTTGTTGTCCTTATTAGCTTCTTTTTTCTTCACTAATTCTCCATCTTTCAATTTCTTAGAAACTGTCACATAAGGACCTGAAATGATTTGTTCTCCTTCTGTTAATCCACTTAAAATTTCGATATTATCAAAATCGGAGATACCAGTGGTAACTTCTTTCAATTTAGCATGATTGTCTTTGGTCAAAACAAACACTACTTCTTTGAGCTTTTCTTTTTTAATAACCTTTGGTTCTTCTGAATTATTGCTTTCTTCTTCTGATTTTTTCTCCTGATTAGCTGCTTTAGGGTCACGCGTTGTAACTGCTGCTAGAGGTACTGACAAAACACCATTTTTGCGATCAGTAACAATCTCTACCGAAGCCGTCATCCCTGGTTTTAATGGATAAGAGCGTTTGCCTTTGATAAGGTCAGCATAAGAACTACGAAGAACTCTAATTTTTACTTCAAATTCAGTAACAGCGTCGTTAGATACTGAAGCTGCTGCTGAAGAAGTTGCCAAACCATTAGCAGAGCTAGCCACTTCGTAAACAATACCTTTAAATTTACGACCTGAGGCACTGTAAGAATCCACGTCGATGATTACAGTATCATTAAGACTAACACGGGTAATATCGTTTTCGTTCACATTTACACGAACTTCCATTTTATTCAAGTTGGCAATACGAAGTAACTCTGTACCAGCCATTTGAGAAGTACCAACAACTCTTTCGCCAAGCTCTACGTTCAATTTTGAGATAGTACCACTTTGTGGTGCATAAATCGTTGTTTTAGTCAAGTTGGTACGAGCTTCTTTCAAGGCCGCTTCCGAGCTTCTTACGTTAAATGCTGCTGCTTGAACGTTTGCTTTTGCTGATTCCAAATCTTGTTTTGCCACAGAATATTGTGAACTAAATTGTTCGTAATCAGAATCAGAAATTACTTTATCATCATGTAACTTTTTATTACGATCAAAATCAGTTTTTGCTTTTAATAAACGAGCTTCTGATTGCGATTGGATAGCCTTTGATTGCTCTAATGAAGCTTTGGCAGAGTTTACTTGTGCTTCGGCACGAGCCAATAACGATTCGTAGTTATCAGGGCGAATTTTTAACAATAATTGACCTGCTACAACTGAGTCGCCTTCACTTACATAAAGACCTACAATTTCGCCAGAAACATCTGGAGAGAGTTTTACCTCGATTTCGGGTTGTACTTTACCTGAAGCAGATACACGCTCGATAATGTCTGTACGTTTTGCTTTAGATAGTTCTACTTCTGTAGCTTCTTCTTTTCCGATCCAACCATTCTTTTTCGCTAAAATCAACCCACCTACCACTACGACTGCGACAACGGCTAAAATGACCCAGATTTTATTGGATTTGTTTTTCATTGTATATAAAGTTTTGAAAGATTGATGTTAAGGTTTTTGAAAAACGATGAAACATAATAGTTTTTCAAGGTTTTACATTCAATCGAGTGTTTGGTTAAAATGTGAGCGGTTTATTTTGGTAATAATCTAATATCTTGGTTCTAAAAATAAAGTCATATTTGGCTTGAATTTGATTTGCTTTTGCTTTGTCCAAATTCGTTTTTTGTAAGTTGTAGCTTACAAAATCAATTGCTCCTGCATTGAAACGACTTTCTGCAGCACGGAAAGATTCTTCCAAAGCAGTTACCTGTACGGTCAAAGCTTCATATCTTTTAGCCGAATTTGACATATTTGTATAAGCTTGTTCGATATTCTGACGCAAAGTCAAGCGTGTTTTTTGAGCTTCCAATTCAGCATTTACTTTTTGCAATTTGGCTTGACTCACACGAGTCTTGTTAGCAAAACGACTAAAGATTGGAATATTGGCACTCGCTCCGAAGGCATAGTTAAAAGTATTTTCTAGTTGCTTGAAATAACCAACCGTTCCTGCCTCAACAGTACGTGGTGTATTTACGACCAACGGAATATCTTGTCCATTAAAACTAACCGTTCCTAAATTTTGCTGATTGGTACCATCTACTTTATAGATTTTTTGTGCATTGGACTGGTTGGCACCCGTCGAAGCCGAAAGGTTGATGGTTGGTAGAAAACCAGCTCTGGCAATTTCGATACCTTTATCAGCACTTTTTACTCTCAAATCCGAAGCCTTTACCGTTGGTTGAGTTCCTTCGGCAGTTTGATAGATTTGATCCACAGGAGCTTCGTAAGCTGTCGTAGATGGTGTTGGTACCGAAATTCTGTCTAGATTGACATTGTTTGAGAACTCCTTATCATTAAGTAGCTGTACTAAATTAAGTTTTGCCAAATCTAAGGTGCTTTGATTGTTGACAACAGTCGTTTCTTCGTTGGCAACCTGAGCTTTTAAATCAAGCAAATTGGTCTGCGGTAAAGAACCTGCACGTACTAATTTTTCTGTACGCTCAATTTGCAATTTAGTGATAGCTGTTTGACTTTGAGCAATGATAAGTTGGTCTTCAGCATTGAGAATATTCAGATAAGCCAATACCACCTGCATTGAGATATTCTCTTTCATCGCCTGCATATCCAACTGATTGGCTTTTACTAGCAAATCGTTTTGTGCAATTGTATTCTTAAGGAGATTTCCATTAAAAACCGTCACCCCAGCATTTACGCCCAAACTATTGTAGTTGATATTTCGTGCTACATAAGTGTTGGTAAATGGGTCAAGGCTTCGACCAAAGTTGAAGAATTCACTTACGGTACCATTAGCACCAGGAAGCTGGTTATTTTTAGCTTGTTGATAATTCAACACGGCGTTCTGAAGCTGTATTTCTGACTGCTTTACAGAGATATTATTGCGAAGTGCAATATCAACCGCCTGTTGTAGAGTAATTTTTGGGCCTTTTGAACTAGGAGCCTCTACTGCGTTTTGCGCCTGAGCCTGTGTCCCAGCGATAAGTGCAGCTCCCAATAAAAGTCTGTAAACGCCTGATTTCATATTTCGTTTGATAGTTTTGAGTATTCGCTCTCGATATAGTCCCTAGAGTTTTTTGAATAACCAATACTACGAATGAAAAATCAAGTCATGAAGCGATTTTGGATAAGTGGTTCGTGGGTAAGGATTAGTGGTTTGTTTTCGTATAGACCTACTCTTATTTTTATTCAATTATCTGATAAACACGTTTGGCATCGCTGCGTGCAAGAGCATTGAAATGCCACCATTCGTACTTAATAGGCATAAATCCAGCTTGTTGCATTACGCTTCGCAAAAGACGACGATTGGCTACCTGTTGAGCTGTAAGTTGCTTATTTTTTAGAAAATATTCTTCGTGACTTGGATAGGCTAATTTGCCAAAAAAATCAAAAGGCGTTCCCATATCTAAGGGAACTCCTTTGCTGGTAGTAATCGTCAAATCAACGGCACAGCCATAATTATGAATTGACTTTTGACTTGGGCTTGCCACGTAGGTTTCGCGCTGGTGCGGCGGGTATTGGGAAAGACTATTCCAAAGAATTTTTTGAATTGCAAAAGGTCGTCCGCCGTCATATACCAATAAACGATAGTTTGGATGTTTTTTTTTCAAAATGGCGTTGGCTCTCGCCAGCATTTGAGCTGGCTTTTTTTGTAAGTAACAAGCCGTCGTGCAGCCATAAACATCCTTTTTTACAAAATTATCTGTAGTCGAATATTTGAGTAAAACCGCAATACTAGGGTCAAGGCTCTTGACATTGACCAAGCCTTGTTCTACCATTTTTTGCTCATAATCACATGGGACAAGATTTCTTTTCTGGCTAAATAAAGTACTTATGGTAAGCATTTGAAGAAAGAAGAGTGTAAGGATTTTTTTCATTGAAAGTTAAAATAACCATACTAAAACATGTGATAGTTAGCATCTCTTATCCCATCCAATCAAGCGTTAACTGTTCAGTTTTAGGCTTTTCCTTTTTGCGGTGATTATGTTGACTAATAGTGCCTGTGTCAAAATTACAAACCAACGCTTCTACAACCGTTCGTCGGTTTTCTATATTTCCACCATTATGATAAAAATGGTCCTGAGTTATTATATTAAATTTATTCCAATACTTCTTAATCATTTCATTTTCTCGCCAATCATTATGGTGCCAAGTGGAAAGAATAAATTTTGCTTTGGTCTCTGACAATAGTTGAAATAATAGTTCTTCATCTTGTTCTGTCCATCCATTATAATAATCTACATGCCTACCATAATAAGGAGGGTCACAGTAAATTATGTCATTTTCGGTCGCTAAAGGAATAATATTTGCAAAAGATGTATTATGAAAAGTCCAGTCAGGTTCAGATTGTATAACCTGTGAAACATGTGTTACCTGATTTATTATTTTTGTTATATATGCTGGAGCAAAACGTTCTGGTTTCTTACAAAATGGGATATTCCAATTTCCTTTGCTACCAAATCGCATCATGCCATTGAATCCAGCTCTGGAAAGAAAGATGAAGTCATAAGGAGAAAACTCTCCACTATTAAATCTAGAACGTATTTTTAAGTAATGTTCATATCCATTATTTTCAGCTTCAGAAAGAATTTGCCCTTCTTTTTCCAAGTACTGCTTCATCAACGCTGCAGTTATAGATTTACTTTGGACGTTTTTATAAAAATTAATTATATGAGGATTAGTATCATTCAAAATAGCTTTTTTATATCCAGCGTTAAATGCAACAACACCTGTGCCTAAAAACGGCTCTATCCAGGTTCCTGTTTGATTAGCTATTTCTACTAAATCCTTGATCCAAGGTACAAGCTTGGTTTTAATACCTTGACTCTTTATAGGTGGAATAATTACTTTCATAAGTTTATTTGTTTTGATGTTCTTGTTATTATTTTGTCCCATAAATCAGTTCGCCCTTTAAACTCTAAGAAATCCTTAAGGTTGGTAATTCTTACAGTTTTTCCTTCTTTGACCATTGTAGCATTTCCAAAATTAATCCAATATTCATCAAACCATGATTCTCCTAACTGACTAAAAACACCATTCTCATTTCGTAAATCTTCAATACTAAGAGTCGAACCTATATTTGCGGTGTTCCCAGACCCTTGTTTATCGCTTGCTATTTTCCATTTTTCAGCCACGAAAAATTCAAAATCTTTAATTACAGAAGTAATAGACCTAAGACTATCTATTGTAGTAACGTCTCTCTTCCCAACCTTTTTTTGAGGTGTTTCATAGTCTTCATATAATTCTTGCACTTGAAATATCTCCGTGTCTGACATATCATCAGACACATTTGCTCTTGTATAAATAACCCCTAGACAGTAATGTCCTAAATATTGATTATACGGGAATTGGATGTTTTTTCTCTTGTCTCGTTCTTTAAAATATCCTCCATGGCTTCCTAGTGTAAAACTTGAAATACCACTTTTCTTACGATAAGTTGTTTTTAAATCTACCGCAAACATTATCGTTTCATCTCTTTTATCTATAAAAGTTAAATCAGGATAGTAATTTTGATGTTCAGTGAGTAATATTTTATATCCTACATCTTCTGCAAACTTTAAAAGCAGAGGAAATATATGTATTTCAAGAATTTTGGAAACAATCTTTGTATCTGATGAAATGGTATATATGTTTTTATATACATCTATAAAGCCTTTCACAGCCCACTCACCATTATCAGTAGAAACATATTCTCCTAATTTTTCAATAAATCGGTCAAGCTCTTCTTTAAACTTAATTTTATGTTTTTCTTTCTCTATTGTTGTCATCCTTCAAATTTACTAAAATTTATCCCAAGAAAATATTTTTGATATTTATCAAAAGCAATAACAGTCTTTATTTAACTAATATAAACTACATCTCTATCATTTTTTAAGTCTAGATATTTTTACAGAACTATTTTAAAAACCTTATGGTTAACTCTTAGTCAAAGTCTACTATTGGCCTAGACCAATGTACACCTTTCTATTATTTTATTCTCCAATTTACAATCGCTCATATCAAACCATGAAAATACTATTACCCTATCTTAAACGATACCAAACAACGGTGTGGCTAGCGCTATTGCTAGCAATTATTAATCAAGTTTTTTCCCTTTTAGACCCGCTGATTTTCAGACATATTATCGATAATGTAGCTACTAAATTTACCGAAAAGAATCATACTTTTCAGGATTTCGTAGGAGCTATTTTACCATTGCTTGGCGCTTCGGTTGGAGTTGCCTTTGTGTCGAGGGTTGCCAAAAACTTTCAGGACTATTTTATTAATACTATTACCCAAAAAATCGGGGCAGAAATGTATGCCGATGGGATTCGCCACTCGCTCGAATTACCTTATGAGACTTTTGAAGACCAGCGCTCTGGTGAAACACTTGGCAAACTTCAAAAAGTAAGAGTCGATGTAGAAAAGCTTATTTCGTCGGGTATCAACATCTTTTTCCAGAGCTTAGTAGCTTTAGTATTTGTAACGATTTATGCTGTTTCTGTCCACTGGTCTATTGTTCCTTTATTTTTAACGATTGGACCTCTGATTGGTTGGATTAGCTCATTGCTCAGTAAAAAAGTAAAAGTAATTCAAAAATCTATTGTTCAGGAATCTACCGCTTTGGCAGGTTCTACAACGGAGTCTTTACGCAATATCGAGTTGGTAAAATCTTTGGGCTTGGCACAGCAAGAAATCAATCATCTCAATAGCACGACGCAAAAGATTTTAGGACTTGAACTCAAAAAGGTTCGTTATGTCCGTAGTATGATGTTTATTCAGGGGACAAGCGTCAATTTGCTTCGCGTAATTTTGACCTTTATCATGATGTACTTGATTTATCGTGGAGATATTACACTTGGTCAGTTTTTCTCTTTAAATATTTACTCATTCTTTATTTTTGGTCCATTACAGGAAATGGGTAACGTGATTAATACCTATCGTGAGGCACAAGTTTCGTTACAAAACTATGAGTCCTTATTCGATATTCCAGTGGAAGTAAAACCAGCATCTCCGCAGCCTATTCCTAGTATCAAATCACTGGCTTTCGATAACGTTTCGTTCAAACATCAGTCAGCATCTAAAAATGCACTTCGTGAAGTAAGCTTTCAAACAGCAGCAGGACAGACTATTGCTTTTGTAGGTCCTTCGGGCTCAGGAAAAAGTACTTTGGTAAAATTGCTTGTGGGTCTGTATAAACCTCAAAATGGTCAAATATTATATAATGGTCATGATGGGCGCACGATAGATTTTGATCAATTAAGAGAAAAAATAGGCTTTGTGACTCAGGATACGCAATTATTTTCGGGTACAATTCGTGAAAATTTACTTTTTGTAAATCCTAATGCCACCGATGAAGAATGTTTGGCAGTATTGAAAAAGGCAGCTTGCGAGCCACTTTTAGCCCGTGCCGACAAAGGCCTCGACACAGTCATTGGAGAGGGAGGAGTAAAAGTATCGGGTGGTGAAAAACAACGTTTAAGTATTGCCAGAGCTTTATTACGTAATCCACATTTATTGATTTTTGACGAAGCTACTTCTGCGCTTGACTCTTTAACAGAAGAAGAAATTTCAGAAACGATTCGTCAGGTATCTGTTCACGGCGAGCATCTCACTATTTTGATTGCGCACCGATTGAGCACTATTATGCACGCAGATAATATCTTTGTACTCGAAAAAGGAAAAATTGTTGAATACGGCTCGCATCAAATACTATTAGAGAAAAAAGGACTCTACTATGCGATGTGGCGTCAGCAAGTAGGCGAAAAAGAAAGTATAGAAATTGAATAAAACCTTGGGGGTGTCGAAATCGGCACCCTAATTTATTGTACCCCAACTTCATGTCCAATCACATTACCCGTTATGAAGGTTTGATTGCTTCTCAAACCTTTGATAAAGTTACCAGTAAGCTACAAAAGCAATTTGTCCAAAACCTCAAACGTCTGGAGGCGCTAAAAGTAGAAGTTGCCGAAGCAAAAGCCTTTGAGCGTGCTGTAGAAGTTCAGGTCGCCAAAGATATTGCTCCTCTGCACCGCAAATATAATCAACGTCTGGGAGATATGCTCCTGATTTTAGATACCCATTACGGACGGTTATCGGAAGAGGAAAACCACAAATTAGGCTTTTATATTGCCACAATGGTTAGTCAGCTATTGGCTTCGGGTTTGCAGCATTTACAGCCTTTATACGAAAAATACCAAGACTACCTCATGTCCAATTCTCAAGAAGTAGACATGCCAACTGAAGAGGACGACGATGATGAAGATATTCCCGAAGAATGGAGTGAACAAGATAGTCGTATTTTTGAGCAGGTAGAAGAAACTTTACCACCTATTACCAACAAAACCGCTCGTTCGATTTATATGGAATTGGTAAAGGAGTTTCATCCAGATTTGGAATCTGATGAAGAGGAAAAGCTTCGCAAAACCAAATTGATGCACTTAATTACAGAGGCATATTCAAAAAATGACCTTTATGAGTTATTAAAGCTTAGAATGACGCTGATTACTGAGCAAGAAAAGCCTCAGACGTTTGTAGAACCACAGCTTAAGCGCTACAATAAGATTTTGATTAAGCAGATTTTGTTTCTGGAGAAAGAACTAAAAGATATTCAGTCGGGAGCTTATTGGCAATTCGGTAGAGGAAATTATAAAACAATGGATATCAGTATTATTACCGAAATGAATTCTATTAAAAAGGCTACAAAGCAATTGGAGTTTCATAAACAAGTACTCAAGTCCAAAGAATATGTCGTTCAGTTTTTGAGTAATTATTAATACGCTCTAGGCTATAAGCCGTAGGCATTAGGCAAAAATTATATGCATGATATTGAGAAATACTTTTTGCTTATGGCATATAGCTATTGGGCTTTCGACTTTCAGCAATGGGCTTTCGGTAAAAAATCTTCCATGAACTCAAAGAAGCTTTTTTACTTTATGCCTACGGATTATAGCCTAAGGTGTATTAATGCTGAGTTAGGACTAATAGTTAGGAAAGATATCTATTAAGCCCCATGCTTAAAGCCGATAGCCCAATGCTAACATTTCTATTTTATCGATACTTTTTCATAAAAATATGATTCGCCTTTTCCCTCAATATCATCATAGGTGTATATTTCACGATGTTTGTTGCGAAGAGCGTATTTTACCAGCATAAAATCACCTATGCAGCCCATCGTGTGAAGCGCCAACAATAAGATAGTTGTGAATTGCCAAGCAGGAAAAAGAAAAATAGCCATGATAAGTAAAGGAGTAATAATGGCAAAAGGCATAATGGCTAACCAGATGAGCTCTCTGAGATTTATCGCAAATTTCTGAGCATACGCATACGCCATCATTCCTTTCCAACTCCAACCAAAACCTATCTTTGGTGCGCCTAATATTTTAAATACTGCTCCATGAATAAGCTCATGTACGGGCAACAATAATATAAAAAATAGCAAAACTCCGCCAAACAGTGAACTTAATCCATGCCATTCACCTCGAAATGCCGCTGGAATTATACTTACTAAGCCATAACCAACTAAAGCTCCCAAAAACATCAATAAGATTAAAGGAAGATATTTTGAAAGAGGTTTATTCGTGTTTTCATCTGTTCCTGTACTCATTTCTCTTGCCAAAAACGTACCCATTTCATCAATATGAAAAGCATCTATCAATTCAAACTCAATGTTATTTTGTAATTCTTCGGGTGTTGGGCGTTGAGTCATAAGGTTGAACAAGTTATGATTTTATGATATGAAAAGGTTCCAGATATGATTAAATTAAAAATGTAAACAAATCAGGTTTTTCATTGAGCAGTTGATACTGGATTTTATTTTCTTCCATACGAGTTAGAAGAGGTTCAAAATCCTCTCTGTATTTTAGTTCGATACCTAGCAATACTGGTCCCAACTCACGGTTGGTTTTCTTTTGGTATTCAAAATGGGTAATATCATCGTTTTCGCCTAATACATTATTGAGGAAATTTTTCAAAGCTCCAGCACGTTGCGGAAAACGAATGATAAAGTAATGCTTCAATCCTTCGTAAAGTAAAGAACGCTCTTTTATTTCTTCGGTACGAGTAATATCATTGTTGCCTCCCGACACCAAGCATACTACATTTTTACCTTTTATTTCTTCTTTTAAAAAATCCAAAGCAGCAATCGTTAATGCACCAGCAGGCTCGGCCACAATCGCAGATTCGTTATATAACTCTAAAATAGTGGTACACACCTTTCCTTCAGGAACCTCAATAATATCATCAAGGGTTTGCTTACAGATTTCGAAGGTTTTGTCACCTACACGTTTTACAGCAGCTCCATCCACAAATTTGTCGATCGTTTCCAATTCTACCACATGCCCAGCATTGATACTTGCTTTCATAGATGGTGCCCCTTGTGGCTCAATCCCAATGATTTTGGTATGTGGAGAAAGTTGTTTAAATACCGTAGATGTGCCAGCCGCAACACCACCTCCACCAATAGCCAAAAGGATATAATCTATTTTGACATCGGCATCCTTAAAAATCTCCAAACCAACAGTCCCTTGTCCTGCAATTACGTCCATATCATCGAATGGATGCACATAAGTCGCATTTTGTTCTTCACAATATATTTTGGCTGCATTTGAAGCATCGTCATAGGTGTCGCCAACCAACTGAATATCGATATGCTCACGACCAAACATTTTTACGGATTTAATCTTTTGATTTGGTGTTGTTGTAGGCATAAAAACCGTACCCTTCACCTTCATTTTATGGCAAGCATAAGCCATACCTTGAGCATGATTACCCGCACTTGCACATACAACGCCTTTGTCGAGTGCCTCTTTTGAGAGTTTAGACATTTTGTTGTAAGCTCCACGAATTTTGTAAGAACGCACAATCTGAAGGTCTTCACGCTTTAGGAAAATATTAGCCTCATAACGTTCTGACAAAATAAGGTTTTCCATCAAAGGCGTATGATATGCCACTCCACGGAGGCATTCTGCCGCATCATAGATGCTTTCGAGCGAAGGAAATTGTGCTGTTTGTGTATTCATAAAAATTGTTGATGGTAAAAGATGTTATCGGTTAACAGTATATCCGTAATTAGTATTGGTCAACAGAATCAATTTAATAAATTCTTTTACTCGATAGATTAAATGTTGGTGATAATGAGAAAACAATTCTGAGTGATGAATGGTAAATCATGAATTAGCAGAGAACGAAGCACCTATTTCGAATATCGGATGTTGGATTTCGGAAGTGTAAGTTTCTATATTTTTCTTTATTTCCAAAATCAGAAATCCCAAATCTGAAACGGTTTGCAAACCTTCGTACACACCTTCTTCACAACTCATAATTAAGTGACTGAACAGTATATCTATGGTGTACTTTCTGATTGTATTTCAATAACTTTCTAGCTTTACTAAAACACAAATGAGTGAATAATAGATATAAATCCATTACTCACTCATTTTATTGTCAATTTGAGGTGAGATGATTTGATGATTAAGAGCGAAGTCGCATTTTCTAATCTTCAAAATTCTCCTATTTTCAAATTAAAAAACTAGCTTCTTTCTGGACGAAGGCTACGTACAGCAGCACCAGCTTTCCACATTTCTGAGTCACGAAGCTCTTCTAATTCAGCTTCCAACTTCACGCGGTAGTCAGGTTGAGAGTTCAAAGTGATAGAACGCTCAGCTTCAGCTTGAGTTTTCACAGAGTTGTACAATTGAGCGAATACAGGCTTAGTAGCTTCTTTGAATGGTCTCCACCAGTCCAAAGCACCACGTTGCGCTGTTGTAGAGCAGTTAGCGTACATCCAGTCCATACCGTTTTCAGCTACTAATGGCATCAACGATTGAGTTAATTCTTCAACTGTTTCGTTGAATGCTTCAGATGGAGAGTGACCGTTTTCACGCAATACTTCGTATTGAGCAGCGAAAATACCTTGGATAGCACCCATCAAAGTACCACGTTCACCAGTTAAGTCAGAAGTTACTTCTTTGTAGAAGTCTGTTTCGAACAAATAACCAGAACCTACACCGATAGCCATAGCGATACATTTCTCACGAGCTTTACCAGTAGCGTCTTGGTAAACAGCGAAAGAAGAGTTCAAACCTTTACCTTCTACGAACAAACGACGAAGAGAAGTACCTGAACCTTTAGGAGCTGCCAAGAATACGTCAACATCTGCAGGAGGAACGATACCAGTTTTCTCTTTGTAAGTGATACCGAATCCGTGAGAGAAATACAATGATTTTCCAGCAGTCAAATATTTCTTAACAGTTGGCCACAATTCGATTTGAGCAGCATCTGAAAGCAAGTAGCAAATGATAGTACCTTTTTCTAAAGCTTCTTCGATTTCGAACAAAGTTTCGCCTGGAACCCAACCGTCAGCTACAGCTTTGTCATAAGTTTTACCTTTACGTTGACCAACGATTACGTTCAAGCCGTTATCTTTCATGTTCAAAGCTTGACCAGGACCTTGTACACCGTATCCAATTACAGCGATAGTTTCATTAGCCAATACTTCTCTTGCTTTTTCTAATGGGAACTCCTCACGAGTCACGATATCCTCTACCACTCCGCCAAAATTAATTTGTGCCATGATTTGATTTGTTTTTTGGAATTATGTTTTACTGAAAATTATTTACGAATTATAAACTTTAAGCATTGGATGATTGAAGTTAGAAGATATGATATTCACAACTCAACACTCCTCACTTATACGACTTCCCAGTTGCCTTCAGGAAGGTATTCTACCAAGCCTTTTTCTGTTTTACCAACAGCTACGCGGCCTGATTTTAAGTACTCAAGAATTTCCCAGTTTTTGATATACTCATAAAATTCTGAGATTTCCTGTTCGGTACCATTTTTCTCGATTACTACATAATCAAGTCCCCAATGCACCACTTTTGCATTCCAGTCGAGGTTGATTTCTTTGATATTCAAAGGTGTTCCTCCAAGTGGTGTTGCAATTTTGAAAAGGGCGATTTCGTTAAAAACGATTTCGTGATCAAGGTATCCAAATACCGCTAATACATCGACTACCTTACGGATTTGACGAACGAGTTTTTCAACAGCTTCGCGAGAATCGTGACGGATAACGATAGTAAAACGAGATACACCTACGCGCTCGGTTTCACATACGGTCAACGATTCGATGTTCAAACGTCTACGAGTAAAAATAATCGTAATACGATTGAGTAAACCGATGGTATTGGAAGTAAATATGGATAACGTGTATGTTGTTTTCATGAGTTATTGCTAGTCAAATGTATTGGTTGTGCATCAACGCATTTTAGATTTCCTCAACGTTTCCCCTTTAATAAAGAAGGTTAAAGTACTAAAATACTGAGTGATACCAAAAATGTTCTAAACACTGATAGTTACATTGATGTCATAACCTAGCTTTGAACTTATTTTATCTTTTTAAACTATTCTAAAATCACGTTAGTAACACATGTACCTGCTGGTACCATTGGGAACACGTTTTCTTCTTTTTCACAGATAATTTCCAACAAATAAGGCTTGTCAGAATTAAGCAAAGTATCTAGTGACTCTGAAAGTAGCGCACGATCAGAAACCGTGTGTCCTGCAATACCAAATCCTTTTGCAATCGTGATGAAGTCAGGGTTTTGTAATTCTACGAATGAATAGCGTCTGTCGAAGAATAACTGTTGCCACTGGCGTACCATCCCAAGGAAGTTATTATTAAGAATGATGATTTTTACAGGCAAGCCACTCTGAGCAATTGTTCCTAATTCTTGGAGAGTCATTTGGAAACCGCCATCACCAATGATTGCCACTACTTCACGATCAGGAGCACCAACTTTAGCACCAAAGGCCGCTGGAAGTGCAAAGCCCATTGTTCCTGCACCACCTGAAGTTACACTTGAGAATGGCTTTTTGAAACGATAATAACGATTCGAAATCATTTGGTGCTGACCAACGTCGGTAACCGTCACGGCCTCACCTTTTGTTTTCTCAGAAAGCATTACAACAGCTTCGCCCATTTTGATTTGGTCGCCGTCGTGGAAAATATCTTTCTTTGTGATTTTTTCGTATTCGATAGCATCGTATTTAGCAAACTCTGCGCGCCATTCTGGGAATGAGTTTTGTTTTACTAAAGGAATCAACGCCTTTAATGCTTCTTTAGCATCACCAACAACTGGTGCGTCAGCAAATACGTTTTTATTGATTTCAGCAGGGTCAATTTCGATATGAATTACTTTAGCTTGTTTAGCATAAGTACTCAAATCACCTGTAATACGGTCGTCGAAACGCATACCAATAGCGATAAGCACATCACATTCATTAGTTAATACGTTTGCACCGTAGTTACCGTGCATACCTGGCCAGCCTACATATAAAGGGTGATCAGCATCAACTGCCGACATACCCAACAACGTTGTTGCTACAGGGATACCAGTTTTTTCAATAAATTCTTTTAGTTCATTTTGCGCATCAGCCAACAACACACCGTGACCCGCCAAGATATATGGCTTCTTAGCAGCGTTGATTAATTTAGCAGCGGCTTCAACATGCTCTTGTTTGGGCACAGTACGAGGACGATAACTAATAATATCCACTTCTTTAGGGTAGTGGAAAGGTTTCGTCATTTTATCAGTTTGTGCTGTACGAGTAATATCAATCAATACAGGACCTGGACGACCAGCTTCTGCAATATGAAATGCTTTTGCAATAATTTCAGGAATTTCATCAGCATCTACTACTTGATAATTCCATTTAGTAATAGGCATTGAAATTCCGATGATATCACATTCTTGGAAAGCATCAGTACCTAGCAAATTACCTTTTACTTGCCCCACAATACAAACCATCGGGGTAGAGTCTAGCATGGCATCGGCAATAGGAGTCATGAGGTTGGTAGCTCCAGGCCCAGAAGTCACCATTGCTACTCCTGCACGGTTTGTCATACGAGCGTAACCTTGTGCTGCATGACCTGCTCCTTGCTCATGGCGCACCAGAATGTGCTTGAGTCTATCTTGATAATCATAAAGCGCATCATAAGTAGGCATGATGGCGCCACCCGGATAGCCGAAGATTGTATCAACACCTTGCTCGACTAAAGATTGCATTATGGCCTGTGCGCCCGTAAGAAACTGTTCTGTTTCTTTTGCTTTGGGCTCTGCGGTCATGGTTTGTGTCTGTGCTGCCATGCGATTTTTTAATTAAAATGTTGAACTCCGAAGAGTTGAATGCTAATTCTATGTTTTGTGGTTTTGTTTAATGTTTTTATGAGTAATTGACTTACTTTCGCTAAGCTTATCGATACATACTCAAATGATATTTCTTCATCAACTCTACTTTTTGTCTAAGCAATTCAGAATTGGGGTAAAGCATTTCTTTTACTACTGGAGATTCAAAATTTGAGGCTTTAATACATGCTAATGCATCTTCTAATTTAGAATTCCTTTGATTCGCTAGACTAATAAATTTTACTTGATACATTCCGAAAAGAACTAAAAACATATACAATGGTACTGAAATATATTTCTGAATAATCTTATTGCTCGTTAAATAACCTATATTGTCAATATTAATCACCAATGACAATATAGAAACTATGGTAAAAGGAAAGCTCAATGTACAATATCTAGGAGATAAAGCTTGGGTTATTCCTAGTGAAGCTCTTCCATGTGCTACCATAAATCCAACAGCCATAGCCCAAAAGCCATATAGAAAAATTGGAGCCATATTTAACAGTTTTGCTTTATTATTTTTTAATAAGAGTCCAATGGATATTCCAATTGACACTAATTGAAGAATAGAAAGCAGAATAGCTGTATTACTACTTGTTGTAAAATTATTTGACAAAAAAGCAAAGGCGTAAGGAACTAACTCCATAGGATTGACGGACTTTTCAATGGTCTTACTCGAAAGAGGGTGATATTCATAAAAATAAAGTCCTATATTCAACATAAAGAACAGCATTATCATTGTAGAGTAATACATTTTAGCCTTATAATTTTCATCACTAATAAGCCAAACTAAAAGTATTAAAAATGGCCATATAGCGAACCCTGAAGCATATGAATACATCGATATGTGTGCCCACACAATACTTATGATTACACTTTTCCACGAAATTTTCTTTAAACTAATAAATGAGAATAAACCTGCAATCACTGATAGATAGTAGTTTAAGTCAAAACTTAATACAATATTTTCATATTGCTTAAATGAAAATATCACCAACAATATGAATAAAAAGCCTGCTCCGAATGAGTTTATATTTTTAGGCTTCAAAGATTCATAAGTATATTCTCTTAATGTAAAATAGAAAACAAACAATAAAACCAAATTGAACGAAATCAATGTAAACGAATGCCACCTAGTAATAAATAAAATAATTAAATTGATGATATGTGGATAAGGCATTCTACACTCGTTATGAGGTATCATTAAATCGGACATCGTCAATTTATTCTCATAAAACCTTTCAACAAAATAAGA
Organism: Cellulophaga sp. BC115SP; assembly: GCF_009905545.1. Taxonomy (GTDB): domain Bacteria; phylum Bacteroidota; class Bacteroidia; order Cytophagales; family Spirosomataceae; genus Flectobacillus; species Flectobacillus rivi. The sequence goes on along the minus strand of NZ_JAAALB010000004.1, from coordinate 75,708 downwards.
TAAATCCCATTCGTCAGCAGTAGGTATATTTGGAACATTCGCAAAAACATAAAGTAAGAGACCTATAAAACTAATTAAGGCTATGTAAGTGTAATTTTTTAAAACAGAATTTAAAAGCATTAGTTTGATGAGTTAATACAAATAATATTAGTTCAATCTCATCTTATTCTTGAGTGTAGTTTGATCTAATTATTTATCGAACTATGTTTATCACTATACTTTATAAGATTACATTTAAATATTAAAGTAGTGTATAGAATGATTTTGGTGTTACACATACTTTAGGGTCACGAACTAGTATTAAAAATAAATAATCTATGTTGGTGTTTATATGTTAAAACTTATAGTTTTCAAGAATAAAAATAAGCTTGCGAACCAATATTAATTGGTTGGTGTGTATTTAGAATTTATAGAGTGTGTAATATAAACTTGATAATAATTATTTAGCGTGTATTATAAGTATTTGTAAGATAAGACTGATTACCGATAGAAATGACAATCAGTCTTATGGAGATTATTTTTGAATAAATACTATTTACAAATCCGTTACACAACCCTCACTTGCTGAGGCTACGTTTTTCACATATTTGCGTAAAACACCTTGTTTGAATGGTGATTCAGATGGAGCCCAGTCTTTACGGCGTTCTGCCAATTCTTCGTCAGATACGTGTAAGTGAAGAACATTATTAACTGCATCGATCGTAATCAAATCGCCATCTTTTACCAAAGCGATATTGCCACCTACCTGTGCTTCTGGTGTTACGTGGCCTACCACGAATCCGTGTGTACCACCTGAGAAACGACCGTCTGTAATCATGGCTACTTTGTTACCTAAGCCAGCACCCATAATAGCCGATGTTGGTTTCAACATTTCTGGCATACCCGGACCACCTTTAGGACCTTCGTTACGGATTACTACTACTTGTCCTTCTTTGATTTCGCCTTTTGATAAGTATTCAATTACCTCTTCTTCACGCTCACAAACCTTTGCAATACCCTCAAAACGTTCCCCTTCTTTACCTGTGATTTTTGCTACAGCACCGCCTGTTGCTAAGTTACCATACAATACTTGTAAGTGACCTGTTGGTTTGATTGGGCTCGTTAATGGCAAAATGATTTTTTGTGAATCGAAATCCAATTCAGGAACATCAGCCAAGTTTTCAGCAATTGTCTTGCCTGTTACAGTCATACAATCACCATGTAAATATCCTTCTTTCAACAAGTATTTCATCAATGCTGGTACCCCGCCGATTGAAAGCATATCTTCCATGTAATATTTACCAGAAGGCTTCAAATCAGCAATTAATGGAGTACGGTCAGAAATAGCTTGAATATCTTTTAACGTAAATTCAACTTCAGCAGCGCGAGCAATTGCCAAATAGTGCAATACAGCGTTTGTCGAACCACCCATAGCCATTACCATAGTAAGGGCGTTTTCGAAAGCCTTACGAGTCATGATGTCTCTTGGGCAAATATTTTGCTCCAACAAGTTTTTCATTGCTGCTCCAATAGCCAAACACTCAGCTTTTTTACCTTCGTGAGTAGCTGGATATGAAGACGAGTTTGGTAATGTTAAGCCCATCGCTTCCATCGACGATGCCATAGTGTTAGCAGTGTACATACCACCACAAGCACCTGCACCCGGAATAGCGTTACGGATAACTCCTTCATAATCTTCGTCAGATATATTTCCTGCGAATTTTTTACCCAATGCCTCGAATGCCGAGACAATATCTAATTTTTGTCCTTTATACTCACCAGTACGAATTGTACCACCATACACCAACATACCCGGGCGGTTCAAACGAGCCAATGCCATCATAGCCCCTGGCATGTTTTTGTCACAACCAACTACCGCAATCACGCCATCATACCATTGAGCACCTACTACGTTTTCGATCGAATCAGCAATCAAATCACGTGATGGCAATGAGTATGACATCCCGTTGTTACCGTTGGTCATACCATCTGATACACCAATCGTATGGAAAATCAAGCCTACCATGCCATTCTCTTGAACACCTTTTTTCACATGTACCGAAAGACCATTGAGGTGCATATTACATGTGTTTCCTTCATAACCTGTACTAGCAATACCGATTTGTGCTTTTTGCATATCTTCGCTAGTAAGACCAATTCCATAAAGCATGGCTTTGGCTGCAGGGTTGGTTACTTCTTGAGTCAGTGTTTTTGAGAATTTGTTCAGTTCCATAACTTGAAAAGATGCTTTAGACTCTGCCCGACAGGATAGAAAACACGAGTCAGAGGGTTTGTATTATTCTTCTATTTTTTGACTTATTTTAAGTTCGATATTTCTGGACAGCAAAAGACCTTTCTCAGTGTGTGAGAAAGGTCTTTTCAATTATATACATAAAAGCCCGTCTCACACTTCACAGCAGAGAATCACGAGAACGAGAATGATATTTACAAATCCAGAAACTTTCATAAAAAATTAGCGAAATTTCGCTGATGTTTTTGTTAGTACTTTACAAATATACAGAGGTATATTTTTTAAATGCAAGAAAATACCAAATAAAATTTTAGTAATAAATACTTATGCCAATTTTAATTTTGGGAATTTTGATTCATTTTTAGTGAATTAAAACAGTTTTTTTTCAATTTAAAGTATAAAATTCTGTTTCGGTTCTCTCTTTTGAAATAATATTTTTATTGAAAAATTTACATAAAATACATTTAGCGAAATTTCGCTATTGTTTTTTAGTTGTATGTTACTTTTTCAAAAACTGGATAATTCCTGCATTAGGGAAATCAATTTGTACTTGATCAATTGCTCCTTTGAAGTTTGTCAGAAACTGAATTGGCATATTGTCGAGCATATCTTTTCCTAAAAAATAATCATAATGAAAGTGTACTAATTCTATAGTTTGGTTATGATATTTGGCCATAAGCCCTTTGTCAGATTTGTAAATTTGCAAGATTCCATAAGCTGGATGTTCATAAATACCTGCGTAATTATCGAGGTTATGTGACATCGAAGCAAAGAGTACTCGATTGGCATTTTGTTCTTTCGCACGTTTTTCCTCAGCAAAGGTAGCGTCTGCTTTTTCTTGCTTCATACGACTATGCCAATCTATCTCAGGAAGATTAAAAAGCATATCTGTAAGACTGTTTGTGACCACATTAACAAAGTAGTAGTCGGCGGCACTGCTATTGGTTGTAATAAATATGCCAATATTATTATTAGGAAAAAGTGTCATTTGAGAGCGATATCCTTCTATTGAGCCATTGTGCTGAAGGCGTTGAGCTCCTCTGTAAACATTTTGATTCCAGCCCATGCCATAAGTACTAAATCCTAATTCAGGGTATTTGGCTTCGGCAGGATACACAACCGTTAAAGGAGTATGATTTTCTTTTAAATTTTTACTAGAAACAATCTGTTGGTTCTCATATTTACCTTGTTGTAACTGCATCAATAGCCAATGACTCATATCCTCGGCATTAGACTTTACAGCTCCTGCTGGTCCGATGGCATCCACATTACTCCCAAAACCTGCTTCAGCAAGCTGGTCATTTAGTTTACGATATGATTTCGAATAATCCATTGATTTGAATAATTCGGGATATGTCAATACCGTTTGATTCATTTTGAGAGGCTTTAGAAGGCGCTCCTCCACAAATTTTTCCCAAGTCATCCCACTTACTCTTTCAATCAAAACGCCAGCTACCATATACATCAAATTGTTGTATTGATATTGTTCGTAAGGTTTTTTGCTAAGTTTGAGATATTTGAGACTCTTGTAAATCGTCTGACGGTCGAGCGAACTGTACAGCCAAACAAAATCATGGCGCGGCAAACCCGTGCGATGTGAAAGTAAGTCTTTTACCATTACTGTATGCTCTGCATCTACGTCGCTTAGCTCAAAGTCAGGTAAATAATATTTGACGGGTTTGTTCCAATCTACTTTCCCTTCATCTACCAAGATTGCCATAGCTGCGGCGGTAAAAGATTTGCTACAAGAAGCGATCGGAAATAAGGTTTGAGGAGTAACAAACTGTTTGGTTGTCGTATTTTTTTGTCCCAAACCCGCTGTCCACAATACTTGCCCATCTTTGACGATACTGATGGCGCAACCTGGCACTTGCCATTCGGTCATCCAACCATATATCTTTCCTTGCATTTTGGCAAGCATCAAATCGGTTTCGCTGAGTTTGGTTACCTTTTGAGCATGGGTATTATGCCCTAAAAGTAACAATGATAAGCTTGTAAGTGTGAGGATAAAAGTTCTTTTCATGCTTGATTATCAATTAAATTGCGTTGAAAGAGTATATTAAATTTACGAGCTACTCTTTAATTGGGCTAATATTTCAGTCATTATGTCGAATTTTTGACAGGATTAGTAGTAAAAAGTATCGAAATGATACTTTGAACCTATAAGAAAGGAGCTTTTTCTAGAAGAAATTCAATAACTTTGACTATTCGATTAAATTGTCTGTTTTAGAGAAAAAATAGATGTATTTCAAGAGTTTTTGTGCTCATGTTTAGGCTCAAAACTATCCAACAACGCACTTACCAAAGACCAAGAGCAGTTCGAGCGAGAATTGCTCGCATATACAAATCAAACTCAACTATTCAATTCATTAATTCTGTAAAACTATGAACCGTAGAGATGCACTCCAGCATGTAGCAATCCTCTTAGGAGGTGTTATATCTGCTCCAGTGATGGCTGGTGTTATGGGCGAAAAAACCTACACTGGCGAAAGCCTCAAAGTGACTTTGGACCAAGAATCCCTTTTGGCTGAGGTAGCAGACATTATTATTCCTACCACTAATACCCCAGGCGCAAAAGCTGCTGGCGTGGAGAAATTCATTGTGCGTGTAGTAAGAGATTGCTATACCAAGGAGGAACAAAAGGCATTTTATGAAGGATTATCCAAACTGGATGCTGATAGCAAAACCAAATTTGGAAAAGGCTTTGTTGATTTGGATGTAACTCAAAAGAATGAAATGGTAAAGCAAACAACGGTAGACAACAAACCATTTTTCTTGAAAATGAAAGAATTAACTGTAACAGGTTACTTTACTTCAGAAATTGGCGCTACTAAAGCTTTAGAATACTTGCCTATTCCTGGACGTTTTGAGGGTTGTGTACCTCTAAAACCTGGACAAAAAGCTTGGGCTTTGTAAAAAATTACGGTTTATCATTCCCTATTTTAACTTAATCAGAACAATGTCTTACTTAAATATAGATGCTGTAAAAGGCAATACCTACGATGCTATTGTAGTGGGTTCGGGTATTACAGGTGGCTGGGCTGCCAAAGAACTTACTGAAAAAGGCTTGCGCGTATTGATGCTCGAAAAAGGTAAAAACTTAGAGCACGTTACGGGTTACGAAAATGCCATGAAAGACCCTTGGGAATCCAAATACAATGGTCGCCTAACGGTAGAGCAAAAAGAAACTCACCCAAAATTGATGCGTGATTATCCGTACAACGAAATGACCGAAAAATACTGGTTCAACGATGCGGATTCATTGTATAAAGAAGAAAAACGTTTTGACTGGTATCGTCCTAATATCGTAGGGGGTAAATCTATCATGTGGGGACGCCAATCATATCGTTTGAGTGACCTCGACTTTGAGGCAAACCTCAAAGATGGTATTGCTGTAGACTGGCCTATTCGCTACAAAGATGTAGCACCATGGTATTCTTATGTAGAAAAATTTGTAGGCATCTCAGGCGAAAAACTTGGTTTGCCTCAATTGCCAGATAGCGAGTTCTTACCGCCAATGGATATGTATTGTGTGGAGAAAGAGGTAAGAAAACGTATTGAAAAAAACTACCCAGGACGTGTGATGACCATCGGGCGTGTGGCCAACTTATCTAAGGCTGCTCAGGCTCAGTTGGGTGTTGGGCGTACGGGTTGTCAGTATCGCAACAAATGTTCATTGGGCTGTCCTTATGGAGCTTATTTTAGTACACAATCATCTACGCTACCAGCTTGTATGAAAACAGGTCGTTTGACACTTCGCCCTGATTCTATTGTAAGTGAGGTTTTGTATGACGAAAATAAAAAGAAAGCTACAGGCGTAAGAGTTATTGACTCTGTAACTATGCAAACAACTGAATACTTCGCCAAAGTTGTATTCTTGTGCGCATCGGCTTTGGGCACTACTGCTTTGATGTTGAATTCAACATCTAACCGTTTTCAGAATGGTTTGGGCAACGATTCAGGAGAATTAGGGCATAATTTGATGGATCACCACTTCCGTGTAGGTGCATCGGGTACATGGGAAGGCGACGAAGACACATATTACTACGGTCGTCGTGCCAATGGTATCTATGTGCCTCGCTATCGCAATATTGGTAGCGACAAGCGTGATTATTTACGTGGCTTTGGCTATCAAGGCGGTGGCGGTCGTGGTCGTGGAGCATGGGCAAGTAATGTATCAGAATTGAGCTTCGGTACAGATTTCAAAGAACAAGCAAGTGGTATTGGACCATGGTCAATGGGCTTGAGTGGTTTTGGGGAAACGCTTCCATATCACGAAAACCGTATGTATCTTGACAAAAACACGAAAGATAAGTGGGGCATTCCTGTGGTAGTATTCGATGCAGAGTTGAAAGAAAATGAGAAGAAGATGCGTATCGATATGATGAACGATGCCAAAGAAATGCTAGAAACTGCTGGGGTCAAAAACGTAAAAACGTATGATAGAGGTTCATATTTAGGTATGGCTATCCACGAAATGGGAACAGCTCGTATGGGACGTGATCCTAAAACTTCGGTAGTTAATGGCAACAACCAATTGCATGCAATCAAGAACGTATTTGTAACAGACGGTGCTTGTATGACTTCAGCGTCATGTGTAAACCCATCGTTGACTTATATGGCTTTGACAGCTCGTGCGGCTAATTTTGCTGTAAACGAATTGAAGAAGCAAAATTTGTAAAATAAGCAGGTAAAAATGGTCGATTATTGATATTCAATAGCCATATTTTGTATAAAATCCCCAATGCTGTAACAAGCCTTGGGGATTTTTATTTGGCCTTTTTTTTATATTATACCTTTTTGTACTGTAAAAAGTCTTTTCTTAAAGATAAAACACCCCTATTTTACCTCATCATAGGGGATGAAATATGATATTTCCATGGCAATTCCTTGCAAAGTATTGCCGAATATTGGTTATCTTTAAACTCGCAAAAAATAAAACTTTTCAAATAAAGTTTTGTCTTTGGCGTTGAATGGGAAATATAATATCTTTATTTTCTCAAAGAGATACAATGAGTTTTAAAACAATATAATTCATTGGTATGTTGGAAGAACAAAAACTAATTTATAAATACTATATCAAAATCCCGATCTAAAATGAACAGAAGAGACGCACTCTCAAAAGTTGCCTTATTAATTGGAGGGACGCTTTCGGCACCAACCCTTTTGGCAATGAGCAGAGCAGGTGAAGCAAAAAACACTTCTATAGCGCTTGAGTCGTTTAGCCTCAATGATACTCAGCGTAAGATAGTAGCAGAAGTAGCCGAGCATATCATTCCAAGAACTACCACTCCTGGTGCAAAAGATGCAGGAGTACCAGCATTCATTGAAATGATGTTGAATGATTGTTACAAAGCACCAGAGCACAAAAGCTTCTTGGCGGGTGTATCTGATTTAGAAAAGAAAAACTTCTTAGCTCAATCAAAAGACCAACAAATTGCAACATTGAAGCAACTTGAATCAGATACCAAAGAGTTGATGAAACAATACAATGTGAAGCAAGTAAAAGTTGGAGATAACGTTGACAAAGAAAGTATGGATGCCGCTATGGGTGTTCCTTTCTGGCGTTTGATGAAAGAGCTTACTTTAACAGGTTATTATACTTCTGAGCAAGGTTTGAAAGCTTCATTCGTATATGAGCCAATCCCAGGCAAATTTGAAAATACCAAGTTGAAGCCAGGACAAAAAGCTTTTGCTTACTAAGAACAACGCAAGATGGCATTATTAGGCTTTAGGAAAGAAGTCGTAAGTATTAAAAAAATGGAGTAATATTTACGTTTACAGCTTAAAGCATACAGCCTAATGCGGGTAAAATAGATTTCATTTTACCCACTTATTTAATTTCTTTCAATACTTATAGAAGATATAAAATGAATCTTAATATAGATGCAGTAAAAAACCAAACCTTCGACGCAATCGTTGTTGGTTCTGGTATTTCGGGCGGTTGGGCTGCCAAAGAGTTAACAGAAAAAGGTTTGAGAGTAGCAGTACTTGAGCGTGGTCGTGAAATCAAACATATTGAAGGTTACGAAACGGCAATGAAAGATCCTTGGGATTTTGCACACCGTGGTCGTCCTACAAACATGGCTGCTGAAGAGTACTGGGCTGGTATGCGTACTGGTTATACAGCCAACGAAGAGCACCGTTATTTGTTCGAAAACGATAAGCAAAATCCTTATATCGAGAAAAAAGGTGGTTTCGACTGGATTCGTGCCTATCACACAGGTGGTAAATCTTTGTTGTGGGGACGTCAGTCTTACCGTTGGAACAAAGCAGATTTTGAAGCTAACTTAAAAGAAGGCGTTGGGGTTGACTGGCCAATTCGTTATGAAGACCTAGCTCCGTGGTACACGTATGTAGAGAAGTTTGCAGGTATTTCTGGTCAAGCAGAAGGTTTGGATGTATTACCAGATAGCCACTTCTTGCCAGCTATGCAAATGACGGCTCCTGAAACTCACTTCACAAATGCAGTAAAAAGCAAATTGGGACGTCCTGTAACAGTTGGTCGTGTAGCTCACTTGACTAAGCCAGGTCCACAACACACTGCTGTTGGTCGTGGTTCTTGTCAATACCGTAACAAGTGTATGCGTGGTTGTCCTTATGGTGGTTACTTTAGCTCATTATCGGCTACTTTGCCAGCAGCAGCTCGTACAAAACGCTTGGTAATGGTTCATAATGCCATTGTATCTGAAGTAATTTTTGACGATAAAACACAAAAAGCAAAAGGTGTTCGTGTAATTGACCAAAATACAATGGCTGTTACTGAATACTATGCAAAAATCATCTTCTTGAATGCTGGAGCTATTCCTTCTGCTTCAATTTTGATGAACTCAAAATCAAACCGTTTCCCTACTGGTATGGGTAATGAAAGCGATCAATTAGGTCGTAACATCATGGATCACCACTTGGGAGTTGGTGCTAGTGCATCGGTAGAAGGTTTCAATGAAGATTACTTCTTCGGTAACCGTCCAAACGGGTTGTATATTCCACGTTTCCGTAACTGGGGTAAAGACAAGCGTGATTATCTTCGTGGATTTGGCTACCAAGGTGGTGCTAGCCGTGCAGGTTGGGGTCGTGGTGTTGGTATGGATGGTTTCGGTGCTTCATTCAAAGAAGATTTAACTCACCCAGGTTCATGGTCAATTGGATTTGGTGGTTTCGGTGAAATCCTTCCAAACGAAAGCAACCGCTTTACTTTGAGCGACCAAAAAGATAAGTGGGGCTTACCAGTGCTTTCTTTCGAATCTGAATTTGGACAAAACGAATTAAAAATGCGTGAAGATATGATGAACGACGCTGCTGAAATGTTGGAAGCAGCTGGTTTCAAAAATATCAGTACTTACAATAGCCAATCAACTCACATTGGTTTGGGTATTCACGAAATGGGTACTGCTCGTATGGGTCGTGATCCTAAAACGTCGATCTTGAACAAACACAATCAAGTTCACGCTGTGAAAAACGTATTTGTTACAGATGGTGCTGCAATGGTTTCGGCTTCTTGCGTAAACCCATCATTAACTTATATGGCATTGACAGCTCGTGCAGCAGATTTCGCTGTAAGTGAATTGAAAAAGAAAAACTTGTAAGACTTACAAGTTTCTATTCATACTCTTGCAAAAACGCCTCGAAAGAGGCGTTTTTGTTTTAACAAGATTGCCAAAACTTTGAAGCATATATCCAAGGTTTATGGCATTAATTTTATTACTAAAAAATAACAAAATGAGTTACATTCATCAAACCAAACCTTTCGTCGTACCTACTACAGACGGAAAACTTATCGAAGAACATTTCGGAAGAGTAGCCACACAACAAGAAAATATTAGTATTGCTCGTATGATTGCTCCTTCTGGTTGGAGTGAGCCACACCAAAATCCCGCTTTTGACGAGTGGACTTTAGTCAGTAAAGGTAAAAAACTGATCGAAGTTGATGGCGAAGTAATCGAGATTTCGGCAGGGCAAAGTATCTTGATCACAAAGGGAAGTAGAGTCAGATATAGTAATCCTTTCGACGAGGCTTGTGAATACTGGAGTGTATGCCTTCCTGCCTTTTCAATTGATACCGTAAACAGAGAAGAATAATTCGATTTTGGGTTTGTGATTGTCGATTTCGGAAGTGTGAGTACATAACCTTAGATAGGAGTTTTCAATACAAACATGGTTCAGAAAGATAGTATCAAAAAAGGCGTTCGAAAAAATCATTTCGAACGCCTTTTTTGATGAATAATTGGAGAATAAGCCTAATGTTGAAATTCGAGATAACTCATGTTTTAATACAATCACTAAATCACTCAACCACTAATTCACTCAATATCTAGATGTCACAAATCAAGATACCTTCACGCAATGAAGCGATTTTGTCGGTACGAGTTGGGATAAATTCTTGCCCAATAAAGCCTTTGTAGCCAGTATCAACAATAGCTTTCATGATAGCAGGATAGTTCAACTCTTGAGAGTCGTTGATTTCATGACGCCCTGGTACACCACCTGTGTGGTAGTGAGAGATATACTCATTATATTTTTTGATTGTTGCAATTACGTCCCCTTCCATGATTTGCATGTGGTAGATGTCATACAACAATTTGAATTTTTCAGAACCAACCATTTCACAAAGTTCCACGCCCCATTCGGTATGATCACACTGATAATCTCTGTGGTTTACTTTTGAGTTCAACAATTCCATCGAAAGTGTCACATCGTGTTTTTCGGCAGTTTTGATAATTCTTTGAATTACCTTTTTGCAGTTCAACAAACCTTGTGTTTCGCTGATACCATTACGGTTTCCTGAAAAACAAATCAAGTTTTTGATACCTGCTTTTGCTGCTTCTGGAATCAGATAGTCGATATAGTAGTTTGCCAACAGGTCATGATTTTGGGGATCATTAAAGAAATTTGTCAACCCTGTACCTTTTGGCCAGCTTCCCCAACCCATACCTGCTGTAAGATCATATTTTTTCATAATAGACCATTCTTCAGGGCCTGTCAATTCAATCGACTTCATGCCGATTTCTTTAGCAGATTTACACAAATCCTCAAAAGGAACTGACTCATAACACCAACGGCAAGCCGAGTGATTGATGCGTCCTTTGAGAGCCGAACCAATATGGTTGTCGGCAGCTTCGATGCGGTTGTTGAGGGAGGATGTCAGCATGGTAGCAGTAGTCGCCGCTAGGGTTTTTTGTAATACCGAACGACGAGATATTGGGTTTTCCATAAGTACGATAATGAAAATGTTACATGGGATAAATACGAATATATGGATAATATACTCATTCCATGTTTTCCTATGAAATTTACAATATCTTTTTGATAAATGATACCTTGTTGCCGAACACCTCGATTCGTCATCTATAGGTTGAAAAGAGAAATAAGCTACCTAATAGATTTTTACTTGACAGCCATTATCGATTTTGCCAAAGCTTAATCGAGGCTAATATTTCGGCTGCTACTTGACGGTTATATTCCATTGTCATGCTTTTGTGGTTAACCAAATCGACGATTGTACCAATCATACAAAGTCCACCTGTAAAGAAGTAAAGGATACCCATACCAATTCTATCTGTCAAAAAGCGTTGAATACCAGCGAAACCGAAGAATCCCATGATTGTTGTAATAAGTATCAAGGTTGTATCACGACGTTTGTTTTGGTACATTGCCAAAAACTGTTGTTGTTGTGTTTCATCCAAATCTCTGACTAAATTTTGGATAAAAATAGCTTCCTCAGGTTCTAAGTTGGCCATCATAATTACGAAGTTGGGATTCATTTTCTTAAAAGTTTAGATGGATAAAAGTCTTCAGTTTTGTTTGAGCAAACGTTTGAGCAAAATGCTGTTTTACCAAGTTCAAAAATGCGTTTAAGTAGTATTAGCAATGCAAAAGCACCTAGAGGGTGACTTTGCCAAGATAATTGCCATTCACCTCTCAACAAATAAGAAATAGAATGACCTAATCCGCAACCTGGACAATGTTCAAAACCTGCTAAAGCTAAGGGACAAATTGTAAAGTGAGTGCTTTCGGGACGGGAGAATGCCAGCCATAAAAGTCCACTTACCCAGATGATTAGCTCTATTGGTATCTTGCGCTTGTTCATGGATTAAAGTTGTGTGTTTCTTTTTAATCCACGAGCATTTTCTACACCAGACACACGAAATCAGGGTAAATGGATGTTTTTAAGGATGGCAAATAAATTAGTTGATAATTCGGAAAGTAGGATAGGCTAATTGCGCTTGATGTTTTTGGACAATAGATAAAATCTGGTAATTGATTTCTTCTTTTACCTCATTCAAAACAACAATGCTGTTGGTAGCTACATGGTAAGAAACTAAAATATCAAGTGAGTTATCGCCAATAGCGTCAAAACGAGTTTTGCCAGGGTCGCTATGATATATTTTATCGTGTGATTCTACCAAAGTTTGAATATCATTCACAATTGCTTTGACTGCCTCAGTAGGTGTGTCCAAACGTAAACGAAGGGCATAACGAGCACGGCGGTAATTTCTTTGACTGAGGTTTTCTAAGGCTTGTGCTGTAATGAGGCGATTAGGTACTGTTACCAAGCTACCATCACCTGTACGAATGCGGGTACTACGAAAACCAATTTTTTCCACATCACCAGTTACTTTATCGAGCAAAATGGTATCGCCCACCAAAAAAGGTAAGTCTAAGAAAATCGTAAACGAAGCAAATAAGTTTTCTAAAGTCTCACGAGCAGCCAAGGCGATAGCCAAACCCCCAATCCCCAAACCCGTAATCAGTGCTATTACGTCAATTTTGAAAACTATTCCTAGCATCGAGAAAAACGTCATTAAGACCAAGGCAACAATCACTAAATCTTTGGTGAATGGTACAAACTGGTCATCGAGTTTACTTTCTGTAAGCGCAGCTTTTTCTTGAAAAACAATTGCCAGAAATTTTGTGATACGAATAAGTATCCACGAAAACGACATAATAAGCGTAAGCTGAAAGGTTTTCCAAACAAACATCAGGATACCAAATTGTTCAACTGGTGCTAAATGCCAAGCTCTAGGGACTTTGATATGATAAGAAGCAAGCCATATAGCATTAAGAATAAAAAACACTTCAAGCGGCTTCCGAAGTAATTCGATACAGGTGTAGATAGGCACTTTGTCGTGGCGCAAAACTCGATAAAGGACTTTACTCAAGACAATAGAGAAATACCTTTTAATCAATACTCCCAAAAGGCAAATTCCTGTAAACCAGATTAAGTCTATTACAGTATTTTCGAGTATGGATTGAGATAAGAAATTCATAAAAAGTTTGTTTGATAAAGATGTTTTTGGTCATTTGGCTAGCATAAGTACTTTCCTGCTTTTCCAAAGCAGGAGCAAATATAAAGACCAACCAATATTCTTGTTTTAAGATTCTAGAAAATATTAGTTATGAAATAAATCACTCACCTCAATGCCTTTGATTGGTCACAATGTAATAGGAATGCTCATCTTAACATTGTGCCTAATAATCAAAACCCTACCTTTGCTTTATTATTGAAAACAAATCTCATGAATTTAGCGATAGACTTAGGCAATACCTTTGCCAAAACTGGGGTATTTATCGGTGGAAAACTTCAAGAATTACAAAAAGGCTTGGATTATCCTACGTTGTTGGCATACGTGGAAAGTATCAAACCAAAACATATTGTCATCTCTACAGTCAGTTATTCGGAGGAACAATTAAAGGCTGATTTTGGAAAATACGATTCAGAACTAGTATTGTTGCAACCCACAACCTCTGTGCCTATTCAAAAACTTTATGATACACCTCATACTCTTGGTGCTGACCGTGTCGCTGCTGCGATTGGAGCAACGGTGCTGTTTCCACAACAAAATTGTGTGGTAATAGATTTGGGAACTTGCAATACCTATGATTTGGTTGATGCCGAAGCTAATTTTCATGGAGGTATTATTTCACCAGGAATGGCAATGCGTTTTAAAGCAATGCACACTTTTACCCAAAGATTACCGTTAATAGAACCCGAAGGCTTTCCAGAATTAATTGGAAAAAGTACCTCTAAAGCAATGCAAAGTGGTGTAATAAATGGACTTCTTGCAGAAATCAATGGTTTCATCGAACAATACGAGGCACTTTTAACAAAAATTAACGTCATTTTATGCGGGGGAGACGCTACATTTTTTGCAAACCGCATAAAATCACCGAACTTTGTAGAACCAGCTTTAGTGTTGATTGGTCTTAACAGAATATTAGAACATAATGTCGAAATTAAAAACGCTAGCTCACCAGACAAGCTTACACAATCGTAAAGGCCTGCCTGTAATGGCTAAATTAAAAATTGTCTCTCTATTGGTACTGGGTCTAGTACTCCACTCTCAGTGGTCTAGTGCTCAGCAATCCAACTCACCTTATTCGTATTTGGGTATTGGCGAGGCTGTTACAGAAGCCGGTTCTGTAAACTATATGATGGGTGGACTTGGCGTTGCCAATGCCTCTGGCTTATATATCAATAATCTAAACCCTGCCTTGTTGGCTCGCAACCGTTATACGCTTTTTGAAATGGGTGTAAATACGGAAGTAAAAGGTTTGCAAAACTTCTCAAAACGCTCTAATACCACACGTGGTACTATTGGTCCTATCTCGTTGGCATTGCCTGTGAGCTCTCGTTGGACAATGTTGTTGGGCTTGCGTCCATCTACCAATGTGGATTACTCTACTTTTTCAGTAAATAAACTTGACCTATTAGGCAAAGACAGTACAACGATTGCTTACAATGGGAGCGGTGGTTTGAACAAAGCCGTTTGGTCAAATGGTGTTAGATTGAACAAGAATGTTTATGTTGGGCTTGAAACAAGCTATACTTTTGGTGTAATCAACAACGATATTACGACTCAAAACTATAGTGATGGTCAAAACTATCAAATCAAATTGGCTGATCGTACCAACTATTCTGGTTTTATCTTCAAATTGGGAGGTGCATGGCGTCCAAAAATTAGCAAAGAGTATTTCTTGAATATTGCAGCTACAGCTGATTTTTCTCAAACGCTCAAATCTAAGTCTCTTCGTCAGTTCCGTACGTTGGATGCTTCGGGTATCACAGCAATTAATGCCGATACATTGACACAAACTACAGGTCATATCACCTTGCCATCAACTTATCGTTTTGGTATCAGTTTAGAAAAACCAGGCCAGCTGAGCGTATCTCTTGACTACTCAATGACTAAGTGGACAGCTTTCAGAAATGTTGAAGGTAATTCGGAGAAATTGGTAGATGCGTCAACTATCGCATTTGGAGCAGAATATATTCCAGATTTCGAAGCAATCTCTGGTTATTTCAACCATGTAGTATATCGCGTGGGTGCTAGTTATACGCAATCTCCATATACTGTAACAGGAACAGCAGGAGCTAAAGACTATAATTTCTCAGTGGGAGCGTCGTTTCCGATGCGTACGATTTCATACCTAAATGTTGCTTTTGTACATGGTAAAAGAGGTACCTTGGCAACGAATGGCATCGAAGAGGTTTATTCAAAAATTGTAGTTGGATTCTCTTTGGGTGACTTCTCTTGGTTCCGTAAACCAAAAATCGACTAATCTTATTAAGTGAGATAATTTTCTGTGAATTGAGGGAATTATCGAAATACTAATTGCGATTTTGGTATGAAAACAGACAGATATAAAGTGGCAATAGGTGTTATTTTGTGCTGGACATTGACGCTGATAAGTTGTAAAAAGGAAGAGAAAATTGTACAGAAGGGAATTTACAATGGTCCATTATCCGAGCTACATGGTATCAATATGGCATATACCGATTCGGCAAAGATTATGGTCAAAATGTCAACCGAAACACAGCTAACACTTCAAAACGAAGATAAAGTATATCCCAAAGAAGTAAGGATATTCTTTTTTGATAAGTTAGGGAATAATACCACAACACTCAGAGGCGATTCGGCAAGATTTATTCGTTCGAAAAATCTCTACCACATTATGGGGCGCGTGTTGGTAAATAACCAAATCAAAAATGAGACCTTACAAACCGATGAGATGTTTTGGAGCCCTGATACCAAGAAGGTTTACACCGATAAACCTGTTGATATCAAAACCCCTGAACAAGTCTTACACGGTGTAGGAATGGATTCTAATCAAGATTTTACCGATTATACGCTTCGTCGAGTAACAGGCGTCCTGAGCGTGAAAAACTTGCCCCAATAACAAAAAAGGTCAACACTTATGAGTGCTGACCTTTTTTGTTAACTCTCACTCACCCTAAAAAATGTCTCTATCAAGCTAAAAATTACTCAGGCAAAATATGATTTCGTAACAATCGTGCCTGTTTGAAATACAAGAAGTATTGCCCATCGGTGTTTTTTATCACTTTAAATTCGATATCGGTACTGTAAAGCTGTTTATCTCCTGATTCTTTCTGACGGTTCATCAGGGCTTGATGCACTTTGATGGCATTGATTCTCAAGACTTTTAGCAGTAAAGAAGCTTGTTCGTTTCCAATAAATACCTTGCCGATATTTGAATGACTTTTTACGGAGCTAACCACCCCATTTTGTCCTACCAAAAAAGCTTCTGGCTTGTCATTTTTCTTCGGGTTTGCTACTTCATTTTCACCTGGTTGGGTATTGACTAATACATCCACATTTCCACTCTTTTCGTGTGGTGTAACCAAAATGACACCATTGGCATATTCATCTACAAAGGCTGGACTCACCAAAATAGCCATAGCCACTTTTTTGTGGTCAATCCCAAAATATTCTCGTTCTTCAAATGCTTCATCATTCCACAATGACGCATAAACCTTCGTGATTTTTTCGGCTAAAACTTTATCGTTATCTGCCACATTAAATCCTTTGGAGGTATATAAACCTGCTCCATTGAACTGGGGTAAATCTTCGCAATTAGTTGAGCTACGAAGTTTTACTTTTTTACCTGCATAATACTTATTCAATATTCCACGCAAAGACTCAAGCATTGCCACACTTGGGGTGCTTTTTGCGATCACACTTCGAATTCTGGCTAAAGCTTTTTGCCTATCAGACTTATTTAACGTACTTTTTTTACTCAGAAAAAAGTTTATTTCCTTATCAGCTCCTTGTGCTAGCAAGTCCATATAAGGTTTAAACCCTATGGCATAAGCAGGCAAAACATACTCTTCGCCCAAAAGCTCATGAATCAAGGCATAGTTATTGGCTTTCGCTCCAATCAAGTTTACTTTTTGGTACTGTTTGAAATGTTTATTGAGCGGAATGGTAGACTCAAACGTTAATTCAGGATTGGGAATATTTACTTTTTGAGGTTGATTATTTTTCCAAAATTTTGCCGCATAATCTGACGTAACAGTTTTGATAATCAGCTTCTGGAATTTTGGATTTATTTCTACTATTTGACCAATTTTTGCCTTTAACTCTGGCCAATCCGAAAGACTTGTCAATGAGACATTGAGTGTTTTTCTATTTTTAGCTAAAAGATTTACATGCGAAAGAGGTGTTTGGGGTTCGAGCGTAATAATACCTGCCAATGGCGGCACTCTTTCTGGAATGTGCTCAAAAATGGCAATATCTTTTGAACTTAATTCTGTAAGGTTTTTCTCATTTTTAACATAAACCAATCGACCTACTGCTACAACTTCATTGAGCACTTCAACCTTGAATCCATTGAAATGCTTAATGAGATTCATAGCTGTTACCGACTGTAATTGCTGTTTGAGAAGAAGGGGCGCAAGCACCTTCTGACTTAAAATATGTTTCTCTTTTGTATTTAGTACTATTAATGGTTTTCCCTTAAACTGCTTGTAAGTTGTTGATATCAGTTGCGTCAACTTCTGTATAGAGCTCGTCATTGAAGCTGGAGTATCATCATACGAATAATCCTCTACACGTATAGCATAGGTATATTTTTTATCAGAAACCATATAAGGTTTAGCACTAAGGTCATATACAAAAAAAGGAAGATATTGACGTGTTTTTGAGATCGAAGCCAATGTTTTAAACTGCTTAAATGTAATAGTTCTCCCTAACTTTTTGTTTACAAATTCGGCGTGACCACGGGTTTCTTTGGGGTCATAAATGTACACTTTGGAAGTAGTACTCCAGTCTACCGCCACACCCGTCCAAGCAGGCAATGCGCCATAAGCTAAAAACTTATATTTGCTGATATCCTGAGCAGATACTTCGAAAAGAGCCAAGCTCATAACGAAGGTAAGCAGATAAGAAAGTGACTTTGACATAAGCTACAAATTTAAATTAAGGATTGGGATCGAGTTTTGATTTTGAGAAGTAATTTTAAGAGGCTAGTACTTTAGACTTTGAATATACGTCAAGAAATTGAGTGAACGCTCAATTATCAAAGGTTTTAATCAAAAAATTATCAAATGGTTAGTAAAATAAAAAAGGTCTTTGTGATAAACATTTTGTTTGTCACAAAGACCTTTTTTATTTATTCTTAAGTATTAATGCAAAATAAAATTGCATTAAAACGCTTTAGGCTGTAAGCCGTAGGCATTAGGCAAAAAAGCTTCAATTATTTCATGAGAAATACTATTTAACTTTTAGCCTAAAGCATATAGCCTAGAGCTTAAGGCTGGTAAAATTATTTTAATTTTGCCAGCTAACTTAAGTAGGTAATATTATCCTACTAATTCTTTCAAATCTTCGTCGTTTAATTGTTTACGCTCATCGGCCATCAACAAGAAACGAGTATACAATTTATCAAGTTCTGGTTTTTCGAAAGCAAAACCTAATAATTGCAAACGGTGACGCAAAGCAGCACGCCCCGAACGAGAAGTCAAAACGATTGCTGAAGAAGGTACACCTACATCTTCAGGATTCATGATTTCGTAGTTTTGCGCATGCTTCAAGAAACCATCTTGGTGAATACCCGACGAGTGAGCAAAAGCATTAGCACCAACTACCGCTTTGTTTGCCTGTACTGGCATACCCATCAAATTTGACACCATTAATGAAGTTGGGTACAAGAATTTAGGGTTAATACCTGTTTCAAAGCCTAATCCTTTGTGTACGTTCAAAATCATCGCAACTTCTTCCAATGAAGTGTTACCAGCTCTTTCGCCGATACCATTGATAGTAACTTCTACCTGACGAGCACCCGCTTGGATACCTGCAATCGTATTAGCTGTAGCTAAGCCCAAGTCATTGTGGTTGTGCATAGAGATCGTAGCCTGGTGAATATTCGAAACGTTTTCGAATAAGTAGCTAATACGCTCGTGCATCTGGTTTGGCAATAAATAACCTGTTGTATCTGGCAAGTTTACTACTGTAGCACCTGCGGCAATAACAGCTTCGGTCAATTGAGCCAAAAATGCTAAGTCTGCACGACCAGCATCTTCTGCGAAAAACTCTACATCTTCAACAAAGCTTTTGGCATATTTTACTGCCCAAACGCCTTGTTCGATAATTTTTTCACGAGTGGAATTAAATTTGTGCTGAATGTGTACATCCGAAGAACCAATACCTGTGTGGATACGTGGTCTTTTGGCATGTTTCAAAGCTGCAGCAGCTGCATCAATATCCTCTTTTTTGGCACGAGTCAAACCACAAACTGTGGCATTCTTCACGAGTTTAGCAATTTCTTCTACAGAACGGAAATCACCTGGAGATGAAATTGGAAAACCAGCTTCAATAATATCTACCCCAAGTAATTCTAATTGTTCAGCAACCTGCAATTTTTCTTCAGTGTTCAATTGACAGCCCGGAACTTGCTCGCCATCACGCAATGTTGTGTCGAATATTTGAATTCTTTGACTCATGACTTTTAAAGGGATTGATGATTTGTTAAATGTTGTTTCTTGGTTACAAAATAGTCGTTGCAATGGGTATAAAAAAACCTTTCCTCAGTTGGTTGTGAGAAAAGGCTTCGATTTGCACAAAAAACCTTGTCTCACTAATCAGCGAGAAGCTTAATGATGATAAAAAATTTATTTGTGCTATTATTTTCCATATCTCAAAACTATATAAAATTATTGACTATACAAAAATCTGGTTTGTAAGGAAGGATAAAAAAGATTGGATTTTTAATTATTTTAAAGAATAAAATTCTATTGTACATGCCAAATTGGCTATCTTTTTAGAATAAAATTCTAAAAAGATTATTATTAAAAACTATTCTTTATGTAAAAATAAGATTTTTTTTCGATTCTTAACTTTTTTATTATCTCAAACTTATTCAGAATTCATTCTTTTTTTGAAACTTTACTTTTTCAATAAAAATTGTATTTTATTAAGATTTCAAAAATAAAGGAGTAAAAGCAAATCGATTATCTTTTGAGATTTTTCTCCTCTTTCATTATGGCAAACAATCCTTATATTTCTCTTTTAAAAATTGCGTGGCAATATGCTCGACAAGAAAAAAAACGCTTCTTGTTGGTATATGCACTCTTCATTGTAGCAAATATTATTTTTTCTCTCAATCCAATCTGGTACGGTTGGTTTATTGATAAAATTCAGCTCAAAGGGGTAGATGTCCTCAAAGACACATGGATTTATGGCATAGGTTTTTTGCTTTTACGCTTTGTGGAGTGGTCGTTTCATGGTACAGCACGGGTAATGGAACGCAGTTTGGCCTTTAATCTTAGCCGTAACTTTCTGCATGAGCTTTATCACCAAACGCTACATTTGCCTGTAAAGTGGCATCAGGATAATCATAGTGGCGCTACCATCAACCGTATCCGTAAAGCATACGAAGCCCTAAAGACTTTTTTTCAGGATGGGTTTATGTATTTGCACGCTTTTTCCAAATTCTTCTTTTCTTTCATCGCGATGCTTTACTTTTCGCCTCTGTTTGGTGCCATTGGTGTGCTTTTGGGTATTTTTACCATTTGGGTCATTGCTCAGTTTGATAAACCTTTTATCAAGGCACTCGACGAAACCAACGAACGTGAGCACGTGGTATCCTCAACGCTTTTTGATAGTCTTTCGAATATTATTACAGTGATTACGCTTCGTTTAGAGAAACAAATGGAGCAAAGTTTAAGCGACAAAATCAAATATGTTTTTGCGCCCTTCCGTAAGCAGGTTGTTATCAACGAGTGGAAATGGTTTGTGGCAGATATGCTTGTAGGATTGATTTATGTTGTAATTACGGTAGGTTATGTTTATCAAAACTGGGAAGTTGGTAAAGTTTTTATGGTGGGAGGTTTGGTGACTCTGTTGGGCTATGTCAACAACTTTACGAGTGTATTTCATGATGTGGCTTGGCTCTATACTCAAATCATCCAGCATAATACCGATGTGCAAACAGCCCGTACCATTTCGCAGGCGTATCGGGAGCATCATCGTCCTGAAGAGGTTGAAACCTTGTCCAATAATTGGAATGCTCTGACAATTTCAAATCTAAATTTTTCGCATCAAGAAAATTACAGTTTAGAAAACAAATCTCAGGCATTACATCAGCTCAAAATTCAAATCAACAAAGGAAAACGTATTGCTTTTATTGGAGAAAGTGGGTCAGGGAAAAGTACCCTATTGGCATTGCTTAGAGGATTGTATGAACCAGAAAATGGCGTTCAAATCGACCTAGATGGTCGTTTGAAAGATGATATTGGTATCTTGGCCGAAACGGTTACGCTATTTCCACAAGAACCAGAAATTTTTGAGAATACCATTGAATACAATATCACGCTAGGCTTGCCATTTGAGGAGTCTGATATTTTACAAGTTTGTGATGTAGCCCAGTTTACCGACGTGATCAAGCAATTGCCTAATGGCTTGCAGTCGAATATTCAAGAAAAGGGTGTAAACCTTTCGGGTGGACAAAAACAGCGCTTGGCTTTGGCTCGTGGCGTATTGGCGGCTCGCAGTTCGCAAATCATACTCCTCGACGAACCAACCAGTAGTGTTGACCCAAAAACAGAAGTCTTGATTTATCAGCAATTATTTAAAGAATTTGAAGGAAAAGCGGTGCTATCAACTTTGCATCGCCTGCATCTGTTGAGCCAGTTTGACTATGTATATATTCTCGAAAAAGGACATATTGTAGATGAAGGCAGTTTTGAGTATCTGCTAGCCAATAGTGCTATTTTCCAAGAACTATGGAAACATCAAAAAGAAAGCCAACGAATCTCGTAGGCTAGCTTCTTTCTCCTTCTTTATAATGACTTGGTGTAACGTAGTATTTCTCTTTGAAGGCTTTGATAAAATGAGAAACGCTCTCATAGCCAATTTCCATACTAATTTCTGAAACGTTCATGCCCGTATTTTCTAACAAAAGTCGGGCATGTTCTAATCTTTTGTTTTTGAGCCAAAGCGCTGGTGAAGTTTGAAATTGCTTCTGAAAATCTCTTTTAAATGCCGATAAGCTTCTTCCAGAAAGTCTCGAAAGCTCTTCCATCGACAAAGGTTTGAGATAATAGCTATCCATCAGAAATTCCAAATCGGCTTTTTCTCCTTTGTAAATATTGTAAACAATAGACTTGAGCTTGCCAGTAGGGTCTATTTCGAGCAGATGCAATAGTAACTCTTGAAGCTTTAGATTCAGAAAGTGATTGAGATATTGGGTTTCGAGATGAAAATAAGGGAAAATCGAGTCGATATATTTCTCCAAACTTTCATTAATACCAAACACCAATAGCCCTTGATTGGGATCTGGTTCGACTAGAGAGTTTTCTTGAAAAAGGCTCAAGTGTCCCGCTACGAATTCTTTGAGTAGCTTTTCATTAAAAAAGAAAACCAAACTTCGGTATTGTTTATTAATCGCCTCCTGCATGGTGTAATAACCACGAGGAATGAATACCACATTGCCTTTTTTGACACGAATATCTTGTTCAGGCGTAACAAACTTCTTTTCACCCTCAAGCACAAATATCAAGGCGTGCTCCTCAAAAAACACTTCGTTTCTGAGGGGTGGATCCTGATTCCGATAGGCAACAAAAGTCATATCCTTAATTTTTAAGGACTGAAATTCTCCTGCATGTATGAAAGAAGGAACACGTATCATAAGAAAAAGAAGCCGTTGCATGCAACGGCTTTATAGATATTTTAGAAACCTCCACTATCGTAGAATGAACGACGACGTGAGAGCTTAAGCTCTTGTAATAAGGACGACTTCACACGTAAGTCGAACGAGTAGCTACCACCACGACCATACAACGGACTGGCAGCTGGTGTCCAGTTAAACTGCATTTCCCAACAGTGTAAATCACGGTGAATACTAATATTGGTTAAAGAAACACCTTTGTTGATAAAGTCATAACCTGACTGAACTTTAAAATCCCACTTTTCGGTCATCTTCACACTACCCGAGAAGGTGACTGCACTTACTGTTACGGCAGGTGCTAAACCTCTTTTGGCATAATTATATTGATAACTAAACTGAAATTCCCAAGGCACACTCCAATCTACATAGGAATCAATATTGCGATTGATTTGCTTCATTTGTCCTTCTGTACCATTGGCGCTGGTTTTAGGCTTATTCCCACCAGGTTTAAAGCTTTTACTTACTGACATATTAAAGGCTGAAAGATTAGCTAAACCTTTTCCAGTCGAAAACATATATTCATCCAATTGCTCTCCGACTGAACCATAGTTGGAATTGACTTGATATACATAAGGGTCGAGTGTACCTCCGATATTAACATCAAATTTTTTGACTCTTGAAGTTGCCCCAAAAGATACAGGAGCTAATTTGTACTTAGTAGCAAAAAAGTTATAGTTGGTCGATAACGAAAGGTTATCGATAATGGTGATCTTTTCAAACTCCTTAGCGGCTGTATCCGACTTTGCTTTTACTTTCGCTTCTATCGTATTGTTTAAACTAAAGTTAATACCTCCCGATCTACTTCCTACGTTTGTTAATGTTGGATTAAATGAAGATATTCTAAGTGTATCTTTTTTTCCAGTACTACTATTTGTTAGCACTACATCTTGGTAAAACCCATATTTTGTATCTGTGAAATCTGGAGTGTAGCTCACACTAACCGACGGCGTCATTACGTGACGAATACCTGCCAAACGCCCAAAGTTTTTGAAGTTTAGTGTTCCGTACAAACGAGTATTCATACTCATCGTAAATGCGTATTGGTAGTCTATAAATGACCCATTGGTCGTATCTATTTTCACAGCTCCAAGTCTTCGTAATGAATCCGAGGTAGCATAGTTGTTAAAATTCAAGAATTTGTAATTATACTTTCTCGTATATACATTTCCTGATAAGCTCATCCCAGGGGTAAGGTTGATATAACGACCAAGTTTGATATTCGGCAAAGAAATAGGGATAGAATACTGCATCTTCGTTTGCCCTTTACTCAAGATAGTACCTAAATTGGCAAAATTGAAACCAATAACCCCATCTCTTTCCAAATTTGTCGTTTGCGAATTTGCTTTAGTAATCTGGAGCGACTTTGTGTAATCAGTGTCAGTAGTATCTGTTCGGCGATAAACTGTATAAGGTAATGACAAATACGAGCGGTTGTCAAGTGCCACTTTGTTGGTAATACTTGTAGAGCCTGTAAAATCTAAGCCAAAACGGAATTGGTCTATCAATCTTTCGGTTACAGCTTTTTTCTTCTTAAATGGTTGGATTTGATTTAGACCAAAGTTGTAATTAATGGCAGAAGTAATCTCCTTCGTTGTGGTGTTCTGTGAGATGTTCATACTTGCCCCTGTACGAATCGCCTGTCCAAAGTTTTTGGAGTATTGTACCGATGAGTTCGTAGCATTGGAGGTATAGTTAGAGGTCACAAAACTGTTATATTGGTTGTAGCTATTACTCACAACATTGACCGATGCTGAGAAACTAGAATTACCTCTACTTTGTGGTGAGTGCGACCATTGAATCGAAAAGTCATTACGAACAGCAGGGCTAAGTGTCGATTCGTCAGCACTAATTCCTTTACGATACTGTAAGTTAAAATTACCACTATAACGATATCGTTTCACGTATTGCGAATTGGCACCAAGCCCCCAGCTACCATTAGCATAAATTTCTCCTGTAGCACGTACACCAATATTGGGACTTATAGCAAAGTAGTAACCACCATCACGCAAGTAGAACCCACGACCTGAAGGTTCTTCACCATAGGTAGGCATCAAAATCCCCGAAGTACCTGATTCTTGTGGTGGGCGATAAGGGAAAAAACCAAAAGGTAACCCAATCGGCAAGGGAATATTGTTGAGTTCGACGTGAAAAGGTCCTGCTACGATTTCTTTTTTTCCTACAATTTTAATTTTAGAGGCATTGATATGGAAGTGTGGTTGTGCCAAATTACAGGTCGTATAAATAGCATTTCGGATATATAGGTTATCCTCATCATCCTTTTTTACCTTCTTCCCTTGTACATAGCCTTCTCCTTGTTGAGTAACAATCCCTTGAATTAGAGCTTTTCTCGACTTGAAGTTATACTTGATTTCATCGGCATTGTATTCGTCATTTCCTTGCTTAAATACAGGCTTTCCTTTGACTTTTTTGGTAGTAGAGTCCATCGTCCCATGAGCATCTACTTGATTTATAGCCCAATTAAGCTTGATAAAATCTGCTTGTAAGGAAATATTCCCATACGTTACTTTGGCATCACCATAGAGATACACGATTTGTTTTTCGGTATCCATGATGGTCGAATCTTCTGCCATGTACTGCACGGTGGTTTCTAGTTCATCTGGCTTTTTGAGTGAATCAGGAACAGTTTTTGTACCTTTCTTTCCCAAAGAATCAAGATTGTTTTTACGCAAAGTATCCACTGGCAAAGCTTTGGTCGAAGTTGCAGTGGTTTTGGTAGATTTACTGTTGTCTTTACCTTTGAGAAGTCTTTGTGCATTTGCCGAATACGCAAAACCTAGCACGAACATCGTACCGATTAAGAGTAGGACTTTTTTTGAAAGACTTAAAAAATTATATTTGCCTGTTCTATAGGAATTATCCATTGTATAGGACGCGTTCTAATAAGTTATTGGAAATAAAGTCTTCTTTACTTTGAAGCATTCCAATTTTATCAATTCGTAAAAGATTTAAAATACAAAATTACTTTATATAACGTTCTTGTTAACGAACCAGCCTGAAAATAATGTTAAACTTTCTTAAAGGTTTCCTTCTAATACTAATGATTGGTGGTTTAACTGGCTTCAGTTTGCCACAAATAGGGATTGAGCCCGACTCAGTTGCTGTTGCATCAGCAAGTACCAATATTCGTACCATTGTGCTAGATGCAGGTCATGGAGGTAAAGACCCTGGGTGCTCAGGACCATCGGGGGTACGAGAAAAAAATATTGCCTTGAAAATAGTGTTGGCACTTGGCAAAAAAATTAAGGAAGAATATCCTAATATTAAGGTGTATTATACCCGCCAGACCGATGTCTTTGTAAATTTACACGAGCGCTCGGCAATTGCTAATCGTAATAGAGCTAATCTTTTCATCTCTGTTCATTGTAATTCACACCCTTCCAAAAAGTTCAAAGGAACTGAAACATATACGATGGGGTTACATAAAACAGGGGAAAACTTAGATGTTGCCAAAAGAGAAAACTCTGTAATTTTGCAAGAAAGGGACTATAAAAAGACCTATAATGGTTTTGATCCTAACTCGCCTCTGGCTCATATCATGATGGCAAATTACCAAAGTGCCTTTATGAATAATAGTCTTAAATTTGCTCAAAAAATCGAACGTCAGTTCAAAAGATACAGCGACCGCACGAGTTATGGCGTAAAACAGGCAGGTTTTTTGGTTTTGTGGGAAACGGCTATGCCAAGTGTATTGGTCGAAGTAGGCTTCTTGACCAACCCTAACGAGGAAGATTATCTTTCATCTTCAGATGGGCAAGATGAAGTGGCTAAATCTATTTTCAGAGCATTTAAGTCCTACAAAGAAGAAATTGAAAACTAAGCTAGTGGGAAAAAGGGTTTCCTTTGTCATTGCTTTATAATACTCTAGTCAAAGAGTTTGATCCAAAACTCTAATTTAGTAAATAGTGGTTTTATAAAATCACGCTCTTTACCATTTCTTACATCAATGAATATATCAAAAGAAGCGAAAGTCGGCATTTTAGCTATAATTTCATTTACAGCACTCTATCTTGGATTTAATTTTCTGAAGGGCTCTTCCTTTTTCTCTTCAGAAAAAACCTATTACGTTACTTTCAACGACGTACAGGGATTGGTTCCTTCTAGTCAAGTGGCATTAAGCGGTCTTAAGGTCGGAATTGTGAAAGACGTAATACTCCAAGACAATGCACAACACTCAATCCAAGTGGTTTTGAGTATTAGAAAAGACTTAATCCTACCACAAGGAACAAAAGCCGTGTTAGCCTCTGATGGTTTATTGGGCGGAAAGCTCATCCGCCTAGACATGGGCAAAGGTGCTGCTATTGCTGATGGAGGTAAACTTAAAGGTATTTTGGAAACAGGTTTGACGGACGTCCTAAAAGAAAAAGCCTTACCTGCACTTTCACACGTAGACTCTCTATTGATTACGCTCAAAACTGTGGTGGCGGGCTTCCAATCAACTTCAGCAGCGTTGAATATATTGCTCAAAAATTCCAATTCTACCATTACGACGCTTGGTACTTCGATGAACAGTACGATTGCTGAAAACCGTTCGAATCTTAATGGCATCACTGGCAATTTGAAAACTCTTTCTGGAAATTTAGTTGAAACTGAAAAGCAGTTCAAGCCTCTTTTAGGCAAATTCAACAAAATGGCTGACTCGCTTAACGCACTCAAAATCAATCAAGCATTGGCAAGTACACAAAAGTCGTTGGATGAACTACAAAAAGTAATGGCAGGAATTCAGGCAGGTCAGGGAAGTCTCGGAAAAATTTTGAAAGACGATTCTTTATATACCAACCTCAACAAAACGATGGTTGATTTGGACAAACTTCTCATTGATTTCCGTTTGGCACCAAAACGTTATGTGAATATTTCTGTTTTTGGGAAAAAAACACCTCCACCAGCGGTGAAGTAGTGATAAGTTGTGAGTTTTGAGTGCAGAATACTGAGATGGTAGTAATCAGCACTCAAAACTCACAACTCATCACTTATTAGACTTGTATCGGAACGGGCGTTTGGCTTTTGATTTCGTTAACAACAAACCTACTTTGTGCATTTCCAATATTGGCTAAAGTCGCCAATTTATGTAAGATAAACTGACGATACTCGTCCATATCTTTGACCAATACCTTCAACAAAAAGTCTGCTCCTCCCGAAATACAATAACATTCAACCACCTCAGGCAACAACAACACATCGCGCTCAAACTGAGCCAAAAACTCTGCGGCATGTTCTTTTAGCGTCACATCCACCAATACAACCAAACCTTTTCCCAATTTAGATTTATTGAGAATAGCTGTATATTTCTCAATAATCCCATCTTGCTCAAGGCGTTTGATACGCTCGTGTACGGGCGTTGTTGTCAAATTAAGCTTTGCTGCAATTTCCTTGTTGGTCATCAAAGCATCTTCTTGCAACAATTTTAATATTCTTAAATCGGTATTATCTAACGAAGCCATAGAATAAAAATCTTTTTTGAGATTAAATCATCAACCTTAAAGCACTAATAATCTACAAAAACAAACATAAAAAGAATCATATTCTAATATAGATATAAATATTGGACTATCATTCTTTATTTTCTAAATTTGATAAAAATAAATACTAGTTAGCTCGAAAATATTCAAAACGCAGCACTAGTACGATTTGTCATCATAAATAATTATAGGCTTATGGAAACTTACCTTCTCACACTCGGCTTTCAGGACAACGACTTCACCGTTCATTTATTGATGAACACGCTTCAAAAGCATTTTGAAGAAGTCCAATTCATTGAATTAAGCAATCGTGAAGAAGTCTCAAGATACCGTAAGTTGCGCCTTGTCGTCAATGCCGACTGGAATCATTTACTAGCTGCGTCAAAAAGCTTAGAAAAAAATACTGCTGTATTCGAAATTCAAATTATGGACCTAAGCTCTGGCGATACACCAAGCTTGTGTGGCATATATCGTAAACAAAGAAACCCAACAAATTATTACCGCACAGCGGCATAATGATTTTCGTTGATGCAAACAGGCATAAAGGTGTAACTCGCTCCTTTATGCCTATTTTTTTCCCTACCATCAATCATACCTAAAATCTACCGAGCTAGCTGTATCCAAAAAGTTATGCAAAATCGGATTGGTATCGTCTTTTCTCCAAACCATTGATAACTGTGTTCTTTCAGGTAATTGGTCTAAGTCTATAAATCGCACGTTGACTGGCGAACTAATGCGATAGGACGATGGCAACAGGCTTACGCCGAGGTTGTGTTCTACCAACTTCAAAATCGTAGTTCCAAAGTTTGATTCATGAATAATATTGGGTAAAAAACCTTCTCGCTCACACATTCTCAACAAAATATCATGGTAGGTCGAGCCTGCATGCCTTGGAGGTAAGATAAACGATTCGTTTTGTACTTGTCTCAGTCCCGTAAAGTTTTCCTTAGTCAAAGGATGGTTTGGAGGAACAACTAGCGAAAAACATTCCTCAAAAATGAGCCTCGAATTCAAATATTTATCAGGAATAGGCTCTCTTACAAAACCCACATCTACCTGATAGTTTTGTAATGACTCAAACAATTTGTTCTCTAATACCTCCGATAATACTCCTCGAATCTTGGGGAAGTATAATTTTAGTGCTGACAATAAAGTTGGCAAAACCGAGAATACTGCCGACCCTGGGTGTGCAATTCTCAAATCACCCTCTTCTCCCCTATGAATAAGCTGCGTACGTAATCGAACATATTCGAGTTGAGAAAGTATTCTTGATGCCTCATTTTGAAGGTATTCACCTGCGGGAGTCAATTTTACATTTCGTTTATCACGTTCAAAAAGCACTACATCTAATTCATTTTCTAACTGTTGAATTTGTCGGCTCAAGGCTGGCTGTGCTACATAAAGTTTTTCGGCAGCCTTCGAAAAGTGCAACTCAGAAGCTACACCCAAAAAA
This sequence comes from Cellulophaga sp. BC115SP, assembly GCF_009905545.1. Lineage (GTDB taxonomy): Bacteria > Bacteroidota > Bacteroidia > Cytophagales > Spirosomataceae > Flectobacillus > Flectobacillus rivi. The sequence goes on along the minus strand of NZ_JAAALB010000004.1, from coordinate 45,584 downwards.
TATTCTAATTGTCGAATATCCATACTTATAACAAAAAAGCATTATTTAATATAAAATAAGTATTTTTTCTTATAAGTTCAAAAGATTTTCTTTGTACTATCAAAACATTACTCAACGCCATGCAAGTACAAATAGCCAATACTTCACATATAGAGGCACTCCTTGCACTAGCCATTCGCACCTTCGTAGATACTTATGCCATTTATAATACTCCCGAAAATCTGCAATTATATCTGGACACTAATTTTACGCCAGAAACAATGGCGAAAGAATTATCAGAAAAAGGAAGTACATATTTGGTAGGGTTTGAAGAAGATACGATGATTGCTTTTGCGAAGATTCGAACTATAGATACTATTCTAGAGGACTCGGAGGCAGCCGAAATACAGCGTATTTACGTTGATAAAAGCTATCATAGCAAAGGACTTGGCTCGGTAATGATGAAAGCTTGTATTGATTTTGCCAAACAGCAAGGTTTCAAAAAAATGGGCTTAGGCGTCTGGGAAAATAATCCTAAAGCTATTGCTTTTTATGCTAAATGGGGGTTTGAAAATGTAGGTGTACATACCTTCGTACTTGGCTCTGAAGAACAAAGAGATTTTATTCTTTTGAAAAATATATGATTCGGTAAGCTAGAGGGTACAAGGTATTTTGATTATGTGTAGGCATTTAATACTATATAAATTTATAAGCAAGGTACGCTTTGCAATTTTCTTCTGTTAAAAAACAATCTCTTAGAAAAGCTTATGCTTGCATCTGAGAAGTAACAAAAACTTAAAAATATCAAATAATAGAAAAGGTTAATGACTAAAGCCTCCTACCTCTGGTGAGAGGCTTTGTAGTTGGTAATAAGGTAAAATAATATTGCCTTATTAGGCTTTTTGCATTAAGCTATAAGCGCTCGGAAAAATATGTTTATGGTTTATTAAGAAAGATATTAAAATATTTAGCCTACCGCATAGAGCTTAATGCCTAATGCCCACTATTATTTCACTAACTCTGCGTATTCTTTAGCAAAATAGGTCAAAATTACTTTTGAACCTGCACGTTTCAACGAAGTCAAACACTCAACCATCGTACGAGTACCGTCCAACCAACCATTCTGAGCAGCGGCTTTTACCATCGCATATTCGCCTGATACGTTATAGGCTGCAATTGGGATATTGAAATTATCGTTCAAGGTTTTGATAACGTCAAGATATGCCAAGCCAGGTTTTACCATCAAATAATCTGCTCCTTCCAAGTAGTCTAGCTCAGCTTCGACTAACGCCTCACGTATGTTGGCAGGGTTCATTTGGTAAGTTTTCTTATCTCCAAACTTAGGAGCTGAATCCAAGGCATCACGGAACGGTCCATAAAAAGCAGAAGCGTATTTGGCCGAATAAGCCATGATTCCTACATTAATAAAACCTTTGTCGTCCAATGCTTCACGAATGTATCCTATACGCCCATCCATCATGTCCGATGGTCCAACAATATCTGCACCTGCTTCAGCTTGCGCTACGGCCATTTTAGCCAACACTTCCAATGACTCATCGTTGAGAATCTGTCCGTTTTCGACAATACCATCGTGTCCATCCGCACTGTATGGATCCATGGCTACGTCTGACATGATACAGATTTCTGGAAAAGCATTTTTGATGGCATTAATCGATTCGAGATAAATATTACCTTGGCGATGGCTTTCGGTAGCATATTTATCTTTTTTCGCTTCAGGAATTTGAGGGAACAAGGCAATAGAACGGATACCTAAATCTTGTATTACCGCTAATTCATCAAGCAATTTGTCTGGTGAGTAGCGGAAAATACCTGGCATTGATTTTACTTCGGTTGTCAGATTTTGACCCTCCATGACAAACATAGGATAAATCAAATCATTGACTGAGACTGTTGTTTCTTCGACCATTGCACGGATAGCCGAAGACTGACGATTTCTTCTTGGTCTTCTTAGCATACTTTCAAGCTAGCGTTTTTACTAGCGTTTATTGAAAAAACCTCTGTTCGTAAGTTTTAGTGCCACAAAGGTAAGGAATTAGTCATTGAGTGAATGGATGAATGAGGGATTTGTACACAGAAGATGTAGTGTTTTTTAAAATTTCTTTTGGTAAAATATGCTATTTGAGTTCTATGCCTCACTACTACATTACAATTAATCATTCACTATTCATATCATTATTTAATTACCGTTACAGCCGTTCTGATTTGTTGATAAGAAGCAAAAACACCTAAGCCATTCTCCACATTAGTATAAGTAAGTACAGGTTCTGAAAATGGATTTCGTCCGCTACGACGTACTTTATCGACAGAGATATTAAACAGATAATAAGGATAATCTGTTACTGCTACATAAATTTCAGCATTTCGACTAACTACATTCAAATCGTTGGTAGCATTGAGCAACATAGGCTGCGTAGCCAAGGTCATTCCGTCTTGTCCAGCGTCGGTCATATATTCTTGACGACTATTGACAAAACGGCGAACTACCACAAAGCGATTTTGAGCATCTAATACCCTCATATTTTCATAATAAAATGCACCCACAGCATAGTAATTAACAGTACTGGCAAAGTCTAATACACGTACAATAAGAGCGGGATAAGCCTTATTATTTCGGTCATAACCTGTTGTCAATGATGGATTAATAGCCGTTCGTTGTACCCGTTGGGTAGGTACAGTGCATTGGGCTTTTACTTCTTTCCCTTTGGCTTTAGCTATCATGGTGTACGTTGTACCTCCTACTATTGGAATATCTTTGGTTGAGATAACGTATCTATCTTTCGTTAAAAAGTTTTCTTTATAATGTCCCGTACTGTCTACTTCGATGTAATCGAGATAGGTAATTTGTTGATATTTAGCTGTCACGGTTCTTGTTCCATCCGAAAGCGTAATCACAGCATCCTTTAATACAGGATAACGGTCTTCACCTTCGTTGATAACACCAATCACAGGTTGGTTGGTGGTCAAAGAGATTTCAATCATCGTATCTTGGGGACAAATAAAGCTTTGTAGCACCAGTTTTTCTTCAAAAGGAAGGGCTATATCATTGACCAAAGTTTCACAAGAACTAAGTGATAACAGAGCCACTATTGCCACAACTATTTTTTGCCAAAATTGAAAGAATTTCATGGTCTGTTAGATTAAAATTTGAAACTATATGTAGCAGAAGGGATAATACCAAACAAAGCATACTGCGCCAAAGATTTAGTCGTCTGGTCAGTTGTAGTATTATAGGTGCTTTTGAAAGAATAGAAATAGGCATTCTTGCGATTGTAAAGATTATATACGCCAAACTCCCAAGTACGGGTATGTCCTTTTTTCATTTTTTTATGAAACTGTACCCCCACATCTAAGCGATGATAAGGTGGTGCACGAAAATTATTTCTTTCGCGATAATCAGGTATTTCACGGGCACTGTTATAATATTGATTTACGCCAGTTTGATTCAAGCCTGGGATATGACTATAAACTTCATAAGTAGAGATCGGAATCGTAAACACATTGCCTGTTCCATATACCCAAGTGGCCGACAAGGTAACATTTGGTTTTAAGTGGTAAATACCCACCAATGACAAATCATGGCGACGGTCGTATTTGGGATAAAATTCTTTCCCGAAGTTTAACTCATCAAACTGATGAAAAATCCAAGATAAGGTATAGCCTATCCAGCCTGAAAACTTACCTGTTTTTTTCTGTAATAAAAACTCTGCCCCATAAGAACGCCCTTTGCCTGCGGTCATATTACTTTCCCATGGAGATTCCTGTGTTTTGGTTTGAGTAAAGCGTTGAATACTTCCATTCAGAATAAAAGAGCTACCTTCTTTCAACGCCACGATTTGATTCATGGTTTTATAGAAACCTTCTAACGTGATACTAAACTGTCGCTCGGGGAAATCTTTGGCAAAACCCAAGGCTACCTGTTGCGAGCGCTGTGGTTTTATCAAATTGGTAGATGGCACCCATAAATCTGTAGGTAAACTTGCACCAGAGTTTGACACCAAATGAATATATTGATTCATTACGGCATAGGATGCTTTCAGTGCCCAGTCTTTAGGCAATGTCCATGCCATAGCCCCACGAGGCTCCCAGTTATGATATTCTTTTTCGGAAGTACTAAAACTCGAATAGCGTAAGCCTACATTAAATCGTAGATTGGGGAGAGGCTTGTAGTTATCTTCCACATAAACACCCAACTCAAGCGCATCGATATTTTCGACGGCATCTTTGTAGCGAGAAGCCACATCATCTTGTAACTCAATGGCTGATGGTGTAAAACGGTGCATGGTAGCTAGCGCCCCTGCTTTGAGAGTATGAATAGGATTAGGCAAAAAGTCAATATCAAACTTAGCACCAAGGTCTCTGATACCAGAAGAATAATACAGACTGAAATTATTGATACCTATCGCATCGAGATTTGACTGTAAACTTGATGTCATAAAGTCATATTTACTATAAATCAAAGAGAGATTACTGAATAGATTATCGCTATAGAGGTGATTCCAACGCATAGTGGCGGTTTGGTTGCCCCATTCTATAGACGATTCTAATTTAGATTGCAATTGCATATCTCTCACATAAAGTCGGTCTTGTCCAAAATATCCACTTAGAAATAGTCGATTTTTTTGTCCAAAATCATAATTCAATTTGGCATTGAAATCATAAAAATAATAGCGACTTCCTTTTTGTTCTTTAGGAATAAGCGGCTGAGTCAAAATGTCCAGATAAGTACGTCTGGCAGAAACTAAAAATGAAGAACGTTTTTGCTTATCAATAGGACCTTCGGCCACTACTCTTGCACCAATTAAGCCAATCCCTCCTTCTACATGATAATCTTGTTTGCTTCCTTCCTTCATTTGCATTTCAATCACTGACGACAACCGCCCACCAAAACGGGCTGGAAATCCACCTTTGGTTAGTTCAACACTTTTGAGGGCGTCGCCATTAAATACCGAGAAAAATCCAAATAAGTGATAAGCATTATATACAGGAGCATCATCCAGAATCAAAAGGTTTTGGTCAGGTCCACCACCACGCACATAGATACCCGCATTGCCTTCTGATCCTTTTTGCACACCAGGCATTAGTTGAAGGACTTTTAGCACATCTTTTTCACCCATAAAGGCAGGGATTTCTTTGATTTGCTGAATCGGAATAGAAATCTGCGACATCTGTACCTGCTCCGAAAGCTTTTGTTGCTCAATACTATTGGCTACAACTTTTACCTCCTCCAAATCTTGATTACTAGGTTTTAAATCAACATTGATGGTAACTGATTTTGATTTTGCGTGTACTTTTTGAGAAAAAACCTGATAGCCTACAAAACTATAAACTACCTCAATGCTGTCTTGAGCCTGAAAACTCAAGGAGTAAAAACCATAATTATTACTTTGAGTCCCAATACGGGTACCCTTTAGCATAACATGCACCCCTGGGAGCAACTCGGCGCTTCCAGCTTCTTTGATATAGCCACTGATGGTAATTTTTGAAGTATTTTGCCCCATTACTGAGGTGTCAAACAACAGTAATGCAGACAAAAGAAGACATAGCAATCCTATGGGTTTGTTCATGTAGGTTCGTGGTGGTGATACAGGTATTTAGTTTATATTTATCAGCAAAGTAATATCCAAACTCGGAAAAATTATAACAAATTCTTAAATATCAAGCAATTATCCCAATGTTACCAAATTTAACAATTCCTTAACATTGACGTAAATAAGTATTTTTACTTTTGTGCGATAATTACCAATATGAAAAGTCTTAATAATACTTGAGATATAAGAAAAACGACAAAATACCTGATTCACTAATTACTTTTTACGCGTACGTTCTTATATCATATAATTAATTCACAAAAACTATGTTCGGATTAGATACGTCCTTGTTCATTCTTCTTTTCCTTTGCTTATTCTTAGCCTGTGCTTTTGAATTCGTTAATGGTTTCCACGATACAGCTAACGCCGTTGCGACTGTTATTTACACAAACTCATTGAAGCCAACTCAAGCCGTTGTTTGGTCTGGTTTTATGAACTTTATTGGTTTGTTGACTGGTGGTGTTGGTGTAACGATGTCAATCATTGGATTATTACCCACGGAGCTACTTATAGACCCCAACGTCTATCACTCCATGGCCACGGCCCTAGCCATGTTAGGTGCCGCTATTATCTGGAACTTAGGAACATGGTACTTCGGTATTCCTGCGTCTTCTTCTCACACATTGATTGGTTCAATCATTGGTATTGGTGTTGGATACGCTCTTTTACCTGAAAATAAAGCTGGTTTATCAACCGTAAACTGGGATAAAGCTACCGAAATTGGTCAGGCACTTTTGTTATCTCCATTGTTTGGTTTTGCTGTGGCAATTGTATTTATGTACATTTTGAAAAAATCAGTTGCTAACAAAGAAATCTTTAAAGAGCCGAAAAAAGATACTCCTCCTCCAATGTGGATTCGTGGTATTTTGTTTTTGACTTGTACATTGGTAAGTTTCTTCCACGGACGTAACGACGGTCAAAAAGGTATCGGTCTTGTAATGATGATTTTGATTGCTTTCTTACCAAGCTATTTTGCAATCAACACCGATGTTGACCCATTCAAATTGCAAGGTGCTGTAGTAAAAGTTCAGACTATCATCGCTAAAATCGATACAAATAAACTTTCTTCTACTGAAAAAGAAAGTTATACGAAAGTAATGAAAGCTACTGCGGCTTTGAATACAATTTTGACAGACAAATCATTAATTAACCATTTGTCTACTGAGAAAAAATTAGAGATTCGTAAAGACGTTTTAGCTATTAATAAGCATACAAAAAAATTGTCTGAAAGCGATGCAGTAAGCTTAAGTGCTGACGACAAAAAAGAACTGAAAAAAGCTACTGCTGGTGATAAAGCTCCTTTCTTCTCATTCGGTAACTCAAACAAAGGTCTTTCGTCATTAACAGACTTTGCTCCAGCTTGGGTAATGTGGATGATTGCTTTATCATTAGGTTTAGGTACTATGATTGGTTGGAAAAGAATTGTAGTAACAATCGGTGAGAAAATCGGTAAGCAACACCTTTCTTACGCTCAAGGTGCTTCGGCTGAGTTGGTTGCTTCTATCACAATCGGTTTGGCTACGGCTTACAAATGGCCAGTATCTACCACTCACGTTCTTTCGTCGGGTATCGCTGGTTCGATGGTGGCTTCAAAAGGTATCAAAAACTTACAAGGTGGTACAGTCAAAAACATCGTAATGGCATGGGTCTTAACACTTCCAGTTACGATTCTTTTATCAGCTACATTGTTTGTGTTCTTCCGTTGGATTATTGGTTAATCCTTCATTATAAAAAGAGTCTCATGGTCGTTGAAAACCATGAGACTCTTTTAGTACAAGATTGAATTTCAACATATACTACCAATATAGAAAATCCAAATTTATGAAAAAGTTTATCATGACGGCAATGCTGCCGTTATTGGCTACTGCTTTGTCTTTTTCCCAAAGTCCACGAAACTATTATCATATCTCAAATGGTTGGACGGACTTAAATATTTCGGGAAAAATTGCAGGAAAATTCTCATGGCAACTAGAAAACCAGCAACGTCGCCAAGATATGCAAGGGGATTACAATGAAAGTACTACAACTGGTAACCCTTACCATAATCTTAATCAGCACGTTTTTCGTCCATGGGTACATTTTCAGCTTAATCCTAACGTAAGATTTTCATTGATGCCATTTGGTTGGATAGGTTCCAATCGCTTCAGCAATGGCGCTCCTTCCGCTTTTTTTTCAGAATATCGTATATCACCACAGGTTATCTTGACTCAAAATATCGGTCGTTTACGTATCGACAACCGTTTTCGCTATGAATTTCGTTGGCTAGGACAAAATCAAAGTATCGATGACAAAAGCTTTTTGTATGGTGGTGACTTCTCAAATGCGACCTTCAGAGAACGTTTCCGTTATCAAGTAAAAATGACACTTCCTATCAACCACGCCAAAATGGATGATAATACCCTTTATGCACAAGCTTATGATGAATTGTTTGTGAATATGGGCGAGAAAGTTTCAAACATTAATCTACTGGACCAGAACCGTTTATTAGTTGGACTTGGATACAAATTCAATAAGTTTGTGGCAGTTGAAGCAGGTTATATGCAACAAACCATTTTCCGTTTCAACAATGCTAATAAAGACAATGTTGAGATTAATAATATCCTTCAACTCAATTTAGCCATTAGCAATTTTGAGCAATTATTTAGTAAGAATAACAAGTAATTAATATAAATAGCTGTTAATTGTCGGATAGGCCTATCTGACAATTAACAGTAAAGAACCACAAATCACAGACAAATAAATTAACTTCCATCCTGTATCGAAATCCATTTTCGTGTATGATTTCTTATTGTCTTTATGATGAGTAATCTTATATCGAATCAGTAATTTTTGCGAATTAACCCCTGTTTTTATTGAAAACTGGCGTTCAATTCTATGGGATTACTATGTCGTTACGGTAGAATCTTCAAGTTTTATGAAAACGTTAAAAGCCCTTGTTTACCTCATTATTTTATGTCCTGTATATTTCTCTTTAGCTCAGAGCACAGAGAAAACAGTAGCACCAAAGAAATGGTATGAAAAAATCTCGATTAGAGGTTATGCACAAGTACGTTACAATCGTTTATTAGAAACCAACGAAAAGCTCAAATGTGAGCAATGTGATAGATCTTGGGGAGAAAATGGTGGTTTCTTTATCCGCCGTGGACGTGTGATTATTTCGGGCGATGTATCCGAAAGATTATATATCTATATCCAGCCTGACTTTGCTTCTAATGTCAGTGGAAGTTTTCAACATGCCTTACAAATCCGTGATGCGTATTTTGATTTGGCTCTTGATGCTAAAAAAGAATATCGCTTGCGCTTTGGACAAAGCAAAGTACCTTACGGTTTCGAAAATATGCAATCTTCTCAAAACCGCCTTTCGCTCGACCGTGCCGACCCGACCAATAGCCCTGTTTCTAACGAACGTGATTTGGGTGTGTTTTTCTACTGGGCTCCAGCCAAAATCCGTGAGCGTTTTGCTTATTTGGTTTCTTCAGGTCTCAAAGGTAGTGGCGATTATGGGGTATTTGCTTTGGGTTTTTATAATGGACAAAACTCCAACAGAACCGAAGCCAATAACGAGCCACATGCAGTTTCAAGAATTACCTATCCTTTTCAGTTGAAGAACGGACAAATTATAGAAACAAGTTTGCAGGCATACACTGGGAAATATGTGATTGAAAAAAACACGAAAAATAAGGCTACGGTCTCAGACTTTATAGATCGCCGTGTTGGCGCAACGGTGGTAGTGTACCCACAACCTTTGGGTTTTCAAGCTGAATATAATGTGGGACAAGGACCAGAATTTAATCCAGAAACAATGACGACCGAAGTAAGAAATCTACATGGAGGCTACGCGCAGGTAATGTGGCGACAAAAGGTCAATGATAATTTTGTTACGCCATTTATCAAGTATCAGTACTATAATGGTGGTAAAAAACATGAAATCGATGCTCGTAGCTACTTAGTAAAAGATTTGGAAATAGGTGCTGAATGGCAACTGAAAAACTATTTTGAATTTACAGCTACTTATACCATTTCAAATAGAACTTACGAAGATGCTAATCTTCCCGACAATCATCAAATCGGTAACCTATTGAGATTGCAAGCACAATTTAATTTCTAGCAGTTGAAGTTACAGGGAAAAAATATATTTAGTGATTGGTGATTGAGTGCATGAGTGATTATTTTTAACATTTGTATTCCATCAGCTTAAGACGCAATGATTGCGTCTTAAGCTGATGGAAATCTAGCATAGTAGCATCAAAAAAGCGGTCGAAAAATATTTTTCGACCGCTTTTTTGATAAAGACTTGGAAAACAATCCCAATCCTAAAAATTCGAGATGAGTCATGTTTGCATGCTATTTTTCAACATGACACCTCTTTAGACGCAAAGCATTGCGTCTCTACTAGTAAAATGTAGATTAAAAATAATCACTCAACCACTCACTCGCTCAATCACTCAATTCGGGATGAGTCATGTTTATAAACCAAACTACATATTCGCCATTATTTAGCAAGAAGATAGGCTTTTCGCTCGGCTGAAGGTAGCTTTTCGATGGCATACCGCAACATGGTACGAGGCATTGCTAAAACGTGTTCATCCAAAAACTCTTTTAACACTAACTCATCTCGCTTACCGATTTCTCGAAGCATCCACCCTGTGGCTTTGTGGATAAGGTCATGACGATGCGTCAGAAAACCTTCGCATAGGTGAATTGCATCCGTAAATTGCCCTTTGCGAATGAAAGCAAAACAGGTGATAATGGCCACTCGCTGTGACCACAAATGATTGCGTTGCGCTAATTCGTACAAAATATCACGGTCTTTGTCGAGCAACCAAGGGCCTAGAATAAAATGCGCCGTAAGGTCGACCAAATCCCAATTGTTGATATAGTTCAAATGACTTAGATAAAGTTCAACGATACGAGAACGCTGTATCGTTGAACCTTTCTTGAATTGTTCTACCCAAATCAGTAAGCCACAGGCACGCACTTCGTGTATTGAATGCTCGACCATTGCCGTAACCTCCTCAATAGATACCTGTTTGTAATACTCTTTTACAACTCCTCTCACTTGCGGATTCGACAATCCCCAGAAAGTGTCTCCTTCAGCATATTGACCTTTACCCGTTTTAAAATATCGAGCCATCAATGTTGCCCTCTCAGGGTTTTGTAAAGAAGCTAATTTTTCAAGTACCTGCATGATTAAATTACGATTATGTCAAGGAGAATATCTACCCAACTGCGTGCCTATTCTCTTTTATAGATATTACTTTTTCAGCTCTTCTTCAAATAGTTTAAAAATGCGCTTGTATTCGTCCATCCAAGAAGTTGGTTCTACAAAACCGTGATCTTCCATTGGATAGGCTGCTAACTCCCAATTTTCTTTTTTCAACTCAATCAATCTTTGTGAAAGGCGAACTACATCTTGGAAGTGAACGTTGACATCGACCATACCGTGACATATCAATAAGCGATTTTTTAAACCTGCTGCATGATAAATTGGCGAGCTACGGCGATAAGCAATAGAGTCCTTTTGAGGTTCGTTCAAAATATTTGCAGTATATGGGTGGTTGTAAGCTGCCCAATCAGTCACAGGACGCAATGCAGCGCCTGCTTTGAACGTATCTGGAGTAGTAAACAATGCCATCAAGGTCATAAATCCTCCATAAGAACCGCCATAAATACCGATTTTTTTGGCATCAACTCCATGTTTTTCTACCAACCATTTAGCAGCATCTACGTGGTCGGTAAGGTCTTTCCCTCCCATAAAACGATAAATTCCTGTGCGCCAATCACGACCATAACCTGCCGAACCACGATAGTCGATGTCCAATACATCATAGCCATTGTCTACCAAGAAATTATGGAACATATATTCTCTGAAATATTGACTCCACCATTTATGTGCATTTTGTAAATATCCTGCCCCATGTACAAAAATTACCGCTGGCTTTTTACCCTTTGCGCCTTTTCCTTCATAATAGCGCACATAAATGTCTTCGCCATCTCTAGCTTTGATGGTCAATACTTGTGGGTCACGCCATTTGTATGCCTTAAAATGCTCGCTAGTGGATTGTGTCAATTGTGTTGCAGTCGCAGTAGATGAGTTGTCTTGTAGATATAACTCCCAAGGTTTGGTACTTTCTGAATGCAAATAAGCTAATTTGGTTTCGTCTGGCGACAATACCACTTGATTAGAACCTACCAATTTCGTCAAGCGAGTACGTTCACCACCTGCAACTGACATTTTATAAAAATGCTGCTCGCCTGGATGTACCTCGTTGGTAGTGATATAAAAGAAATTTTTGTCTTTTGAAAGTTGTAAACTTTGAACTTCAAACTTTCCTTTTGTCAATTGTTTCTTTTGATTATTCGACAAATCAACTGTGTAAATATGCGAGTAGCCATCGGCTTCTGACTGAAAATATAAGGTTTTCTGATCCGCTAAAAAGCCTAAACTTCCTGTACCAAAACCGATATTGGGTCCCCCAATCCATGCCTCGTCATGTTGACGGTCGATGGTTTCAAATTTGAGAGTAATAGGGTCAAACTTTAAAATCCAACGGTCTTTATTATCAGTACTACGCGCCACCATGACAGCGTATTTACTATCTTCAGACCATACAGGACCACTCATGAGTACCATTCTCGCCTCTGGCTTCTTGGCTTTAGCTGTATCTTTTTTTACAGCATAGTCTTTCAAATAAGCAGGTTGATCATAAATCCCTTCAATACCTTTAGTAGGGATAGAAAGAATGGTGTCCTTTGCTATTTGATACACAAAATACTCATAGCTAGCCGCTGGCGCTCCCACTTTGGTACGAGCAGGAATATCTTCCGTAAAGCCTGACTCTGTCACATAATTTGGTACAATCGTAGATTTACTTCCCGTAGCTGATTTGGTCAATCGAAAAGTAATATAGTTGCCATCAGGGCTCAACACGAGGTTATCGATACGTTTTTCGTCTAAATAAAATTCCTTTGGACGCTTTGGCAAATCGGCTTTACTAATTTTTTCACCTTCTTTCTTTTTATCCGCACGTTCTTTCAAAATTTCAAACATCGATAACTGGTCTTGCTTCAACCATTTATCTTGTTCGCTCTGCTTAGCGTCTGGTCTTTTTGCTCCTGCAATAAAATTACTTAGCTGGGCGATTTCACCATTAGACAAATTGAAGCTAAATAGGTTATTGGCTTTTGTAAAAATGATTTTATCCTCTTTTCCCGAAAACTCCGCATCAGATTCATATTCCAAGGTATTCGTAATCTGGCGTATTGCTTGTGTTTGAGTATCCATCAAAAAAATATCTCCATTACGAGTAAATACTTTCTTTGAACGGTCTTTGCTATATACGCCAAAAACAGAAGGCAATCCACGGCGCACGCTAGGAGATACTTTGAAGATTTTTTTGTCAGAAACTAATAATCCGTACAGAGAGTCTGCCTTATTTTTATCAGGATTCCAGTTAAAATAAATAGTTTTGCTATCTTCCGACCAGAAAATATTGGAAGGCAAACTTCCGATACTATTCTTGGGGTCTTGCATAATACTTTCGATGCTTAGTTTTTGGGCAAAAGTCATCGAACAACAGAGGTAAGCAAAAATGAAGAAATAGATTTTTTTCATGTAAGATGAAGCGTTTATTGTTGAGATAAATGTTGTGTGGCAAGTACATTTGCCAATACGCATAACAAATTAGCAAAAAAACCTCGGAATCACATAACTCCAAAATTCACAGAAGTATGTAACTTTACTCCCATGACAGAAATTCCAGCTTTTAAGAAAAATTTGCCTACTCAAATCGCAGTATTGGGTGGTGGCAGTTGGGCTACAGCAATTATTAAGATTTTGTCGGAAAACAACGTTAAAATCAAGTGGTGGTTGCGTCGCAAATCGGATGTGGATTTTATCAAAAAATACAATCATAATCCTAGTTACCTAACCGATGCGCCTTTGAATCCTCGTAAGGTGCGTGCTTATCATAAGATGCACGACGCCCTCAATGGCGTAGAATACGTGATTTTGGCTGTACCTGCGGCATTTATTCCTGATGCACTCAAAAACCTTAACCGTAATCATTTTGCTGGTAAAAAGATTGTTTCTGCCATCAAAGGAATGATTCCTGAGGAAAATATGCTGGTTACAGACTGGATGGAAAAGGTATTTGGGGTTCCTCAAAATATGCTTGCTGCGATTGCAGGTCCTTGTCACGCCGAAGAGGTAGCCCTCGAAAAACAATCTTATTTGACAATTGCATCTCCTAACCTTCAAGTGGCTCAGGACTATGCCAACCTTATGAGTTGTCGCTACATTCAGGCCAATCCTATTGGTGATTTGTATGGTGTAGAATACTGTGCTGTTATCAAAAATATAATTGCCATGGCTTGTGGTATTACCCACGGACTAGGTTACGGAGACAACTTCCAAGCGGTAATGGTATCCAATGCAATGCAGGAAATTAAACGTTTTCTAGACATAGTTTACCCTGACCCTTATCGTGACCTTCATAGCTCTGGGTATTTGGGTGACTTGCTAGTAACTGCCTACTCGCAATTTTCTCGTAACCGTACTTTCGGTAATATGATTGGACGTGGCTATTCTGTCAAATCAGCACAAATCGAAATGAACATGGTAGCCGAAGGTTATTATGCGGTAAAAAGTATTCATCAAGTCAACAAACAATACGATGTATCGATGCCAATTATCGATGCCGTTTACAATATTTTATACGAAAAAGCTATCCCTGCCAACGAGATTATGACTTTGAGAACCTTCTTGAAATAGGTTCTTAAATTGAGTGATTTGTGATTGAGTGATTTTTAAAGATTTGTATTCCGTGATACTTTACGTCTTAAGCCAAATCATATCTCGCACTGTAGCATCAAAAAAAGCGGTCGGAAAATGTTTTTCGACCGCTTTTTTATGCAATAGTTTGAGTTTTATCTAACTAGATAAGTTTACAGTTTACAGGACAGAATTAAGCTGGTATGTTGCTGACGCCAAGTTGTTGGAAATAATTCCAACAAAGGCGAGAAGGCAAAAATTGAGTGAGTTGTGATTGAGTGGTTGAGTGATTGATTTTTAAAAGAGTTGTATTCTTACCGTAGAGACGTAATACTTTACGTCTTATACCAAATCACATCTAGCACGGTAGCATCAAAAAAAGCGGTCGGAAAACACTTTTCGACCGCTTTTTTATGCACTAGTTGGAGTTTTATCCAACTAGACAAGCCTCAGCAACTAGCTAAGTTTATAAGGCAGAGTTAAGCTGGTATGTTGCTGACGCCAAGTTGTTGGAAATAATTCCAACAAAGGCAAAGGCTATTTCAAAAATGATTTTATTCTTTCTGCCGTAGCTGTTAATTCTTCTTGTGTGGGCTTGAGCTTTTCACGAGTGAAGTTAATATCATTCATCGTATTCAAAGGAATCAAATGCACGTGAGCGTGAGGTACCTCTAAGCCAATCACCGACACGCCAATACGTCTACTTGGACACGCTTGAGATAAAGCTGGTGCAATTTTTTTAGCAAATAGCATCAAGCCTGATAGTAGTTCGTCTTCAATATCGAAAATATAATCAATCTCTCTTTTCGGAATTACTAGAGTATGTCCTTCTGCCAAAGGCATAATGTCCAAAAATGCTAGATAGTTCTCGTCCTCTGCAATTTTGTGGCAAGGAATCTCGCCATTAATAATCTTTGTGAAAATAGTTGCCATTTTATAATTGTTCTTGGTTATTAGGAATCAAGGAATAATATCTGTTTTCAATCTACCTATTCTCATCATATTAGGATAAGTAAACTTTTTTTACTCTTTAAACCACTCGGCATACATCAAGTAATTATTTGCCGTGCGCATAAATACCTCCGCCGCTGCTGGTGATACTTCTTTTAATAATTTGGCAGGATTTCCTGCATAAATTGAGCCTGCTGGTACACGTGTATTTTGAGTAACGATGGCACCTGCCGCAATGATTGAACCCGATTCTATCACGGCGCCATCCATGACAATTGCTCCCATCCCAATTAATACTTGGTCTTCAATTACACAACCATGGACTACAGCATTATGTGCAATCGAAACATAATTGCCAATAATTGTCTTAGTTTTTTGGTAAGTACAATGTATCACTGCCCCATCCTGAATATTGGTATTATGCCCAATTTCAATAGCATTGACATCGCCTCTTACCACGGCATTGAACCAAATCGTGCAGTTGTCGCCCATTTTTACATCTCCGACAATCGTTGCATTTTCTGCAATCCAACAATTTTCGCCCCATACTGGCGAAACACCTTTTACTGGTTTAATAAGTGCCATTTTTGTTTTGTTATGTAAAAATAGTTTTGAATGAAATTCACATCTCCATCTCACACTTTCATCCGCAAGTTAAGGTATATCTCTAATACTCTCCTATTTCGGCTTTGATAAAATCAGGAAGTCTTGGAATATTGAAAATAATTTTATGCTTTAGGGAACAGGCAATAGGCAATAGGCAAAGAGTTGTACTTGCCTAATGCCTATTGCCTGTTCCCTAAAGCACACCAAGTAAATTTTATTTTGATACTAACTCTCAACTCAATAATTAAAATGAAATTTATATTTTTTTAATTATTTTTTAATTATTCAAAATAATAGAATCTACCTTCTCGTTAAGTGAATATATCAAGTTTTTAAAATATTGATACCTGTTCACCTTTTCCCAACAACCATTTCCACAACTATGAAAAAGTACATCATTATTAGCACCATAAGTCTTGCTATAGGCTTAGTATCATGTGCCGAGCACAAATCAGAGTCGGGAGCAGAATCGTATGAAACGGCGGCTTTAGACTCTGCCTCGGTTACTATGGAAGGAGACATTTCTTTGCCTGCCAAACGTCAATTTGTGAGAACAGCACAGCTTAATTTTAGAGTAAAAGATGTTCAGAAAACAACCAATGATATTACCGAACTGACCAAAAAATGGGGAGGTTTTATGACAAACTCAACTATGAGTTCGAATGTAATTAGTAGTCAAGATGTGGCAATCAGTCAAGACTCTTTGATGAAAAATGAAACCTTTGAACTTTCCAATCAAATTACCTTACGCATACCTACTGTATATTTTGATGAGGCTCTAGTAGCTTTACAACCTTATGTGTTGTTCATGGAAAGTCAATCAATTGGAGCGAACGATGTTAGTCTGGAGTTACTAGCAAGTCAAGTACGGAAAAACCGCTTTAGTCATTTTGAAAAGAAATACAATCAGGAAATCAAGAAGGGAACAAACCTAAAGGAAACGGCTCCTGCTACAGAAAACCTCTATCATATACAGTCGCAAGCAGATACTCGCCAGATAGAGACTTTAGCATTAAAAGACCAAGTTGCCTACAGTACCATCAATATACATATCTATCAGCCTGTACAAGTACATAGGGAAGTGATTGCTAATCTTGAAAGTGAAGCTTTTAAAAGACCAAATTTTGGGGTTAGTTTAATCGAAAGCATAAATCAAGGCTGGTATTTATTTCAAGACCTAATTTTATTCTTTACTAGATTCTGGATGTTACTAGTATTGGGAGGATTAGGGTACTGGGGATTTAGGAAGGTGAAAAAAGCACTTTAGTCTCTTATATCAAAACGACCATCAGAAAGGGTAACTCTCTCAGAAGGGCTATCCTTTTTTTGGAATGTTACCTCAAACGTTCCTGAAAATATCTTTCTTGTCGTGTCACAATACGTAATATTTACCTTGTTTTCGCAAGTATTACAAACCACATATTGCGAGCAATCGCCATTGGCACAGCGCTGATATAGACTTGCATAGGGTGTAAATTCTAAGGCATTTTTCGGGAAATAGCTCATAAAACGATAAGTCCCAACACCATGTATTTCGCCAACCATCAAGCTAATAGATTCGAGCGTTTGTTGATTTGTTACTGCAATCCGTAAGGTTTGTTGTTGTAGTTTTCCCCAAATCACAGGCGCAGGTTTAAAATTAGGGGTATTACGATATTTCTGAAATGGCACCCACAAACTTCCATTGATTTTAGTGCCAAAAGTTTGTAAACCCTCGTGTGTCGCGTCGGGCAATGCTTGTGGTTCTACATAGTCGTTTATCTCGCAACTACAAAGCGAGCAAAGTCCCAACCAAATGCATATATAGTACCATTTTTTCATATAGCTCAAATTTATAATTTTCTCAGAAAAAACAATATTATTTGTAGATTAAATTTTATTTTAAAAGGGATCAGGCACAAGGGAAGAGTGATGAGTTGTTCTTAGTTTTAGACAAAAAAGTTCTTGAGAGTGTCAAACAATTTCGGATTTGGGATTTCTGATTTCGGAAATATTGCCAAATATGAGACAAGAAAGGAGTTTGTACTTCCGCAGTCCAACATCCGAAATCCCCAATCCTCCCGAACTCCGCACTCAAAACTCAGCACTATCCCCTTGTGCTTGTTCACTATTTCTATTTTTAAAATTCAAAAAAAAAATTTCCTATCCCCTGTAACCTTTCTTCTAAAACCTTCATCCTATAGTCAAATAATCAGCAAACACCGACATAGATGCTAGCAATGGAGGTGCCTGAGACGAAAACAGATTTTAACAACTAAAACATTTATAAAGACATGGTTTCAGAAGGAATGGTTGCGCTCTTAATACCAATCGTTGGTACAGTAGGCTTATTTACGATGATTGTATTTTTAAGAAAATTTGAAAACGACGAAAAAATGGCAATGATTGCCAAAGGAATGATGCCTCCAAGTAAGTCTATCAATATCAATCCTGCTAATTCTCTACGTTGGGGTTTGTTGGCAATTGGTGTTGGCTTGGGTTTGTTAATTGGACATTTCCTTGAAACAAGTTTAGGCTTCGACGACGAAGTAGCGTATTTCTCTATGATTTTTGTATTTGGTGGAATTGGACTTTTGTCTTCTTACTTTCTCCAGATGAAGATTAATGAAAAACAGCAACACAAAGAAGAGTAAGCGACATACGAACAGATATTTTTTATTTTTTTCAGAAAAAAATAAAAAATAAGCCTCTAAACGGTATCAAAATGATTATGAAGGTCTTAGCCCCAAAAGCTAAGACCTTTTTTATTGGGCTCTAATGCGTATTAACAAAACCTTAACAAGTATTAACATTTTGTTATGAGACCTTCGGAAGGCTTTGCCGTTATAAGTACATAATTTATTAAACGCATCTTTCAAGAAATTTAACTTTTCTAATATGAAAAAATTACTTGCTTCCCTAGCTATCGTATTAAGTGTAGTATCGTTTGCTAATGCTCAAAAAATTGCCTTCAAAGGAGGGTTCACTTATTCTGATGCTATCATGTCACCAGAACCTGTTGATATAATCGATGGTAAAGCGGGTTTTCATGCAGGTATTGTATTGCAAGATTTAATGCTTTCAGACAAAATAGGAATTCAACCCGAACTTATTTATTCACAACAAGGCTTCAAGATTGGTAGTGTAGGCTCGATTGGTATGCACTATCTTTCTTTGCCTATTTTATTAAAATTCCCTGTTACTGAAGAACTTTCATTGTTGGCTGGCCCACAAGTAAGTTATTTGACGAATACAAAAATTGGGATTGGAAACGGGTTTTTCTCAGTTAACTACAACGGTCTTTTCAAAGACATTGACTTAGGACTTGCTGGTGGCTTGGAATACAAAGTTTCCGATAAAGTTGCTTTAGGAGGACGTTATGTATTGGGCTTGACCAATGTCAACAAGGATTTCCAAATCGATAACAATAATAATTTGTCAGACTACCTATCGATAAAGAACACCTCAGCTCAAGTATATGTGAGCTTTAGCTTTGGCAAAAACTAAATACCTAGCTTTCTGAATTATAATCCATACTTTGATAAAAACTTTTTAAAATATTTCTCTTTAAATTTCTCAATCCGCAATTCTCTTTATATTTGGCTAGGCCTCTTGTTTTGTAAAACAAGGGGCTTTTTTTGTGAAAATTTAATTAATTTGTCTATTAGCTATGAATTGAAGCAAATACTTAAAACTATTTTAACTTATGAGATTACAAAATCGTGTTGCTATTATAACGGGTGCCGCTAGGGGTATCGGAAAAGCTGCGGCAGAGGTATTCTGTCGAGAAGGTGCTACCGTAATTATTTGGGACTTATTAGATTTAGGTGAAGAAACTGCGGCAAATCTACGTGCCCAAGGTTATGATTGTGAGTTTATGAAAGTCAGTACAACAGATGTTAGTGGTATTGAATCTGCGACAAAAGAGGTTTTTGAACGCTTTGGAAAAATTGATATTCTCGTAAATAATGCTGGTATTACACGAGACAAAACGCTGTTAAAAATGTCACATGACGAATGGCAACAGGTGATTGACGTGAATCTTACGGGAGTTTTTAATTGTACCAAAGCCGTGGCTCCTTATATGGTCGAAAAACAATATGGTAGAATTATTTGTACCTCTTCGATTGTTGGTGTTCATGGTAACTTTGGACAAACCAACTATGTAGCAGCCAAAGCAGGGTTGATAGGTATGGTAAAAACGTGGGCAAAGGAATTGGCTAAACACAATATTACCTCAAATGCTGTAGCACCAGGTTTTATCAGAACAGAAATGACAGAAGCCATGCCCGAAGAAGTTCAGAAAGCTATGATTAGCCAAATCCCACTAAAACGTATGGGCGATCCCAAGGATATTGCTTATGCCTATCTATATTTAGCTTCAGAAGAAGCCAGCTTCGTAAACGGTCAAGTATTAGGCGTAAACGGAGGACAAGCCTCTTAGGAGTGATGAGTTTTGAGTGCGGAGTTAGGGAGGATTGGGGGATTTCGGATGTTGGATTGCGGAAGTGTAACAGACTTGTTTGAGCTCTAGAACTAAATATTTCCAAAATCCGAAATCACAAATCCGCAATCCTTACTAACTCCTCACTCAACTAGTTGTCTTTTGCGAGTCTTTTGAAGAAATCAAAATGCCAGCGGATGGCCTTTTGAAAATAGCTTCTATCGTGTTTGCCAGGTTGAGATACATAGGTTGCTCGGATACGTAATTCATCGCAACGTTTTTTAAAAAAATTGGTATTTTCATATTGAGGGTCATCGATACCACAGTCAAAAATGATTTCTTTTTGAGTACTTACAAACTTACCTATATTACTCATAATCGACAGGTTACGTAAGGTTTCAAAATCCGTATTGCCTAGTAGTGTTCTCAAACGAGCGTTATCTACTTCGTTTTGCATATCCAAAATACCCGCACAACTACCTACTGAGCGGAAAACATCAGTTTTTTTCAAAAATAAATACATTGCGCCAAAGCCACCCATACCTACGCCAGTGATAAACACTTGATCAGTATCTATTCGGTATTTTTCCATCATGGTTGTATGTAAGTCTTTAAAGAAAAAATCTTCAAACTTACTCGTAGCTTTTCGTGGGCTATTGATATACCACGAATCATTCAAGCCGTCGGGACAAACAATAACAAAACCATAAGCATCTGCATATTTTTGAACATTCAGAAAATTACTCCATTGTTTAAAGTTCCCTCCTTGCTCATGTAAAAGATACACCATAGGAAAACGCTTTGTCGTATTGCGAGTATATTCCTTTGGCGTAAATACTAAGGTTGTATCGGCATAAGGCACATAAATCGGATTGAAATAAAGCGTCTCCTGAGCTAATAGCTTTTGGCTCAAACATACGACAAGCAGAACAATAAACCATTTTTTCATAGTAGTTAGTCTTTAGAAAGTTTCCTGTAAATAGTATATCCGTTATTAGAGCAGAAGGGAAAAGAAGTTATTAGTTAATAGTCTACCCGTTATTGGCTTAGATTACAACTATTTAAACTTTATAATTTTGAGAAAAAATACTTGTTTTGAATACCTACACAAGTCTTACATCAAATATGACCTGTTCTTGTCCAACGATTCCACTTAGCGGGTGAATTTATTCATCCATGACGAGAAAATTCAAACAAGTTCTTCATTTTAGTAAAGTAACCCAACAACAAATATACGAGTCATGAATAGCTTTAATATTGGTAAATTTCTGTTAAAATTTTCACCACTTCTTTACGAATCTCCGACATTGGTTTTACAAAATTGTTATTCATCAAAGAAAAGCATAATACCTTTCCTTCCTTGGTAACCAAATATCCGCTCAGGTTATAATTATTACTAAAAGAGCCCGATTTGGCGAAAATAAAAGGTTTATCTGTTTTAGGCATCAGCGATTTGAGCGTACCAGATTGTCCTACGGCTGGAAGGACTTTAAACAATTTTTGCTGCGGTACTTCTTGATACATCTGGCGCAAAACCATTACCAAATCTCTTGGTGTAATCATATTATATCTCGAAAGTCCTGAGCCATCTACCCATGTAATGGCATCGGGCAGTGTATTCAAATAATTAGTTTTAGCTTTTTCTATCCCTTTTTTCACATTTAATTCTCCTGCCAAAATTTGTCCACACATCAGCATCAAATGCTCTGCCATCATATTATCGCTGACATGAAGCATTCTGGCAAATACGGTGTCGACAGGCAAACTCATCATGGTCTGTGCGTTGCTACGAAGGGGTGCATCGATGAGCGTTACAGGTTTTCCCACAACACTGGCTAATAGTTCTGTCGTTAGTTTATTCGATGTTTTGAAGGGTACTTCCTGTTCAAAATTAGCCTTGGGAGCTTTTCCTTGAGGTATTTCAAATGTATTACTTGATTCAACACGAGTCACACCAAAATTATTAGCACTTTTGACGCTTACGATTTTATCTTGAAAATAAGCAGGATTTGCTATCAAACTATTCCCATTTGCCTTAAAGCCCACTACATTGCCATGAATTGGTAATGGCGTAATTTCAGAAGCATAATCATCATTATAGTCATCCCATGCCCAACCCGGACCATAGTGTTTTCCCGTAAAGTTATTGGCAGAGAAATAGATTTTTTGTGGACTATTTTTCAAGAAATCTAAAACTTTAGAAGCTGGCATACTTGGACTCAAAAAGCTAGGATCTCCCGTCCCCCAGATAATCAAAGAATCTGCATTGGTGACATATTTTAAAGCAGGTAGCGAGTCACCCAATGTTCGCTGACTTACATAATAGGTCAAAATTTTAGTATTAGAAGCAGGTTGAAAATAACGATTTCCTTGGTAATTAAAAACCTCCTTTTGTTCAGACAAATCGTATAAAACAAACCCTGTATGATTTTGAGAAAATGTACTAGATTCAGATAATAACTTTCCTAACTTTTTACTACTCAACTTGCTAGTCTGACATGCTGTCAAGCTAATGACACATCCTATCACAAGTCCAATTATTGAGCGTTTTTTCATAGTTTGTTGTTAAAATAAAATGGAGATAGAAAATGAAAGTATTTCTGGACTATCCAGAATACTCGATTTTAACATGCTCCGATAATAGAAATACAGTTAAACAATAACACTTTTTACAAAAGTTTAAATATAAGAAAAAAACAGATACTTCTTTCTGTCTTTGCCACAGTCTTGGATATACGAACGAAACTTGACATTTGGCTACGGTAACTATACTTTTGCTGAAGTTATCCACTATCAACATCTGACACCTGCTTTTACGAATGCAATATCCGATTCATCAAATACTTCAACAATATTGGGGCTATAGCTCTTTTCGTCCCCTACAAGAAGACATTATTCAGTCTGTCTTAGCAGGTAACGATACTTTGGCATTATTGCCCACTGGAGGCGGAAAATCTATCTGCTTTCAAGTGCCTGCTATGGCAATGGAAGGCGTGTGTTTGGTCATAACGCCATTGATTGCCCTGATGCAAGACCAAGTAGCCCAATTGCGTAGAAGAGGTATTTCGGCGGTGGCGATATATGCTGGAATGCACCGAAATCAAATAGATATTGCTCTGGATAATTGTATTTATGGTGATGTAAAATTTCTCTATATTTCTCCAGAAAGACTACAGACTTCTCTTTTTCTCGAAAGAGTCAAGGCCATGAAGTTATGTTTACTAGCTATCGACGAAGCACACTGTATTTCGCAATGGGGGTATGATTTTAGACCTCCCTATCTGAAAATAGCTGAATTTCGACAGTTATTCCCCACACTTCGTACTATTGCACTGACCGCAACCGCTACCAAAGAAGTAAAAGCAGATATTTTGGCAAAGCTCGCCATGCAAAACCCTCAAGTATTTCAACAGAGTTTTGCTAGGGCTAATTTATCCTATTCTACGCTTTATGAAGAAAACAAAATAGCACGTCTGGTAGCTATGCTTCAAAAAGTGGCAGGAACGGCCATTGTATATGTTCGTAATCGTCGGAAAACGCAGGAAGTGGCTCAATTTCTTCAAAAATCTGGAATCTCTGCCACTTTTTATCATGCGGGTATAAGTGCGCAAGAACGTAATCAAAAGCAGGAACAATGGATTAAAAATCAAGTTCGTGTGATGGTGGCAACCAATGCTTTTGGGATGGGAATAGACAAACCTGATGTGCGTTTGGTGGTACATTTAGATTTACCCGAAACACTCGAAGCCTATTATCAGGAGGCTGGTCGTGCAGGGCGAGATGGGCAAAAGGCTTTTGCGACCGTTTTGTATGATACAGTAGATATTCAAAATTTAGAAGTAAATACTGCACAGAAATATCCTCCTATCCAGTTGATTCGCAG
Source organism: Cellulophaga sp. BC115SP (assembly GCF_009905545.1). GTDB lineage: Bacteria > Bacteroidota > Bacteroidia > Cytophagales > Spirosomataceae > Flectobacillus > Flectobacillus rivi. The sequence continues at coordinate 21,360 of NZ_JAAALB010000004.1, read as the reverse complement.
GGTATATCAGTGTTTGGGCAATTATTTTCAATTGGCAGTAGGTGCTGGCGAATTCGCATGCTATGATTTGGACTTGTCGACTTTCCAACAACGATTTGATTTGCCTTCACCCGACACTTATTTCGCCCTTAAAATTCTAGAAAATCAAGGGTTTATTACGCTTTCTGAGGCAGTTCATCATCCCTCTCGTATTACTTTTTCGGTAGATAATCGTCAACTGTATGATTTTCAATTACGAAATCCGAAATACGATACTTTTGTAAAGTTACTTCTGAGAATGTATGGTGGAGAGCTTTTCACAGGTTATCTCAATATCTCAGAAGCTACTATTTCAAAGGTGTTTTCGGCTCCTCAATCTGAGGTAGAATTACTTTTATCTAATCTTGAAAAGTTTGAAATTATTCAGTACGACAAACATAAGGATAAACCTCAACTCACATTTTTGACAGGTCGATATGATGCACAACAATTGCCTTTGCAAGTTCATGATATTGAACAACGACGTGAGTATGATGTACAAAAAGCCTTAGCCGTAAAACATTATATCGAGCACCAAAAACGCTGTAGAACACAACTGCTTTTGGAATACTTCGACGAACATACCGACGCCACTTGCGGTGTTTGTGATGTTTGTATCAAGAAAAAACGAGAAGAAGGTACTTACCAGCAAGAGTTACAATACAAGTTTCAAACACAAGAAAAGGTAAAAGCTTTGTTGAGCAATGGTAGTATGTCGCCTGAATTATTACTCAAAATCATGCAGCCAAACAGCGCAGATTTTTTCAAAGCAATTGTGCGAGAAATGATAGAAAATCAACAAATTAGAGTAGATTCGGAAGGAAATTTATCAGTATAGTTTTTCATTTTTCTTTTCCTCTTACCAACAAATCCATGACGTTACAACAACTATTTGACAGTATCAGTCAAAATCCTTATTTGCTTTTGTATTATTTACTACTTGTGCCTGCTATTACATTTTTGATAGGATTATGGCAAACCAATCCAGTCAATGGACCTTCTGTTCTGACTCGTTATAGCTACATGGTGTTGGCTTATATGATTGGTATTCCAGGGATATTTGCCTTGACATTAGATGTTTATCTATTTTTATTCGAGCGTCAAAGCATTTGGCAAATGAACTTGATTATGCAGATTTTGCCAATTGTTTCGATGGCTATCACGCTGATGCTAATCAAGTGGAAAACCCCTTTCGAAGCCGTTCCTGAATTAGGTAGATTATCGGGCTTTATGACTATACTCACCGCTTTGATAGGAATTTTGTGGTTTGTAGACCGACTACGTATTTATGCTATTACCTACATTCCGTTTCACTATATCGTAGTCGGCTTTATTGTGTTACTCTTAGCCATTCGCTATGGGTGGAAAAAACTATTCTAAACGCTGTTGTTTCTTCAATTCGTTGTATTTAGATTTTAGCGTATAAAACTTAATGACGTACACAATTAATAAAAAAGCTACAACTGCCGAAATTGACAACGTAAAAGTCTTTTCCTCTTCTACCGATTCCAGAATGGTATGGTTTTCTTTTGACCATCCTTTATGGCGTTCAGATAGCTCGGTAAGCTCTCGGTTTTTTTCACGAAGCTCATTATTCTGCTGAATTAAATCATTGTATTGTTCCGTAAAATCAGATTTTGATTTTTCGCTAAGATTATTCAACTCGTCCAAAATCTCGTTATCCTTCGCCATAATCTCCTTCAAAGCCTCGATTGAGCTTTGCATATCATCCTTGGTACGATTGCCAAAAATTCCTGAAGATTGACTTTCAGATTCTTTGAATTTACTATACAAAACCTGACGCTCTTCAGTAAGCGTTTTCAAGCGGTCTTGGGCAATACCTTGCGCCACAAAAGTCAACAGTATAATGAATAAGAAAGAGATTTTTTTCATAATCCAATTAAGCGTTTTTTAGCAAAAGGAATTATTTTGATTGGTATTGTTCCAGCAACTCAGGATGACAGCTATATTTTTTAATTTCCAATAAAGGCTCTATGAACAAATCATGCTTTGACTACACAAATTTCCCTTCTTTCAGCTCTTGTTTAATTACCTTGATACGTGCATTGAATGATGTATGCTCAAAGTCAATTCCCTCAAGACACACTTTCTCAAAAAACTCCATTACCTCTGGAGGATGTGGCGTTTTCTTTCCAGTACGTACATCAATGTACTTTGAAGTTGTCCACAAAACAGCCTTCAATACCTGCAAATGTTCATCTGTCATGACATATTCTGTCACTAAAGTATCCTCATTGTAATAGACAGTCGATGAGATAATCGTTACCCATTCGCTTACTTTTGCAGACGAAACATAGCCAATTTGATGATTATAGACGACCCATGAAGTGTGATTATTTTCGAAATAGTCATTATAATCAAAGTTATAAACCTCGGCTACGTGGTCTTCGCGAGCATTGAAGAAATAATCAAAGTATTTAGCATTGTTAAGATGCTTTAATGGGTCACAGTCTTGAAAGCGAATCAGTGATTTCGAGTGTAACTTTTTAGGATATTCTTTATTGGGATCTAATTTAAACATTGATGTTTGTTCTCCGCCTTGGCAGAGATATTAAATATTTGTTGAGAAATTACCAAAACTATCGGTCGACCTCGCCCATTACCAAATCTACTGAACCGACGATAGCCACTAAGTCTGCTAGCATAGCTCCTCGACTGATTTCGGGTACTACCGATAAATTATGAAACGAACAAGCTCTCGCTTTTACACGTAATGGTACATCTGAACGACCGTCCGTTCTGAAGAAAAAGCCTAGTTCCCCTTTTGGATTCTCAGCTCTAAAATATAGATCCATCGCCTGAGGACGCACTTTTTTAGGAAGCATTGCCTGTGGATTAAAATCACGAGTACGCTTATGGTCGCCCATTAGCTGCACTAAGCATTGCTCAATAATTTTGATAGACTCATCACATTCTAGAACCCTTACAAAATTTCGGTCCCAGCAATCGCCCACTGTACCCATTTCTCCTTTTCCTACTGGAATTTCAAAATCAAGTTCTGGATATACAGAATAGCCATCGACACGACGAAGGTCAAATTTTAAGCCCGAACCTCGAAGCACTGGTCCTGTGCAACCGTAGTTAATAGCCAAATCCAAAGGCAAAACACCAATATTGGCCGTACGTTGCACAAAGATTTTATTTTCAATAATCAACTCACGAATCTCAACCATTTTGGGTTTGAGGTAGTTGATAAACTCCAAGCAACGCTCTTCGAAGCCCACAGGTAAATCATAAAACAAACCTCCAATCCAGATATAGTTGTAAAGCATACGAGCGCCACAAAGCCATTCGAGCAAACGCTGAATATGCTCACGGTCACGCATGAGCCACAAAAACGAAGTATATGCCCCAATATCCAGACCATACGTACCTATGGCGACAAAATGCGATGCCAAACGGTTGAGTTCAGCTACCAATACACGAATATATTCAATACGTTTGGGAAGTTTACCCTCCAAATCAAGCATTTTCTCTACGCCCATTACATAGGCATGCTCAGAGTTCATGGCTGCCAAATAATCCAAGCGGTCGATATAGGGAATAGCCTGTCCAAATGCCAATGATTCAGCATGTTTCTCAAAACAACGGTGCAAATAACCCAAATGCGGTACCACATCAACAATCAGCTCGCCATCAGAAATTACTTCCAAACGTAATACACCGTGAGTCGAAGGGTGCTGAGGTCCCAACGACAAAATCATTTCTTCCGATTTGAGTTTCGCAGAATTGTACTTATTGGGGTCTGAGCGTCTAAAATGCTCTGGGTCGTATTGGTATTGGATTTGCTTCATGTCGTAAAATTCGTAAATTTTATCTTAGATAAAGAACAGCGGAGAGGCAAATTTAGTCCCCTAAGCATAAATTTTCTCTTATTTTTCGAAAAAGAGCCTTAAAGTACAAGTTTTTTCAAAAACATATTTGTCTAAAACTCAAACATTTACTACCTTTGCAGTCCTATTTGGGAAATATATATTCGTTCGGACTTATCAGCAAGTTGTAATTTTCTGATAATCAAACGAATAAAAAATATTTGTAAGATACAGAAAATTCATAAAGCATAACACAATGGCTAAGAAAGGCAATAGAATCCAAGTGATTTTAGAATGTACTGAGCAAAAAACTTCAGGCGTTCCAGGGATGTCTCGTTACATCACAACTAAAAACCGTAAGAACACTACTGCTCGTATTGAGTTGAAAAAATACAACTCATTCTTGAAAAAAGTAACTGTTCACAAAGAAATCAAGTAATTCACTCGGTTATCTTCACAGATAACTGTTAACTTATCATAATAACATGGCAAAGAAGGTAGTTGCAACCCTTAAAAAAGAAGGTGGTGTAAAATACGCTAAAGTTATCAAAGCTGTTAAAACAGCTAATGGTGCTTACTCTTTCAAAGAAGAAATCGTTCTTCAAGAAGATGTTCAAGCTGCTCTTAAAGCTTAATATTCAGCCCCTTTATTAAGATTTTTAGGAAAAGTCCCTTTATCGGGACTTTTTTTGTTTTACTTTTGCCTTAAGTTTTCAAAAGTCTCTTGTATCTCTTCTTGTAGATTACTTTCAGGCTTTTAACGAGTAACCAAAAAAATAACAACAAATGGGTTTATTCGATTTTTTTAAAAAGAAAGAAACACTCAATACTGAAGAGAAAGAATCACTCGACAAAGGACTCGAAAAAACCAAAGAAGGACTTTTTTCGAAACTTAGTCGTGCTATCGTCGGCAAGTCAAAAGTCGATGATGAGGTATTAGATGAATTAGAAGAAATCTTAATCTCTTCAGACGTCGGCGTAGAAACTACAGTTAAGATCATTCGCCGTATCGAAGAGCGTGTTGCTCGTGATAAATTCGTAAGCACAAGCGAACTTGACGAAATTCTTCGTGAGGAAATCGCAGAGCTATTAGCTCAAAATAAATCTGAAGATATTACCGATGCCTTCAAAAAATCTGACATTAAGCCTTATGTAATCATGGTGGTAGGTGTCAATGGCGTAGGTAAAACTACTACTATTGGTAAACTTGCTTCACAATTCCATAAAGCTGGCAACAAGGTTATATTAGGTGCAGGGGATACCTTCCGTGCCGCTGCGGTTGATCAGCTTAAACTTTGGGGACAGCGCGTAGGCATTCCAGTAATCGATCACGGTATGAATACCGACCCCGCTTCGGTAGCATTTGATGCTGTAAAACAAGCTGTTGAACAACAAGCCGATGTAGTAATTATCGATACAGCAGGTCGCTTACACAACAAAGTAAACTTGATGAATGAGTTGGCTAAAATCAAGCGTGTTGTTCAGAAGTTTTTGCCAGAAGCTCCTCATGAAGTGCTTTTGGTATTAGATGGCTCGACTGGACAAAATGCTTTTATCCAAGCGCAAGAGTTTACGAAGGCTACTGATGTTACAGCTTTGGCTATCACAAAGTTGGATGGTACAGCTAAAGGTGGTGTAGTAATTGGTATCTCAGACCAGTTCAAAATTCCAGTGAAGTATATTGGTGTAGGAGAGAAAATTGAAGACTTACAAGTCTTCAACAAAAAGGAATTTGTGAACTCACTTTTCAAGCGTAAAGCATAAAATATCTTTATTATCGATACGTTTACATCCTAAATAATGCAAAGTCATTGTTTAGGATGTTTTCTTTTATAGCTATGATAAAAACCTTTTTCTTTGGACTCTTTACCATGTTGACAACAATGGCTTGTTCGCATAAATCCACATCATCTTCAAAAGTTATCCACAATCAAAACAAGGTGTGTGGAAAAGTCACTTGGGTATCTGGCAACCAAATGCCGTCGCCCGACCGTCCGCCTCGAGTTCCAAAAGGTATTCAAAGAGAAATATTGATTTATGAACTTACCAATCTCAAGCAAGTAACACAGGTCAATGGCTTCTACTCAAATATCAAGACAAAGCTGATTACCAGCACATTAACTGATAAAAATGGAGATTTTTGCCTAGAATTACCAGAAGGGAAGTATTCTATCATGGTCCGTGAAGAGGGAAAAGGTTTGTGGGCAAATATCTTTGATGGCGAAGAAAATATTTTTCCTTTTGAGGTAAAAAAAGAGAAAAACGAGCCTATTAGCTTTGTGGTTAATTACCAGGCAGCCTATTAATAGCAATAAAAAAGTGTGGATAAGTGAGTTATTAACACCACTTATCCACACTTTTTTGTAAATAATCATCAAATTATTCTTTGGCAAAATTAGAATTACTTATTTTTTTCTTTTGCCCAAGCGTCTTTCAAACCAACGGTTCTATTGAAAACTAATTTATCTCCAGTAGAATCTTTGTCTAAACAATAATACCCTTTACGGATAAATTGATAGTTCTTTCCCAACTCAGCTTCTTTTAGGCTTGGCTCCACTAATACATGATCCAAAATCGTTAATGAATCTGGATTAATGAATTTCTTGAAGTCATCCCCTACTTGTGAAGCATCTTCCAAAATCAACAAACGGTCGTAAATACGTACCTCAGCTGGTACCGCATGCTGTGCAGACACCCAGTGAATTGTTCCTTTTACATGAATACCAGAGGTATCTGAACCCGAACGACTTTCTGGAATATAAGTACAGTGAATTTCGGTAATATTTCCAAATTCGTCTTTAACAAAATCCTCACATTTTACAATGTAAGCTCCTTTCAAACGAACCATTAAACCAGGGCCTAAACGGAAGAATTTCTTTGGAGGAATTTCCATAAAGTCTTCACGCTCGATATATACCTCGCGACTAAATGGTACATCACGATGACCACTGTTGGTATCTTCTGGGTTATTTTCTACTTGTAAAGTTTCAACTTGTCCTTCAGGATAATTAGTAATCACTAATTTCACGGGATCAAGTACCGCCATTACACGTGTTGCAATTTTGTTCAAATCCTCACGAACGCAGAACTCTAGTACTCCAACATCAATTAAATTATCGCGTTTAGCAACACCAATTTTATCACAGAAATTACGAATCGATGCTGGGGTAAATCCACGACGACGCAAGCCTGAAATAGTTGGCATACGAGGGTCATCCCATCCTGATACGATATTTTCTTTAACCAATTGCAACAAACGTCTCTTACTCATAACCGTATGGGTAAGATTCAAACGAGCAAATTCGTATTGATGCGATGGGAAAGTATCTAATTTTTCGATAAACCAATCATACAACGGACGGTGTACGTCAAACTCCAATGTACAAATCGAGTGTGTAATTTTCTCAATCGAATCTGACTGCCCGTGAGCAAAGTCATACATTGGATATATACACCATTTGTCACCAGTGCGGTGGTGTTTTGCTTTTTTGATACGGTACATCAACGGGTCACGCATGTGCATATTAGGATGCGCCATATCTACTTTGGCACGAAGCACTTTCGCCCCATCCTCAAATTCACCATTTTTCATACGCTCAAATAAGTCGAGATTTTCCTCAACTGAGCGATAGCGATAAGGGCTTTCCTCTCCAGGAATATTAGGATTTCCTTTTTGAGTAGCAATTTGTTCCGATGTTTGGTCGTCTACATACGCCAATCCCTTTTTGATTAGCTGTACTGCAAGTTCATATAACTGGTCGAAGTAGTCAGAAGCATATAACTCATTTTCCCAATCAAAACCTAACCAACGCACATCGGCTTTGATAGATTCTACATACTCTGTATCTTCTGTTACAGGGTTGGTATCATCAAAGCGAAGGTTTGTTTTTCCACCAAATTTGTCGGCCAAACCAAAGTTCAAGCAAATAGATTTGGCATGACCAATGTGCAAATAACCGTTAGGCTCGGGAGGGAAACGAGTGTGTACACGACCACCATTTTTTCCTGATGTAATATCTTCCTCAACGATTTGTTCGAGAAAATTAGCGGGAATTCGCTCTTGTGATTTTTCTTTTTCTTCTGTCATAATACCAAATAATCAAAACGTTGATAGCTCCAAAGAACTACCTATTTTTAGTAAGAATACCGTGTAATTTTAGTTGATGGTTATACGTGCTAGCATCAAGCGATAGGTAAGATTGGAAATATACAATTTGGGAATAATCCACAACCTACCAATCTCTGTCATTGTAAGTTTTCATTTTACTTACATTTCCGAACTGAATCCGTTTTTGAAATCAGTGACAAATCATTCTGAAAGGACTAAATATCTTATTGAATAGATTTGTATTAAATACGAATTTACACATTTTTATGAAATGGGAGAAACAAAAATCACATTCCTCGAATAATCCTGCCGAGTGATGAATTCCTGCCAACAATTCTGCCTGTAAGAAGTTATGAATGATATGCTCAAACGCCAATACGTTTCGGCAAGTCATTTATGTGTTTTTTAACATTATTAACTTTATGAAAAAAGTCATATTAAGCGAACAAGAGATAGACCGTATTATTGAGATGGCATGGGAAGATCGTACGCCTTTTGATGCCATTTTAGAACAATTTGGACTAAAAGAACAAGAAGTAATAGAATTGATGCGAAAAGAGATGAAACGTTCTTCTTGGAAAATGTGGAGAGAGCGAGTACAGGGGCGAGCCACCAAACATCGTGTCAAAAGTACAATTTTAAAGGGGCGTTTTAAATGCGATTTACAAAGAAGTATCTCAATGAACAAAATTTCTAAAAGAAAGTAATTTTATGAGCTAGTTTGTGTTTAACTGACTCTATATCAATTGCACTCATTTCGTTTGAGCAAAATATTATAGGTTTTTCGATAAGATAATGCCGTTTAATAAAAATTTTATTTTACGAAATTCCTTTTCTGTAAAATTTCTTAGAAATTTACTAGAAAGTCTGTAACTTTGCTTTCTATTTCTTAACCTTACTAAGAAACAGACTCAAGTCAGAAGTAAAAGATTTTGAAGTGTTTAGGTTGCGTCATTGACCAATCTGGTAAAAATTCAAAATCTATCCATACTAAACTCCTAATAAGATGAGTGCAATTAAGCTAGACCAGATAGACCATAAGGTTCTGGAAATTCTTCAACAGAACGCCAAGATTACCAACGCCCAGCTTTCAAAAGAAATTGGCCTTTCGCCAGCGCCTACCCTCGAACGTGTAAAAAAATTAGAAACATCTGGTATTATTCAGAGTTATCACGCTCAATTAAATAGAGATAAAGTTGGCTTGGGAGTTACAACTTTTGTTACAGTTTCATTGACAGGACACAAAAAACAAGTTACTGAATCATTCGTACACCAAATCAATGATATTCCAGAGGTTATCGAATGTCATCACGTAACGGGTTCGGGTGACTTTTTATTGAAAATTATTGCTAAAGATATTTCTTCATACCAAAAGTTGATGCTTGAAAAAATCAACGAAATTGAAGAAGTTGCTGGCACACAAACGATGGTAATTCTTTCTACTTTCAAAGAAAGTAAGGTGTTGCCAATACCTTGAAAAACTTCATCATAACAATCATGCAAAAGCGCGAGCCCTTCGAGAAAGGCTCGCGCTTTTTGTTGCTATACGCTTTGGGTGTTAAGCAAAAATGTAATAATAATTCCGAAGAAACACTACCATTGTTTTTACTTACAGCTTATTGCAGGTAAACTTGATTTAATTTTGCCTGCTTACGCAAGGACAACTCAAAACTCATCACTCACAATTCAGCACTTATATTTACTCAACTATGGTATAATAGCTGAAATCGAGTGCATCGAAAGTATTAAGCAATGTTGAGATAAATTCGGAATTATTGAGCGAGAAATTCATGAGATTTTCAACGCGTTCTTGTGACCCACCATTCGGGAAAAGTTTGTGCTTAAGCCCCAACAACTGATTTACTTCTGTCTCTTGATTACGCTCTTCTGCTTTTTTCAAGCGTTTTTCCAAATGGTCAAGGCTATTCAATAGCTTTTGTTGCTCCCCTTTTACTGCGCCTTCTAAGGTTTTATCGATTTTGATAGCCTTGGCAAGTATTTCTTCAAAAATGGCTGAAAAGGTTTTTCCTTCTTCTGCCAAACTCAAAGAGTTTTCTGAATGTTTTTCAACAAAGTTTTTACGTAACGTTATTTCATCATGGTATAACTCTTCGATAGATAAATCTAATTTTTCCATCTTTTTCGCTGATGCCTTATTGACAACCAAAGCAAAATTACGTGGCATCAAGATTGGAAATGTTACACCATAATAATCAAAAGCACCTTTCAATTGTAGCCAATATGGCACTTCTGATGGGCCACCGATATAGGCTAAGTTTGGTAAAATAACCTCTTCATATACAGGGCGCAATACTACGTTGGGACTAAAATGTTCTGGTTGAGATTCGAGTAAGGCAAGTATTTCTTCTTCAGAAAACTGAAGCTCAGTATTCAATACTTTATAGACACCTTCTTCTTTTACGATACGCTCACGAACGCCGTTAGACAAATAGAAGAAGTTAATTTCGCGAGGAGCAATTTGTGTTTTATATCCTAAATTTTCGAGCGCATGAGAGGTTGCCTGTACTTTGGCAAAAGCCGAATGATTCAATAAATCATCTTTGATAATCGGGGAGAACAAAGTCTTTAACTGGCGGTCATCGGCATCGATACAAATCAATCCTTCTGCACCAAATAACTCTTGAATATAACATCGTACGGCATCGCTTAAGGTTTCTTTTTGGAGATATGCATTTTTAAATATCTCTGGACAATCCGCAAACTCATTAATTAGCGTTTCAAGCTCTTTAGGATTCATTCTTCCTACCGCTCCTTTTTGTTCGGTATTCCATTCGTATTTTTTACCAAACAAAGAAAAATGATTGATTTCAGCAAAATCATGGTCTTCAGTAGCCATCCAATACACAGGTACGAAGTTGTAATCAGGATACGCTTTTTTCAATGATTTAGCCAAATTAATCACGGTAATCATCTTATAAACCACATAAAGAGGTCCAGTAAAAATATTCAACTGATGCCCTGTGGTAACGGTAAAAGTATTGGGTTGAGCAAGAATATCAAGATTTGGCTGAATCGTTAGGTTTTGGTATTGTCGCTTTAGTACCTCAACAAGTACTTTTCTGTTTTCGTCAGAAAATGATTTTTGTTCTATCTGCTTCGCAAAACCTTCCAAATTAGGGAAGTTACCAGAATACTCGGTCAAAGCCGAAGCTTGGTCCATATAATCAAGAAAGAGCGCTGAAAATTGATTGGTTTGTCTTAAAGGTAGTCTATGTACTTGCATAATGAGCGATGCCCCGTTGGGCTTTTCTATAAATATCTTCTAATGGTTGATTGAATGGAGTATTGTCTTGGATAGAAAACAAAACCTAACTTCATACTAACGCAAGGTTAGTGGAGTTCGTTCTTTTAAAGTTTGATGTTTTTCTGAACACCACCAAATTATCGACCAATAACATCCTAAAAACCTTGAAATGAATTATTTCTATCCTTATTCATCGCTAGATATTGAGTATATTTGTATAGAGCTTGTTGAAAAACCGCCCTCTTCAAGCCAACCGCTCTCAACATAATTGACATCCTCAAAAGAGGAATAGGCACAAAATTTGCTTGTTTTTTCCTTACGCTAATACATACGCAATCCTCGTCATGCAAAAATTTATACTTTTTTTAGTAGCAAGTTTATTTTGCTATCGCCTAAGTGCCCAACAAAACCCTCAATACAGTCAATATATGATGAATACCTATCTAATCAACCCCGCAGTGGTAGGTATTGAAGATTATACCGATATAAAGGTTGGTTACCGAAATCAATGGACAAATTTTGAAGGAGCACCCACAACATACTACCTAACGGCACATTTTGCTTTGGATAAGCCCGACCGTACCAGTACTGGTCCAACGCCCTATATTAGCAAAACTATTCGTCGTCCTATTACCCCTTCGCGCCAATATAGCGGTAAGCCACGAGTACCAGGGCATCAGGGCGTAGGAATTTCACTAATATCTGACAACATGGGTCCTAGCTCACAAATTAGTCTTTTAGGAAGTTATGCCTATCATATTCCTGTTACAGGACATTCAAAATTAGCGATTGGAGCATCGGGTGGTGTGACACAATATACACTAGACTTTTCGAATTTGCAGGTAAAAGTAAATCCAGACCCTGCAATTATGGGAGGTGGCAAAATTACAGCGATTCAGCCCACTATCAATGTCGGCGCATGGTATTATTCGATGAACTATTACATTGGGGTATCGGCCAATCAACTACTTTTTGAAAACTATAACCTCAAACCCACAGGCGATAACTCATCTACTTATTCGTGGGTTGGTAGTGTTTATCCACACTATTTCCTTTCAGCTGGTTATAGATTTGACGCCACTGATTATTGGACGGTAATGCCTTCGGTGTTAGTTAAAAAAGTTAATTTGGCGCCTGTGACGTATGATGTGAACCTCAAAGCTATGTATGATAATCGTTTTTGGATTGGTGCCTCTTATCGAAACAAAGATGCTTTTGTAGGCTTAGTCGGTTTTAATATTAGCTCTCTTCTCAATATTGGGTATTCCTACGACTTTACTTTATCTGACATTAATCAACGCTCTAGAGGCTCCCACGAGATTGTAATTGGGGTTATGCTAAACAATAGGCATAAAATCCTTTGTCCTCAAAACTCATGGTAACAAGGTGGCTTGCTTAATATCGTAAAAAGGCAAGCCATTTTCTTTTTGTCAAATATTGTAAGTTTTCATCTTCTTGGTAAGCCTCTCTTTCAAATATGATTTGATGGTATGCTCTATTATGAGGCATTCCTTTCAAACGATTCATACAATAATGGATAAGATACCATATATAGAAAAATACAATTCCTAATTCGATTTGTTGGCGCAAGTGAATTCGCTCATGGTTGACTAATATTTTCGAGGGATTGCTTTTCTGAACTAATATAAAAGGAAACAGTGCCATACCTGCTACTTGCAGATATGGCACTGTTAACAATATATAACCTTGTCGCAAATGAAAATCTATATGTATTTTGGGTAAAGCCATTAAGCAAACCAATAGAAGAATTTACACCAAATACTTGCCTCTAAAACCTAAGAATATTTTTTATTGATAGCCTCATACTTGCTTACTGGTACTGGCGACTTAAACTGTGGTTCTTGTACCTCTGGGCGTACCCAATCCAAATGTCCTTTTATCCATGCATAGGCTAATCCGAGTATTAAAATGCCTACAAAAATAAACATTTCGGCCATCGAAAACCATCCCCAAAGCCCATCAGTAGAATTGTTTAGTGTCTCATTGCCAAAAACTGTTGCCCATGGAAACAAGAACACCAATTCTAAATCAAATAGCACAAACAACAACGCAATTACATAAAAGCGAATATTAAAACGGACGTTGGCATTACCATCAGGCTCCTCTCCAGACTCGTAAGTAGTTAGCTTCTCAACATTCGGGCGATTGGGTCTCAATAGCTTGGCAACAAAGAGAATTACCGCCGTAAAGACAATCGCAGTGATGATAAACAACAAAATATAGCCAAATTCACTAAGCATCGTATAATAAATTAGAAAAGCGATTGAAACACACTCGTATTAACAAACAGTAAGTGAGTACCAAAAGCCGAAGGCTCATTGCCTATTTATGACTTATTCCTGATATTAAAATATCCTTTGACAACGGTAAAAGTTGTAATAACCAAGAAAAACAAAATGACATAATGTACATAATTGATAATCCAAGGGAACTTGATACCAAACCAATAACCACCTCCCACTAACGAGACAACCCAAACGGCTCCGCCAACGATATTCAGGAAAAGATATTTTGGGTAACTCATTTTACTAATACCTGCCAAAATCGGTGCAAAGGTACGGATATATGGTAAGAATCGGCTGATAATTAAGGCTTGGCTACCATATTTTTCGAAAAAATCCTTTGTGGCATCTAGGTGTTTTCTTTTAAAATACCACGTATCTGGTCTGTTTTCGAGGGTTGTACCAAAATACCGTCCAAATAAGAATCCTGTTAATGAGCCTATTACAGCCGCCAAAAACAAATACAATATCACTGTAGTGATAGGATAAAGTAATAGTTTACTACCTACAAAAATTCCAGTCAAAAACAGAAGATAGTCGCCAGGTAAAAAGAAAGCGAAGAAAAGCCCATTTTCAGCATATACCACAAAGGTGATGGCGAACAAACCTGCATTAATAATCTCTTTTGAATCGGAGAGATATTTTATTATTTGAGTTATATCCATGGATAATTTTTACAACAAGCCTACACAACACTTAAAATCCAGTTTCTGCTATTGATTAGCTAGTTCAATAGCCTCGACAAATTAGACTTATTTTTACAATTTTTCGTTGTGTATGGATTAAAACTTCATTAGGAAATATTCAATCCATGCCCTAGTTTTTATGTTCGAGGTTTACTTTCTTTCAAAAACAATTTTCCCATCAAAAATAGTCATTAATACCTGTACATTTTTTATTTTTTCAGGTTGAATTGTTAAAATATCCTCTGAAAGTACCACCATATCAGCTAGTTTACCGACTTCTATACTTCCTTTTACATTTTCTTCAAAAGCTGCGTATGCATTATTGATAGTATAGGCTTTGATAGCCTCTTGCACAGATATTTTCTGTTTCGGTATCCAACCCATCGGGTTAGCGCCATCCACTGTTTGACGAGTTACAGCAGCATATATTCCCAAAATAGCATTAAGTGGTGCCACTGACCAATCTGAGCCCATACAGAGTTTTACACCAGCTTCTAAGAATGACTTGTATGGATGTGTATAATTCACTCGGTCTCCGATACGCTTAGCAGCCCAAACGCCATCGTCGATACAGTGATAAGGCTGTACAGAAGCAATAACACCCAATTTGGCAAAAGCTTGAATATCTTCAAATCTCACATGCTGTGCGTGCTCGATACGGAAACGACGATCCCATTTAGGATTTTCCTGTGTAATTTTTTCAAAAAGCTTTAGCATTAAATAATTAGCGGAATCCCCAATAGCATGAATAGAAAGTTGTAAATGGTTTTTATCAGCATCTACTGCCCACTTGGTCAAGCTTCCATTAATAATAATATCCGAAGCCAAACCCTTGGTATTGGGGTTTTGTGTATAGGGCTTAAACATCAAAGCTGTACTCGAACCTAAAGAACCATCTGCATACGCCTTGAGCGAGCCTAATTTAATTTTATCAGAACCAAATCCTGCTTGAATACCCGTATTTACCAAGTTTTGATAAGTACTAATGGGAAGTCTTGTATAAAAACGACACGTAAGTTTACCCGCCTTTTCCAAGTCTTGATAAGCAATCAAATCTGGTTGAAACGTAATATCATGAACCGAAGTAATACCGTTTTCTCGTGCTTCTTGAAGTGCTCTTTCTACAAATTTGATTTTTTGCACTGCATTGGCAGCTGGAATAATTTTATAAATCAAAGGCATTGCGGCGTCTTTTAGCACGCCTGTTGGTTCGCCTGTCTTAGGATCTTTCACTATTTCTCCACCATCAGGCGAAGGTGTATCTTTGGTAATACCTGCTAAAGCCAAGGCTTTTGAATTAGCTAGCCCCATGTGCCCATCAAAACGGTCAACAAAAATGGGGGTATCTTGCGAAAAATCATCAATCATTTCTTTGGTAGGCAACTCCTTTACTTCCCAAGATTCATGATCCCAATTACCAGAAGTTATCCACTCTCCACGGTGGTTATCCACATACTTTTTCAAAATACCTTTAAACTCTGCTATCGTTTTGGCTCCTCTCAAATCTACACCTAACAGATACATTCCCCCGTCAGCAAAATGCGTGTGATTGTCGATAAGTCCAGGAAGCATTAGTTTTCCTTGCAAGTCCACCATCTTGGTTCGACTATCTGACCATACAGCACGAGCCTCGGGGGTTGAGCCTACAAATAGTATTTTACCATTTTCGACAACTACCGCTTCGGCAACTGAGTTTTTGGTATCAACTGTATAAACTTTACCATTATAAAAACAAGTTTTCTGAGCCTGCGAGAGCATTGTCCCTAATAGGATAAAAATCAACGAGAGTAATATTTTTTTCATATAATAGTAGTAAAGGTTTGTTGACTTGAAATAATTTTAGATAAAGTTAAACAAAAAAAAGTGCCACAATACAAATTGTGGCACTGGAATATATAGTAATGCTTTTATGATGAAAGAATTATGAATACTACATCATTTCGGATAGCTCTAACCAACGAAGTTCTTTTTCGTCAAGTTGGTCTGCAATTTGTTCTATCTCCTTAGCCCAAGCTGCCAATTCTTCATAAGAACCCCCAGCATTGAGTTTTTCTGTCAATTCAGCTTTACGGTCTCCCAATTTAGCGATTTCCCCTTCCAAAGATTCATACTCTTTTTGCTCTTTGTAAGAAAGTTTCTTTTTGGCAGAAGTAGCAACAGGAGCTTCTTGAACAACTGGAGCACTTGGTGTTTCTACTTTTTTAGGTGCCGATTTAGCTTGAGCTTCTTGCTTATCTAATTCATCTTTCCATTCACGATAATCGGTATAGTTTCCTGGGAAATCACGAATTTGTCCTTCTCCCTCAAACACAAAAAGGTGTTCAACCAATTTGTCCATAAAATAACGGTCGTGAGATACTAGCAATAAACAGCCACCAAACTCCATTAAGAAGTCCTCCAAAATATTCAATGTCTGAATATCCAAGTCGTTGGTAGGTTCATCCAGAATCAAGAAGTTAGGATTTTTAATCAATACTCGCATCAAAGCCAAACGGCGTTTTTCGCCCCCAGACAGCTTCTCAACAAGCGTATATTGTACTTTAGGCTCAAACTTAAAGTGAGTCAAAAATTGGCTCGCTGTAATACTTTGTCCATTCCCTAAGGTAACGTATTCGGCTATTTCGGTCACTATATCAATAACTCTTTGCCCATCTCTATATTCTAAATCACCTTGCTGATAATAACCATAAACAACCGTTTCGCCTGTAGTAATATTTCCTGAATCGGGCTTCAGGTTTTGCGTAATCATATTCAAAAATGTTGACTTTCCAGCTCCATTTTTTCCGATGATACCGATTCTATCTTTTTTCTTGAAGACATACGAAAAATTAGCAACGATTTTTTGTTCGCCAAAGCTTTTTGATAAGTCATCAATTTCTAAAATCTTACTACCCTGACGAGCCATTTTTACATTTAACTGTACTTTAGAATCGTCCTTAGTTTGCGATGCCTTATCTTTCAAGTCATAAAAAGCATCAACACGATATTGTGCTTTCGTCCCACGTGCTTTAGGTTGACGACGCATCCATTCAAGCTCAGTACGCAACAAGTTTTTAGCTTTATCGATACTTGCCGCTTCCATGGCTTCACGCTCCGCTTTTTTCTCTAAGAAATACCCATAATTTCCTTTGTAAGGATAAGTTTTACCATTATCTAGCTCGACAATATTATTACAAACTCTATCCAAGAAATAACGGTCGTGGGTTACTAGTAACAAGGTTACATTTTGGGAAGAAAGAGTTTGCTCCAACCACTCGATTGTTTCTAAATCAAGGTGGTTGGTCGGTTCATCCATGATGATTAAATCTGGCTCTTCAATCAAAATTTTGGCCATAGCCACACGCTTACGCTGCCCACCCGACAATGACGTAATAGGCTTATCGAGGTCATGAATACCCAATTTTCCTAAAACTTGTTCCACACGACTTTCATAGTCCCAAGCTTGGTATTTGTCCATCAACTCAAGCGCTCTCGTCAAATCGTCATCGTTGTGATGCAACATGGCGTTTTCATAAGCCTTGATGGCTTGCACCGTTGGGGAGTCTCCATCAAAAAGGGAATCCATTACCGACAACGACTCATTAAACACAGGGTTTTGTGAAAGATACCCCACCGTAATTCCTTTACGAATACTAATGGTACCTTCATCGGCAGGTATAACCCCTGCCAAGACATTCATTAAAGTAGTCTTTCCAGAGCCATTTTGACCCACTAAGGCTACTTTATCACCTTTAAGAATACCGAAATTGATACCTTTAAAAAGCCAACGCTCATTAAAGTTTTTAGAAATATTTTCTGCTGATAGATAATTCATTATGTTGAGCAATAGACCTAAGCCTAGTTTAGCAAAATTTGGGGCAAAATTACGTAAAAAAAGCCGTATCGTTGAGATACGGCTCTAAAACTATTCGGTGCTATTTGTCCCCTTGGGTGATTTAACAGAATACTGAAAGGTTAATTTCTTTTGTTGCATGGCAACGAGGTTTAATCGCCAAGTAATTTTTCCTGAATCATTGTCAACCCCTGCCTCAGGAGCGAGCTTATCGTATATTTCTATTTCCTTCAATCGCGTTACGGGGAATTGATCTTCTACTAAAATATTGATAGGATACTTTTTCGTATTTTTCAGCTCAATTTCATAGCTTACATGATCGATTTTACTATTACTTAAAAACTGCTTTTTCTGTAATTCTTTTTGTTTTTTTCGAGTAACAATCACATTTTTATCTCTTCCTAAAGCAAAAGTAAGTGTATCATTTTGTTTTAAAGACAAATCACTTTTACCCATATAAGTACCCTCTAAATAAAGATTTACTTCTCCATCAACCAAATTGTATTTCTCCCAGTCTACTACTTTCGCTTGTAAAAAAACATCTGTATCTATTTTAGGGATTACTTTATACTCATACAAAGCAGGTATATCTTCTTCTTTCAAATCGATTGTATGGGTTTCGCCATCTGAAGGAATCGTTGTTGGCGAGAGAACATCAAAACTTAAACTCGTAGGAGCTTCACTCTCTTCGATATTAGTTATTGCTGGAGCATAGTTACTTTTTCTTTCAACTGTTGCCATACCACCTATGATAGTTTGCTTTTGTTGCCTACCATAACCATAGCCAGCCACCACTACTTCATTTAAATCATTATACTCAGCTTGCAATAATACATCAAGTTTATTTCCATAAACTATTTGACGTTGAGTTTTATAGCCAATATAAGAATATACTAACTCTATACCTTTCTTTTGTAAATTCAAGGGAATCGCCAAGCGATAGTTTCCGTTAGCATCTGTAGCTGTTCCAAAGTTTGTACCAGCTAACGAGATAGATACTGCTGGTAGGCCATTTTGAGTTGCGAAGTCTTTCACTGAACCTTTTACTTCAGTCAAACCAGTTGAATTACTCTCTACAGAATTATAATATGACGAATAGTCGTTAGCTTCTCCCCAAAACCATTTTTGCAATTCAGGAGGTGTAGCATTTTTTTTAGGATTAGCTGTTGAAAAACGTAGCTTCACTGCTCGCCAATCTTCTCCTGAATATTGATATACATAAGCTTTGTGGGCTAATTTCAATGGTTTTAGTACATTTTCAACACGCACATCATAGGTAGGAATCCAACCAGCCTCTTTGACATAATACGAAATATTGAATGTTACATCGGGTAGAGCTTCTTTTGTTTCTACTGTTACTAGCACTTCTGAAGTATTAGCTGTTTGCTTTTCTGTAAGCTCTGTTAGCTCTTGATTATGTTTTTTCTTTTCATTCTCTAATGATTGAATGCTTCTTTCGATTTCCAGTTGCTTGTTCAGAACATCAGTCATACGTTGGCGTTGGAAATCAACGAGCAGTTTCAACTCTTCCACTTTTGCTGTTGAAGTAGTACCTATTGTTTGATTCTTAATCAGCAACTCTTCTTCTCGTTTATAAACGGTAAGCATCGCTCTGAAATTCTTTATTTTAGTATCGATAACAGTCTTTTGATCTTCATGCTTTTTAATCTCCTCCTGATTTTCCTTTTTCACATCTTTTAGTCGATGATTGACTTCCAATACCTTTACCCGCATATCCACGCTCATTTGCAAACTTTTAGCATCTAGCGTCGCTCCTAAGCCTGAAAAAAGTATCTCGGTCTTTCCTACTGGTAAATCCACTTTAGCCTTTCTAGTAATCTGAGCCCCATCGGGATATACAGTAACAGCTTCAATCTTTGAAGAAATAGGCTGGTTAAACAACGTGGGAATAAACCAGAGTCCATGTAGAAATAAAAATAATGTCTTGATCATAGATGGTGTTGATTTTTATTAAAGTTTAGAATAATTTAAAAAGTTACTAAATCCACTCAAAGATAGTCTGAAAATCTACTAACTCACTTATTAGAAGCATGAATTGCTAAATTCCTCTTTGATGTATAAAACGTTGTGCAATAAACTTGTATTTCAAGCCAATATTCACATTTACCCAGCCATCATTTGCCGTATTACTATATGAATTCGGTCCTTCCACAAAATAAGGGTCTGTTAAATTATACGGAGTAGTTCCGTCAAACTTATCAGTACTAATCCAATTAATACCTAATGAAGTATTCAAATAAAGTCGAGGAAGGAGTTTATAATCGCAGGAAAAAGTCAATGGGACAAACACTTCTCTTGTATAATATATACCAGAAGTCCCAGACCCAGCACCATATTGTTGAAACAAAGGTGTATGGCGACTTGTATTATTTGAGGTAGTACGTAATAACTGACCATTTGTATTATAAACATCAGTATGAAATCTCAATAACCCTATGCCTAGCGACATATAGCATTTTAGACGAAGTTCCTGTTCTCTAGCAAATAGTGCAGTCAAATTTATCACAGGAGCGATTGATACTCCCCAATAATTATTTTGAGCAAAGGCATAATATTCTGCACTATTTTGGCTCTGGGCTGTTCCAGACATTACAGTTAATCGTCCAGATACTTTAGGAGAAAAACCTTTTTCTAATGATAAGTTATAAATAGTTGGAAAAGCTTGAATTCCATGGAGTTCTCCAACAATATATGGAATACCAGCAGTAGCTGTCAAAGAATAGCCATCTAAATAGCTATATCTGGGAGCATATCGTTTCTGAGCTAACGATGTTTTTGAAGCTAAAGATAATAGTAGCAACAATGAGAAAAGGGCTGTTCTCATATTTTTAAGGGTAGAAAATATTTACATGATTTATTTTGAGTAAAAATATAGATAATATTTTATAATAAATAAAGTGTAAAGAAAAACTTTACATTCCTTAAATCTCAAACTAGAAAAATGGCATAGAGATAATATGTTAAAGCTTTTACTTTCTCACTGTTAGTAGATATGCATTGTTTGCCATCTCAGCATGAGTACAAAGCTAACTATAACCTTAAAAAGCCACTCCATAAGAGTAGCTTTCATCTTTATTTATACTATTTGGGAGCTTTCTACTATATCTCAAGATTGAGATGCATATTCAGTAGCGCACAGCCTGCAGTATCCTCAACGGTATTAAGTCTTGTAAAACGAAAAAAGCCACTCTTTTGGAGTGGCTTCTATTCTAATTTATAATATTTTGGAGCTTTTTTACTTTCCCGCATTTGATTGCAGTATCATCAACGGTACTGGGCTTAACTGCTCTGTTC
>NZ_JAAALB010000039.1 GCF_009905545.1 Cellulophaga sp. BC115SP | reverse complement strand
CTTTTTGTATTAAGACAAAAAGTAAGACTAAGAATTAATCAATAAAATATGTTTTTTGAAAAGTTTAAACAGCTTCATTATAATTTTTAGACAAAAGGTATTGTATTTCTACCAACTGTTTGTAGATAAAAACAATCACTCATTCGCTAAATCATTCAATTACCTTCGGAACTCTAAAATACTCACCATCTTGTTTTGGTGCGTTTTTCAAACCTTGTTCACGAGAGATGTTTGGTATAACTTTATCCTCACGCAAAGCATTTACCTCAAGGCTCATGTGCGTTAAAGGTTTTACGTCTGCCGTGTCAACCTCATTGAGTTCTTCCATCCATGTCAACACAGAGTTGAGCGAACCCATCATTTCATCTTCAGCAGATGCGGGCATTTCGAGTCTTGCCAAATGAGCAATCTTCTGTAAAGCTTCTTTGTCGATTTTCATCAGAAAATAATTTAGTTAACAGATTCTCATTTCTCTAAATCATCACGACCTCTTAACTTTTTATCATCCATGTGTTTATTCAAAAACTCATTGATTTTATTGATGTCAACAGTTCGATTGATTTCTCCGAAAGAGTTGATTGTTATATCGAATCCAGCAAGTTCGTCATGAACCTTCGGGAGTTCATTTTTTGCATTATCTTTTTTCTTTGCCATAACGTAGTTTAGAAATTTTGAGGTGAGAAAATAATTACTCAAATACTTCTCAAAGGTCTAAATTAATCACTTAATCATTTATTTACTAATTTATCTTTGAGAGATAAAACAGTAAAGATTTAAGGTAAAAAAACTATTACTTACCTACAAAATCAAAAATCCTAAACACCGTGTTAAACAAGCTTTCATCAGCAGCAAACTACAAGGTAGTCAATGCTGTATCAAGGCGTTGAATAACGGCATCTTTGCCGATAATTTCCATCAAAAGCATCAAGTCAGGACCTGCACCTGCACCTGTAACAGCCACACGAAGTGCCTGCATAACTTTCCCCATTTTAATGCCTAGTTTTTCTAATTCGGCAGATAAGGTATGTTTGATTTCGTCGGCTACAAAATTTTCTAAAGCTGGCAATGCCTCTTTGAAAGTAGTGATTGCTTTTTTAGCATCGTCGTTCCATTTTGAAGCAATAACCGCTTGGTCATAACTTGTTGGAGCTACAAATAGCGCATTAGCTTCTGAAACAATTTGCTGAGGGAATGTTACACGCTCTTTGAACAGATGAACGATTTTTACCGCTTTATCACTTTCAAAGTCTGTTAAGTATTGAGATGCTAAAGCCTCGTCAGTTTGTTGACGCAAATACTGCTCGTTATACCATTTTGCTTTATTAATGTCAAATTTGGCACCCGATTTATTGATACGCTCCAAAGAGAAAGCCTGTGTCAATTCTTCCAAACTGAAAATTTCTTGTTCGGTGCCTGGGTTCCAGCCTAAGAAAGCCAAGAAGTTGATTAAAGCTTCTTTCAAATAACCTTCTTCTCTAAAACCAATTGATTTAACGCCTTCAGGGTTAGTCCATTCTAATGGGAATACTGGGAAACCGCCGATTTCTGCATCACGTTTTGATAATTTGCCATTGCCTTCTGGCTTAAGCAATAATGGAAGGTGAGCAAATTGAGGCATGGTGTTTTCCCAACCAAATGCACGATACAACATCACGTGCAATGGCGCCGAAGGTAACCATTCTTCTCCACGAATTACGTGGGTGATATTCATCAAATGGTCATCAACAACGTTTGCCAAGTGATAAGTTGGTAAACCGTCAGACTTCATCAAAACTTTATCGTCGATGGTTGAAGAGTGAACGTGTACCCAATCACGGATTAAATCTTTGAAACGGATTTCCTCTTTAGCAGGTACTTTCAAACGAATTACGTACGGTTCGCCTGCTTCGATTTTTGCTTTTACCTCTTCTTCCGTTAAAGTCAATGAGTTTTTCAAGCGAGTACGAGTTACAGCATTGTATTGGAATGCCGAACCTTGGCTTTCGAAAGTAGCACGCATCGCATCTAATTCTTCAGACGTATCAAAAGCGTAATAAGCTTTACCAGCGTCCAATAAGATTTGAGCATGTTCTTGATAAATAGCCGAACGCTCAGATTGGCGATATGGCTCATGTGGACCGCCTACACCAACACCTTCGTCAATAGTGATTCCCAACCATTGAAGCGACTCAATGATGTATTGCTCAGCGCCAGGAACAAAGCGGTTTTGGTCTGTATCTTCAATACGGAGCAACATTTTGCCCCCTAATTTTTTAGCTAATAAATAATTATACAGTGCTGTTCTTACTCCACCAATATGCAAAGGCCCCGTAGGACTTGGAGCAAATCGAACTCTTACTTCTTGACTCATTATCTCTTGGTTTTATTCAGACTGCAAAGATAATTGAGATTTATGTGAATATTGTACGGAAAAGGAAAAATAGCAGAGAAAGAGAGGAAACAAGAAAAATCCATCCATGAGCAGGGCTATATCGGATTTGAGATTTGGGATTTCGGATAGGGGGGGGTATTACTCAAAAGAAACAATGACACCCCTATCCGAAATGAAATATCCAATATCCGCAGCTTTCACAATTTTCGATTACAACTTTATGCATGGATGAATCGAGCTATGAAAGCAGAAAGCTGATATCCGAATGCCAATTAGGCTACTGCAATACAAGAAATCTCAACGTTCACGTCTTTAGGTAAACGAGCTACCTCAACAGTTTCGCGAGCGGGAGGGTTAACCGTAAAATAGCTACCATACACTTCGTTTATCAAAGCAAAATTGTTCATGTCTTTTACAAAAATCGAACACTTTACCACGTTTTCGAAAGTCATATTTGCTGCTTCAAGAATCGCTTTTAAGTTTTCCATCACTTGTTTAGTTTCTTCTTGGATGCTTGCACCTGCTTCTACCAACGCCAAGGCGATTTGACCAGATACATATAAAGTACCGTTTGAAAGAACCGCTTGTGAATAAGGACCGATTGCCGCTGGCGCTTTTTCTGTGAAAATTATTTGCTTACTCATGGATAGTTTAATACGTTTGTTAACGGAAAAAATGATTTTGCTTGCAAGATACAAAGTTTGATTCTTTATCAGGAAGGAAATATCCGATTATGTTTAAATGCCTTTCTGTAATCAATATCGTTAATGTATTGCACAAACATCATTTATCATTTATCTAAACTATCCCCATCATGTTACCTATCAATCATATTCATCATATCGCCATTATTTGTAGTAATTACGAGGTTTCGAAAAAGTTTTATACCGAAATCATGGGTTTTGAGATTCTACAAGAGGTTTATCGTGAACAAAGAGATTCGTACAAACTGGATTTGAAAGTAAATGGTATATATCAAATAGAACTGTTCTCTTTTCCTAATCCTCCAGCACGTCCGTCACGCCCCGAAGCAGTTGGTTTGCGTCATATTGCTTTTGAAACCGACGATGTTAAACTAGTACATCAATTAATTACCCAAAAAGGTGTCGAATGCGAGCCTGTTCGTATCGACGAAACAACAGGCAAAGAATTTTTCTTTTTTGCCGACCCTGATGGATTACCCATAGAGTTTTATGAAAAATAAAGGTGTTCAATACATGCTAATGTCCTCTTTATGTTTTGCCATAATGAGCGCCATAGCAAAGGTATTGGGCAAAGTATTTCCTTCGGTCGAACTGGTGTTTTTTCGAAATATTGTAGGATTAATTTTTATTATTTCCTCCATCGTCAAGCGACCTTTACAGCAAGTAGGAGGGCGGTTTGGTCTTCTGACCTTACGAGGTATTATGGGGACGATTTCTCTGTACACCTTATTTTATTGCATTACGCATATTGGTTTAGCTCAAACGAGTACCTACGGACAAGCATTTCCCATATTTCTTGCTATTTTTTCCTATTTCTTAACCAAAGACGAGCAACTCAATCGAAAACAATGGGCAGCTGTTGGACTAGGGTTTGTCGGGATTTTATTGATTTTCAAACCTGATGTTCGTATACCAATGCAACATCATTTGGCAGGATTAAACTATGCGATTTTTACAGCACTATCTTTCTTATCAATCCGTGAACTGAAGCGATATTATGATACCCGTTCGGTAGTCATGTCTTTTATGCTTACAGGTGTTGTGGCAAGTATTGTGTCTATGATTTTGGGCGAGTGGATTACCGATCATCGCTGGGATTTTATGATAGGGAAATTTGTGATGCCACAAGGTATGCAATGGTTTTGGGTATTGCTCATGGGGCTTTTAGCGATGGGCGTACAAATTTTCAATACCTTAGCATTAGGAGCCGAAAAAGCTGGAATCGTAGGAGTAGTAAGTTACAGCAGTATAGTCTTTGCGATGATTCTTGGTACAATTTTGGGTGACAAACTACCCGATACGATTACTATTCTAGGCATTGTCTGTATCATTATTTCTGGTATTTATATTTCCATCAAAAAGGATTCAAAATAAAAAATATACCCATGAAAAAAGTCTTATTAGGGATTACAATATTGGTTGTTGGCTTGGCAAGCTGTAAAAAATCAGGCAATTCATTCGAAACCGCAACAAGCGATACTTTAACGTATGAATTAAAAAAGTTTGAAAAGAAAAGCGATAACTGTATAAAAGAAGACTCGTTGTGTGCGACGGTACGTTTTGAGTATCCTTTTTTTAAGAATGAAGCATTAGACCAGCAAATTCAAACAGATTTGATTGCTATTTTTCAGGATAGTTCTGATTCCACTGTTGTACCTGCTAAGAAAGTCGACGACCTAGCTGAACCCTTCATTAAAGAATACGCACAAACGCTTGAAGAAGGCAAGAATTATGCGGAAGATGCCAATGAGAAAAACCCTGGAGGCTTTTTTGTGATGCCATGGATAGAGGAAGCAAGTTTGAAAGTCGAACGTCAGACAGATACCTATCTGATGCTCAAGGCCAATACCAATTGGTTTAAAGGCGGTGCACATCCCATCAGTATGGAATACTATTTTGTGTATAATCGTGAAACCTTGAAAAGAGTAAAACTAGAAGACTTGTTTGAAAAAGGATTTGACCAAAAATTGCTGGCAATAGCAGAGAAGCAGTTTAGAATCAATGAAAAACTCAAGCCCAATGAGCCATTAGACGACTTACATGGGTATTTTTTCGAAAATGCAAAGTTTATTCTGAATGATAATTTTACATTAACTCCCAAAGGGCTCAAATTTTTGTATAATGTGTATGAAATTAAAGCCTACGCTTTTGGAGTCACGGAGCTGGAGATTCCTTATGAAGACTTAAAAGAAATTTTGAAAAAATAAATAAAAAAAGAGGCAAAATCGATTGAAATTGCCTCTTTTAAATTTAAGATTTAAGTGAACTTTTGTGTAAAATGAAACTATTAATTTGCCAGGGGTAAGGTAAAAGGGTACATCTGTAACCCATGATATTATTTGTTTAAACGTGACTAGTGTAGAATATTCGTGATAATCTAAAAATCAACTACTTCCGTAGCTGTTTGGTGCAGGAATCTGTAACAAATGTAAGAGATAACCCGTGGAAGGTGTCAACCGTTTACTCAATCATCGACCGTTTACGCATTTTTTTTAACAAGAATCAAGAAATTTATTTAATGATAACTTGGCAGGATTTTGAAAAAGTAGACCTCCGTGTGGGGACTATTATCGAAGTGCAGGATTTTCCCAAAGCGAAAAAGCCTGCTTATCAACTCAAAGTAGATTTGGGTGAAGAAATTGGTATTAAAAAATCTTCTGCTCAGATTACTAAGCTCTACACCAAAGAGGAGCTTATCGGCAGACAGGTGATTTGTGTGGTGAATTTTCCTCCTCGACAAATAGCCAACTTTATTTCTGAAGTGTTGGTGACGGGTTTTGAACAAAGCGACGGAGAGGTCGTTCTCACTACCGTTGAGCGGAACGTTCCTAATGGTGCAAGACTCTTTTAGATAACATTTTATATTTTAGTGGGTTAACAAATATTAACGTTTGAAACTTTTTTTCGAATCGAGAAGTTTTGTAAATTGCAATGTCATTTGAAGTAACGTTCTTTTTAGCCTTGATAACCTTCTCAGTATGAAAACATCTACTCAAAATAAAATTTTGCTTTCAACTTTACTACTTGGCGTATGGGTCAGTAGTAGTGGATTTGGTTTGGTTGAGCCGACAACGGTTCTCGAAAATCGTCGCCATAAATCAGAAATGAGAGCTGATTCTAGTCAGAGTCTTGAAAGATTGAAGTTGGAGCAGGACAAGGATAAGAAAGAAAGCTCCAATAATTCAAATCAAGATTCGGATGATTCTGATAAAAAAGTAACCGATTCATTGATTCAATGGATAGCCAATAGTCTTCATGTTGTGTTTATCAATTTTATAAATGCATTGTTCCATTTAAAGTAATATATGAAACTTTTTCTCTCACGCATATTTTGCCTGTTTTTGGCTTTGCAAGTGCTTCTTTCGAGCGCTGGCTTTGCTATGAATGAGCATTATTGTAAAATTAAAGGAGAGAAAGTATGGTCGTTGAGTAAAGTTAGAGGTTGTTGTTCTGTTAAAGAAAAAAAGCAATTTCAAACTAAATCCCCTTCTTACAAAAAATCCAAATGCTGTAACGATAAGGTTTTTCATGCCAAAGTAACAACAGAATCAAGTCAGAATACCTATACTGATTCGATTGACCATGTTTCTTTGATTTGGGAAAGCCAAATGCCTCCGATGTGGGTTTTCCGCAACGAGATTTTGCCTATCGAAACGGCTTCTGTTTTATATTACCATTCTCCTGCGCCACCACCTTCGGGGCGCCAAATTCTTGTTAAAATTCAATCTTTCCTCATTTGAGATTACACTTTTGATCATATCATTAGTGTGTTAAAGGTGTGCATTTTTGAAAATGCCTCACTTTTTATATTTCCTCAAAATGAAAGATTTTATGAAAACTACCTATAAAGGGTTGATTCCTAGTATAATTCTTGGAGTAATCCTGCTCTTTATTTCTTCTTATTCAATCATGGCTCAAACAGTGGTAAAAGGTGCTGTTTATGAGCAAAAAAGTGATAACTCTTTAGAGCCTCTTATTGGTGCTAGTGTGCGCTGGGCCAATGCCAAAAGTGGTGTACTTACCGATACGGAGGGAAATTTTTCTATCTCGAAAAAGCCTGAAAATCATGAGCTTATTGTAAGTTTTGTAGGTTATAAAACTGATACGCTTATGGTACACACCACTGGATTTGTGAAAGTACTTTTGCAAGTAGCTGGTCAGCTTAACGAAGTAACGGTTACTTCATCTCCTACCAATATCGACCGACTAAATCCCATACAAACAGAGTTTATTAATACCAAAACATTGGCAAAAGCTGCGTGTTGTAACTTATCTGAAAGTTTTGAGACAAATGCTTCTGTATCTGTGAGTTATGCGGATGCGATTACGGGGTCTAAACAAATTCAAATGTTGGGTTTGTCAGGTAATTATGTACAAACCAATGTAGAGAATATCCCAAGTGTTCGTGGGTTGGCAACTACTTTTGGATTAAACTATATTCCTGGTACTTGGATTTCTTCGATTGATGTATCAAAAGGCGCAAGTTCGGTTGTAAATGGCTATGAATCAATGACTGGAGCATTGAATGTAGAGCTCCAAAAACCTGATGATTCAGACAAACTGTATGTGAATACCTATATTAATTCTTTTGGTCGTGGGGAGTTGAATATCAATACCGCTCGTAAATTGAATGATAAATGGTCGGTAGGTTTGTTGACGCACGGTTCGGGACAAAGTATTTCGATTGATCAAAACCACGATACGTTTAGAGATGTGCCGTTATTTGGTTTGGCTACTGCACTCAATCGCTGGAAATATCAGTCTGACCGTATGATGGCACAATTTGGCATAAAAGGCTTGTATGAAAATAGAACAGGAGGACAAAATGCTGCTGATTTTGTCAATAAGCCTTATTACGAGTTTGGCAATAGAACCAAAAGGGTAGAGGCATTTGCGAAGATTGCAGCGCTTTTTCCAGAAAAACCTTACAAAGGTTTGGGCTTTATTATGAATGCTTCTGTACATGATGCCAATGCGTATTTTGGTTTGACATCTCGTAGTTATACAGGATTACAGAAGACGTTTTACAGTAATTTGATTTATCAAAATATCATCGACAATACCAATCACACTTATAAAGTAGGAGCAAGTTTTATCGCGGATTCGTATCGTGAAAGCTATTTAGATTCGGCTTTTCATCGCAATGAAATAGTGCCAGGTGTATTTGGTGAATATACTTATGTAATTCCTGAAAAATTCACGTTGGTCTTGGGTGGACGCATGGATTTTCATAATCTTTATGGAAATCGTTTTACGCCAAGAATTCATGCAAAATATGACTTGTCGAGCAACACACACTTGCGAGCAAGCGCAGGTAAAGGCTGGAGAATGCCCAATGCTATTGCCGAAAACTTTGCGATGTTAGTTAACTCAAGACAACTATTGGTACTCGATCAAATTCGCCCTGAAGAATCATGGAATTATGGCGCAAGTTTAAGTCATGACTTTAAAGTAGGTACTCGCAATGCCAATTTGACCTTAGACTACTATCGTACCGATTTCAATAATCAATTGACTGTAGACATGGAGTCAGCTTATTATATCAAGTTTTATAATCAACGAGGCAAAAGCTATTCTAATAGTTTCCAGGCTGAGCTAAATTATTCGCCCATCAAACGAATGGATGTGAAATTGGCTTATCGCTTATTTGATGTGAAAAACGATATAGTGACAAGCTCAGGAGAATTGGCTTTGCTACCTAAAATGTTTGTCAACCGAGATAGAATTCTTGTAAATGTGGGCTATGCTACCAAGTTTGACAAATGGAAATTTGACCTTACATGGCAGTGGAATGGCAAACGTCGCATTCCTGATGCAAGCCATGAGCATGTTCAAACCATAGATTCTGAGCCAGTCTACGCTCCAGCTTTTTCTAATATCAACGCCCAAGTTACTAGAGGGTTTTATCGTTGGGAGCTGTATGTTGGAGGAGAAAACCTGACAGGATTTAGACAAAGTAATCCAATTATGAGCGCTAGTAACCCATTTAGTCAACACTTTGATGCCTCAATGGTCTGGGGACCTATCACAGGAAGAATGGTGTATGTAGGAATGCGTTGGAAAATTCCTTCGAAAGTCTAGTATAAACGTAAATTTATTCATAAACTCAATTTAAAAATCAAACTCATGAAAAAACTATTGGTATTAGCGATGCTTGCAACAGGATTGGCATCATGTGGACAAAAAGAAGCTGCGAAAGAAGAAACAAAAACAGAAGCTGTAGCAGCGGATTCTACTCAGCATGCAGAAGCACACAGCGATAGCACAAAAGCTTATAAATGTCCAATGAAATGTGAGGGAGAAAAAACGTATGCTCAAGCTGGAAAATGCCCATCTTGTGGTATGGATTTGGCTCAGGTTAAGTAAGCAAAACGATGAGTTGAGAATGTAGCGTCATTCTTAACTCATCGTTTTTAATTGTTATTTTAAACTTCTAATAAACATCAACATGAAAAAGCTAGCAATTATGTGGGTATTGATACTCACCACATTTTTATCCTTTGCAGATAATCCATCGACGGTAAAAATCAAAACATCGGCTATTTGTGAAATGTGCAAAGAGCGTATCGAAAAACGTTTGGCATTTACGAAGGGCGTTAAAGATGTGAATCTGAATTTGGATGATAAAGTCGTTTCGGTGACTTTTAACCCAAAGAAAACCAATGTTGAAGCACTTAAAAAAGTGATTACAGAAACAGGTTACGACGCCGACGATGTACAAAAAAATGAGGAGGCACATAGCAAACTTCCAAGTTGTTGCCAAAAAACTAGTAAGGGAATGAAACACTAAAATATGTTTAGTGAAAGATGACCAACCTTTGTTCAAACTTTTAAGTGGAAAGAGAGTTATTAAGGAAAAGCAAAGAATACCTAAGCTTGCTTTTGAACTATATGAATATTTTTCTGAAGACCTCAGTTGAAAAAAGTATCCAAGAAGTGTGGGATGGTTTTGATGAAAAGCTTTTCAAGGCTTTGGCTCCTCCATTTCCACCCTTTCGAGTATTACGATTTGACGGATGTTTGACTGGCGATAAAGTTGGAATAGAGTTAGATTTTATCTTTTTTAAACAAAATTGGGAATCAGATATTATTGAGCATCAAAAAGCGGACGGAGAATACTATTTTGTAGATAAGGGAAGTAGGTTGCCATTTTTTTTGAGTACTTGGCTGCACAAACATCGAATTGTTAGAGAAAATGAGCAGACCTATATAATTGATGATATAAAATATAAAACACCAAATATAATTTTGGACTTTTTGATTTATCCAGTTTTATATCTTCAATTTTTGTACAGAAAACCAATTTACAGAAGATACTTCAATACGTAGATTTGTTACTCAAAATCCTAAAACAGAATCCACTCTATTTGCAAAGGGTGGATTTTTTGCTTTATTTCGTTAATTCAAAATCCACTAAGAGAAGGTTTGAAAATTTTATTTGACATTTTTGAAAAAACTAAATTTCCTTTCGCCACACCTTACTTTTCTTGTCTTGACACAAGAAAAGTAACAAAAGAAAGTCAAGAAATCCTAAACTCGCCTTCGGCTCAAACAATAGGATTTCATAGATATAAACTTTTTCTCTTTTAATGATTTATAAAATTTAAACAAGCTCTAATCGGAAGAAAACTTCGTATTACAGACTAAACATTTATCAAATGAAATTAAACATTACGACAAAAATTCTATTGGGTTTTGTGATTGGTGTAGCCATCGGACAGTTTCTGAATGTGAGTATGAGTCCAGAGGCGGCTGCGGCCATTTCATCAAAATTTCAAATCCTCAGTAAGGTATTCCTTAAGCTCATCAAGATGATTGTTGGGCCGTTGGTATTTTGTACATTGGTAGTAGGGATTGCCAAATTAGGGGATTTCAAAGTGGTAGGTCGTATTGGTATCAAGACCCTATTATATTTTTACTTTGCTACTATTTTATCGTTAATCGTGGGGATGGTGGTTGTAAATGTAACCCGTCCTGGCGAAGTGCAACAGTGGCCTCGTCCGCAAGCAGGTACAGATACGGGTATTACTGGTAGCAAAATGAAGTCGATGGAAGACTTTATCTTACATATCTTTCCTGATAGTTTGTTTAAGGCATTAGCCGAAAATGAAATTCTTCAGATTGTAGTATTCTCTATCTTTTTTGGTATTGCACTTGGTTCGATTGGTGATAAAGGTAAGATTATCATCAAAGCCATTGATTCTTTAGCCGAAGCAGTATTCAAAGTAGTAAGTTATGTCATGGAGCTTGCTCCGTTTGGCGTATTGGGTGCTATGACTGCCGTAGTTGCTAGCAAAGGGTTAGGAATTTTGGTGAGCTATGCTTACCTATTGCTTTGTTTCTTTGGAGGATTACTTTTCTTCATATTCGTAGTACTTTGGGCTATTTGTTTGGTTATGAAAATTCCATATTGGAAATTATTGGCCGAAGTAAAAGATGCGCTATTTTTATCATTTAGTACTGCTAGTTCTGAAGCATCATTTCCACAAACTATTGCAGCTTTGGAACGTTTTGGGTGTTCGCAGCGTATCATCGGGTTTGTATTGCCATTAGGTTATAGCTTTAACCTCGATGGTTCAATGATGTATATGACCTTTGCTACAGGCTTTATCGCTCAGGCGTATGGTGTACCATTGTCATTAGAACAACAAATTACGATGCTTTTAACGTTGATGATTACCTCAAAAGGTATCGCAGGCGTACCACGTGCCTCATTAGTCGTAATCGCAGGAACGTTAGCCATGTTTGATTTACCTACCGAAGGTATTGCGCTCATTCTAGGCGTAGACCCATTCTTAGATATGGGACGTTCAGCAACTTCGGTTGCTGGTAATGCAGTGGCAACTTGTGTGGTGTCGAAGTTGGAAGGTGAGTTGCAGAATGTGTAATTAGCAATACATGATAACGAAAAAGGGATTGAGCTTGCTCAATCCCTTTTTCGTTATCATGTATTAATTATTTTCAATAAATACGAGCTTTTAAGAAAAAGAAACTTTTTAATAGGTAGAGTAGATGGAATAAACCTATCATGTTTAGTATTATTCAGAAAGTAACTAACTTTAGACTTTTAGCGTTTCAAGAATCATTAGAGGAATAAATATGACAAGTGCTAGTGCAGAAGAGTTGAAATTGAAGTATCAGGAGCTGGAGCAAGCAGAGAAAAAAATCCTGTTGGTGCTTTCCTATCTCAATAAATTCATACCAATTGGGGTAGTATATAAATTATTTGATGTATATCAAATCAAAGATGAGAATAGAAAGGATTTTACACAACAAAAGACCAAAAGATGTATCGATGACTTGAAGAAAACAGGTTTTTTAAGAACCTATTTTGGAGCAGAAATAGCTCTTTCAGATGAGATTTCTACCTATATATTTGAAGAACTTATCAAAAGTCCTTATCTGGAAAGTATCCAACAGTTGACAAAGGCTAATAGTCGGTTTATGACTGATAATAGACTTTATTTTAACGATTTGAATGAGTTTAGAGTTGCTATTTATACTGGTGATTTTAGTCAGTTTAGTGTCAAGAGTCAGAAAGATGTTTATGTAAGCTATTCTCGTATAAACTTATTTCAAGACGCAATTGGTTCGGGATTAGATATTACCAATTTACTTGGAGGCTACATTGCTGGTCAGCAAATTCAATGTGTCGAATACGCTTTTCTGTATTACCTAAATATAGGAAAAGATTTAAGCCAGTTTATTTCAGGCTTGAATGACTTTAATGTCGACAGTCAGTTAATAGATTTGTACAAAGCCTACTATCATTTTTTTAGAGCAGAATGGCAGGAGTTTAGTGCAATTGTTGAAGAAAATAATAGTTACTCCGACATATTAGCATTGCATGCCTTCTCGGAAGTAATGAAAGGAGAATATACGCGTGCGATTGAACTGTACGAAAAGTCGATTAAGCTTTGGAGAAAAGAAAACAATAAAAAGAAAGGATATTCAAATACCTTTTCACTTTTCGGATATGTACTGTCGTTGGCAAAAGTCGATAAATCTAAATTTATAACGTTCTACGAAGATTATTATGCTTTTCACCAGAAAAGTAACGTCCATTCTATTGTCTTTGAATTGATTATTTACTTTTACGGTTATTTTATTCAATCTTCTAAGTCAAAACTTACCAACACGCTCCCACCAAGTATTTTTAGCTATTTTGGTTTAAGTATTATCAATGCTCTCTTTAAAAATGCTAGTTTGTCCTATAGTTTGGCAGAAGCCCTACCATACCTGACTTCCAATAATTATATAGTGATTGAGGCCGAAGTGTTAAATGCCATTGCGAAAAGAGAAGAAGAAAAACATACACAAGCTAATGAAGAAAGATTAACGTTCTTAAAAGAACAGATAGGTACCACAATTTTGGGTAATCTTTTGGCAGAGCAAGAGGACTGGCAACGGGCATTGTTACTCTTACAAAAAGTAGCAGATTCAATTGGTGGAGTTACAAGTACTAATGAAAAATCAAACGTACGTCTGGCTTGGGGGATAGATTTACACTTTGATGAAGTTTGGCCAATTGAACAAAAATTACAAAAAAATGGTACTTGGTCGGTAGGAAGAAAAGTGGCACTCAAGAGATTGTACAATGACGAGTTAGATTATTTGACCGAACAGGATAAATTGGTTATTCAAAAGAGCATTAGCGTTCAAAATAGCTATAATGATTGGAGATATAATTCTAGCCAATACGTAATTAATTCCTCCGAAGCTTACAAGTTACTCTGTGATCATCCTCATTTGTATCTACAAAAAGGTGCTGAGATGATTCCATTTACGCTATCCAAAGGCGAGGTGATACTTCAAGTAAAAAGTACGAAATCCAAGCTAACGGTAAAATTTGATGAGAAAATAGAGGGTTCTGGTATAAGGCTGATTAAGCAAACGCCTAATCATTATAAACTTGTCGAAATAACACCTGCGCATGTGGCCATTAAGAATGCGTTCGGGAATAATAATTTGGAAGTTCCTATCGAAGCGAAGACTGAACTATTGAAATCATTGGAGTTGATTTCTAAAAAAGTGGTCATTCAAAGTGATTTAGAAGAACAGTTTGAATCATTACCTATTTTGGATGCCGATGATAGGATATATGCCCTGATTAATCCACAAAATGATGGGTTTTTAATAGAGTTTTTTATCAAACCTTCTAGTAAAAAAGCCATGTTTTTGCCTGTAGGCAAGGGTTCCGAAACCCTCGTTTCTACGGTTGATGATGTTCGAGTACAACTCAAGCGAAATCTGAAGAAAGAACGCAAAAATTATGAGGCTATAATAGAACAATGCCCAACATTGGGAATGTTTGAAAGTGGGAATAACCAATGGACAGTTGATTCGCCTAATGATTGTTTGACTATCTTACAAGAAATGGCTGAACCATTCAAACAAGGTAAATTAGTCATAGAATGGCCAAAAGGTCAGAAAATGAATTATTTAGGAGAAATTAATACCCAAAATTTATCGCTTAAGCTCAAAAGCCAAACCGATTGGTTTGAGGTATCTGGCGAGGCAAAATTAGATGATAAGTTGGTGCTGTCGCTTCGAGATATTTTGGAAAAACTCGATACGAATGCCAATTTTATAGAATTATCAGAAGGGCAATTTATTGCTATTACCGAAAAGCTTCGTAAACAATTACAGTTGATGAACCGTATATTGGACAACAAAATGCGCGGTAATATGCTTTTGTCAGAAACTGTCGAAGATTTATCGAATGATTTAGATAGTTTCAAAGCCGATAAAGCTTGGCTTGAAAATTTGAAGCGTATCAAGAAAATTCGTGACACAACCTATGAAGTGCCCAAAACGTTTGAGGCTCAACTAAGACCTTATCAGTTAGAGGGTTATCAATGGCTCGCTCGCTTGTCTGAATGGGGAGTAGGGGCGTGTTTGGCGGATGATATGGGTTTGGGTAAAACGGTACAATCTTTGGCATTGTTACTCAAGCGCGCCGAACTCGGACCAGCACTGGTGATAGCACCCGTAAGTGTTTGTCGAAATTGGGAGTCCGAAGCGCTAAAGTTTGCACCAACACTCAATGTACTGACCTTCGCAACGGCAAGCAATAGAGCAGAAATGCTTGAAAATGCAGGTACATTTGATATTGTAATTACAAGCTATGGCTTATTGCAAAGTGAAGAAGCGCTTTTTACGAAAAAGAAATTTGCGACTATTTTGCTCGACGAAGCGCAGGCTATCAAAAATAAAGCCACTAAGCGCTCAAAAGTTGTTATGGCATTGGACGGTGATTTTAAGATTGCAACAACAGGTACACCTGTCGAAAATCATTTGGGCGAACTCTGGAATTTGTTCAGATTCCTTAATCCAAGCCTATTGGGAAGCCATGATAGTTTTCAAGAGAAATTCTCAAATCCAATTGAAAGATACCAAGATAAAGATGCCCAAAAGGCGTTACAGAAAGTCGTAAAACCTTTTATCCTCAGAAGACGTAAAAATCAGGTGTTAGATGATCTTCCTGCCAAAACAGAAATTGTATTGAATATCGAAATGTCTGTTGAGGAACGCTCATTTTATGAGTCTTTGAGACAGTCGGCTCTTGAAAGATTAACCAGTGAAGAAGAAGGTCAGGATAAACGATTTAAGATTCTTGCCGAATTGACAAAACTCAGATTGGCGTGTTGTAATCCAAAATTAGTCAATGAAGACGTACCAATTGGTAGTTCGAAGCTCGAAGCTTTTGTTGAAATACTCGAAGAACTTCGTGAAAATAATCATAGAGCATTAGTCTTTAGCCAGTTTGTAAAACACCTAGAGATTATCAAACAATATCTCACAGAAAATGGCATTGCTTATCAATACTTAGATGGCAGTACGCCTGCCAACAAACGACAAGAGAGCATTGATGCTTTCCAGAAGGGAACTGGCGATGTATTTTTGATTAGTTTAAAAGCTGGTGGAGTAGGGCTAAATTTGACAGCAGCCGATTATGTGATTCACCTCGATCCGTGGTGGAATCCTGCCGTAGAAGACCAAGCAACCGACCGTGCGCACCGTATTGGTCAGCAACGCCCAGTAACGGTATATAGGTTGGTTACAGAAGATACCGTTGAGTCCAAAATATTGAAACTTCATGAAACGAAAAGGGATTTGGCAGATAGTTTGCTTGAAGGTACTGAAGGAAGTGGTAAATTATC
Organism: Cellulophaga sp. BC115SP; assembly: GCF_009905545.1. Taxonomy (GTDB): domain Bacteria; phylum Bacteroidota; class Bacteroidia; order Cytophagales; family Spirosomataceae; genus Flectobacillus; species Flectobacillus rivi. The sequence goes on along the minus strand of NZ_JAAALB010000039.1, from coordinate 42,464 downwards.
AGCTGAGGAGTTATTGGCCTTGATTAGAGAAATATAGTTTTCAATGAGTGAGTGTTGATTGAGTTAGCGATTATTTTAAAGTCTATATTTTAGCTGTAGAGACGCAATGATTGCGTCTAAAGCCGAGTTGTATCTCGTATCAAAAAAGCGGTCGGAAATTGTTTTTCCGACCGCTTTTTTCATAAAAAGTTGGATAATAACCTTTATGCTAAAATTCTGGATGACTTATGTTTTAATATCTAGCCATAAGGTAATTAAAACTTCACTGCACGCTTGGCAGGGAAGTACGATGCTACAAGGGTCATGATAATTACGACAACTGCGGTAAAAAAGAAATCATTGAAGCGCATTTCTACAGGATAGGCATCTACTAAAGAACCTACGATTCCCATTGAAACAAAACCATATACTTTCTGAAGCCAACAAATGGTAAAACCTAAAATCAAGCCTACCAAAGCACCACTAAACGCCACAATAGCACCTTCATATAAGAAAATTCGCTTAATTACACTTTTTGATGCGCCCATAGCACGAAGGGTTTTAACATCTGGTTTTTTCTCAATAGCCAACATTGAAAGTGAGAAAAAGATATTAAAGCTGGCAATTCCTATGATAAATGACAGAGTAAGAAATACAAAAAGTTTTTCGATTTTGATAGCACGTAATAGACTGGCGTGTTGCTCGTCTTGGTTTTGTACGACAAAACTTTCTCCTAATAAATCCTGAATCTTACTCTGGATTTGAGGGATCTGTTTAGGGTCTTTTACTTGGATTTCTAGAGAAGTACGTTGGTTGCCATATTCGAACAGCTCTTGGGCAAAACTAAGTGGCACAAACACAAAATTATTGTCATATTCTTGCTCGATGGCAAAAATACCTGTTGGTAATAAGTTTAAACGATTAAATGCGTCTGTCGAATTAAAATCGATGGTTTTACTATGATTATTGCGTGGATACCATGTTTCGAGTGGATAAAATGCGTCTACATCAACCCCTAGTGTAAAAGCTACCCCAGAGCCAACCACTGCATAAGAGATACCTTGACCGCCCAATTTTAATTCACCGTCAATAATGCTCGATTTGAGGCGTTGTTGTTTGAGAAAATTGTCATCAACACCTTTTAACGTTACTACCATTTGGGCTTCTTTATACCTAATGAGGGCACTTTCTTGAATAACTTGTGTAATAGTGCTTACACCATCTACCGCTTGAATTTTGGCAAGAAAGGCAGGAGTACATGGAAAGTTTTTCCCTTTTTTAGCACTGATTTTTAATTCTGCATCAAAAGTTCGGAAAAGACCTTTTTGGAAAGCTTCTAATCCATTAAACACCGATAAAACAATCACCAATGCCATTGTACCAACGCAAACGCCGAGCATTGAAATCCAAGAAATAAGGGAAATAAAGGAAGTCTTTTTTCGAGCAATGAAATATCGTTTCGCAACAAAGAAAGGCAAATTCATGATAGGGAGCTCTTGGAGATAAGATAAACAAATATATAAGAAGCAATGAGTATAAAAGTGAAGGAAATGAAACGTAAATGAGATTACGTTTCAAACCTAAATTCTTCACTTCCTATTGGTGCAATCCAATATTAATCCTCAATTTCTTCTCCTTCTTTCAAAGGTGGAATGTCTAAGCTTGAAATTAAACGATCCATTTTGGCAGCATATTCGGCGGTATCATCCAAAAAGAACTCCAAATCAGGAATAATACGAGCTTGGTGACGGATACGTTGTCCCAAAACTCCCCTGATTTGTTTCGTTTTTTCACGAATCTCCTGCATCAAACCTTGTTTATCGTTGGCAAGCATGAAGCTCAAGTAGATACGGGCAATAGACAAATCTGGTGTTACTTTTACATCGGTGATCGTGATGAAAGCATTACCAAAAGCACTACGCATATCTTTTTGAAAAATCTCGCTCAAATCTTTTTGAATCTGACGAGAAAATTTTTGTTGTCTTTTCGAATCCATTTCCGCTAGTCTTTACAAATCGGCATATATTGCCATCTATGAATAAATAAACCAATAGCACTGGTTATCATAGCGATTTTCTGAGGGTGCTATTGTAATATTAATGCAAATTTCGGGAATTTAATTTGATTAACCGTAATTTCGTGAAAAATACCTTTTAATTAAAGTAACAGTTATGTTAAGTTTTTTCAGGGTGAATGCCCTCTATCAAATATTTAGTTTATTGATTTTACTAATCATATCTCGTATTCATATATTCTTGTACGGTTCGCCTGAACTGATTCCTGAATTACAGTGGATGCTAGTCGGCGAGCAAATCAATAAAGGTTTTGTAATGTACTCAGATATTTGGGATAATACCGCGCCGTTCTCTGCTATGGTATATGCAGGAATTGATAGTATTGTTGGTCGTTCTCAATTTGCGTATCAATTTCTAGCCTTTTTTGTAGCTGCTTTTCAGGTAATATATTTCAATGTGGTGATTAACAATAGAGATATTTTCCCCAAAAGAACCTATTTGCCTGGTTTGATGTATGTAATCTTTTTAAATATCTCGATTGACTGCGCTACGCTATCACCCGTGTTGATGGGCACTAGTTTTTTGTTGCTAGCTTTCGGGACAATTGTTAAGCAAGTTAACCGACTAGAGGCTACCGATGAAGTGTTTGAAATTGGCTTTTTGATTGGGGTGGCCACATTGTTTTATCCTCCTGCTGGTGTTTTTATTTTGTGGGCAATTGCTTCATTATTGTTCTTTAGTGGTGCTACATTGCGTCAGCATTCATTGGCTATATTTGGTTTCTTGTTCCCTTTATTTTTGACTGGACTATTCTTTTATTTGGATGGTACTTACGATGATTTTTTCCAAATATTTATCTCATCTGTATTCCAAATTCGCCAGTATAATCTTAATGACTTCCGTACGTTATTGGCGACGTTGTTTCTGCCATTTATTTTTGCTGTTTTGGGTTTTTTGAGATTGGTTAATGCCACAGGATTCGTCAATTTTCAGCTTCGTTGTCAACAAGTGATGATGCTTTGGGGATTAACAGGTTTTCTTTCGATAGGACTAATGCCCTTTTTGGCGCCAATGCAGTTCATTATTTTTGTGCCAGCTTTGGCATTTTTTGCAACAAATTTTTTTAGTAGTTTCAAAAAAACATGGATGGCCGAAATGCTCTTTTTGGGTAGTTTATCAGTAATGATTTTTTTCTATTTCCAAGGGGCAAACGATAGCGATGAATCTTTTGCAAAGCTAAATAATTTGAAAATCAAGCGTAATAGTGCTTTTCCTTTCAAGAGTAAAAAAGTATTAGTGTTGGGAAATGGTATGGAGGAATACTTGGATAACTATGCTGCCACGCCTTACCTTAACTGGAACTTGGCAAAATATGAATTAGAGAATTTAGATAATTACGAAAATGTAATAAGTATCTTGAGAAATTTTGAAAAAGATACGCCAGAAGTCATTATAGACAAAGCGAATTTAGTTCCTAAACTGTTTAAAAGAATCCCCGCACTAGCCCGTCGCTATCATGCTGATGGTAAAGGCGTTTATTTATTGAATTCGTAAAGGCTAAATTTAGTGAGCGAATGGGTAATTATTTTTAATTGTAGAGACGCAATGTTTTGTGTCTAAAGAGGTATCAGGAGAAATACGGTATCAAAAAAAGCGTTCGAAAACCTATTTTCGAACGCTTTTCATATTTATATCATAATCATTTACTTTTTTCTACCCCTCAAATACGCTTCCATTTCGGATATACTCATTGCATTAAAAGTCATATCTGCTGTCAAGCCACCTTTGCGGGCGTTGGCAACACCAAAGTGCATATCAAAATACCCTTCTTTTTCGTGAGCATCTGGATTAATAGACAACTTAACGTTTTTCTCCAAAGCATATTGAATATATCGCCAGTCCAAATCCAAACGATAAGGGCTTGCATTGATTTCAATCACAACACCATTGGCAGCACAAGCATCGATTAGTTTATAGTGATCGACAGGATAACCTGCTCTTGATAATATCAATCGTCCTGTAGGGTGCCCCAAAATCGTTGTATAAGGATTTTCTATGGCTTTTATCAAACGATACATGGCTTTTTCTTCAGTCATTTTCAGGTTTTGGTGCACCGATGCTACGATATAATCAAAGCTTTTTAAAACCTCCTCATCATAGTCCAAAGAACCATCTCCCAGAATATCGGATTCTATGCCTTTGAGAATTTTAAAAGGTTTGTCGCCTAGCGTATATTGTGCATTAAGCTGGTCGATTTCGGCATGTTGTTCCGCCACACGGACTTCGTTGAGCCCACGTGCATACGACGCTGTTTTGGAGTGGTCGGCAATGCCAAGATACTCAAAGCCCAATTCACGACAATAATTGGCCATCTCAGCCAAAGTATTTTTACCATCTGAATAGGTAGAGTGATTGTGCAAAATACCTTTGAGCGAGTCCCAAGTTACGAGTTGGTCGTTATGATGTTTTTGAATCCAATCAAACTCAAATGCACCTTCACGCATTTCAGGGATGATATATGGAATGCCCACTTTGGCATAAATATCCTCTTCGGAGTCAAAAGACTGATTTTGAACGGTCTGATAAAGATGATGCTTGGCTAAATGTTTTGGCGAAGCACTGAATATAAAACTTTGATTAATAAATTGTTTTTCAGGACAAATAATCACTTCGATAGGAATCAGTTTGCCTTCTATATTGCCACGCCAAGTAAATGGCGACGAATCTTTTTCATTTTGTTGTAGGGTAGGAGTAGCATTGAGTAATTGTTGTACCTCCCAAGGTTGATCGTGACCCACAACCAATTGAATAGACTCAACCACTTCATTTTTACGACGAATATCTCCTACGATTTGGACATGTTCAAAAACTGGCTCAAGAATATCGAGAATAAAATCGGCAATTTCTTGTCCTTTTTCCATTCTTAATTTACCCGAATTCGACTGGTTGTAAAGAATAGATTGCTTAATACTCTCTTGAATTTTGTCCCCAAAACCTTTGAGTTTGGCTACTTCACCATTTTCACAAGCTAGCAATAATTCACGGGTATCGGTAATTCCCAATTCCTGCCAAATCATGCGCACTTTTTTAGGACCTATTCCTTTAATTTTGAACATCTCCAAAATGCCTTCTGGAGTTTTATTTAATAGCTCATTTAACTCTGCAAGTTGTCCTGTAGTACGAATTTCTTCGATTTTAGAGGCAGTGCTTTTCCCAACTCCTTGGATAGCCGCCAACTGTGCTATGGGAGTCGTGATAAAGTCCTCAGTAGCTTTGTCCAATGCACGCACAGCAAAGCTGAGGTTTTTTATTTTAAATTCATTCTCGTCGTGAAGTTCCAATAACTTGACGGTTAGTTCGAGAATGTCCAGTATATCTTGATTGTTCATATCGTAAAATTTAAAAGCGCAAGGAAATAGAGTTGTTGTACTACACCTCATTTAAGGGCGTTGGCAAGCACGTTACTTCTTTTCAAAAATAGCAAAAAGGGTACAAAACAGCGATTGTGTATGTACCCTTTTATCAGAATTTTCTCAAAGTATTAGGACTGTTGATTAGCTTCTTGCTCCGCCAATACCTCTGCTACTGGACGAAAATTGCCTTTTTTGAGCATTTCGTTTTCTGGCTCATAAGGACATACTTCCAAGATCGTTGTAATATTAATATCAGTAATCTGGTAATCGTTGAGGTTGCCCAAATTCTTTTTTAGTAAAGTATAAACTTCACCTGGGTCGTTGGCATTGATTAGCATCATGTGAGCCGTTTTTTTCTCTTTTTGAGATTTCTCATCAAAAGAAATATACTGCACTTTTGCTTTAAACCAAGTTTCGGCATTGTTGTCTTCAAAAAACACCTCACTTAGTTTCATTTTTGTAAGGTTTGTAATTTGAAATTCGGGTGTATTGCTGGCCACAATCTCAAAAACTCTAGCCTCTGCGTCGGTGTAAGATACTGCATCAATCAAATACGCTTCGTTGATGGTTTTTAATGAGCCTGCCTCGTCCTCTCTCTGGTAACGAATTTTGGCCAAATACCAAGTTGCCATAATTAATCTGTTTTATTTTATGCCTGCAAAACTATCAAGACTTTCTTAATATTCCTCAAAGCGCGACCCAAACATTTTCGGTACAATTATTCTTCTTGAATGAATAAGCGAATTTTTTCTGTTGCTTCGAACAATTGTCGATTGATGTAGCGTAAATTTGGCTATTGAGTTGCTACTTATCTGAAATAACTCATTTTCATCCCAACTAAAAACCTTATGAAAAAAATAGTACTTATACTTACCTGCTTGTGTGAATCATTATTAGGTTTTTCACAAAAGAAATCTGTTGCAGTTACGCCAACGGTTTATTATCCTGAGGCAAAAGAGTGGCAAATAAAATCTCCAGAAAGTGTAGGTTTAAAATCAGACAAAATTCAAGCGGCAATAGAGTTTGCTAAGTCCCACGAAATTAAGAATCCTCGTAGCATGGAGGTTAATCATTACCAAACCTTCGGTAAAGAACCTTATGGTATCGGAATAGGACCTTTTGCAGATAGGGGCGAACCAACAGGAGTGATTATACATAAAGGATATGTCGTGGCGACTTGGGGTGAACCATTGCGTTGTGACATGACCCACTCAGTAACCAAAAGTTTTTTGTCGACCGTCGTTGGCTTGGCTGTTGACAACGGGCTTATTGGTTCTGTCAATGATACAGTATATAAATATGTGCCACCGATTGAGGTTTATGGAAACCCAGTTGCTCGACCAGCCGAGGACTACGGTAAACCAGAATTGCTCAAACCGTTTGATACGCCACACAATCGTAAAATCACTTGGGATCATTTGTTGCGTCAGACGAGCGATTGGGAAGGAACACTTTGGGGTAAGCCTGAGTGGGTAGATCGCCCAAGCGCTAACCCTGCCGAATGGACTACCCGACCACGCAATACGCCAGGTTCAGTGTATGAGTACAACGATGTACGGGTAAATGCTTTGGCTTTGGCAGCTACAGGCGTTTGGCGTAAACCTTTACCCCAAGTACTCAAAACCATGATTATGGATCCAATTGGTGCTTCGAATACTTGGCGCTGGACGGGTTATCGCAATTCTTGGATTGTACTAGACGGACAGCCCGTGCAATCAGTGAGTGGAGGTGGACATTGGGGCGGAGGTATGTTTATCAATGCTTATGATATGGCTAGATTTGGTCTATTATGCTTGAGAAAAGGTCGTTGGAAAGACCAACAACTTATTTCAGAAAATTGGATTAAACAAGCCTTAACGCCAACCTCAGCCGAACCAACGTATGGTTATATGAACTGGTTTTTAAATACAAATCAGAAATTGCTACCGAGTGCTTCGCCAAACGTGTATTATCATTTGGGCAATGGCACCAACATGGTTTATGTCGACCCAGACCATGACTTGGTAATGGTGGTGCGATGGATTGATAATAAATCTTTAGATGGAATGGTAAAAGCTGTTTTGGAGGCTTTTTGAGATGGTAAAAAAATTTAGAAAAAAATACGCTAAAAAATATAGTGAGTAAAAATACTTATTTTTAAAAGGGATTCTTTTTTATTTATAATCTCCCATTTAAAAAGTACTATAAAATTATTATTTTCAAAATATTGTTTGGTAAATCAATTTGGAAGCAAAATATAATTTTAATAAATTAGGTTTTACGTTCTGAACAAAACACTAAAAGAAAGCCTATGAACTTTAGCTTCAACAATTACAATACAGAAGGATTTTACGATGAAATGTTCGATGCAGAAGGAAATGTACGAATAGGATATGAAGCCTTCAAAGAGCGTGCCGAGCAATTGGGCGTAGAGGAATTTCTTCGTCGTCATCAAGCGGCTGAACGTTCGTTGATGGCCTTGGGCATTACTTTTAACGTGTATTCTGAAAACGAAGGTACTGAGCGTATCATGCCCGTGGATATTATTCCAAGGGTAGTAGCTGCCGACGACTGGGCAAAAACTGAAAAAGGTTTGGTTCAGCGCATCACAGCATTAAACATGTTTTTGGACGACATTTATAACGACCAAAAAATCCTAAATGATGGAGTAGTTCCTCGTGAGTTAATCGAGTCTTCGAAAAACTTTTTGAAGCCATGTATCGGGTTAAAACCTCCCAAAGGTATTTGGATTCACATTACTGGTACCGATTTGATTCGTGGCGACGATGGTGAATTTATGGTTTTGGAAGATAACTTACGCTGTCCTTCGGGAGTAAGTTATATGCTCGAAAACCGTGAGCTATTAAAACGTACTTTTCCTGAAGTACTTGGCAAAACACGCGTGCAACCTATTTCGGATTATCCAACACGCTTGTTGCAAATGTTACAATACATCAGCGACCGCCCAAATCCAACGATTGTTGTACTTACGCCAGGAATTTATAACTCTGCGTATTTCGAGCATTCGTATTTGGCTCAACAAATGGGCGTGGAGCTAGTTGATACCCGTGACTTAGTCGTTCACGATGGTTATGTAAAAATGCGTACAACCAAGGGTTTCCAGATTGTGGATGTAATTTACCGTCGTATCGATGATACGTTCTTAGACCCGCAAACTTTTAATCCTCATTCTTTGATTGGTATTCCAGGGTTGATGGATGTGTACAAAGCAGGTCGTGTGGCGCTTGCCAATGCCCCAGGAACAGGTGTAGCTGACGATAAGGTAATTTATGCCTATGTGCCTCGAATCATTAAATACTACCTAGGAGAAGAGCCAATTATTCCAAATGTGGAGACCTACATTTGTGGAGAGGATGATGATTGTAAATATGTGTTAGAAAATATTGAAAAGTTAGTTGTCAAAGAAGCGAACGAAGCGGGTGGCTATGGTATGTTGATTGGTCCGAAATCTACGAAGGAAGAACAAGAATTGTTTAAAAAACGTATCAAGGAAAACCCAAGAAACTATATCGCTCAACCAACAATCTCGTTGTCGCGCGTGCCATGTTTGATCGATGACCACGCAGAAGGTCGCCACGTGGATTTACGTCCTTATATCCTTTATGGAAATGGTGTACAAGTAATCCCAGGAGGACTGACTCGTGTGGCGTTGCGCAAAGGCTCATTGGTCGTTAACTCATCTCAAGGTGGAGGCTCTAAAGATACATGGGTGTTGTACTAAGTATGAATGTTGAGTCCAAAGTGTTACGAAATTCACAGCTCATCATTCGATACTAATATTTAAGTAAAGCGCTAAGAGATTAGTATTGAATTTACTTTTCCTAAAAAACAAATTGCCACAGATGCATAATTAATATGTATTTGTGGCAATTTGTTTTTTGTTGAATAAAGTTTAAAATATTAAAATTTATTCTTAATTTTCAGGTACTTACAATTGAGATGCTTCAATGAAAGATAGTTTCACCTTACTAAATTCTAACCTATTTTTCGACACCAAAGCTCGCTTCTGTAATCTATTATCACAATTCACTAAATCTTTTATAATTTCCTATGAAGAGAATTTTTCTACTTCTCGCACTGATGTGCTTGACAGGGCTAAATACTTTTGCCCAAAAAAAAGCTAAAGAACCTTTAACAGAAGCTGAACTACTCAAAGCTCAACAAGCCTACCTTGACTCAGTTGAAACTGCAATTAAGTATCAAACAGGTACTATTACACTCTCTAATAATTTGGCAAAACTGAAAATTCCTGCTGGATTTAAGTATATTAATCCTGAGCAATCCAATCAAGTGCTGACAGAACTATGGGGTAATCCACCAAGCGAAGGGATTTATGGGATTATTTTACCCGAAAAAATGAAAATCACTGATGAGAATGCCTATGCGTTTGTAGTTGAATGGGATGAAATGGGTTATGTAAAAGATGATGACGCTGACGAAATAAATTATGATGACCTCTTAAAGGATATGAAAGAGGACATGGAGTCTGAAAATGAGGAAAGAAAAAAAGAAGGATACCCTGCTATTCAAATTGTAGGTTGGGCTTCTAAACCTTTTTATGACAAAAATCGTAAAATTTTGCATTGGGCTAAAGAACTTAAGTTTGAAGGTGGCTCAGAAAATACCTTAAATTATAATATCCGAATTTTAGGACGAAAAGGAGTACTTGTTCTCAATGCAGTCGCTGGAATGGCTGAATTTCCGCTGGTTAATAAAGACATTAATAAAGTACTTGATATTGTAGAGTTTACGGATGGAAACAAATATGCAGACTTTAATCCTAGCGCAGATAAGATTGCCGCTGTTGGTATAGGAGGATTGGTAGCAGGGAAGGTCTTAGCAAAATTGGGAATTTTAGGAGTTTTGGCTAAGTTTTTTGCACCACTTCTTAAGTTTGGCAAATTGTTGATTGTGGCTGTCGGAGCAGGATTGTCTGCAATATGGCGATTTTTTACAGGGAAAAAAGAAGAGGAGGGTGAAGTACTGAAAGAAATTAATCCAGAAGAACCTACAGAGCCAACCGTGTAGTTATTAGTATTTTATAGTAAAATATGAGTCATCCCGAATCTTACTTGTAGAGACGCAATGCTTTGCGTCTAATTAGGTATTGTTTTGAAGTATATCATTAAGAATGGCGGTTGAAATTAGTTTTTCAACCGCCTTTTTTGATAAACTTTTGACAATAACCCGAAGTTAAAATTCGGAATGACTCACGTTTTAATACTAGCTTGTAATATCTGACTCTGCTTGAGACGCAATGCATTGCGTCCCTACAACTAGAATATAAATTTTAAATTAATCACTCATTCAATCGCTAAATCACTAAATTAGGGATGCCCCCTTTCTTTATCGCTCATTCATTTATCCATAAAATGCCTATTTCTTCTTTCTCACATTTTTCCAAATAAAAAATCCTCCTAAAAGCACCAGTATTATGACTACTCCTATGGCTAATTTGGTCCAAACTAAAGGATTTATATGTTCTTCTTCGGTTATGACTACTAATTGATTAGCCTTCTGATTTTTGAGCACTTGCGTATAGCCTCCCGTCCAATGCACAATGATTTCATCAACCTGAGTAGCGTTTCCGAGTCCGAAATGGGCAAACGTGGCATTTTGGGATAAATGACTTGAGCCTCCTCCATCAATTTCACGAATATGGTGCTTGCCATTAACGACTATCTCTACTTTTGAGCCCAAGCCGTGTGTTTCGGCTTGAATACCTTTCAAGGCAATTTTTATCCAATTTCCTTTTGCTCCATCGTTTCGGTACAAATGGGTAACAGACTCAGTTGGGAAATTGGGTAATACAGGCTTTTGATTAACCACTAGTAAATCCAAATCGCCATCGTTGTCATAATCAAACATGACAGAACCACGCCCAATACCATAATCATTTAGGCCTTTGAGACCAGCCAGATCGGTATATTTGCCATTGTTATTTTCGAAATAAAAATCCCCCATTGGTACGCAATTAGGATTTAAATCTCCGTTTACCACAAACAAATCTAAATCGCCATCGTGGTCAAAATCGGCAAAATTTGCGCCCCAACTAATTGTAATGGTATTGAGTCCAGCCTCAGCCGTTTTGTCAGAAAAAGCTTTTCCAGGACCATTATTTATCATCAGTTTATTAAACCGAATATTAGTAAAAAAGTAATCCAACAATCCGTCATCGTTATAATCGCCAATGGCAGTTCCCATCGAATTAATTTTCAAGTCCATTCCCAATTTAGGCGCTACGTCATTGAAATAACTCATAGGATATTGGTTGTCCAGCAACAAGTTAGGGGTCTTTTTATACCCAAAATCATGGTTGACAATCAAATCTTGGTCGCCATCGTTGTCGTAATCGGTAAAAACACCTCCGAAACCAAAACCTTTATGCGAAAGTCCGTAGTTTTTGTATTCATCTTTAAAAGCTTTTCCTTGTTGATTAATCAATAAATTGCCCTCTCCTATTTGATTGGCACCAACGATCATCGAGGCGTTGATGGTACTCAGATCGCCAGGATATTGGGTGAAATAATTTCCTACATATAAATCTGGATATCCATCGGCATTGACATCGCCAAAATTGGCTCCTGTACTAAAAGTGTGTAGTTCACCCAACACATATTCTTTGGTAGCATCTCTGAAAGTATTGTTTTTATTATTCAAAAAAAGCAAATTGATTTCTCGCGGAATTACTTTTTTTGTCCCTTTCGAAGTAATTGTCGTGATATATAAATCTACCCATCCATCACGGTTTACGTCGGCTGCTACTGCTCCTTGTGTTAAGTACTTTTGGGTTTTGGTAAGCCCTGATTTTGCATAGATATTGGTAAAAGTTCCGTTCCGATTATTGAGATATAATACATCATCGGCTTTACCACCAGCGATAAAAATATCATCAAAACCATCGTTGTTGATGTCTAACACACACGCACCACCACCCAAAAAACCTTCGAATACTTCGAATTGGTGATTGATACCTGCTTGTTTTGAAACATCGGTAAACATTTTTTGCGCTTGTACAATTGTAGTGCTCGCAAGAAACACTATTCCTAATTTTAGTAAAGGTTTAATCATAGAAATTTGCTTAAAGACATGAAAGAGAATAGCCCTGAAAAGACATAACATCCGTCCAGTAGACTACATAAGAAACACCTTGCAATCGTATAACTGCAAAACATAATCAATCCTTAAAATAAGTAGAGTGCCAAGTATGGTCAACGTGAGTATCATGAATGAGACTAAAGGTATCATTCAAATATCAAGTAGTATAACAGTAGCTCGTTGGGTTAATAACTAGTGGTAGGTGTCAAACTTGAGCTATGTTAGATGTTTTAGTATTTATACTTGTAGGTTTTTAGTGCCGAATAATGAGTTACGAATTTCTGATGTAAGTTTTAATTATCAATACCTTACACCATTAATCCATCACTCACAATTCAACATTAATATTTAAAATGACTTAGAAGTGGTGTATTCCACCTTGATTTACTACCTATGAAGGCAATAACAAGGCGAATCCTTACCGCTTCATTATTCCTTTTTATAGAGGCTTTTTTGCCATGTAAGGCTATTAATATTTTCTCCAATTTCTTTTCCTTTTTGCAAGCCTGCATTATTGTCCATTGGTGTATGAATACCGCCGTAAAAGCGTGAGTTGGCTACTTCATTGGCAACATCCCAAAGTGCATTAAATGTACGAGCTTTAAATTCTACATTTCGTAGTCCATCGGGTTTTCGACCTACGTGTGAGTCATCAGTGATGGTGATAGAGTTGCCATACAAATTGCCTAAAACGGTTGCTGTTGCAGCCGCTTGAATAGCATGACCTGATGGGAAAGCAGGAAATGGCGGATCTGGCCAAAATGACTCCCAAAACTTATCGATATACTTTGGAATAAAGGTATTGGGACGTTCTGTAAAAAACTGATATTTCCATTTCCAGCAATTAACAAAAGCATCTGCAACTCCCATACCTACACGAGCATACGTTTCGGCACATTTGATGAGCGGAGGATTGATTTTCTTAATCACTAGTGTTGCAATATAATAAGAGTGACCTGGTGGTGTAAATGTTTCGTCTGGATCATCTCCCCACCATACAGCCGCTTCTTTTTGTTGCTGAGTCAAAGCATTTCTTTGACGATATACTGCCAAAAACTGCTGATAGTATTCAGATTGAGGTACTGAGTCAAAAGGAATGGGCTTAGGAGCTGCTATTTTATGATCTGCTATTAAAAAGGTACGGTTTTTACCCCAATCAGGATGTAATGGTGAACGACTAATCGATTGACTATAAAGTGGAGGTTGCCATCCTCCTGGCTTTTGAGGATAGACTCTTTTTTTATCAAAATTATTAAAATAGCCTTCGTTGCCTCCATCTGTTTTTGCCCATTCGAATATCTTTTCGGCTACTGCACGTCCGTAGGCAATAGAACGTTTTGTAATTTCGGGGTCAGTGATATTAGCAGAGCGTGCTTCTAGGAAAGCATTTTCGAGTGAATCTATTTTTGTTTTATTTACATCAGATGTTTGTTTGTAAAGCGCCTTGATGATATGCGCCTGAGATGCATTGAGTGCAATAAGCCAATCATAGGTCTGATTCGGCTGAGGCATCGGTAAGCTTTTTAGACTGTCTAACTGACCTGCCATTGAGGCATAAGTTTGGTCGCTATGCACCACAGATTCGTACATGGTAAGACCAATATAACCAAGACATCTAGAAGCATAAGTTGGCGAGTTGCCAGGGGTATTTTTGGTAATATACAAAGCCATATCCGACCAGCGGGTAGCGTAGTCTTGCTCAGTAATTTTTTCTTGAAAAAACTGACAACTTATACAAAAGCCAACTAAAGCAACTGCAACTATCCCGTTGAATACACCTAAGCTTTTCATTGAAGGTTTCATATTTTATAAATTTACGTTGAAAGAGGAAAAGTCAAATGCCTTCTACCTAGTAGTACAACTCTAATATTGACTGATTAGTGCACAATATATGTATATTTTATATTGATAAAATCATAAAGTAAAATAAATCATTGAATTAGTGGTAAAGCATCTCCAGAGATGTAAAACGATTTAACCAAATTAGGCAGTCATTTCTGACTGCCTAATTGATATTTGGATTAGGGATAGGATTAATTCGAATATCCAGGGTTTTGTACCAACTTGGTATTACGTAATACCTCGTTACGACTCAACGCACGATAGTACATTTTATCGTTCCAAGTACGCGTTTCGTTAGACGTATTATCCTCCACTGAGTAGCTATAATTGTAACGATTTTTATCGTATTTATAGATAGCAGGAGCAGTCATTCCTGACTTAAGTTTAGCCTCCACGTGGATAGATTTTACGCCACGTCCTACCGTAGAAGCAGCAATCATCCAACGACGTGCGTCATGATAACGATGCTCTTCATAAGACAACTCGATACGTCTTTCATTTCTCAAACGATCACGCAAAGCAGTTCCTTTATCATTTACAGCTGGCATACCCGAACGGAAACGAATTTTGTTAATCCATTTCAACGCTTCCGCTTCATCGCCTGTTTCGAGACTTGCTTCAGCATAACTCAAAGCCATTTCTGTATAACGAATAAACGGCCAAGGAATCACCTGTGCAGAAGATTGGTTATCTGCCAATGCTGGGTTCGGATCAATAAACTTACGAGTATAGTAGTGCGTACGGCTACCGTTCCAGTTTTCTACGGCTGATTCACGTGTGTCAATACCATTTAATAATCCTCCTTTTCCATCATCATAATAACCTGTTTGGATTTGGTTAGCAGGGTCCAATGCACTAACGTCAGTAGGACGAGGCTTCCAAGGTGCACCATCGTATAAAACCGAAGCATAGAAACGAGGGTCACGGTTTTCGTATGGAGCTGCTTTATGTGTAGCATTACTCCAATCAAATTTAGTGCCGTCCATCATTTCGTAATCGTCAACCAATTGCTGGATTGGCGTATTACCTGCCCAGTTGTGATAACCGTTTGGACCATTGTTGATACCATAGTGAATACCACCCAAAGGCCAGTTATCTTCCTGTGTATACAAAGCTGTATGTGTACGTTGGAACAACAATTCAGATGCAGCAGCAGGATCCGCTACGGCACTTTGACCACCCATTGCAATAGCATTGTAGTTATTTTTACCTTCTTCAGCAGATACTGGTGCTGTCAAATTCATTTTATAGCCAGTAGTAGCATCCAAAACTGCTTTTGCAGCAGCTTTTGCCGCTTGCCAACGAGCAGCACGGTCACCAGAAGGATATGCCAACAAATCAATATTTTGATAGGTAGCTAACACTGGAGATTTTGCTTTAGCGGTAGGGCCATCATGTAAATCACTCGCAGCATACAACAATACACGTGCTTTTAATGCCATAGCTGACAACTTGGTAGCACGTCCTGGTGTAGATGGTTTTCCATCCAAAAGTTTGATGGCATTATCCAAATCACTCACAATAAACTTCACGCAATCATCATACGAACTTCTAGCTACAGTGTAGTCTTCATTCAAACCATAAGATTTGCTGATGAGTGGAACACCACCATAAAAACGCAACAACTGCTGATAGTAGTAAGCACGCAAGAAGTATGACTCACCGATCAAACGATCCTTCAATGTAGCATTGGTAAAAGTAGCTGTTGGAAGGTTTTCAAGTGCTACGTTTGCTTCACGAATAGCCAAGTACATTTTATCCCAACCGTAGGTGTCACTCACCCAAGCAATGTTGTTTGGACTTTCAGTGCCTTCCGTAAAAGTATTAATATTACGACCAGCGTGGGTAAACATCGCTTCATCGGTGTAAGCAGCTAAAGCTTGCTCTTCAAAACCACCATATCCTAAGAAAGAGTACACATTAAAAACAAAAGCTTCCGAAAGTGGTCCATCGGCCCATGTTGCTGCACTCGATATTTTATCTAAGGGTTTGGTATTCAAAAATTCTTGATCACAAGATAAAGTAAGCCCCATCAGAGCAGCGAATAAGCCTACTTTTATACTAAATTTCTTCATGTTAAATTACGTTTTTAGAAGGTTAGACTCAAACCTGCATTTATCACACGTGATTGTGGGTAGTACACACCACCTTGAGCAGTCGCCTCTGGGTCAAAGATTTTGTTTTTGTCAATTGTCAACAAATTCAATGCATTGACATAAACTCTCAAACTTCCTAATTTTAACTTCTCAGTAATATTACTTGGAAAATTATAGCCTAATTCGATGTTCTTCAAACGAACATAGTTTTTACTAAATAGGTAAT
Source organism: Cellulophaga sp. BC115SP (assembly GCF_009905545.1). Classification (GTDB taxonomy): domain Bacteria; phylum Bacteroidota; class Bacteroidia; order Cytophagales; family Spirosomataceae; genus Flectobacillus; species Flectobacillus rivi. The sequence continues at coordinate 25,795 of NZ_JAAALB010000039.1, read as the reverse complement.
AGGTATTGTTACCGTAGTTACCGCCAGTAAAGTAGGTATCTCCTCTACTTGCCAAACGTGGGTCTACACTACTTGGGTTGTCTACTGACCATCTGTGATCATAAGAGTATTTCAAATAGTTACCGATGTCACCCGATTCTGTTTGAATACGAATAGCAGCACCCATAGCACCTTGGAAGAGTGCACTTACATCAAAGCCTTTGTAACGAACATCAATAGTAGCACCAAAGTTGAATGTTGGTGTTGCATTTTGGTCTAATCTTACTTGGTCATCACCATTGATTTTACCATCGCCGTTTACATCTTTAAACTTCATATCGCCAGGTATCAATTTTGACGTTACTGCCGAGTAGTCTAATTTGTTTGCATCAATATCAGCAGTGTTTTTAAATACACCATCATATTCATACACCAAATATCCACCAATAGACTTACCTTCTTGTAGCTGGTAACTAGGAGCTCCTGGTACTTCATCCATAAACACTACCTTGTTTTTAGCATAACCTCCGTTTACAGAAGCTCTGAAAGTCAAATCTTTTGATGCTTTTCCGTTATAGGATACATTGAATTCAAAACCACGGTTGTCAACAATACCTGCATTTACTGGAGGCAACAAAGAGTTGATACCTGAAGATGCTGGTGTTGAACCTGTTTTCTGAATCAAGATTTGATCTCTTCTGTTGTAGAAATACTCCAATGTTAGGTTAATCTTGTTGTTTAAGAATGAACCATCAATACCTATGTTATAGTTATTGGCACGTTCCCAAGTAAAGTTAGGGTTTGCTAAAACCGTCTCATTCAAGGTTGTTACAACTTGGTTGTTGATTGGGTACTGTCCAAAGCCAAATGTCGACAAGTAAGCATATTCTTGCAATTGATTGTTGAAGAATACTTGGTCGTTACCCATTTGGCCATAAGAAGCACGAAGTTTCAAATTGTCAATACCTTTAACTTTGAAGAAATCTTCGTTAGAAATGTTCCAACCTACTAACACCCCTGGGAAGAAACCAAAACGGTGAGCACCTGGGAATATATAAGAACCATCATAACGCCAGATATATTCTAACAAATATCTCTCTTTGTAGTTATACTGCACACGACCATAGTAACCCAAACGAGCACGGTTGTAAGCACTACCACCTGTATTTTGTTGTAATGAACCACCTGCAAACAATTGGTCAACCGCCGAAGAAATATAGTTACGTCTGTAAGCAAAGAAGTTGTCGCCATCGAATGTCTCACGAGTTACACCAGCCAAGAAACTCAAGTTATGGTCTGCACCAAATTTCTTGTCGTAGTTAATCATAGCAGTCAAGTTGGTATTCAAAACATTACTGTATGATTGAGTTAAACGTGGATCAGTAAAGTTTGAGCGAATGGCTCCTACTAACAAAGGCGTTACACCATCAGATTGATAGGTTTGCTTGTCCCAATAGTACAACATCCAAGGTGTTTGCCAAGTCTTACTTGTCTGGCTATTTTTATCGATAGCACCTGACAAAGTTACTTTCAAACCATCTACCCAAGGGTTAGTCAAGATTACTGAACCGTTTGATTGCACATAGTCTGTTGGGTTATCTACATAACCTGTAGCATTAGTTGTAATCACATAAGGGTTTTGACCATTTTCAATATCTGGACCTGGCATTCCATTTGGCCAAACTTCTGGCTCAGTCGGACGACCACGCATCAACATACGGAAGATTGAACCTGCACTTTCAGTAGGATATCTACGTTGTTCACGACGCACCATGATACCCAAGTTAGCACTAATGTACTTATTGATTTTGGCATCAAGGTTTGTTCTGAAGTTGTATTGGTGATAGTTAGTAGCTGAATTTTTGTAGTACGCATCTTGTGAAACATAGCCCAAAGAAGCCATATAACGCATATTTTCAGAACCACCCGATAACTGTAAGTTATGACGAGTTTGTGGCGTCCAAGTTTTGAATGCATCGCCAAACCAGTCAGTATTTGGATAACGCCAAGGGTCTGAACCATCAGCGTATTTCTTCACAGCATCTGGGCTATAATTCGCATTGATTGTACCAACACCTGCAGTTGGAGACTTGTAAGTACCTGTGTTTTGGATACTTTGCCATGCTGCACCCCACTCGCCTGCTGGAATGTTTTTGTAAATCGGAAGCTCATTCATGATTTTAGCATACTCCACAGCACTTGACATTTGAGGAACTTTTGTTGGTTGAGCCCAACCAAGGTTCATGTCATAAGTAATTGTTGGTTTACCAGACTTACCTCTTTTGGTAGTTACCAAGATAGCACCGTTTGCAGCACGAGCACCATAAATTGCCGCCGAAGCATCTTTCAATACCGAAATCGATTCGATGTCACGTGGGTTCAAACGACCCAAACCACCATCACGATCAGGAATACCATCGATTACAACAAGCGGACTACTGTTACCAAGGGTGTTTGTACCACGAATCGAAATACTTGCACCATCGTTTCCTGGCTCACCACTTTGTTGGACAACAACCAAGCCTGGCAAGCGACCTGCCAATGAGTTTGATAAATCCACTGCTGGTGATTTCAAAATTTTCTCACCTTGTACTGCAACAACAGCACCTGTAACAGTCACTTTTTTCTGCGTACCGTAACCTACTACAACAACCTCTTCGAGAGATTTGACATCTGTAGCAAGTGCAACGTCAACAACAGAACGATTATTCACAGATACTTCTTGGGAAATAAACCCAACTGAGGTAATAACCAATGTCGCAGATTTACCAGCATTCACTGAATACACACCATTGACATCGGATGTAGTACCGACGCTAGTGCCCTTCACTAAAATGTTGACCCCGGGCAAACCTTGACCTTTGTCATCAGTGATTTTTCCTTTTACACTTTGGGCAAGTGTATTAGCAAAAACCATAAAAATGAACCCCAAAGTCAGAAAACAAATTCTCCGACTCTGATGCTTCCACTGAGTAGAATTAATCATAATTTTTTATGTTATGGAATTGTAATGGGATTGGAATAAATACACGTAGGTATTGAGGCAATGCTCAATCTTGAACACGCAGTCGTCCGAAATTTTCATAGTTATTATTACTTTAGATAGATATGGTCAAGCCATCATGCACAAGCTCGCCTGTAGTATGAAAGTGGGGTCTAAGCACAGACATACTTTTAACAAATTAAGAAATAGTTGTACTTTTTATACCCATACCATTATTCATAAAATTGAGAATTATTTTATTTTTTCTGGTTTTTTGAATAAATACGGCTGTGCAAACATTTGCACAAAAAGAATAAAATTTATCATAAAACAGTCAATTGGTCTGCATACTTATTGATTAATGTCAATATAATACGATAAAAGAAGAATATGTCTGAAATATGCATCTATGAAAAGTATATTTTAAAGCGCCTTAAAACTATACCTTATTGAGTAAAACGATACTTTATAAATATTTTAAATATTTTTATTAAAGATTACTCCACTACCTTTTGAGGAATGCTCAATACTCACTTCAATCGAAAAAAAATGTTAGAGCAAGCACTTTTTAGTACTCTTTGTTTCGCCATACATGAAGTGCTTGATGAGATTACTTTTTCCTTCTTTTTCTCTATATCTTCTTTAAAAAATTCGAGAAAATTGGGTAGTTTTCAGTAGTTATAACTCTTAAGCAATAAGTAGCTTACCAATCCAAAGTGGTAAAATGGCTTATTAATTAACAAAATCTAAATCAAGCAGACCCTTTAAAACTGTCTATTTAACAAGCATGAAAATTTTTTCCTATTCAACCTTTCTCATTCTCTGTACAAGTATTCTCATCAGTTGTACAGATTCCTCCAAAGCTCCCTCGGAAGATGATGAGTCTCCCGATGAGCTTTTCACCTTACTACCTGCAGAAAAAACTCATGTGGATTTCCAAAACGTAATAGACGAAGGGCTCAATACCAACGTACTCATGTACGAGTACTTCTATAATGGTGGAGGCGTTGCCGTGGGCGATGTCAATGGAGATGGTTATGATGATTTGTATTTTACCAGTAATATGAATGAAAACAAGCTTTATTTGAACAAAACTCAAATGGCGTTTCAAGATATTACTGCCCAAGCTGGTGTAGCTGGTCGCCAAGGTCCTTGGAAGACTGGCGTTACGATGGTGGATATTAATAGCGATGGCAAACTAGATATTTACGTGTGTCATTCTGGGAATCTTCGTCCAGAGAAAAAAGCCAACGAGCTTTTTATCAATCAGGGAAATGATGCCAATGGTATTCCGACATTTTTGGAGGAGGCTACAAAATATGGCTTAGATAGCCCTGCTTCGAGCACAAATGCTTATTTCTTTGATGCCGACAAAGATGGTGATCTCGACCTTTTTCTGTTAAATCATAATATCAAATCACTTCCAGTACTCAATTTGTCAGATACTGCCGAGTTACTGAAAGTAGATGACTCGGTAAGTGGTTCAAGATTTTATACCAATGATAAAGGGTATTTTAGAGATATTACAAGTCAGGCGGGTATTCAAAGTTCGGCTCTTTCGTATGGTTTAGGAGCAGGAATTGCAGACTTTAACCAAGATGGCTGGCCGGATATTTATGTAAGCAACGACTACGCGGTTCCTGATAGGTTGTATCTCAACAATCAAAAAGGAGGGTTTTCGGAGGTTAGTCTTGAGCAATTAGGGCATACCTCTAACTTTTCGATGGGCAACGATGTAGCTGATATTAACAATGATTTATTGCCAGATATTTTTACCTTGGATATGTTGCCAGAAGACAATCGTCGTCAAAAATTACTGATGGCTCCCGACAACTATTACAAGTTTGACTTGAGCGTACAATCAGGTTTTCACCACCAATATATGCGCAATATGTTGCATTTAAACAACGGGAACGGCTCATTTAGTGAAATTGGACAAGTATCGGGTATTTCGAATACAGACTGGAGCTGGTCAGCACTTTTTGCAGATTATGACAACGATGGCTGGAAAGATTTGTATGTAACCAATGGCTATTTGCATGACTATACTAATTTGGACTTTTTGAAATATATGGATGATTTCATCAAGAAAAAACAGGGTGGTTTTCAGCGTGAAGATGTATTGGAGTTGGTCAAAAAAATGCCTTCTTCCAATGTAAGTAATTACATGTTCCGTAACAAAGGCAATCTCCAATTTGCCAATTTATCCGACAAATGGGGCTTAAGTCGTCCATCAAATAGCAGTGGCGCTGCCTATAGCGACCTTGATAAAGATGGCGATTTGGATTTGGTGGTCAATAACATCAATCTTCCTGCCTTTATTTACCAGAATGAAAGCAAGCAAAAGTCTGAGAATCACTACCTCAATATTCAGTTCAAAGGAAATGCTCCCAACACCATGGGAATCGGAACAACGGTTAGAATATACGCTTCTGGGAATTCACAACAACAAGAGCAAATGCCAACTCGTGGTTTCCAATCAAATGTAAGTTTTGAACTCCACTTTGGCTTAGGAAAATCACAAACAATTGATTCACTGAAGGTTACTTGGGCAAGCGGTAAAGTACAAGTTTTGAAAAATGTTAAAGCAGACCAAGCCTTAGTATTGGAAGAGAAAAATGCGACGGATAGTGCTCCTAAACAATCAGTGGTTAATACCTATTTAGTCGAAACCAACTCCCCTATTCAAAGCGCAGCGGCAACGATAGTTCAAAATGATTTTAAGCGTCAGTCGTTACTCACGCAAGCGATGTCATTCGTTGGACCAGTCATGATTAAAGCCGATGTGAATCAAGATGGCTTGGAGGATGTATTTGTAGGGGGGTGTTTTGGTAAAAATAGTGAGTTATTTATCCAAAATAAAGTCAATGGGTTCAGCAAACAAAGTATTAATACCAAAACCAATGCTGATATAAGCGACGCTACTTTCTTCGATGCCAATGGCGATGGAAAAGTAGACTTGTATGTGGCTTATGGCGGGTATCGAAATTTCACCGAAAATGATCCATTGCTTCAAGACCAACTATTTATCAATAACGGCAAAGGCGGATTTACGTTGAGCGCTTCTGCTCTGCCTGCTATGCCAGTAAGCACGGGTTGCGTACGAGTAGGCGATGTCAATCAAGATGGAAAACCTGATTTGTTTGTAGGGGGAAGAGTAATTCCTGGCAGATATCCAGAAACACCACGAAGTTATATCCTCATTAACCAAGGCAATGGCACTTTCAAAGATCAAACCCCAGCAGAATTACAAAAAATTGGTATGGTGACAGACGCTGCTTTTGTGGATTTGAATCAAGATAAAAAGCAAGAACTGCTTGTTGTGGGCGAATGGATGCCTATTTCGGTATTTACTATACAAGGAAATAAGATAGAAAATCAGACGGATAAGTACTTTGATAAAAATTATCAAGGTTGGTGGAATAAAATCATCGTTGAAGACTTGAATGGTGATGGCAAGCCAGAAATCTTATTAGGAAATCAAGGGCTTAACAGTCAATGTAAAGTAAGTTTTAAAGAACCTGCCGAATTATATTTCAAAGATTTTGACCAAAACGGAACTGTCGATCCAATTTTGTGTACTTACGTTCAAGGAAAGTCATATCCTTATCTTACCCGTGACGAATTGCTTGAACAACTTACCATTAAGCGTAAAAAATTCACGAGCTACGACAGTTATGGAGATGCCACGTTAAAAGATATTTTTGACGACAAAGAACTAGAAGGTGCCGAAAAGTTAACAGCTAATTATCTCAAGACAGGATATTTTACCTTGAATGCACAAGGCAAATTTGAAGAAAAAGCGTTACCGATAGAGGCACAATTTGCACCAGTGTACAACCTGTTGATATTTGACTACAACAAAGACGGTAAGAAAGATATATTGCTAGCAGGTAATCAAAATATCACTCGACTCAAATTTGGAAAATCTGATGCCAATTATGGTTTACTTTTACAAGGCGATGGAAAAGGAAATTTTGTAACCATTCCACAGAATAAGTCAGGGCTGAAAATCAAAGGCGACGTTCGTTCGGTGCTACAACTAAATCAAACGATAGTTTTTGGTATCAATCAGCAAGCGCCAAAAGCTTATAAGATTCAGTAAGAAAAACATGAGTCATTCCGAATTTAGTGATTGAATGAATGAGTGATTAATTTAAAATTTGTATTGTGGCAGTAGAGACGCAATGATTGCGTCTTAAGCTGGGTAAAATCTAGCATAGTTTCATCAAAAAAGCGGTCGAAAAATATTTTTCGACCGCTTTTTTGATGAAAGCTTAGAGAATAACCCCAATCTTAAAATTCGGGATGACTCATGTTTCTATAAAAGACTTTCTATGAAATTGATAATTTTAGGTAAAAAGATAATAATATGGCAAATCATAGAAGCCATCGCCGTAATCCAAACTGAGCCAGCAGCAATATCCTTGGCTTTTTTCGCCAAAGGATGGAAGTTTGGAGAAGCCAAATCTACAACCGCCTCAATGGCAGAATTAAACCCTTCCGAGGCAATAGCTAGTCCATTACCCAATATCACAAATAGCCACTCCGTAACGCTAATATCGAAAAACCAACCAAATAAAAGCCCAAAGCCGAAGATAAGTAGATGTATCCGAAAGTTATTTTCTTTCAGTAACATTCCTAAGCCCTGAAAAGCATAACTGAGGCTTTTAAAAAATTTGGGAAATTGAATCATGGGAAAATAATGGTATTGGTTTAACAATTATACTAAACCTAAATTTCGTTTGGTCATTTCGAATGCAGTAGGGTATTCAGTAAGTGGAACAGGTTCAAGACCAAATTCTAAGGCTTTTATTCTTGAGGTTATCTCCTTTCGTCTCCAATCTTTGACGTAGTTTATACCAAGAATATCTATCATATCATTGATGCTTTTGATATCCTCTTCTGTTAAATCTGTATTCTGTGTATTGGCAAAAAAGATATGTTTTTTGCCATCATAAGAAAGTAATAAGAAGGGGTCATATTCTGGTAAATCAGGCTTTAAAATATTATCTATTCCTTTTGAACTTTTTTTACGATTAATTTTTCCGTCAACCATAAATAAATTATCCCATAGCCAACCTTTATTGGATTTTAAACTTTCATCAAAGTGCTCTAATTCCCCAAAATGAGATGGTAAATCTGCTGAATAGCGTCCTTCTTGATTCCAACAATGATTTTCTAAACCTGTTAGAATGAGTGATTTTTCTGTGTATGCACATAATCCATTTTGACAATGATATAGATTCATGATTATGTCATGATAGAACATTCCTTTTGATGAATTATATGCAGGATGAGGATGCTGATGCGCTTCCAGATTTTCTTCCCATTCTTTATAGGCTGTAGATAGTATGACTGATTTGTCTATTTTTTTCATCTTATTTCAATTCCCAATTTAATAGTGTAGCTAGTTTTTGATATTTCTCAAAGGTTTCCTTTTTCTTTTCAAGGCTTAATGAGTTATGCTTTAACTTACTTTCCAAGGTTGCTAACTCTATCAATTGTCTATCTCTCAGTGGATTACTTTCTTGTTCTAAGTCAAAAACCTTTTGTAAAATACCTGTCCATGTCAAATACTGAGGATTAATAGTGTAGTTATCGACATGGTTCTCTCCTTCATAATATTTCTCTTGATATACCTTACCTTTTTCGTTAAACTTTAATTCTACAATTTCCCACGGTTCAAATGAGGAAGCGATAAGGGGTGAGTGTGTAGCAAAAAAGAATTGACTATCTTTTGCCATACTCGTATAAAAATCAACAATTTCCTTTTGAATATCAGGATATAACGACCTTTCAGGCTCATCAAAAAGAATAATTGCTTTTTCAGGTTTTAGACCATAAAGAGGCAATGCCGTAAGTATCACTTGTTTTGTACCTGTACTGAGGGCATCAAAAGGTATATCCTCGCCTTGTCGAGTTTGAATTTTGATAGTTTCTATATCTTCCTTTCTCTCAAAATCTAGCTCGGTTTTTACTTTTAGGTTAAAACGATTTAAGATTCTATCGAGAAATTTTTCTGCAAGATCGACAATTGGATTTGGTGAGTTTTTACGCCAGTTAAAAAACTCCTCTCTAGCCTTTAAAATATCTTCATTTGTTAATTTGGGATTTTGTAAGGCTTTAGATATTTCTAGGCTTTTTTTGATTTCAAGTTCTCGGTCTTTTATTATTTTTTCATTGATAAAAGACCAACTATTTTGTAAACTAAGTTTACTAAAGTCATATAGAGTAGTATCCAATAATAGAGGAATAAAATCGTTATTCACTAATTGAATATTAGATGAATAGGATATGTCGTAAGGGTAATAAAATATCTTAGACTTGTTCGATAATAAGTTGACAATATCTTTGTTTAAGCCAATCGCCTTTAAAACAAAGGATTCTCCATTATTGGAAAAATCATTTTTATCATCATATCTATCAAATGTAAAGTTAATTTCCTGATCTAATTTGATAGATATTCCATTCCTGCTAAATTCAATATCATTTAATTGTTCATTACCAAGTACAGTACATTCATTGTTTTTTTTATCAAGCAACGCATTTAGTACTCTCTCACTAGAGATTGTAAACATAGTTTTCCTTAGTAATTCTATCAAACTAGTCTTTCCAGTACCACTTTGACCAATAAAACATACTTTATCCAAGGCTTGACCTGCTTTTGGGTGTCCTTTAGGATAGGTGAGGTCTAATTTGAAATCTTCAAATTGATTATAGTCTTTGATATGTAGTTCTGTTAGCTTCATGGTAATGGATATTTTCCTCGCAAAATAACTAAAAAAAGGCCAGTCCCTTGAACTGACCTATTAAATTAATGCTTTAATGTGCCTAAATGACAATGCCTAGTTCAAGACTTAGTCTTGGACTTATTTTGAAACAGTTTTAAAACTAAAGCAAAGGCTATAGTCAGAGACTAAGTCTCGAACTAGGTAATATGGTTAAATGTGGCTAATTAGGAATTAAATTCACAATTCTTAATTCACAACTCAGCATTTATACTTACTTGCCACAATCTTTTCTACGAGTATCTGCTAGTGCGATGATTTTCCAACCTTCTGGGGTTTTGAAAAGCTGGAAGGCATCAACGCCACAATGACTAAATTTACCATTGGCATAAAATTCATAAGGAGTCCAAGCGGTTGCCATCTGCCCATCAATTCTGATTTCATAGCTCAATAATCTTTCTTCAATTGCCAAACTGGCAGGGAGTGAGCCAATTTGTTTGACAAAATCGACAATTCCATTTTCGGTTGTAAGCTCCATTTGCTGGGTTTTTCGACTCATTCCTATCGACTGCATTCGGATAGATGGGTGAAATACCGCTTTAATCATAGTGGTGTCATGTTTTTGCATACCTGCAAATAGCTGGTCGATTACCGCTTTTACAGCAGTTTCATCAGCCGATTGGGCAGATAGTGATGCCGTAATACCTAGGAAGATGGAGAAGGTTAATATAATTTTTTTCATATCAAAAAAGAGTTTAAATGCGTATGTTGACTTTGAAGTGTATTTTCAAATAAAGATATCCATTTTCAATCATTTTACCATAACGGTAGAGATTCAATACCAATGTCTGGATTTTAAATAAATGATACAAATGCTGAATAATAAAAAAGGTTGTGTCAACATTTTTTCAAACATCAACACAACCTATAAAATCGGTTATTTCTGTAGCATACAAGATATATCTTATTTTCTGATAACAGATATACGTATAATTACTAACTATTTCCTAGAACTCAGCAGTTTTTGGCGTACGAGGGAAAGGAATTACGTCACGAATATTGGTCATACCTGTAACAAACATCACCAAACGTTCGAAACCAATACCGAAACCAGCGTGAGGAGCTGTACCAAACTGTCGAGTCTCCAAATACCACCAAATAGATTCGATAGGGATACCTACTTCTTGACAACGTTGTGCCAATTTTTCATAGTTATCTTCACGTTGTGAACCACCAATGATTTCACCAATACCTGGGAATAATACGTCCATAGCACGTACAGTTTGTCCTGGAACACCCTCAGAAACCTCATCTAGTTTCATATAGAAAGCCTTGATATCTTTCGGATAGTTGGTTAAGATAACTGGTTTTTTGAAGTGTTTTTCTACCAAATAACGCTCATGCTCAGATTGCAAGTCGATACCCCACGCTACAGGATATTGGAATTTACCTTCTTTATGGCGTTTTGAGCTCAATAAAATTTGAATTGCTTCGGTATATGTCAACTTGACATATTCGTTGTCAATCACAAATTTCAATTTTTCGATAAGCGCCAATTCAGAACGTTCTTCTTGTTTCTTGTTTTTCTCCTCTTCTTTCAAGCGACTTTCCAAGAATACCAAGTCATCATAGCAGTTTTCAAGGGCATATCTGATAACATATTTGGTGAAATCTTCTGCCAATGCCATGTTGTCTTCCAATTCATAGAATGCAACCTCTGGCTCAATCATCCAGAACTCCGCTAAGTGGCGAGCAGTATTTGAGTTTTCGGCACGGAAAGTAGGACCAAAAGTATATATCTTTGACAAAGCCATCGCACCCAATTCACCTTCAAGCTGACCAGATACAGTAAGGTTTGTTTCACGACCAAAGAAGTCTTCTTTGTAGTTCACAGAACCGTCTTCGTTCAATGGCGGATTCTTAGGGTCGAGCGTAGTAACACGAAACATTTCACCTGCACCTTCAGCATCCGAACCAGTAATGATTGGAGTATGAAGATAGAAGAAACCATTGTCGTTGAAGTATTTATGAATCGCATAAGCCAAAGTGTGACGAACACGAAGAATTGCTGAGAATGTATTTGTACGAGGACGCAAGTGACCAATTTCTCTCAAAAACTCCAATGAGTGTTTTTTAGGTTGTAATGGGTATTTCTCAGGGTCTGCAGTACCATATACAAGTGCAGATTTTACTTGTAATTCTACTTTTTGACCTGAACCTTGTGACTCGATTAAAGTTCCTGTAATGGCTACACATGCACCAGTTGTAATGAGTTTTTGAGTTTCCTCATTCAAAACACCTGCCTCAGCTACAGCTTGGATATTGTGAATAACCGAACCGTCATTTATATTAATGAAAGTTACGTTTTTTGATTCACGCTTGGTTCTTACCCAGCCTTTTACTGTAATTTCTGAGCCTACAGCTGCTTCTGCTAAGATTTGTTTGATTTGCATTGTCTAGTTTTACAAAATGTATTTGAATAAATCTTCTTTATACTTCAATACGTAAGTATTTTAGTAAATAGGATTGCCATTTTGGTTACCTACTATTCAAAATTACTTACAATTCTGTCAATTACCGAATGAAGAATTGCTTTTCATAAGTTTTTTATAAGTAGTAGAAAAATTTTAAAAAATGTAAGTATTTGTTTTATAGGTGTTTGTGTAAAATGATTATTTGTATTTGGGATTTATCAAACATCTTAATTATTTTTATCAGATAAATTGGCAAGATTGTTGATAGAGGGTGAAAAGAAAGACCGTCCTCAAACCTCATACCAAACTTGATGGATGTTTCTACAGTAATCCTTACATGTCATAAAATATGCAAAAACTATCCTTAAACCAGTCGCTTCAGCAGCGACTATCACCACAACAGATTCAGTTCATAAAGCTCTTGCAAATTCCAACGTTTGAGCTGGCGGCTAGAATTGAAGAGGAGCTTGAAATAAATCCAGCTTTGGAAGAGGGCATGGAGATGGACAATGATGTCCAAGAGCAAAAGGAGGAATTTGATGAAGAATTCGACGACTTTAAAGAAGATGAATTCGCAGACTATGAGGATAGAGATTTGGATATAGACTCTTACCTCCATGATGATTATAGTGGCTACAAAATGCAGGGTGACGGAAATGGAGGGGAGGAAGAAGAAAAAGAAATGCCAATCATGATGGTGGAAAGTTTGACAGACCACCTCAATACTCAGCTCGGATTTCTTCGATTAGACGAAACAAAAGAAACAATTGGAAAACAAATCATCGGGTCTATTGAAGCCGATGGCTATATTCGACGTCCTTTGCAGGCCATCGTAAACGACCTTGCTTTTACTCAAGGTGTTTATACCAGCATTGAAGAAGTCGAGGAGGTTCTGCGTGCCATTCAAACTTTTGATCCAGCGGGTATTGCTGCCAGAGATTTGAAAGAATGCTTGTTGCTTCAACTTGACCGTAAGCCCCAAAGCGAACCGCGTATTCAAGATGCTATTCGTATAGTAGACGAATACTTCGAGGAGTTTTCGAAAAAACACTACGAAAAAATCCAAAAACGACTCAATATCAGTGATGAGGCAATGAAGGAAGCAATTTCCTTGATTACCAAACTGAATCCCAAGCCTGGCGCTTCTGATGATGATTCGAGTGTGACACAATTCTTAATGCCCGATTTTATTCTGACGAATAATAATGGCAAATTGGAGATTTTCTTGAATTCTAAAAATGCACCAGAATTACGAGTGAGTACTTCATTCCATGAAATGCTCGAAACCTACGATAAAAGCGACAAAAATAATAAATCAATAAAAGAAACGGTTACGTTTATCAAGCAAAAGCTGGATTCGGCCAAATGGTTTATCGACGCAATTAAACAACGCCAACAAACGCTTCTGAAAACTATGCAAGCGATTGTGGATTATCAGAAAGAGTTTTTCCTGTCTGGTGATGAATCAAAACTCAAGCCAATGATTTTGAAAGATATTGCCAACGAAATTGAGATGGATATATCGACGGTTTCGAGGGTGGCAAGTAGCAAATCCGTACAAACAGAATTTGGCTTATATCTGCTCAAGTATTTCTTCTCAGAAGGTATATCGACCGAATCTGGCGAAGATGCTTCAAGCCGAGAAGTGAAAAATATCTTGAAAGAATTGATTGAAAATGAACCTAAGAAAAGTCCACTTTCGGATGATAAACTAGAAAAATACTTAAACGAAAAAGGGTATAATATTGCTAGAAGAACGGTAGCAAAATATCGCGAACAGTTAAATATCCCAGTAGCCCGCCTTCGTAAACAACTTTAATTGCGAGTCTATCATAAGTGAATGATGAATAGTTTTAAATTTGCTGTTGCAAGAAAATAATTCATCATTCACTTTTATTTTACTCGACTTTGAACGCTCGTCTCGCATATATTCTCTCTGTAGTACTACATCCCCTAGTTATGCCAACCTTGCTGTTTGGGATTATTTTTTACCAAGCGCCTGCTGCTATCGCCAACTTGGAGCTTTTTAACAGTGCAGCCAAAGTTGGAATGCTAAGTCTAAAGTTAGGACTTTTGATTTTGATATTTCTTCAGACTTTTCTTGTTCCTGCTCTTTCTATTTATTTCGTCTACCGTTTAGGCTATATCAAAACCCTTGATATGCAAACGCTTCGCGACCGACGATTGCCTTATCTCCTCACTGTGATTATTTATACTATTATTACGGCATTTTATACAAAATCCATTCAACAATTTCCTGAAGTGGCCGTGCTTATGAGTAGCATTACATTTTCTATCGCAGTAGTATCTTTTGTTAGTTTGTACTGGAAAATATCTGCTCATGCTGTTGGTATATCAGGAACAATAGGTGCAATCTTAGGAATTGCGATTCATTTTCCTGAAGCACATTTGCTTGGAACTCTTGTTGCCTTGGTACTTTTAGCAGGATTCTTGCTTTCGGCTCGACTACAACTGGCGGCACATACACTTTCTCAAATTATTGCAGGAGTAGCGGTCGGCTTGGCGATCAGCTTATCTGCCACTTTACTATTACTGTAAATAGATATTGTGGCGAGGTTTATCCAAAACGAATATTAAAGCTAAAATTAAATAGTATGCTTGCATAACAAATTATTTTTTTAGAACTTCAAACATTGATTGTAAAACCTTTTTAACAGAAAATCTATGTTTGAATTACTAAAATATGAAGTGAAAAATGCCATTGCATTTATTACGCTCAATCGACCAGAGGTATATCATGCTTTAAATCCTGCATTGATTCAGGAGATAACCAAGGCAGTAAATATAGCTTCAGATGATACGGAAGTTCGTGTGATAGTGTTGACTTCAGAAGGGGAAAAGGCTTTTTGCTCTGGTGCAGACTTAAAAGAAGGGTTAGGTAATATAAAACTACCAAGCGAATCACTGCGTAAAAACTACAACCCAATGGTTTTAGCCATGCGAAATTCACCCAAACCTATCATTGGAGGGTTAAACGGAATTGCCGCAGGCGCAGGATGTTCACTTGCTTTGGCTTGTGATATTCTGATTGCATCGGAAAACGCAGTTATGTCTGAAATTTTTGTTAGTATTGGGTTGATTATCGATGCAGGGTCTTCCTATTTCTTACCAAGAATTGTGGGATCACAACGTGCATTTGAATTGTGTTCCACAGGCAGACGCTTAAGCGCTCAAGAGTGTTTGGAGTTAGGACTAGTTTCGAAAGTAGTACCAGCCAATGAATTTAAGGCAGCTTTAGCGCTTGTCGCACAACAATATGCCAAAGCACCAACCAAAGCAATTGGTCTAATCAAAAAAGTGCTAAATCAATCTTCACATTCTTCCTTAGAGCAGATGCTAGAACTGGAAGCAGTTCATCAAGACGAGGCAGCTCAAAGCCATGATTTTGTAGAAGGAGTCACAGCGTTTTTACAGAAAAGACCTGCCAATTTTCAGGGTAAATAAAGAAAATTAGCAAAACGGTATAGATATAAATTAGAAAAGTCAAGAGTATCACTCTTGACTTTTTCTGTAACCCGAACCCATAAAAAAATAATCTAATAAAAGATTACTTAGTTAGTATTTTGAATGCTTTCGCAATAGAATATCGTATGTTAATTGTTGATTAAAATCTTGGTCAAGTGATGCCTTAAATGCTTATTGGACGCAACGAGGATGAGCCGAGCTTATAACTCAGGAACAAGTATGAAGAAATTAGTTTTAAATTAAGTAAGGTTATAATTTATACTAATTATATCATATCGTCATCACATCTAGCGGTATGTTTTGAGGACATCTATAACAACAGCAATTTGCATTAGAATTGTTAAAATAACAATATTTTTTTCAAATATTTTTCATAGAAAATCTGCATTTTTTTAAAAGTATATATTTTTATCGTTGAAAAATCATGATTTTTGAGAAAATAAAGTGATTTGTTTTTGTTTGATTCCGAATATTCATTCATTTTATGTGGGCCTCTAAAATTTATTTTATGGTATATTTAAGGTATAATTACCCTTGAAATAACCTGTTGAAAATAGATATTTTCAATCTATAGTTTCATGCTTCAAAATGCGCTGAAGATGACTCGAAAAGATACTTTTCAGATTTGTTATTTATAGATACCCCTCTTGTATTGCACATAAACGTTGTTAGGTAATAAATGAAGAAAGAGTTCGTTGCTCCCATGAACTTTTTTTGAAATATCTCTTTTATTCAATAAAGCTGTACTCTTTTACAAGGAATTAAAGAATATACCCCAATGTTTTGACATTTATTGAGTAATTTGCGGAGTAAATAGCAATAACAACCAAGTTCTTTAATGTACGACTGATTTTGTGTAAAATAAAGGCTTGCATGGTGTTGGAAAACTCTCAAAATGACTAGATAAATGTGGCGGATTATTGTTCTGTAATCCTATTCCACATAGCTCATACACTGTAATGAATAGAAACCTTACTGATGGTCTGAATTTTATCTCAAAACTTACATGGAAGCGTTTCCTAAATGCTACTCAAGTATTGGCGAGCTACTATTTCTCTAAATTTACAGGTAAAGTTTATCATTGGGGGCTTCCTATTAGTATTTCATTTGAGCCAACGACTTCTTGCAACCTACGATGCCCCGAGTGCCCAAGTGGACTTCGTTCTTTTACCAGACCAACAGGAATGCTTTCTGATGAAATGTTTCGTCAGACTATTGATGAGCTTTCGGATACGCTTTCGTATCTGATTTTTTATTTTCAAGGCGAACCTTATCTTCATCCACAATTCTTGGAATTGGTTCAGTACGCTGCTCGTAAGAAGATTTATACAGCTACTTCGACCAATGCTCACTACTTAAGCGATGCTCAAGCCAAAAAAACCGTAGAGTCAGGACTAGATAGACTGATTATTTCGATAGATGGAACAACGCAAGAGGTGTATGAACAGTACCGTGTGGGTGGTAAACTACATAAGGTAATTGAAGGCACAAAGCATATTGTCAAATGGAAAAAAGCGCTTAAGTCTTCCACACCACATATCGTATTTCAGTTTTTGGTGGTACGTCCCAACGAGCACCAAATCGAGGAAGTAAAGCAATTGGCGAAAGAGTTAGAGGTAGATGAAGTTGCTTTAAAAACAGCTCAAATTTATGATTATGAGCAAGGTTCGGACTTGATACCGACGATAGAAAAATATGCTCGCTATCAACAGCAAGCAGACGGTAGTTATCAAATCAAGAATCATTTGCTCAATCACTGTTGGAAAATGTGGCATTCGTGCGTGATTACTTGGGATGGACTGGTAGTACCATGTTGTTTTGATAAAGATGCTGAGCACAGACTGGGCGATTTGACTCAAACGTCATTTAAAACTCTCTGGAATGCACAAGCTTATCAGCATTTTAGACAAGTTGTTTTGAAATCAAGAAGTGAGATTGAAATGTGTAAAAACTGTACTGAAGGTACCCAAGTTTGGGCATAAAGCCTTGATACAAACAAGCTTTTGAGACAAAAATGTTAATAGAAGAAATATTAAGAAAATATGATTTTGCTCCAGTTGTGCCTTTCGATTTGTCGAAAGACACACTACTGAAAATTGACCTTACCGCTGAAAATACTGACTTAGAAAAAATAGACCTAACTAATACCGCTATTTTTACCGAATATGTATTTGCCAAAATCCAAGAAGCTCATGCTGTTTGTGCGATAGGTGGATACTTTGAAAATAGGTATATTTATCGCAGAAGTGAGCATTTCCAACAGACAGAAGAGGCACGCTCTATTCATTTGGGAGTGGATATTTGGGCTGCGGCTGGTACGGCAGTATTTGCACCATTGGCTGGTAAGGTACATAGTTTTGCCAATAACGATAACTTTGGCGATTATGGTCCAACTATCATTCTGGAACATGAACTTGAAGGACATATTTTCTATACTTTATATGGACATTTGAGTGTAGGTTCTTTAGATGGACTAGCAATTAATCAAGTAATCAATAAAGGACAGCGTATAGCAGAATTCGGCAATTTCCCAGAAAATGGTAACTGGCCTCCGCATTTACATTTTCAGGTGATGACGGATATGTTGGGTAAACGAGGAGATTTCCCTGGGGTATGTGAACCGTCCAAAATTGATTTTTATCGAGCTATTTGTCCTAATGCTCATATCTTACTTAAAACCGACACTTTATATTAGTACTTTAATCGCAAAAACCTTAAAACTGTATGCACATTGGCTTTTTAAATATTGATTTTATAGATGTAGTTGACGTAATGCTGGTAGCTTTCTTGCTCTATCAGATATACCGACTCATTCAGGGTAGTATTGCGAATAAGATATTTTTTGGCTTTATCATCGTATATGTTGTCTATTTGTTGGCAACAGCCTTTGGAATGGAATTGCTTTCAGCCATTTTGGGGCAATTTATGAATGTAGGAGTATTGGCACTTTTGATTATTTTTCAACAAGAAATTCGCCGTTTTTTATTGATGCTTGGTCGCTCGACTTCTGTTCAGGAAAATGCTATTTTGAAAAGATTTTATACGCCTAAAATTTCCAAAGATAAGGTATCCAATCTTCAAGCTATCGTAGAAGCAACTCGTACAATGGCGGCTACTCATACAGGTGCGCTGATTGTTATTGAAAAAGAAGATGATTTGAAAAAATTCATCGAATCTGGCGATGAAATAGACTCTCAGGTATCCAAAAGATTATTGTTGACCATTTTTCATAAAAACTCACCATTACACGATGGCGCCGTTATTATCAAAAATAGTCGTTTGGCTGCGGCCCGCTGTATGCTTCCTATCTCAGAAAGTGGTACGATTTCGCCAACGTTGGGTTTCAGACACCGTGCTGCATTTGGGATGAGTGAGCAAACCGATGCGGCAGTGATTGTGGTTTCTGAGGAAAAAGGAGAGGTTTCATTTGTATCTCATGGTGGAATTTTTAGAAATATGTCTACCAAAGATTTAGAAGCAAAATTGAGTGAGTACTTATTGAATTAGCTAGTTACTAGTTAATCGTATATCTGTTATTTGAAGGTGCTCACAACTCATAATTCAGCATTAATAGTGATACATAAAAACAAAATGGCTGTTTCAAATTTGAAACAGCCATTTTGTTTTTATGATAAGTAAAAAGCCTTCATTGGTTAATAGTAGGAGAACATCCATTGTTGAAGTAGATAATCTCTGATAACAATTATACTAATAACCAATAACTATTACTTACAAGATAAATCTAGTTGACAAGAAGTTAGATTCTTGATTTTCAACAATTTGGTTTACCAATGCTTTGTTCTCAGCAGTTTGTTTTGTTGCTACAACCGTACGAATCGAGAACGAACGAAGGGCTGCTGTTACAGACAAAGTACCTTCAGCAGAGTCTTTACGACCTGTGAATGGGAATGTATCTGGTCCACGTTGACATTGAGCATTGATATTCACACGAGAAACTTGGTTTACTGCTGCATCAATCAATTCAGAAATCTGATTTACATCCGTTCCGAAAATAGATACTTGCTGACCGTGTGACGAATTGGTAATATATTCGATTGGTTCTTCAATATTGTTGAAAGGAACCACTGGAACTACAGGACCAAATTGTTCTTCATGCCAGATTTTCATTTGGCTACTTACTGGTGAAAGTAAAGCAGGGAATACGAATGATTTGAAGCTTTCGCCACCGTTTTCGTTAATCACTTTAGCACCGTGCAATTTAGCATCTTCGATAAGTTCTTTCAAAAAAGCAGGCTTATTTGGCTCAGGAAGTGGCGTAATATTTACACCTTTTTCCCACATCAAACCTAATTTCAATTTGCCAATTTCTTCTGCCATACGTTGGTTAAACTTCTCAATCAATGTGTCGTGAACGAACATGATTTTGAGTGCAGTACAACGCTGACCATTGAACGACAATGAGCCTAGCATACATTCTTTAACGGCTAATTCGAGGTCTGAACTTTCTGTAACGATAGCTGCATTTTTAGCATCCAAACCTAAGATTGCTCTCAAACGGTTTACTTTAGGGTGCATTTTTTTCAACTTATCTGCTACTTTCGATGAACCAATTAACGTCAATACATCGATTTTACCTGACTCCATCAAGCTAGGAATAACCGAGTTTCCACGACCATAAACAGTGTTGATTACACCAGCAGGGAATGAATCACGGAATGCCTCTAACAATGGGTAGTGCAATAAAGTACCGTGTTTCGGAGGCTTAAACAACAACGTATTTCCCATAATCAAAGCAGGAATCAACGTCGTGAAAGTCTCATTCAATGGATAGTTGAATGGTCCCATACACAATACAACTCCTAGTGGCGAGCGACGTACCTGACCAATAATGCCTTCTTCAATCAAGAAAGTAGAAGAGTTACGGTCGATATCCTTAAGCGCATCAATTGTATCGTAGATATATTGAACGGTACGGTCAAATTCTTTTTGAGAATCACCTAAAGACTTACCGATTTCCCACATCAACAATTTAACAACCTCGTCACGTTTTTGAATCATCTTTTGTGTAAAACGCTCAACACATTCGATACGTTGTTTTACACTCATCGATGGCCATTCGCCACGACCGTTGTTGTAAGCTTTCACAGCTGCATACAACACTTCAATGGCATCTGGGGCATCAGTGATAGGGTAAGAACCAATACGTTTTTGTTCTAAACCTTTCTCAGTTTTTACATAAACAGGAGACCATACATCTTGGGTTTTACCAGTCCATTGACGCATCTCGCCATTTACCAAGTATTCACGTTGCTCAATCGGCTCAGTGATATTATATTCTGCTGGAATATCAACCTCCGCAGGAAACAAATTTTCGAGTTGGGATGTGTTCATAATACGCTAAAAAATAATTGGCTTGAGATTAATTTTTGTTTCAGTTAACAGTTTTACTATAGTGTTTGAATATGCTACGAATTGTACAATTTTCGCTGATTGATTTCTTGCCAAAGTTCAATAAAAAGCTAATTTCATCCGTCAAGCTTCGTTGATTTATTGAAATTTTACAATGTTGGATTAGTTTTATTCAAAAAAAATCTTTTCAGCTTTGATAAATGGCCTTAATATTATAAGCTATTTTATCTACTCTGAGTTCCTGTTTTGTTGACTTTGTATATTGTTTTTGGGTAGATATAAAGCAAAAAAAATACCTTCAACACTTACTATCACAAAGTCGTGTTGAAGGTATTTTTACTCTATTGAAAGATATATTCGTGTGACCAAATGCTCAAAATTAGTATGTCACTACTGGAGCTAAAGTTTTTGCGTGCTCTATAAATCCTTCTACTTGAGACAAGCTTGGAACGCGTCCACTTAAGCCTTTTGCTTCATTTGTTTCTAACATTTTAGCATGCAAGTTAGCTGCATTACGAGTTGCTAATTCTTTTACAGTATCTACACCAGCAGCCTCCAAAAGATCTGATGTTTCTTCTGCTACTCCTTTGATTCTGAACAAATCAGCCATGTTTACCCAACGAAGGATGCGTTTTTCATCGATTCCTGTTTCATTTGCTAATGAAGAGCGACCTTTTTTAGTAGCGCCAACTTCAAGAAGTTGTTCAACAGTTTTGATGTTTACGGCACCTAATTTTTCAGCATAAACTGGACCAATTCCTTCGATGTCTAAGATGTTATAAGCCATTTTTTCTAAAAGTTAAATAATTGATTATTAGATTGTTGTTTTGATTTTACTCCAATCCTCAATCGATTAAAGAAAGAGAGTTATTGAGTAAAGATTATTTTAAATTTATGACAAAACTTCGTGCAAGCACAAATACAAGTCTTTTACACAAACTTAATAGACAAGAAAAGCTAGATAGGATTTTGATGCTAAGCTACAATCAAGCTATTGATTTTGAAAGTAAATTTTCGAGGAGTCAGAAATTCAACTATTCAAAGTTATAGCAAGATGATATAAATGAAAAAGGGGGCAAAAAAACAACTACCAAGGTTATATCTTGTTGTGAGTAAATTTAGAAATATATCTATAAAAAAAACAAGGATTATTAAGCTTTTTTCTATTCTGATAGCTTAAAATCCTTGTTTTGTGTAATATGAATCAAAATGACTCAATGATCTATTTGAGGAAAATCAATATAATTATTTAAGTATTTAGAAAAATCATTACCCGAACAAATAACACTCTCATTTTTGAAGGCAAAATAGAAAATTATGTTACCATTACTTTCAGCCCCTACATGGCTATTTTCAAAATAATCGAGTAAATAGTCTTGTCTAATAACCAAAGGCTTCGACCAATTATGATTGTGCCTAACCAAAAAGATATAGTGAACTAATACATTTGAAATATTTCTTAAATTTTTAAGAGGAACACTAAACTGGGCACTGAATCCATCTTTACGAATTTTTGAGGTAGATGTTTTTACTTGTACTCTTCTTAATGTCCCACTATCATCCTGAACCACGAAAATATCATCGCCAATATCAACCTCTGGGATAGCGACATTCCACCCTAACATTAAAAACTCTGACATGATAAATAGGTGTCCGGCTTTGCCGAGATATTGATTAAATTTTTTCGTCACGAGGTGTTACTTTGTGTAAAACATTTCCTGTCTTGTTATCTACAAACTCAATTTCATCCAGCATTTTGAGGTCACTATTTTTATCAACTCCTAAAAGTGCAGGGTAAATGTAGTTTTCTAAGGTACCAAAATATATTTCAAAATCACTTTTGGTATCGTATCCTACAAAAATATTATTAGCAGGATGTGCATTGGGAAATAGCTTTTTGATAAAATCCCTTATCGAAGGGGCTATACTGAAAGAATACCCATCTATCTGTTTATTTACATTGATTCTAACAGTGTTCATAATGAGTTGGTTATAACTTATAGAATATTTTGAGAATGAAGTATAAACAGTACTCTATCTACACATTACGCAAACTGCTTCAGCATATACTTACGACGAAGTTGGTTTATTAAAAACTTCTTCTGCGCTGTAAAGCCATCAGGGTGCATTTCATTAAAAATCTTTTTCAATTCTGCGAAATGCTTTGGATTGTCCCATAAAAACATTTCAGCATTGATATTTTTTTCTTCGAGATATTGCTCAAATACCATGATTTTGTGATTTAAACTTTAAGCAGCAAGGTGCTTTTTCTGATTCTTACGTAATATTACTAAATACACCAAACTTACCAAAGACAATACCGCTGCAATGATGTACGAATAGGGGAGGTTTTCAACTTTACCTTGGTAAAGTTTTCCTGCCACAACTGCTCCTATACCAATGCCTGCTTCAAGAGCAATATACATGGTTGCCATGGCGCGACCTCGGTATCGCTCGTCAGACAAGTCTACAGTCCAAGCTGTTAGGGTAGGAGTGTTAAAGCCCCATGAGAAACCAAACAGAATAGAAGCTAACATCAAGGCTGTAAAGTTATTGGCATATCCTAAAATCAGCATAGCTACAGCCAATAAGACACTTGAAATGATAAGTACAGGAATTCGTCCGTATTTATCTGAGCTTTTGGCAAAAAACATCCTAACCACTAAAGATGCAATCGTATAAACTGTAAAGAATATTCCTTTGTTGCTCATGCCAAGCACCTTGGTTTGATCGGGAATGAGTGTTAAGATTACGCCCGACGAAAACGAAACTAATAACATGACCAAAAAAGTAGGAATTACTCTCGGTTCGAAGACGTCGACCCAGCCTATTTTGAAAAGTTTTAGCGAAAAAGGCTGTTTTTGTTCTTTGGGAAGGGTTTCTTTCATATTTACCAAAATCAAAATCGATAATAAGGCAAATGAAGAAGAAGTATAAAACATGGTATTTATCGAGAATAACTCAGTGAGGTAGCCTCCAATGGTTGGACCCATCGACATACCAGTAGCGGTAAAAATGCCTAACATTCCTTGTGCCTCGCCACGACGATCTTCGGGAATAATATCGGCAACATAAGCCGAAGTTGCCGTAGGTTTGGTTCCAGTAGACATCCCATGAATAAATCTTAGGAAAAGGAATGTAGCTACGCCACTTACTAAAGGATAAATACCACCGCAAATAAAACATACCACAGAACCAAAAGCCATAATTGGTACTCGACCAATAGTATCAGTAAGCTTGCCTGAAAATGGTCGCGAAATACCAGCGGTAAGTGTGAATAAGGCAATGATATATCCAATATATTCTTTGCCACCCATAGATGCCAAATAATCTGGCAACTCTGGTATCATCATTTGAAAACTTGCTGAAAAAAGGAAATTACTTAAACATAAAAGCCAAAACTGAAGGGTGTAAATAGAATTTTTTTTTGTCATGTTACTAAATGGATTGTGTCAAAACTCATACGCCTGAGCAATACAACTTATGAGAATGTATTAGGAATGTATCGACTTTTCAAAGAGCCTTAATAGCTCAAGAGCAGCCTTGATGGGTAATTTTTGCCCTTCTGTTACCGCTGATTCTACACTCGAAAGTTCTTGTTGAATCTGTGGATTTTGGTAAAATCGTTCTTCTAGTGTCTGCTTGATAAAATCATGCATCCATGCTAGATTTTGTTGCTTGCGGTTATTAAAGAAATACCCATTTTGTTGTAAAAGTTCACGATGAGAAAGGATAGTTTTCCAAATATCATCTATTCCCGTTTGTGTCACTGCCGAGCACGTTAATACTTTTGGATACCAGCCGCTACCACTGGCAGGGAATAAATGCAAGGCATTTTCATAGGAAACTTTCGCCTGACGAGCTTGTAGTTCATTGCCCGAATCAGACTTGGTAATTGCTACCAAATCAGCCATTTCCATAATGCCTTTTTTGATGCCTTGAAGTTCGTCGCCAGCACCAGCTAACATTAGCAATAAGAAAAAATCTACCATACCATGAACAAACGTTTCTGATTGTCCAACTCCAACAGTTTCTATAATAATCACTTCAAAACCCGCTGCTTCGCAAAGCAACATCGTTTCTCTTGTTTTATGTGTTACGCCTCCTAATGAGATACCCGCTGGCGAAGGTCGTATATATGCCAAAGGGTCTCTCGAAAGTTCTTCCATGCGTGTCTTATCGCCAAGAATACTACCTTTTGAAATTTGACTACTTGGGTCGATCGCCAGCACAGCAATCTTTTTCCCTTGATTGGTCAAGTGTTTTCCAAAGGTCTCAATAAAAGTACTTTTGCCAACGCCAGGGACTCCTGTAATGCCTAAACGGACTGAGTTTCCTGTATGTGGCAAGAGTGTTTCGAGTACTTCTCTGGCTAGTGCCTTATCTGTATCGAGCTGACTTTCGATTAAGGTAATTGCTCTGCTCAGTATCATTCGGTTGCCTTCTAATACTCCAGCAACGTATTCTTCCTTGCTAAGTCGTTTTCTCATTTGGTTTTTATATGGGGTTTTGTTTTGTTTTTTTGAGTTATTAGGGGTGAGGGTATAGGGTTTAGTTTTTCTTTTGAAGTGAACAGGCACAAAGGCACAAAGTGTTTTTAGGGTACAGGGGTGAGGGTATAGGGATTAGTTTTTTTCGAAAAAAGTGGGAAAACGTAGGTTAAAAGTGAGTAGATAGGATGTGGGAGCGTTTTTCCCCTAATCCCTAATCCCTAATCCCTAATCCCTAATCCCTAATCCCTAATCCCTAATCCCTAATCCCTAATCCCTAAT
>NZ_JAAALB010000038.1 GCF_009905545.1 Cellulophaga sp. BC115SP | reverse complement strand
TCTTCGCTACAACTCCTTTCCCGTCGTTTGGGAGTGCAAAATTCCCACTTTATTCTCAACCTTCCAAATCTTTTTAATACTATTTTTTGAAGTTTTTTGTAAGTCGTTGATAACAAAACAAATAGATCTCAAACTTTTTTACTACTAAAAGTCAAAACATACAAACTATCAAACCCTTTGGTAAATAAATTCTATGAATAGTTATAAAAAGACCTTCAACTTTTGTTAGTTGAAGGTCTTTAACAATTATTATTTTTATTCGACAATCAAAAGATGGTTCTTTTTCCCTTTTCCTAGTAACAGATACTTGTTATTAAGAAGTGTAAAGTCAATTGGATGATTTGGATCTGGAACTTTTGATTTGTTTACGCTTAAAGCATTCCCTTGAATAGCGCGACGAGCTTCTCCTTTTGAAGCATATACCTCTCCATTAGTTACAGTTGATACTAAATCAGTAATATTAGTACAAGCTTCATAATCTCCACGTGCGATGATTGTTTGAGGCACTCCTGCAAATACAGAAAGAATATCCTGGTCACTCATTCCTTGTAAAGCATCGACAGTACCTTTTCCATAGAGGATTTCAGAAGCCTTTACTGCTATATTATATGCTTCCTCAGAGTGAACACGACAAGTCACGTCTTTTGCCAAAGCTTTTTGCATGATACGCAAGTGTGGTGCAGCAGCGTGTTCTTCTTCGATAGCAGTGATTTCCTCACGAGAAAGTAATGTAAATACTCTCAATAGACGGTGACTATCGGCATCGGCAGCATTTAACCAAAATTGGTAGAATTCGTAAGGACTTGTCATGCTTGCATCGAGCCAAACGTTTCCTGATTCTGATTTACCAAATTTGGTTCCGTCTGCTTTGGTCACAAGTGGAGTAGTTAAAGCAAAAGCTCTATTAAATTCTACTTCTTCAGAACCACCTTCTTTTCTACGAATGATTTCTGTACCTGTTGTAATGTTACCCCATTGGTCAGAACCACCCATTTGGAGACGAACACCATTATTTTTGTATAACCAATAGAAATCGTATCCTTGTAATAACTGGTAAGAGAACTCTGTAAATGAAATACCTGTTTCTAAACGTTTCTTTACGGAGTCTTTCGACATCATATAATTTACGCTAAGGTATTTTCCTGCTTCTCTTAAAAACTCAAGAAAAGAGAAATTCTTAAACCAATCATAGTTATTTACTAATTCGGCAGAGTTGTCGCCACAATCAAAATCTAAGAATTTAGATAATTGCTTGCGGATTCCCTCTTGGTTGAAACGCAAGGTTTCTTCAGATAGGAAAGAACGCTCAGCTGCTTTGAACGAAGGGTCGCCAATCATACCAGTTGCACCGCCTACCAAGGCAATCGGTTTGTGACCGCAAAGCTGGAAGTGCTTTAATAACATGATTGTAGCGAGATTACCAATATGTAAAGAAGATGCCGTTGGATCGAAACCGATATAAGCGGTTGTCATTTCTTTATTGAGTTGTTCTTCTGTTCCGGGCATCATGTCGTGGAGCATACCTCTCCAGCGCAATTCTTCAATGAAATTCTTATGCATTTTGTGCTTAATAATTATGAACAAATAGTTTGTTGACTATTTGTGTATCTATAGATTCCAAATTTCCCGCAAAGTTAGACTTTATCCGCAACAAATCCTCGAGATTATTCAACTGTATAAGATTATAAGAAAAGAATAGAGAATGTAGGATTTTATAGACTTTCATTATTGAATAAGTAAAAATGCTTAGGTGTGCACAAGCACTTATCACTAATTTGTATTACCACAAAATAAAAATCCTGCAATAGCAATCTAAAGTGTTGACTTTTACGTAATTGTATTGTAATATTTAATTACAAACACAAAATATCCCTAGCTGCTACTCGTTAATTTTCTGACATTTCACCGTAACTATTTGTAACACCTCCGATGCGCTCATCGTGCATCTGAAATAACCAGTTAATGCTATGAGAACACTTTATGTTATTGTTTTGGCCATTTTGGCTTCAGGTGTTTTGTATTCCTTTAAAAGAAGGACTAGTAATGATGACCAGTTTAGATCTTAACTCAGTATAAAAAAAGGCTTGAAAGTAATTTTCAAGCCTTTTTTAGTCTGTACACTCCATCATGAGTAAATCGCCTTTTGTGTAGGAAACTTTTACAAACCCGTCTTGGTCGGCTTCGTTACTTGAACCTGTTCGATAACCTAAAGTAAGTGCTTCGTCGAATAGGTTATATTTCAAACCTGATGTTTGAATACCATGCACCTCACCAATAGGAATCAGTGAAATAGGCGTGCCTTTGGTATACCACTTCTCAAACTGATAAGGTAACAGATAGATTTTGGAATAGTCATCAATCATGACAATTTTGAGCTGATCTCGAAATCTAACAATATTAGTAATATTGGTCATGGTATGATCGGCACGGCGACCAGTAGCCCAAACTACGTTAGCCGCTGGAAAGCCCCGAGAGATTAGATATTCGAAAGCTTTTTCTAAATCATGTTTTTCTTGGTCTGGCGTATGGACAATTTCAATGGGATACTGAGCTGAACGAATAGCATCAATATCAAGCTCGCGGTCAAAATCCCCAAGTAATACATCCACTTTTATGCCTAATTCAAGAACTCGATGAATAGCTGAATCTAGCACAACAATAAGTGGTGACCATTCTAAAAGCTGTCCAAGTAACTCTTGACTACAAGCTTCGCCGTTTGCAATGATTAAGGCTGGTTCTTGTTCGTCGCGTATAATATGATGAGATGACATAAATTCGAATGCGGATTTCGGATGTATAATTAAAACGCTTTAGGTTGTAAGCCGTAGGCGTTAGGCTTAAATGTTTTCATTTTGTCGTGAGGAATTACTATAGACTATTTCCTCTTGATAGCCTCCTCGTATTCTGCTGGAGTATTAATACTTTTTAGCATTTGTGGATCAGGCGCATTAATCAGCTTTATGGGCTGCTGCGATAATACTCGCATAGCAGATTTACGTCCTTGTTGATATGCTTGCAACAAGTCGGGATAAATACTTGGTTCGTAAATCGTAATGAGTGGTTCAGGAAAAAGCTCCTCTGGATTTTGAAAAGCTGTGGCTTTTTGAGATATATCTCTGGCTTCAATCAAAGATTGAATCGTTTCTTGATTGACAAAAGGCATGTCACAAGCTACCACCAGCCAAGCTTGTTTGGGCTCGTGCTGAAAAGCAGAAAGAATACCCACCAAAGGGCTATTTAATTCATGATACGCATCATATATATAAGGATAGTCACTATGCTGATTGGCATTTAGTGAAACAAATACTTTTTCACAATATAAACTCAGCAACTCAAATAGATATTCTTCTTGTGTTTTGCCATGATATTGAATCAATCGTTTTTCACGACCCATACGAGAACTTTGTCCCCCCGAAAGTATCAATCCATTCATTAGGCTTTATAGTCGCTTTTTCCTCCTGTTTTCGATAGGAGCTTAGTTTCTTTAATCACTAAATCATGTGAAAATGCTTTACACATATCATATACAGTCAAAGCGGCAATGGTTGCGCCCGTGAGTGCTTCCATTTCGACGCCCGTTTTGGCAGTTAATGAGCACGTACAATCAATGATTACCTCGTTGCCTTGTAATTCGATATTGAATTTACATGAATCCAACCCTAACGGATGACATAGTGGAATTAAATCTGAGGTCTTTTTGGCTCCCATTGTTCCAGCAATAATAGCTGTCTGAAAAACCGCCCCTTTTTTAGTTTGAATATCGCCATTGACAAATTGCGCCACAATTTCGGGCGTGAGTGCTATAATACTTCTGGCAGTTGCGGTACGTTTGGTAATAGTTTTGCCCGAAACATCTACCATAGAAGGATTATGCTGAGTATCTAAATGTGAAAAGTCTTTATTTTCGGATTGTTCTTGTGCCATTGCTCTATGTTTTTTACAAAAATACGGTACGCCTCCTCAAAAGGTAAGGTAAATTGTAGAAATTTGTCTTTTCAAGTTTTATCATAAAAAGAAAAAAAGCTAAAAACGTTCTCAAAGTTATGATAACATCACAAGAGGCTTACCAGATTATTCAACAATATACATTTCCTCAGCAAAACGAAAAAGTAGCGTTACTGAGTTCAAAAGGCAGAATATTAGCCGAAAGCATTACGGCTGACCGAGACTTCCCTCCTTTTAATCGGGTAGCGATGGACGGTATCGCTTTTGCTTTTGAAGGTATTAATCCAGCAGCAATCTTGGTAGAGCAAATTCAATTTGCTGGTGAAACGCAAAAACAGCTTCAAGATACCCATGCTTGTATCGAAATTATGACAGGAGCCATTTTGCCTTCGGGTTGCGATACGGTAGTACGATATGAAGACGTGACCATAGAGGAAATCGAAGGAAAGAAAATAGCCAAAATCACCATTCCGTTTGAAGAAATCACTCTTGGACAAAATGTACACCGACAAGGTTCTGATAAAATCGCAGGACAAATCTTATTGGAAGCAGGTATCAGAATTAGTCCAGCCGAAATTGCCGTAATGGCGTCGGTCGGTAAGCAAGAAGTACAGGTAGTAGCATCGCCGAAAGTGGCGGTGATTTCGACGGGAGACGAATTAGTGGATATTGCTGTAAAGCCAGAAAGTCATCAAATTCGTATGTCAAACTCCTATATGTTAGCGGCAGCGCTACAAACTTGGAATATCGAAGCTCAATTATTCCATTTGACTGATGACCCTGAAGTATTAACGGAAAAGCTTACTCAAATTTTAGAAGAGCATGATATCATTTTGCTAAGTGGTGGTGTTTCGGCAGGAAAGAAAGATTATGTTCCTGAGATTTTAGCTCAATTAGGTGTAAAAAAATGTTTTCATAAAGTAGCCCAGAAACCAGGGAAACCATTTTGGTTTGGCACAAAAGATGTAGAAAATAACGAAGGTAAAAAATTAGTTTTTGCCCTTCCTGGCAATCCTGTATCTACCTTCTTATGTTTTTGTAAATATGCTTTACCTGTGATTGCACAGCAAAAGCCCAAAGTAGAACAAGTGAGTTTGGCTAAAGAAGTGTTTTTCAAACCTAATCTTACCTATTTTGCGCCTGCGCAGGTATATTTTGATAATGGAAAAATGTTGGCCATTCCGTTTGAAGGCAGTGGTTCGGCAGATTTTGCTAACTTGACCAACTGTGATGGTTTTGTAGAACTCCCGTCTGAAAAAACTCATTTTGAGATAGGAGAAATAGTTAATTTCGTCCGATTTCGTTAATTTGAATTTTTCTTATAAGAGCAATAGGCTACTGCGCTTATTGCTCTTGTAGTTTTTGATATAACTTACTTCATTCAACCCAATTTTTTGATTATGAAACTGGTACTTCACACTTTCCAATTACCCCTAAAACACACATTTACGATTACTCACGAGTCGCGAGATATACAACCAACTTTGATTGTCGAACTACAAGATGGCGACTTTAGAGGTTTTGGAGAAGCAACAGAAACGCCATATTACGGCGTGACTATGGAAAAAATGACAGCTCAATTGGAGTCCGTGAGAGACTTTGTAGAAAGCTATGATTTACAAGATCCCAAACAATTTTGGGAAGATGTATTTCCTTATTTAAAGGATGAGCATCCATTTGCTTTATGTGCTTTGGATATCGCAGCTAATGATCTTTGGGCTAAGAAAAAGGGATTACCCCTATACAAAGCTTGGGGACTAGACCCTAGCAATAATCCTATTACGGATTATACCATAGGAATTGACACGTTAGAGAAAATGGTGGAAAAAATGCAAGAGGTACCCTTTCCACTTTATAAAATCAAATTAGGCACTAAGGAGGATATCAAGATTGTACAAGAGTTGCGCAAGTATACCGACGCTGTCTTCAGAGTAGATGCCAATACCGCTTGGAGTGTTGAAGAAACAATACAAAATGCTATTGCCTTGAAAGAATTAGGTGTTGAGTTTATCGAGCAACCAATGAAAGCTGATAACTGGGAAGGGATGAAAAAGGTATTTGCCGAATCAGTACTTCCGATTATTGCTGACGAAAGTTGTATTGTAGAAGAAGATGTGGCAAGATGTTATGGTTTTTTTCACGGTATCAATGTTAAGTTAATGAAATGTGGCGGTCTCACTCCTGCCCTACGCATGATTGCTCATGCCAAAAAGTTGGGTTTGAAAGTGATGGTAGGCTGTATGACCGAATCGAATGTAGGTTGTTCGGCAATTGCGCAACTCTTACCATTATTGGATTATGTTGATATGGACGGTATTTTGTTGGTCGATGATCAAATTTCTACTGGAGTTATCATCGATTATGGTAAAGTGATTTATGCCGATGAAAATGGAACTGGCGCCAATCTAAAATGATTTTAGCTGCATTAAGCTTTAGGGCCTTAGGCGATAGGCTAGTTAGAACTGTACAAAGGATTCCAAACTATTGCAGATTTGGGATTTCTGATTTCGGAAATAAAGTATAATACCGCTATTTTTCACAAAATAAAGAAGTTTACACTTCCAACATCCGATATCCGATATCCGATATCCGAAAGAAAGGGTTTTGTACACTCCTACGTTACTGTTCCAATTACCTTTTATAAAATTGACTTGTAAACACTCTCTTAATTACGTTTTATCCAAAGTAAAGTCATGATTTTTTATTCATCCAAAATACCTAACAATACACTCCAAACTATAGACCAAGATTACTATTGGTTTAGTGGTACGGCGTATTTGGGTATTGCTCAGCATCCTACTTTCAAACGAAATCTGATTGAATCTTTGGTTCAGTGGGGAAGTTCGTGGGGAAGTTCTAGAAACAACAATGTTCGCCTTTCTATCTATGAAGAGGCCGAGCAAGCTTTAGCTCAGTTTTTTGGAGCTCCTGCTGCTTTGACTGTCGCTTCGGGTATGTCGGCAGGACAAGTGACGGTATCATATTATCAAAGTTTGGAATATCATATTGAAATAGCGCCCAAAACACACCCTGCCCTTTGGCCTCATCATAAGCATTTGCCGATTGATTCTTACGAGGAATGGGCTAGTACGATTTCAGAGAATATTTCGAAAAATCTTGCTGAAAAAATTGTGATTTGTTCCGACTCGGTGGGTTCACCCTATGTTGAGGACTTTGATTTTAGTTGGATCAAAACTTTACCCAAAAACAAAGAAATAGTAGTAGTAATAGATGCTTCACATAGCTTGGGGATTCAACATATTGCGGACTTTTTAGGTTTTGAGCCTGACTTTAACGACAATATCCATTTGATTGTGACAGGTTCGCTCAACAAAGCTATGGGTATGACTGGTGGTGTGATTTTGGGTAAACCCGAAATTATCAATCACCTCCGCCACACACCTATGTTTGCTGGGGCTTCCCCAATGATGCCTGCCCTATTAGATGCTTTTATGCTTAGTACAGGTTTATATTATGAGCAAAAAGAAAAGCTTACTCATAACATCCAGTATTTTACAGAAAATCTTGAAGTAGATTATTTGGATACAATCAAAAATTACCCTGCATTTTGTACTCACCGAGAAGGATTACATGATTTTTTGAAGAACCATGGAGTCATGACATCCTGCTTTCCCTATCCTACGGTGCATGACCAACCTGTGAGTCGTTTGGTAATTAGTGCGATGCACAATGAAGACGAGCTTTTATATTTAGCCCAGTTGTGCAACCAATTTGCTAAAATATCAGGATAAGGATTTCAAAAGAAAACTGTATTATCGGGAAAAATTATAAAACCATAATTGGTGGTGTACAAAAGATTAAAGATTGCGGCTATTGGCAAATGAATTAAGCTTACTCTTTTGTACACTTCAAAAACCATAACTAATTATTGCTTGCACTCTCAATTGATATTTGAACCATTTGAACAGATGAAAAGAACACTTATACAATTCTTGACAATACTGGCAATGTCAACACAGCTTTATGCTCAAAAAATAGATTTTCAGTTGTTACCTGAGTTGATGAAATCTCAACCAGAAAAATTTCAATTTATTCTTGATAATGCTGATAGACTTAGGGTTCAAATTGTCTATACCCAAATAGATAGAGATGTATTAAATCGCCCGAGCTTCACGACTTATGGCTTTAGACTCAATCCTCAAGAGTACTTTTACCCAGCAAGTACCGTAAAATTGCCTGCTTGTGTACTAGCCCTGCAAAAAATAAACCAGCTTAATAAAAAAGGATTAACCAAAGATACCCCCATGTTTACGGGTGCAGAATACGAACGTCATACCCCTGTGACGGGCGATAGTACTTCTGCCAATGGAATGGCGTCGGTATCGCATTATGCCAAAAAAATCTTGATGGTATCGGATAATGATGCCTTTAATCGTCTGTATGAATTTATGGGTCAGGAAGGTTTGAATGATGGTTTACGAGCAAAAGGGTTGAAAGATACACGCATAGTGCATCGTTTGGAAGTAGGCATGAGTGTGGAGCAAAACAAAAGAACAAACCCCATTAGCTTTAAAGAAAATACTCAGGTGGTGTATGAGCAACCGATGATTACGGCTACCAAAGAATACTTCCCTGTAGAACCTATCAAAATGGGCAAAGGATATATCAAAGGAGATGCTACCATCTATGAGCCATTTGAGTTTACGCAAAAGAATTTTTTCCCATTAATCGAACAACAACAATTGTTGCGTGCGATTATTTTCCCCAATGCTGTTCCCAAAGAACAACGCTTTGATTTGACGACTGAAGACTATCAGTTTTTGCACAAATATATGTCCCAAATGCCTACAGAAAGCAAATACCCCGCGTACAGTCTTCCTGACTATTGGCCAGCATACTGTAAGTTTTTGATGTATGGAGGACAAAAAGATGCTGTGATCAATCCCAATATTCGCATTTTCAACAAAGTGGGTGATGCTTATGGCTTTTTGTTGGATAATGCCTATATCGTCGATTTTGAAAAAGGAATCGAGTTTATGTTGTCGGCAGTGATTTTGTGCAACGAGGATCAAATTTTTAATGACAGCAAATACGACTATGATACTATTGGCTTTCCTTTTATGAAAAATTTAGGTGAGTTGGTGTATCAATATGAAGCAAATAGACCTAAAAAACATCTTCCTAACTTGAGCAAGTTTAAGTTTCAATACGATAAATAAAACCACTGCTCGGCATAGTTTTTGCGGGTTGAAGAGGGCGTCTTAAACCCCAATTTTTAATATGAAGCTAATTTTAATACTATTTTCATGGGTTGTGCTTATTGGCTCAACGTGGTTGAACCCAGGAAAAAATAATAACGCAAAACGCACTAAGGCAGATTCTTCCGTAACACAAGTCATCGATCAATTTAGTCATCGCTTTGCCCCTGATAAAAGAACGGCTATTTTTCAAATAGATGCCTATCGTCAGAAAAATCAATTAATTTTGATAGGAAAGACCAATCTTATCGGAGCCAAAAGCTTTTTATTGGAAAGACTAAAAAATGAAAAACTCGAAATCGTTGATCAAATCCGTACGCTTCCTGCTATAGAGCTAGGTGAGAAAGTATGGGGTTTGGTAGAAGTTTCAGTTTGTAATTTACGTTATAGTCCTCGTCATTCAGGAGAAATGGCTTCGCAGGCTCTTATGGGTACGCCCGTGCGTATTTTGGATAGAGAAGATAATGGCTGGTTGTTGATCCAAACCCCCGATCACTACATCGCTTGGGTAGACCGTGGAGCAATTACTGCCATTACCACAGAGCAATTAAATACTTGGAAAGCAAAAAGCAAGGTAATTTATACCAACTCATTTGGTACGGTTTATAGTGAATCTAATAATAGCTCCATGCCTGTTTCAGACATTGTTGCAGGTTGTGTGATGGAATTAAAAGCTGAAAAAAATGGCTACTACGAAGTAATTTTGCCAGATAATCGTATAGGGTACGTATTCTCAAAGGAAGCTGAATTGGTGAAAAATTGGGTAAATAATACCACCGCCACAGAAGATGCCTTAGTGAATACCTCTAAGCGTTTGATGGGAGTGCCATATCTATGGGGAGGAACTTCATTTAAAGGTGTTGATTGTAGTGGTTTTACTAAAACGGTTTATTTCTTGAATGGTATTTTATTGCCACGTGATGCTTCGCAGCAAGTAATGGTAGGAGAAACGATTGATAAATCTGGGGTTTGGAGCAATTTGAAAGAAGGAGATTTATTATTCTTTGGGGAAAAAAGAGAAGATGGTTCCGAACGCGTAGTGCACGTAGGTATGTGGATTGGTAATAATCAGTTTATCCATGCTTCTGACAAAGTTCGCATTGGGAGTGTCAGTGCATCAGCACCCAGCTTCGACGAATACAATGTCAAAAGATATTTGAGAGCTAAGCGTATTCTGAAGACTGGCAGTGTCGTAAAACTCAAAACAGATAGCGTTTATCCACAGTAACTTTAGTGAGTGGTGATTTAGTAAATGAGTGATTAGTATTCAACCTATATTTCACCTGTAGAGACGCAGTTTCTCTCGTCTAAAAAGAGATATTCAGCATTTTATATATCAAAAAAGCGGTCGAAAATAATTTTCGACCGCTTTTTTGATACGTATTTGGATATTGATGCTCCTTCTAAGTTGTAGAACGGTACTTGATTAATTACCTCCAAATGCTCCTTTAATTTTTGACCACAAGCCCGAAGCAGCTTCTTTTGCTTCTTCAACTTTTTCAGCGGCTGCTTCTTGGAGGTCTTCTAGCTTTTCTTCAGCTTGAGCTTTTAGCTCTTCTGCTTTTTCGCCTAAGTCGCCACCAATTAATTCTTCGATTTTATCTTCGACAGCATCAATTTTTTCTGAAACTACTGCTGATACTTCTTCAATTTTATCATCTGCGGCATCTGCAAGTTCCTCCAATTTTGCACCTGCTTCAGCTGCTAACTCTTCAGCTTTTGCTTTTACATCTACTCCTGTAGCTTCTTTAATTTTCTCACCTGCAGTTGCAGCTAAGTCTTCAATTTTGTCTACAGCTGCATCTTTCAATTCTTCAATTTGTCCTTTTGGAGTAGGTTCAGTTTGATTATTTTCCATGAGTGATTTGTGTTTGGGTGATAAGTTGAAGTTATTTTTAACCAATTTACAATTTATCTATTGATAAATCAAGCACTTATGTTACGCAAAAATCAAATAAATGTCACAAAAAAGTAAACAGGTCTGAAGAGGGAACAGGCATAAAGGCACAGAGGGACAAAGTGAAATTATTCAAACTCTCCACTTTGTCCCTCTGTGCCTTTGCTACTTTGTGCCTTTTCTCCTAAACAGACTTCTTATTCTTAAACGAATACCAAAGTACTCCTAATCCAAACAAAATAGCTGGAATACTTAGCCATTGTCCCATATTAAGACTCATACCATCTTCGAAGCTTACTTGGTTTTCTTTGATAAATTCATAGAAGAAACGAAGAATGAACAAGACTACCATGAATACCCCTGTCATTAAACCTTCTTGTGTTTTTTCTTTTTTCTTGTTCCAAATCATAAAAAGAATCACAAATAAGACAATACAAGAAAGAGCTTCATATAATTGTGCTGGGTGACGAGGCACTACCGCAAAATAGTCGTGATTGAGCGATGGATCATTATAAAATTTGAATGCCCAAGGTACATCCGTCTCCTTTCCAACAATCTCAGAATTCATCAAATTACCAATACGAATACAAGCTCCGCCCAAGGCAACTGTAGGTACAACACGGTCGGTTACGTACAAATAGCTAATATCTTTGTGCTTGCGAACATACAAATAGAAGGCTAAAAATAGGCCTATAGCAGCCCCATGACTAGCCAAACCTGCATAAGGTGGACGAATCATTGACCAGAAGAAATGACCGGGGTTACTCAATAAAGTTGGATATTCATAAAAGAAATAATGTCCCATTCGAGCGCCGAGCACAGTGGCAATCATAGCATAGAGCAAAAGCTCATCGGCTTGTTCGAGTGGACGACCTTCTTTTTTGAAAAAATATGAAATAACTTGATAGCCTAACAAAAAAGCTGTGGCAAACATTACCCCATACCAACGCACAGGTAAGCCACCTATTAAAGGTAAAGATTCGGGAAATGTGAAAATATCAGAACTTGTGAACCAATCTATATATGCTAACATTCGGTTTATTGGATTATTGTTTAAATGGAATTCGTTGTGTATCTGAAACCCAAATTTAAAACTTTTCTAAGAATAAGCTAAGCGTGCTCAGTTAAGAATGATGACTTTTGATTTTAAAAATCATAGGGTATCCGCTCAACTCGCAAATTTTCGCTTTTCTATTTGAGCTAAATACTCAGGAATGCCTCTATGCCACCTGTAAGATTACGCACCCCTTCGAAGCCTCTTTTTCTGAGGATTGTAGCTGCAACTTTACTTTGAAGTCCTGTATAACAAATGATGACAAACTCTTTATTTTTCAAGAAATCTACTTCATCAAGTTTTTCTAGTAATTCATCAAAGGGTAAATGTAATCCTCCCAAATCAAAATCTTGAACCTCTGCTTCAGTACGAATATCTACGATTTGAAGCTCCTTAAGTCGATTTTTAAACTCCTCTGCTGAGATATCAATCATGATAGTTTCTAGGGCTTGGGGCGGTCAACTATTGGTATTCGGGTAAAAAGAAGAATCTCTTCAACATTCAAGAAGCCCGTCCACTCAGTAGCCTAATTAATATTATTTTATTTCAACAAAATCAAAATGGTTCAGACCTTCGTCCGAACCATTTTGATTTCATGTCTTTCAAGAATCTAGTCTAAATCGTTGTAAGCCAAAATTCCGCCTAGCACGTTTCTAACATTAGTAAATCCTTGTGACTCTAAAAATGCTTTTGCACGTGCTGAGCGAGCACCTGAACGACAATGAACCACTACTTCTTGTCCTTTCCAGCCATCAATTTCTTCTAAACGGTCTGGCAATTCGCCTAGTGGAATCAACAATGCACCCAAGTTATCTTCTTCGTATTCGTATTCTTCTCTTACATCAAGAAAGTTGAATTCTTCGCCAGCATCTAGGCGTTGTTTTAATTCTTCTACTGTAATATCCATGTTTTATTCTGTTTACTTCGTTGAGGTCACAATTTAACGAACGATACTGATTTTGCGAACAAATGTATTACGTTCGTCTGAGAGTAACAATAAATATATGCCTGAATTAAGATTTTCGACTGAAACTCTACTTTCGAAAACTCTTTGTTTCAATATACTTTGACCCTGAAAATCGACAAGCTCGACACTGCGTAAAGTTGGATCATTCCATGAAACATAATCCTTTGCAGGATTAGGGAATACCACTAATTGTTGGTCTTGAATATCTTTTTCTGTTCCTAAAATTACTTCTTTGACAGTTCCCCCCATAATAGGTCGCATCATCAAAGCACCATTAGCAGCTTTAAAATCAGCATTATTGGTTTGAGTGGCAAGATTTACCCATTGCGTACCCAAATTATAAAAGTATTTTGAAGAAAACTGTGAAGAGTTTTTATCCAAACCAATAATCAAAGGTTCGCCATCAGTAAATTGTAAAACACCAATATAGAAAGTATCTTTTACCGCAACAGGGTCAAAAGTGTATTCGATAAAACCATTCACCACTTTGCTATACGACACCTTACTATATAATGAACGAATCACATTCCCTGGCTTTCCTTTGTCATTTTCCATGATCTGAATCGTAATGGCATTACCTTCAAGATTGGTCAACATGGGTAATAGATTAATGCGAACTCCCGAAACTACATCATTGGAATTATTGGTAAACTGCGCGGCAATTCGCCCAAAGCCTTTTCCTAAATATGCACCAGCCTCCGCTGTTCCGTCGTCATAAGCATAATAGTCCGAAAACTCCGTTGTTATGCGAATGGTATCGTTTTGTTTTCTATTGATAATAACACCTTCGTCGGTAGTTTTTAGCGCAAATGTGCTTTGTAAACTGTATTTGTCATTACTCAGTTGACTTAAGGTTGTAGCTAGTTTCTGTGCAATTTTCACACTGGATAAACCCGCTGGATTGGGGCTAATCACCACATTGGTCTGAGTAGTTTTTTGTAGTGTTGTATTAGTCAGTAAATCTTTTACGGTAAAATCATAATCAAAAAAGTTATTGACCGCCGTTTGGTTCAAATACACGACATCTGTACTCAAGGAATCATTGAGTTCCTGTGTTGGACGACGCATAAACTGCCTAACAGGCATAGCTCTATATCGTTTGAGCAACGATGGCATATTTCGTCTTACCGCCAAATCTGCATAGTATTTAT
Source organism: Cellulophaga sp. BC115SP (assembly GCF_009905545.1). Lineage (GTDB taxonomy): Bacteria > Bacteroidota > Bacteroidia > Cytophagales > Spirosomataceae > Flectobacillus > Flectobacillus rivi. The sequence continues at coordinate 44,534 of NZ_JAAALB010000038.1, read as the reverse complement.
CGTTTTGATTACGCTTGGTATTCAAATAAACATAGTCAATATTCCAAATATCAAACTGTCCAGATTGACGACCGAAACTCTGAAATCTAAACTGAAATTGGTTATGAAAATACAAATTGCGTGCTCGAATAGGAATCAGTACTTGTTGAAAATTTGCTACTTCCTGATCACCTTTCATCACCCAAACCGTTTGCCAAATACCGCCATTCGTTAAAAACTGTACCCGCAAAGAATCATTCGTATTAGGCTTGTCGCCCAAAGAGCTATTTTGCCAGAAGAAACTCAAATATAGAGAATCGGCAGGCAAATAATTGGACAAATCCAATACTTGAGAAGTCAAGGTATCGGTAGGTCCTTCAGCCAAACTATTAACAAAATTGTAGGGATTACCATCAGCTTTGAGTCCATCAAAAGTAAGCATATTGATGGTAGGATGATTCGTCGCATAATCATTGTTGACCAACGTACCTCCCGAACTCAACCAATTATTGGTATTGAGTTTGAGTCCATACGAAAAATCGTCAAAGAATGGGAGCTTGGCTGCGTTGGTCGCAGCTACTCTTGCCGCACTAGGTGTTACATGAGTGCCTAGAGAAATAGTTTGTAGTTGAGCCAAAGTACGGAATTGAGCAATAAAAAAGAGTGGTAAAAAAATTAACCACCCTTTTTTACCCTTTCCGCAGAAAGGCTTCTTAGAACCTATAAAAGTGTAAGAAGAAATGTTTTTCATTTGAACTTTATTAAATACCCATTGGTAGGTTTATTCTCCAGACGGAGGATTACCCGCTACCCAAAGGTCAATCATTTCGCCAGCTTTAATTTTGCCATCTTCGCAAGCAGGATTCTGACGAATCACTGTGCCTGCTGGTTCGGTAGAATCTGGATCATAGATAACGGTTCCTTTTTGTAAACCAGAACCAGAAATTATGATAATAGCTTCATCGAGCGGTTTGCCTATTAAACAAGGGATTTCTAACTCGACATTACCTGTGCCATTGCCCACGATGAGTGTAACCTTCGAACCTTTTGCAATTAACGTTCCAGCGTCGATTTTCGTACCTTGATATTTTACTTCGAGTACCTCATTTTCACGAATATCGTTTTGGTATTCAAGTGAAGGTTTGAGCAAACCCGCAATCAACAACTGTTGTTCGGCACTTCGTACTGACATTTCGGTCAGTTTTGGAAGCTTAATCATTGGAGCCGTTTCGGTATTGATTGTCAAATAAATTTTTCGTCCTTGTTTTACCTTAGAGTTTTCGAGCGGATACTGAGAAAGTACCGTAAGCGGTTTTTTACCAGGTGTAAAAGTACTATCGGTCACTTCGTAGTCCAAGTTTCTTTCGTCCAATAAATCTTCGGCCTCCTCCATTGTCAAGCCTTTCAAGCTAGGCACAGTAATAGTTTCGCCGTGATTGGTACTCCAAGGAAGGTAAATAAAGAAAAATCCAAAAAATAAGACCATTAATAGGCATACAATAATGGCTGCGTGAGTATAGACGTCTTTTTTAGAATTAGTTGGAATTTTGATCATTTCGGTCTTCGTTATGGTATTTGGTGCAATTTACAAGATAAGTTTGTTTTTGGAAAATGCCTTTCACAAAATGCACCATTGGGTTGGGATATTTGAATGTAAGATGTTGAGAAAAGGTTATAAAAACAAGTCCTTCTCAAATTGTAGCTTTTACGGCTCAATACCTCACAGGGTTTACATAACGAAATAATCTTGCGATGTGATATTGAGTTAGGATAGGCTTTTATAAAAAATATTTAATCAAGCCCGAGCATTGACTAATCGATTTATTTTCAATACCTTCAAATGAGTAAGAAAAGTTATTAGTTAAGAGTATATCCGTAACTAGAATGCACTCATAAACTGATTACCTATTGCTTAATAAACTACAACAAAACATTTTACACCATGAAATTCAAATTCCCAACTGCCCTATTATGGTTCGTAATCGCTTTCATCATAGCATCACGCTCCGATACTACTTTTTCATTCCAAAAGCTTTCACCGTTCACGAGCTTATCTAAAACACTTTGGTTTATAGGAGGATTTATGACTGGGATACTAACGGTATATCTTTTTCGAGAGACTGATAGAAAGTAATACGTTAATCGTATATCTGTTAGCTAAGGAAACTTTATAGACACAATTTGCACCTTCAACTATTCACTAAATGAAAGCAAATCGAAGAAAAATTATGATATTAATAGAAGTCCTATCAATGGCAGTTGGTGGAATAGCTATTTTTTATGCACTGTTTTTTGCATAGAATAACAGAGGATAAAAAAGGTTCTAAGAATACTTCCCTAATTCGAGACTTAGTCTCGGACTGAATGTTGCTTCTGTTTATAAACTGTTAAAAAATAAGTCCAAGACTGAGTCTTGAACTAGGAATTTATCAAAACATGAACAATAAATATCAATTCTACAAAGCAGCAAGCTTGACCATTAGTATTCTAATGGCTATTTTATTTTTTTTCAAAATCTACGAGCTTGAGATTTATGTTATTTTATTCGGTTTGGTTTGCTACCTTACTGGTAAAAGTAAACTTCGAGATACTGAGGAATTAAAATAAATAAAAAGGCACAAAGAAGCTAAATCCTCTTTGTGCCTTTATTTATTACTCTTTATTTATTCAATATCTTCATGGCATCTTTACCCAAAACCTGTACAGCAATACTGTCGCTCAACATTAACTGATTCGGTTGAACTTTCGTGTCTTTTATTCTTAGTTCACTATTTCTTCCCCCATTTATTGCTAAACGATCAGCTTTTATATGGTCCAAATTCACGATTAAGGACTGAGAAGAATACAAATCTAAATTGCTTGTTTCGATACCTTTTAATTCAAGTGTCGTACTAGAAATTTGTGATTTTATCCACAAGCTATCTACTTTAAACGTATTGTTTATATTAATTTGGATAGCTTCTCCACTTGTCACATTGATACCTAAAACTCTTGGCAACTGTAATTGCATATAATCTACGGATTCGTTGAGTTCTAGCACTAGGGTATCACCAACATATTTTTGAGTAACACCTTCCTGAGCACTTAACAAAGCATACTCAGGATTTTGGGCAATATCCACATTTACATACCTTGCAGCTTTTGCGCTAAATGTCAGATATTTGAATGGCTTTAGGACTAATTTTGTATTCTTGTGAGTTTCCTTGTACTCAACTAATTTGCCTTTTAAAGTAATATTAAAACTTAATAACCCTATGATGACCAAGGCTGCCATTGTCACAAGGAGTTTGTTGGATGTCTTCATGGATTAATAATTTTCGGTTTTAAAAGCTTCAAATCTATTTTGTAATTCAGAAAAGTCGATTCCCAATAAGTGAATGGCTTTGAAGAACTGAGGTAATTCATTTTGTAAAAACTCTTCACGTCGAAACTCCGTCACTTTATCGTGTGCATCTGTTGATACAAAAAAACCCATGCCTCTTTTGGTAAAAATGATACCTTTTTGTTCTAAAAAATCATACGTTCTCATAACTGTATTGGGATTAACTTCTAATTGAACGGCAAGTTCTCTGACAGAAGGAACTTTATCTTCTGATGCCCATTGTTTGAGCAGTATTCTCTCACAAATTAGCTCTGCTATTTGTAGATATATGGCTTGGTTTTCTCTAAATTCCATGATGTTAAACCTCCTTTTCCTTTAACTTTAAATATGCAATCAACAACCAAAATAGAGGTAGAATGAAGCGAAGCAAAACGATACCTACAGTGATATACTCTGTTAAAAGCGAGTCGTTTTCGGTATTAAATGTGATATTATTATTCAAATCACCGATAATATAATGGAACATTAGATACTCCAACAAAGCAATGATAGCGATACTCGAAAACCCCAAAAAGGCCGTTTTGATTAACGATAATCGTTGGAAAAATAAAGTTCCCATAATCGTAAAAGTCCAGAAGTTCATTAGGAAAGTAACCCCATTGAAAAACATTGTATCCTGAACAGTAAAGTATGTTTCAAAAAGCTCTGAATATGGAATAATCGTCCTTTCCATAGGAGTATCTGGATAAGAAAACTTTATGATTTCGAATGCAGCATAATCAATCAATGAATGTGTTGATATAATGACAATCGGATAAACAATAAACACATAAAAAAGTCCACTCAAGAATTTTTCTAAATGCGATGCTGGAAGCAACAGATAACTCATCGTAGAAGGTGTATGAGAAAAATCTCTGAAAATATAGTTGGCAAACAATACTCCTAGCCCGAACATTCCGACAATCAAGCTTCCAAATCTGATGTCTCTATCCACAATAGCACCACCCGCATCACGTCCTAAATAATAAGCTGCAATACACAACAGCACCATTACAACATAGGTCATGCCAAACAGCTTTCGGTTTTCAACCCAAATGCGTTTGATTAACCACCCTAATCTTTGTATATCTAATGTTTGATTCATGTTTTCTATCTAAAAAGTTTTCCCAAGTTTAGTTAAATAATTGCTTGATTACCTGTGGCTTCTCTAAAGCTGCATTGAACAATAATTCCAAATCTACTTTGGTATATGACTCATCTTCGTTCGGAATCACGATACCAAATCCTCTGATAGAATGCTCTGAATAAAGGACTTTTTCATGATTAGTCACTTGCTGAACTGTTTTGAAAGAAAGCTTTTCTGCTATCACATCGGTACCTGCATTGAGCAAAACCTCTCGGTTATCCATGATAATAATCGGGTCAATCAAAGATTCAAGGTCACGTACTTGGTGCGTCGAAATCAGGATAACTCTTTCGTTGGTAATGGAAGAAGCAATGATTTTTCGAAACTGACTTTTCGACGGAATATCCAAGCCATTGGTAGGCTCGTCCATAATTAGCAAAGGCGTATTGGTCGCAAGCGCAAAACTTATCAAAGCCTTTTTCTTTTGTCCCAACGACAATTCGGTAAGTCGTGCTGTGCTATCCACCTCAAACTCTTTGAGATATTCGTTCAATTGATTTTGAGAAAAATTGGGATAAAACACCGCATACACCGACACAAATTCCTTCATGCTGATGGGTGGAATATGTAGTTCTTCTGGCAAGAAAAATAACTCCTGCAAAAACTTAGGTTGTCGCAAATGTGGTGTATGCCCATTGACTGTGCATTGCCCTGATGTAGGCGTAAGTAAACCAGCTATATTACGCAGAAGACTAGATTTTCCAGCGCCATTACGCCCAAGTAGCCCGTAGACATTGCCCGTTTGGAGTTCAAGATTCAGCCCTTCGAATACAGGCTTTTTCTTGCTATAACCAAATCCTAAATTATGTATCGAAACCATATTTTGAGTTTTGAGGTTGAAGTGAAGATTTCTTATTTATGAATATTATTTTGTTTTTTAATCAATTGCCAAACGTACACGCCTATCCACCACACCAATCCGCCAAATGCGAGTATCTGTGAAGCTCTCAAAGGCATAGTAATCGATACTGCTAGTAATATGGGCACCAAACCAATGAGATATAACAAATCTATTTGTATGTTTTTTCTGGTAATCCCACCCTTCGGAACAGCCTCCTCCTGATCGATGAGCAAGAATTTGAGTTTATCAAAATCCCATATCAAAAGGTAAATATTACAAGCCAAAAAGAAACTTACTACATAAGGTGTCCCTCTCCAATTCTGCGAAATAGTCACCATCAGAATATTCAGGAACATCGGAATAGCCATTACAGCTCCTAGGGTTGCAAATCGCTTGACCAGCAAACAAAAACCAATGATGATTTGACTAATCGCAATAAACTCGGCAAACAAACCCAATTGATGTTTGGCGAGCACTTCAATCAACCAAGGAGGACCAATGAGTTGGATAAAATTGCCATGTAACATTTTGGTAACCCCAGCACTTAGTAAGATAAAACCTAACCAAAATCGAATACACCCTACAATCCATCGCTGTGTCAGAATAAATTTAAACATAGTGTATTAGTTAAATAGTACACTACAAATATAGAACAATTAAAATTAAAAAGTCAAGTGTGAAATAAAGTCAAATGTAGAGCGGTCGAAAAGGTGGATGAATGGGGAGGAAAAACGAAGACTCTATTTTTTAAAGTAATATTGTTCATTATATTTACTTTATCGCAACCACATTTGATGATACCATGAGTACTACATCTAAAAAAAGACAATATCTTAGCAATAAGCTGAAGGGAGGAGCTAATAATGAAAAGGGCAATAGATTTGAAAATCACTTTGCCATTTTCAAAGTTACTGAATACCTAAACTCATATTCAGAATCGAAAGCGCAAGTAGTTTTTTCTTCCCAAGTTGAGGCATTTGTAGATGACTTGCTAATCATTTTAGAAGAAGACAACAAAGAATTTTATCAAATAAAGAATAGCAAATCGCTAAAATGGGAACATGGGAATAAGCAAAAAAGCTTATGCTATGACTTTTTAAATCAGAAGCGAATTGAAAAAGATCAATACTCCAAGTTTAAGTTATTTCTTATAGTTAGTTCTGAGTCTATACATTTGAATTTAACTCAATCTCTCCCCAAAAGCTTAAGTCAACACACTGAAGTTGTATTTTTTCCATATTCAGATAGTATTCATAATTTAGTTAGTCAGCACCTAGTTTTTAGAGAAGAGCTAAAAAAGCTAATTGCAGTTAATTCACCTCCAATCGACAAATTGGAAGCCTTGGCAACTGCCATTTTAGGAGTTTGGAACGCTTGTAATAAAAAAGATATATCGCTTGAAGATATATATTCTCACTTAGAAAAGATGTCACTATCATTTATCAGACCAAGAGAGATTTTTTATTTATCGCATGAAATACAATTGGTTTTAGATTTAATTCCTAATTTTAGCTACATTGTTCATAATAACTATTTAACATGGAAGTTTAAAAACACCGATACAGGTATCATTCCATTTCCAATCGGAACTCCTGATTTTAAAGAAATTGAGACTGAAATTTTGGTCCAAAAGCCTAGCAGTTTTGAAGCCTTAGAAACTATTATTGCATAAATCCCATGAGACGATATACAACTTTTGCCCAACAAGATGAAGAAATTCAGGCTAATCTTTCTCTATTAGCTGATAAGCAAACTCGTGCAGAGATTTATGCCAATGCTTTAAATATTTTAGGCAAAAAGCTTGCTGTACTTATTAATCCCAAAATTACCTCTTCTGAAAAGATAGTCCTCGCTTGTACTTCTGAAGATGCCGATTGGCTTGGAAAAGGAATACTACAATCTTTATGGAATACGAATATCAATTTGGCTGTATTTTGGAACCTACGGGCGAAAGTTGCCGATGATAAGGAACTAATAGTAGCTCCAATTGTGAAGTCTTATATCGAAGAAACTTCAAACTGTAAGACCTTAATAATTTGTAAGTCAATTATCTATACCTCATGCGTTGTGCGAACGAATTTGACGTTTCTTATCAATCAAATTAACCCTGATAAAATACTTATAGTTGCTCCAGTCATGTTCAAATCATCAGAGAGTTCTCTTAATCAAGAGTTTGAGTCTTCCATACGTAAAAAGTTCGAGTATATCTACTTTGCTATTGATGATGAAGTTTCTAACGAAGATGAAGTTATCCCTGGCATAGGTGGAAATATATACCAAAGACTAGGATTAGGGGACTCGCAGATTAAAAATAAATATATACCTCAGCTGGTAAAAGATAGAAGAAATGCTCTTTCAGTATAAGTATAAAGATAAGTCATCCCAAATTTAGTGATTGGTGATGAGTTCATGAGTGATTATTTTTAAGATAAATGGTAGTATTATCAAAGCGGTGTTCGAAATAAGTTTTTCGAACACCACTTTGATATTATTTTGTCGGTATATCTCTTCTATAGAAAGCTAATTTTACCCTTCCCAAAAGCAATAAATAATAATTAAAATACTTTTAAGAAGAGTGCTCAAAATTTAGGATGACTAATATTTAGGTTGTCTATTCCCTCTCCGCCACCTTATCCACCTGATTCCATACTCTGAACAAGTTTTTGTAACATATCTTTTCGATAGCTTTTTCTGAATAGCCCCTTTTAAGCAAAATATAAATCAAATTCGGTATTTCTGAACAATCTTTGAGACCATCTGGAAGTGTGGGTCCTACCCCATCAAAATCCGAACCTAGTCCCACGTGGTCGATGCCTGCAATTTTTACGACATGATCTATATGATCAGCCACTCGCTCTACAGTAGTAAGAGGCGTTGGATACTTTGCCACATATTCTTTTTCAAAAGCCTGAACTTCTGGTGCATCAGCGGGAAGATTTTTACTTTTCTGAAAAGCTTTCATCGCATTGCGTTTGAGTTCGTAGGCTTTATTTGAAGCTGAATCCAAAAACATTGAACTAAAATTTATCATGATTACTCCACCTTTCTTAGCCATTTTTTGAATCAAAACATCGGGGGCATTTCGAATAAAACCTGGCGTAAAACTGCGACAAGACGAGTGCGAAGCAATAACAGGTGCTTTTGACAAAGCTACCACTTGTTCAAAGGTATCATCAGAAATATGTGAACAATCTAACATAATACCCAAACGATTCATTTCGCGCACCACCTGACGACCAATCGGGCTCAAACCACCCCATGTGCGTGTGGTATCGTAGGAAGTATCGCAAATAAAATTATCTTCTCCATGACACAGGGTGATATAGCGAACACCACGATCATAGAAATGCTTGAGGTTTTCAAGATTGCTCTCTACAGGCGAGCCGTTCTCCATACCCATAGGCAAAGAAATCAAGCCTTTCTTGAAGTTTTGTAAAATATCGGATGGACTTTTGGCCAAAGCAAACTTGTCGGGATAGGTTTTAGTGAGGTTTTCAACCAAGTCTATCAATGAATCCGCTAGAGCTTTCGAAAAGCCCTTTCTTTTCTGTAAATCGGCAGGGACATATATCGACATAAAAGGCGCTGTCAAACCACCCTTTTTAGCTCGAACATAGTCAAAATCGCCGCCCGCAGTTTGCACAGAAACATCCTCCATTTTACCGTGTAAGCGATACGGTAGGTCCACATGGCCATCAACGATGACAAAACGATGGGCTAATGCCTCTGCTTTTTTCTTCAATGCCTCATCATCCGTCGTTGTTTTGATGATAGTTTTTTGCTTTTGAGGAATCGTCGTTGACGAAAAAGAGATAAAAGCAAGATTTAATAAAAATATTGTAATGAGAGGTAGTCTTTTACGCATATCTTTTCAAGAAATTAGTTTGTTTATTTAATCTATAAAATTCTTTGGAATAAATCTTTAATTTGCACCACAAATCATAAAACCATTTTTATATCATGAAAAAATACGTACTACTTTCGGTAGGCGAACTATTGGTTGACCTTATCGGAACAGAATTGGCCTCTAGCATATTAGAAACACCTGTATTTGAGCGTTTTCAAGGAGGTAGTCCTGCCAATATGGCCGCCAATATGGCTCGTTTGGGGCAGCCTGTCGCGTTGATTTCTTGTATTGGAAATGATAACCTAGGTGTTTTCTTACGTGAAGAAGTAGCCAAAACAGGAATCGATACACAGCATATTGCCGTCGACCCACTTCAGCCTACGAGTATTGTAGTGGTATCTCGAACAAAAGGAACGCCTGATTTTATCGCTTATCGCACAGCCGACAGGATGTTGCAACCACAACATATCTCTGATGAGTTATTATCTGAATCAGCAGTATTTCATACTACTTGTTTTGCCTTAAGTCAAGAACCCGCACAAAGCACCATTGTAGATGCTGCTAAGCGTGCCAATGCTTTGGGTTGCCGTGTGAGTATCGACTGTAATTATGCGCCTCAAATATGGCCTGATAGAGAACAAGCCTGGAAAGTTATTTCAGCCTATTGTGGGCAAGATGGACTGGTAAAACTCAGTGAAGACGACGCCGAAAGATTATATGGTAAAAAAGTTACGGAAGAACAGATTTTAGAAGACTTTCATGCCATGGGTGCCGACCTTATCTGTTTGACAAAAGGGGGCGATGGCTCTGTTATTTCTTATAATAAAGGAAAAGATAAAATTACGGTAGGCGTAAAACCTATCGAAGTCATAGACGCTACAGGTGCAGGAGACGCCTATTGGGCAGGTTTTTTGACTGCCTTTAGCGAAGGGAAAACACCAGAAGTTTGCTCACAAGCAGGTGCTAACTTAGCAGCACTCAAATTAGTCACCAAAGGACCCCTTCCTGCCAAAGTTGACAAAGCTTTACTTTACATTGATTAGTAACAAGGCAAAGAGGCACAGAGTAATCTAACAATCACTCTGTGCCTCTTTGCCTGTTCACTTTGTTACTGAAATTGGCTTTTACACTGCGTGCTCTCAACCAGTTTATCTGATAATATTTTGCCTTATGTCGAAAGCCTGCCTTAGGTTGTCTCTTTTTAAGTGCTCTTTTTGAGTAAAAAAAAAACATCCTAGACTTTTGTATAAAACTATCTATTAAAAAATATATGATACAAAAGTTTATTAACGGATGTCTTTTGGTATGTGCGCTCACTTTTACAGCCAATGCCCAAAAGGAAAAATGGACTTCATTATTTGATGGCAAAACCTTAAAAGGTTGGAAACAACTTGGTGGGCAAGCTAAATATGAGGTTAAAAATGGTGAAATCGTGGGTACTACGGTTTCAGGAACTCCCAACTCATTTTTGTGTACAGAAAAAGACTATGGTGATTTTGTTTTCGAAGTAGAACTTAACGTAGCTGAAGGCATGAACTCAGGTATTCAGTTCAGAAGCTTGTCGAAACCAGATTATCAAAACGGTCGTGTACACGGTTATCAAATGGAAGTTGACCCATCAGACCGTGCTTGGTCGGGTGGTTTGTATGACGAAGCTCGCCGTGACTGGTTGTATATCCCAAACATCAACCCTGCTGGACAAAAAGCTTTCAAACGTGGTGGACAATGGAACAAATACCGTGTGGAGGCAATTGGTAATGTAATTCGTACTTGGATTAACGATATTCCAGTAGCTTGTTTGATTGATGATGTGACAGACAAAGGATTTATTGCTTTGCAAGTACATTCAATCGGTAAAGACCAAGCGTCAGGACAACAAATTCGTTGGAGAAATATCCGTATTCAAACAGGTGCAGATATTCACCCTCACCCAGCCGACAACACACCTGTTGTGAACCTTACCCTCAATAATCTTTCTGAGCAAGAAAAATCACAAGGTTTTAAATTATTATTCAACGGTAAAGATTTTACAGGTTGGAGAGGCGTTCACCAAGATAAAATGCCGACTATCCACTGGAAAGTGGTAGATGGTGCCATCAATGTGAGTCCTTCTGATGGTTCGGAAACAGGCAACGACATCGTAGCAACCGAACAGTACGGGGCATTCGAACTAACATTTGAGTTTAAATTGTCAGATGGTGCTAATGCTGGGGTCAAATATTTTGTAAACGAAGACTTCGATTCAAATGGTAAATCTGGCGTAGGTCTGGAGTTTCAAGTATTAGATGATGAAAAGCATCCTGATGCGAAAATGGGAGCAGTAGGCAATCGTACCTTGGGTAGTTTGTATGACTTGATTCCATCTTATAAGCCAGACAAACGTTTCCAAAGAAAAATTGGAGACTGGAACCAAGGTCGTATAATTGTATATCCAAACAACATGGTGCAACATTGGCTTAATGGCTTCAAGGTGGTAGAATACGAAAGAGGAAGTAACATTTTCAAAGCACTTGTAGCTCGTAGTAAATATGCCAAATACGATGGTTTCGGTATGGGCAAAACAGGAAATATCCTCCTCCAAGACCACGGCGACAACGTATCGTTCAGAAATCTAAAGATTAGAACAATAGAAAAATAGCCTTAAGCCGTAAGCTGTAGGCTTTAAGCACTGCCTACAGCTTACTGCTTAAAGCCTTTTGCTGTAATATTTACCTCCCAATTTTACCTAGTAACTAATCATTTCAAACTCACTGTTTATCATGGAAAGAAGAGACTTTGTCAAAAAATCAGCTATTGCATCTTTAGGTGCTTTGGCATTTAGTCCAAAATCATACTCAAAAATTATAGGAGCCAACGACCGCGTACGTGTAGGTTGTGTGGGTTATTCTGACCGTTTTCGTGCCTCTCACGTACCTCCATTCAAAGCATTCATGAAAGAAATGAACTTCGAAATGGTAGCAGTTTCAGATCTTTGGAATCGCCGTCGTGAAGAGGGAAAAGCATTTTTGGAAAAAGAATTAGGCAACTCAATCACCACATATCGCAACAACGACGAGCTATATGCAGCCAAAGCAGTAGATGCTGTATTTATCTCTACGGCTGACTTCCAACACGCTATTCATACAATCGAAGCAGTACAAGCTGGCTGTGATACTTATACAGAAAAACCACTTGCTGAAACGATGGATGATGCTCGTGCGGTATTGAAAGCCGTAAAAAGCTCTGGTAAAATCGTACAAATTGGTTCTCAACGTCGTAGTGGTCAAAACTACTTCGCAGCAGAAGATTATATCAAGTCAGGTAAGTTTGGTGACATCAAAATGGTAGAATTGATGTGGAACGTAAACCAGCCAGGTCGTTGGAGACGTCCAAAGTTGACTTCTATCTTGAAAGAATCAGATATCGACTGGAAACGTTTCTTAATCAACCGTCCTGCTGATACTTTTGATCCACGCAAATATTTAGAATACCGCTTATTCTGGCCATATTCTTCGGGTATTCCTGGACAATGGATGAGCCACCAAATTGATACTGTACACTGGTTTACAGGCTTAGAGCACCCACGTAGCGCTGTAGCTAACGGAGGAATCTACCAGTGGAACGACGGTCGTAAAAATGCAGATACGATGACAGTGGTATTTGATTACGGTCCTGAAAATGATAAAAACAAAGGCTTCCAAGTACAGTTTACAAGCCGTTTCTCTAACTCTGCGGGTGGTACAAAAGAAATTTACTACTCAAATGGTGGTGAGTTAAATCTTGATACAAACAAAATCTCTCCTCGTGGTGGTTTGACAGAAAGAGAAGCAGCAGAAATGGGCTTAAAAGCTAATTTGTTGCCAGAACTTTCGTTGAGTGAAGTGACCAAAGTAGAAACGAATGCAAACACAGGTTATGATGTTTTAACGTCAAACCATATCCGTAACTGGATGGAATGTGTTCGTTCTCGTAAAACGCCAAACGCTCCAATCGAAGCAGGTTATCAACACTCAATCGCTTGTATCATGGCAAATGCAGCTTATCGTACTGGCGAAAGAGTAACGTTCGATGCAAAAACTCAAAACGTAATGGCTGGTTCGAAAATATTCAAATACTAGGTAAATAGATGTTATTAGTTAATCATATATCTGTTATTAGTATAAGCTTATATTCAGAAGGATAACATAGATATATTATTATTTTAGGCTTTCTCATTACCTATATAAAAGCGAAATCCCACCTTTTGGGTGGGATTTCGCTTTTATATAGGTTCAGGTAGGTGATTTAGGTATCTAGGAAATTAATTCAAGCACGAGATTTGTCCTCGTAATTGGCATTTTCGGCGTCGTGAAATGGTTGCTTTTAGGTTATTACTCAATATCAGGTTTTGACTTTTGGCGTCATAATTTCTGATATGTGCACAATTAATCATATAGGTTTTATGAATTCTTTCAAACCTATAATCTTTCAGCATATACTCAAAAAACTTAATAGTGCGTGCAAAAAGAAACTTTTCTCCATTTTTTAAATAAATATATGTGTAGTTACAATCAGCTTGCAACATCACAATTTGTTGAATAGGTATCTTAATTTTCTGAAATCTAAATTCAAGATAACCATGTGTAGTTGTGCAAAAGTTTTCGAAATTCATAAATACTCAATTTAATAGGTTACAACATAAATCTTATCCAATGATGCTGTAGTAATAAGGCTAATTTACGAGCGTAAAAGACACTCTATTTTTTCATTGTATCTTGAATCCATGTACGGAAAGAAGCCGTTCTGGTAAAGGTACTAATATCGCCATACGCACCATCTTTCAAGCCAACAAGGGGCTCTGTCACACCTCCGTTAAGCACACCAATGACGGTCCACTTAAAATTAATTTTCATCAACAATGGTCCTCCACTATCTCCTTGCACTGTTGTAGCTTCCCAATCCAAAGCCTTGTTAGTACTTGTACCTGAGCCCAAGGCTTTTTCTTGGTCATTGGCATAGCTATCTCCTAGTGTGTTAATTATTCCTGATGGATCATCAAAGTCAAAAGCCAAAGTTCCTCCTTCATAGTTTACCCCACTTATCACATGAGTAAGTCCTCCCATACGGCGATCCAATATATTTTCTAAGGCATGTTTTTTAGAGCGTTTGCTAGCATCCTGTCCCGCTTGGGCACTGTAATCGCCATAACCAGCATACCATACTGTACTTCCGATAGTTTCAGCATCCATGGTAAAATTCACAGCAGCAGGGGTTACAGATGTTATCGGCGAGGCAAGTTTTATTAACGCAATGTCATTTCCATATTTATAAAAATCACCGCCATCTAACCAGCTTGGCGCTATATACAAAGCCGAAACCTTACGTGTTTCGATTGGATTATTTGGGTCTGCTCCTACCAAAATACTCAGCTTTGAGATACTCGTTGGAGCAGTATCTTTGGCAGGATCAAAAAAACAATGACCTGCCGACAACACCCATTGCGATCCGATTAGAGTTCCTGTACAAGTACCGCTAGCTTCGCCATGATCAGCATTGATAAATACTACTGGTGTAAAATCAGGATAATCAGAGGTATTGAATGGGGCTTGATTGGTGGCAACGGTTTCGTATTTTGATAAAGGTATATCGTGACGAACACCAAATGTCGCAGGTACATCTGTTGGCGCTGTTCCATCGGTATTGGGGGTTGCATCATTATTTTTACTACAGCCGAATAGCGCCAAAGAAGCAAGAGATAGATATAAAAATCTTCTGATGTTGATCATAATTTTGAATAGACTTTTATCAAATAAATACTTAGGATATAAAACCAACGGTCTCATCAATCCAATTTATGCCGCCACATAAATCAGATAATGTTAACAGACCGTTGGAGGGTTGTCATAGCCTAAACAACATTACAAATGTAGGCTTCCCGATTTTAGTAAATCAGACTTCCCTCTTGAATGGATGTTTTTGATGAATAGATGGGCATTTTCATTACATGAATAGTAAATTATCATTCAAGCATTTGAACAGTATAGAAAATTGACCTAAAACAACCGCTCCATTGTGCTGAAAACCATTCCTCAAAGATTTTAGTGTAACTCCATTTTTAGTCCTAACTTTGAATATATACTGACAACCATTAAACCAAAATTTCAGATGACCCCGTCTAAACAACATGCTTTTATCAAGAAGGTAAAAGACATCACTATAGGAAGTACAATCGCTTTGAGTTTATTCGGACCAGCGGTTTTATTACAAAGTTGTTCGAGTAATCAAAACGATGATGGAGACTATGAAGAGGTAGAAGTTTATAAAAAAGGTGTAAAAACATATATATCAGAAACCAGTAAAGGCGTTTTTAAAATAACGAAAGAAATTGAAACCGATGCGGATAGCTCGGTGGCATACGTCACTTATTTGGATGGAAAACAAGATACCTTATCGCCAAGGGCTGTAAAAGCGCTTATTGACCAAGACGTGGCTAAACATCCTCAACATATTGGGCAAAGCTCAAGTTTGTCAAATGCTTTACTTTATGGTGGTATGGGATATTTTTTGGGTAGAACTCTGAGTCCTAGCTACTCAAACTATCGTCCCGATTTGTCGAGCAATGGTTTTAGCTCTACTCAAACCCAAAACGATACTACACACAGGCGTCGCTATCACACTGGTAGCAGTCTTTGGAGTCGATATTATGTAAGTCAGCAGGTATATAATAGTTCTCAACAAGTACATCATGCTATTAATACCTCTCGTACAACTTTTAGTAGACCAACGGGTGGGCGCTCTGGCTTTTTCCACAGTAGCTCACATGGAGGATTCCATGGCTAAATAGCCTAATTTTATTTCACCCAATTTCAAAATTTATGATTCATTTAAAAAGTTTAAGTAACTCGCCTGAGTCAGCTCTTCGTAATGCCGACTGGTATTGGATGCTTGGAGAGGATACACAAAGTTATTTGACCAACCAAGTAGTGGTAGTTTCTGAAGCTGAAGCTGAAAAGTATTATGCCGCAGTCAATGAGCTATATGAAATGTACATTGAGGCAGCTCAACATGTCATTGACCAAAACAAATTTGCTGAATTAGGTATTCCTGAAAATCTTGTCGAATTAGTAAAGTATTCTTGGGACAACGACCGTCATTGGCATATTTACGGACGTTTCGACTTAGCTGGTGGACTCGATGGCAAGCCCATCAAACTCATTGAATTTAATGCCGATACAGCTACCTGTATTCCCGAAACAGCAGTTGTGCAGTGGGCATCGTTGAAAGCTAATCGACTGGATGAAACGCTTCAGTTTAATACTTTGTACGAATCTTTAGTGGCTCAGTTTGGCGAAATGCGCAAGCAAAATCCTGACCATGAACCAACGCTTTTGATTTCGACGATGGAGGGCTATCCAGAGGACGACACCAATATGCAGGTATTGGGCGAAGCAGCCCGTGAGGCGGGTTTTGAGGTAGCTTTTGAGCATATCGAACGCACTGAGTTTTCGAGCGTAGAAGGTATCTACAAACAAAGTTCCAACGATGGCAGTTTCACTCGCTATGATTATTGGTTTAAGCTTGTACCTTGGGAATATATCGGTTGGGACGAACCAGAATTAGCTCAGATTTTGACAGATTTGGTTACAAATGAAAAAACAATTGTGCTAAATCCTGCCTACACGCTTCTTTTCCAATCAAAAGGTATCTTGAAAATTTTGTGGCAATTATTCCCAAATCATCCACTTCTTTTAGAGACTGCCTCAACACCATTAGTCAATAAGACTTCTGTCGAAAAAGTTCTTTTTGGTCGTGAAGGTGCTAATGTTAAAATCTTGGATACCGCAGGAAATGCCGTTTCGGAAACAGAAGGAGAATATTTTGAACAGAATAAAGTTTATCAAGAATACGTTGATTTCTTGCAAGATGCGGAAGGAAACTACTATCAAGCGGGCGTATTTTTTGCGGGCGAAGCTTGTGGCTTAGGCTTTAGAAAAGGAGGAAAAATCATTAATAATACGGCACAATTTGCTGGACATATTATTGAGTAATTTAGTGAGTAGTGATTTAGTGAATGAGTGATTATTTTAAAATAATCACTCATTCACTAAATCATTCAATAGCTTATCGCAAGTCCAACAAAACCACCTCCCATAATTCTGGGTGGGTAGTATCAAAATACTCGTGAATAATTTCAAATCCTACACGGGCATGAGCAGCTAACGAGCGTGTATTTCTTTTAGCGACTTCGGTAATACAAAGGTCATATTTACCAGATAGCCGCTCTTTATGTAAGGCATACATACCATCAAAAATCCCTTGTCCACGATACCCTTCGGCTACACAAATTTGACCCATCGCATAATATTTGTATTCTTTTACTGGCTTACCTTGATAGTTGAGTTCATCCAACATATCAAACATTGCCATCAATACTGGAATATCATATCTAAAGCTTGTTGGCATAACCAACGCATAACCTACCACTTTGTCGCCATCCTTGGCAATGATTTGTGGCTCAGCGGCATTCATTCTAGACAGTAAATCAAAATTATGCTGAACAGTTACAAAACCTTGGCTTGTTGCCACGTCTTCTGAAATGTTCTTATTGAGATTCTGTTGTTGTAAATCTAATACTTGATTTACTTCTTCATCGCTTGTGATGGTGGTGAATACGATTGACATTTGGCTCAAACTTTAAATTCTATTTCGTTAACCTTCTAAACTCCAAATAATCAACACTTTACTATACTTATAGTATTGATTTGTTTATTTCGAAAGACAAAACTCTAAATTTTAATTTATAATAAAAAATACCTTTTTTCGATATTTTTATAACAAAAAAGCATTAGTTCAATCTTCTCACCATGAGTCTTTTGATGACTTCAAAAAGTACTACAGGTTGTAAAGTGCGCCAATTGACCACATCTAAGGTACCTCCAAAATTGATATAATAGTCAAGGTGATATTTGGTCCATTCTTTTTGGATAAAATCCCTAAAATTACAAGCGGCAATCCAACCATCTTCTACTTCTTCAAACCATTCGGCATAATAATCATCATCGGTTGAGCCATGAAAATTGAGGATATTTTCACCAATTAAAATAAACTGATTAATACCTTGTCCAATCAAGTGGTCGATTACATTGCGTTTAAACCACATGACGTCATTATGAAGCGTATCATTCCATTCGCCAAACATTTCGATAATTACAAACTGTCGACTATAATCGGCAAAAAGGATTTTACAATATAAAGTAGGAGACTCAAACTCATCCCAAAATGGATGAATGTAATAACCATAAATGTCATTTTCGTACATGGAAGTATTATATAACCTTCCATAAAAGGGAGAACGAGGGTCTTTTGATGCCACATAATGACTTTCCCATTGATAAAAGGGTTCAATATCTTGCATGATAGGGATTAATAATTATTAGTTTCTTAATTTTTTTATCAATAAATGGGTACAGTAGCTATACAGCAGCAGGAGCTAGAACGCTATTACACATGCTAATAAAGTAAAACCTATCAAGATTAATAGAATAAATATAGCCACTAATGATTCATCTTTTTTTTCTACAGAATGCTTAAAGACAAAAGGTATTTCATAAAAAGATGAAATACCTTTTAATATCTCAGTGGCAAACTGATAAGACTTTGTTTCACGAGTTAACTTTGTTTCATCTATTACACACAACCTACATAGTTCGATAGGATTAGAATCGTCTTTCAAGATATAATATATAATTGCCGTTTGAAACACAAAAGACTTAGAAAAAGTGTCTATGACCTCATACTGAAATTCCTGAATATGGTCAAGTATTAGCACATGCTCATTACAAGATAACCTTTCGCCAAGTGTAATAACCCATGTATTTTTCTTACCCAAATATGTGTATAGACACTTTATTCGATTATCCGCAAATTCGATACGGCAATTGTTACATTCCAAAATCATATATCTCTACCTAATAAGATTTATCTCCATGCCGAGTGTCACACTGCCCATCGATACAAATAAACAGTTTTTCTAAACTCAGCACTCACAACTAATAAGATTTAATCATATCGCTTGGAATCGCTACTACGAAGCTGGCAGAGCCTTTATGCTTGGTATTAGGTTCTTTGATGTCAGCCTCCTCTATGGTATTGATGGTGACAATTTTCAAGGCTGGGTTTGCTTTCTTCAAATACCAAATAATTCCTTCAAAATTATTGGAGTGGTAACTGCCATTGAAGTGCAAAAATGATTTACCTTCAGACCAATTCTTCAAAATAAAATGTGCCATGGTTGCATCTTTACTTGCTTGAGCCTTAGCAATATTTTCGGTAGAAATGGTACTTCCTCCCATGCCATGCATCCCTCCCATTTTCATCATTTCGGCATAACCTGGCAGGGTCAAATCGACAGTAATTGGGAGTGGCGCTACACTTTTTTTTCCGTCATCGCTCAACTGATTAAGTGCTTCTAAGCCCCCTTTTGAAACTAAGCTTGCGTAGCGTCTTGGAATATTGGTTGCCACGAAAGGAATCTTGTTTTTTTGGGCAAAATCGACCATTGGCTTATAATCGGTGGCATAATTTTGCCACATTTTAGCTTCAGTCTCAAACTGTTTTCCTGTAATAATACCTTTCAAGTACTCATCAAGAACTACTTGATTGTCAGCCTCAAACATTTCGGCTCCTAAAACCAACTTACCCCCTTTTTCCGTATATAAGTCTTTAGTAACTTGTAACTCTAACCAATGAGCGATGGGGTTATCGTGAAGTTCTCCAAAAAACACAATATCTGCCTCTTTGGCATCAGAAATAAGTTTTTCATAAGAACTGGACTTCAATTGTCCAGTATAAATTAAATAAGCTGGCTTGTCAGCAGCAAAACCAAAAGCAAAAGATGCTAGTAATAGTATTAGGGTAAGTCTCCGCATAATAAAAAAATGGATGTTTTATTTTCAAATTGATGTTAAAATAACACTTTTGTAGAAAGATGGTTCTTTCTGCGCTATCTTTATTAATTTTCCGAACCGATACATTGCTATACTGTTAAATACCAATCCCCAATGACGACACAAGAAGAATTAGTCACTAACTTTTACCATGCCTTTTCTCAAAAAGATACCCAAAGCATGGAAGCTTGCTATCATCCTAAAGCCACCTTCAAAGACCCCATTTTTTATCTAAAACAGCCATTTGTTATGGATATGTGGCGTATGCTGATAGAACGAGGCTCAGATATGAAAATTGAACTGTTGAAAGTTCGTACTCATAAAAACAAGGTAGAAGCTACATGGAGGGCTTCTTATACTTTTGGAAGTACAGGATTGCCTGTCGTAAATACCATCACATCTACTTTTTCATTCTCAGAAAACAAAATCTATCAACAAAATGACCATTTTAATTTTTACAAATGGGCCAGTCAATCCTTAGGACTAAAAGGAAAACTTTTGGGTTGGTCAAGTTTTTTACAAAATAGTGTTCGCAAACAAGCGATGCAACGACTCGAATCTTATTCGAAAAGTCACACATAAACAAAAGCCTTTCTTCTGGCTACAATTTTCTCTTTCCAATAGTACTTTCCAAAAAAAATCAACATTTTCTCTTTCCTTGAAACTTTTTTTCATAGCCTTTGGTTTATTAAATGTACATACATTAAATATCGTTACATTAAATATTTTATCTGACCAAACTCATGGAATTATTAGAGAAATTGAATTGGCGCTACGCGACCAAGAGAATGACAGGAGCTACAGTTCCTGAAGAAAAAATCGACCATATTTTAGAGGCTATCCGTTTGTCGGCATCGTCGATGGGGCTTCAGCCATATACAGTCTTTGTAATTGAAAACCCTGAATTGCGCAAACAAATTCAACCAGCGGCATACAATCAACCACAAATTGTAGAATCTTCACATATTTTGGTATTTGCTGCTTGGGACAACGTTTCTGAAGCTCAAGTAGATGCCTACATGGCTCATATCGCCGAAGAACGTGGTATTCCTGTGGAGTCGTTGGCTGGTTTTAGAGCCAATTTTGGTGGTATTTTGAGTCGCTCGGCTGAAGAAAACTTCAACTGGACAGCTCGCCAAACATATATAGCATTGGGTACTGCTTTGGTAGCTGCTGCTTACGAGCAAGTAGATGCCACTCCAATGGAAGGGTTTAATCCTGCGGCAGTTGATGAGATTTTAGGTTTGAAAGAAAAAGGCTTAAAAAGCGTTTCCATTTTAGCTTTGGGTTACCGCGATGAAGCGAATGACTCATTAGCAAAAGCGAAAAAGGTTAGAAGAACAACAGATAAGTTATTCGTAAAAATTTAATATGATTATCTGGTTATCCATAAAAGACTATGCTCTGTGAGTGTAGTCTTTTTTTTGTTATCTTAGAAAAAGTATTTTTGATTTGAAAATGAAGTAATTTGAACTTTTTAACTCCCTTTTTACCTTCCTCTCATAACTCGTTTATACACATGAAAGAACTACTTGAATCGCTGAGTCATAGAATAGACCTTGTGAGTGCCTATTGGCAATCTCAATCTGAAGAATCACTATCGTTGAAAAGCTCATCTGAAAAATGGAGTAAGAAAGAGGTGCTTGGACATTTGATTGACTCGGCACAAAACAATGTCCGTCGCTTTGTAGTAGGTCACAATCCAAAGCTCAGATTATTTATGAGCAGAATATTTGGGTAAAATCGGCCGATTATCAAACTTATCCTTCTGAAGATTTGCTGGAATTATGGAGACTGCTTAATAAGCATCTAGTGCGGGTATTGGCAAACTTACCAGAAGAAAAATATCAAGTTTTAACAAATTGGACAAAAGAAACAGTGCCCGATGCATACCCTACCCTATGGGAAGTAGCACAAGATTATTTATGTCACTTAGATCATCATTTGAAGCAATTGGGGGTGGAAAGTGTGTAAATAATAACCGATACGGTACGGCTTTATCGCTTTCTGTTTGGCAAATAAGTTTTACTGGGAGAATAGTATAGCTACAATTTGAGCACAGACTAATTTAACAGCCCTGTAAATTACATTATAATATTCATGGAATAGTTCTTATTTCCTGTTGATATTCTTAGATTTACCTGAGAGAATACTCAACTCCATACATCTTGATAAACTCTAACAACCTATTATATTAACTATGATTAAAAGAACAGTTCTACTCACCATTATCCATTGCCTATTTTTTATCGTTTCTAATGCGCAGTCTCCAGCCCAAACAATTAAAGGTCAAGTTACTGATTCAGAGTCGGGATACCCTATTGAAAATGTAACTATAACGTTAGATAACTATCATACCGTTTCCGATGCAAAAGGGTACTTTTTACTCAAAAGTATAATTGTTGGACGACATTCGATAAAATTTAGTCGTATTGGCTATGAGAGTAATATCATCAGAGACATATTAGTGGGAAGCGCAAAGGAGCTCATTCTGAATATTAAGTTAACAGAGCAAATAAAAGTATTAGACGAAGTGGTTGTAAGACCTCAAGAAGAATATGGTTCTTCCAATAATGAGATGGCAACCGTTAGTTTAAGATCCTTTTCGGTAGAACAAACTAAACGTTATCCTGCAACTTGGGGCGATCCCGCAAGAATGGCACTATCTTTTGCGGGTACATCAAACATAGACGATTCCTCCAATGAAATAGTCATAAGAGGAAATAGTCCGAAAGGATTACTTTGGCGGATGAATGGCATAGAAATTCCTAGCCCTAACCATTTTACAAGTGTTGGAGCTTCTGGAGGCGGAATTTCAGCACTTAGTATCAATGTTTTAAGTAACTCAGATTTTTATACAGGAGCTTTTCCTTCAGAATATGGGAATGCTTCCTCTGGAGTATTCGATTTAACCATGAGGAATGGAAACAGTGATAAACGAGAAAGTAGCATACAGTTAGGATTTCAAGGGTTAGAAGCATCCACGGAAGGTCCTATTTCTTCAACAACTAAAGCCTCATATTTATTAAACTATAGATATTCGACATTAGGACTTGTACAAAAATTAGGGATTATTAATCTTGTCCATGATAAGCCCACCTACCAAGACTTAGCATTTAAACTTTTTATCCCCCTCAAAAAAACCACCATATCCCTATGGGGACTAGGTGGACTAAGTGCGAATGAAAATGCGCAATTTGCAAGTTACCTCCCTAATAATGGTTCTAATTTTTATGCTACTGGGTTGAATATTGTGAGTTTAATCAATGATAAGGCATACTGGGAAAATATTGTTTCTGCGTCTGGTAGCGAGACCAATGATAATGATATAGTTTCTATTAGAAACTATACTTATGGCTTCTTGCGCTATTCGTCAAGGTTAAATTTAAAGTTAGATGCCCAAAACACATTCCGTATGGGATTGATTATTAGCCATAATACCTATAATTTACTTGATAAAAGGCTATATGTCCTTGACCAAACACCAACCTATTTATATATCTTAAAAGACAAAAATAGTACCCAACTATTGCAAACTTATTTTCAATGGAAACATAGATTAAATACCAAAGTAACATTAAATACTGGGGTGCATTTTATGTATTTAGCACTAAATAAACAATACTCTATTGAACCTCGCTTGGGGTTACGTTGGCAGTTAGATAACACAAAAACAATTAATTTGGGAATTGGAGTACACAGTCGCCTAGAGGCTCTACCAACTTATCTATCAAGTAGAGGATATACGGCCAACTCGAATGGAGATACAACTGTAATTCAGTCTAATAAAAATTTACCAATACCCAAATCAGCACATTTTATTGTAGGATATGAATACCGTCCCAGTAATAGTTGGCGTATAAATTCGGAAGCATACTATCAATATCACTATCAAGCATTTGTTTCTACCATTTCTTCATCAAATGTTTCTTCTTATGAATCTACTTACTCCACTCTTAATGAGGTTGGAGCAAATTTAACCTCAGCTCTTCAAAGTACTGGGACAGGGAAAAGTTATGGCATAGAATTAACCATCGAGAAGTTTTTAACGAACAGTTTTTATTTATTGAATACTACATCTCTTTACAGAGCAACCTACTTGGCTAGCGATGGAATAGAACGAACGGGAAGATTTAGTAGTAATTTCGTTGAAAATATCCTAGCTGGAAAGGAATGGAAAGTAGGAAAACTTAAGAAGAATATGTTGAATATAAATTTGAAAGTAACTTGGGCTGGTGGGCTAAGAGTTCCTCCTATTGACTTAGTCCTATCTGAAAAAAATGGATACACAATCTATGATTACAAAAATATTTATGAGAATCATTTACCCAACTTTTTCCGTGCCGACTATCGTATAAGCTATGTAGTTAATAAACGTAAGACGTCTTCTACCTTTTCTTTAGATTTAAATAATATAACTGATCACAAAAACCCACTTAGTTATAATTACAGCCCAAATTTTAAGAAAATCGTTTATTTTTATCAATTAGGAATAGTACCTGTTTTCAACTATCGTTTAGAGTTTTAGATACTAAAGAACATTTCCCTCCAAAAAGCTTAGAGGTAAGGTTCATATAAAACATTATTGCAAGTTACAGAATCCCATAACTTGCAATATTTGAACAACCTATCGATATAAATAATAAGAAGAACATTTGACTTAATCTTTCAATAGAGTCTATGCTGGTAAAAGGCTACTCTCTATTTTATCTTAAAATTGAGCCCAATATTAAAGCCAATTTTATTAGGTCTTACCAGCAAAAGAGCACTTGCATCTGATTGGTGATTGAGCGCAATACTCATAGTCGGCTCAATAAAAAGATAGGCATTGTCTCCTATTTGACGACTTATGCCATAGCCAATATTCAAAAAGCTATTGATTTTGCCAGCCGCAGTACCATTCAAACTAGTACTTCCTTCCATACCTAGTAACACATGATGACTTAGGGCGTCGCCTTTCAAAAAGGTATATTCCAAGTCAACTCGTGTACCGATATAATGCGATGACAAAGCATACGTTTTACTTTGTTCTTCAAAAGCTACATCTGCTGTTTGGTTATCTACACTACGAACCACCAACGAATCTGTGCGAACTTTAAAACTAATACTTTGACTAGATTTGGTATAAGAAATACCCGTTTTTAGTTGTAATCTATCAGACAGCGTAAACTTCAAGCCAGCCTGAAGATATACCCCTATGCGACTATTATCGTCATCTACCTCAATATTGTGCACATATTTTGAATCTGAGCCATTTGGGGTAATCGTGTAGTAATTAACCAATGGCATTGCACTAAAATACAAGGATACTGGCTTGCTTGGTTGGAAATATCGATTAGGTTTACGTTGTTGCGCTTTAATACGAGCTTTGTTAAATTTCACCGATAAATCTACAGGTTCTTTTGAGGTTAGAATTTCTAAATTAGGCTCTAAAGCCTCTTCCGAAGTTGACAAATAATCTCCTGTATTCTGTGTTGCACGAACAATTCTATGATATTCATCTGTAGACATAGTCGAAGGAATGACTTTTGTTTTTAAAGTCTTTTGCGCTCTTTTCGAAGATTTAGAAGTTACTACACCTCCAGACTTCGTGGTGTTTCTCTTTCCAATATTTGAGCTTGCTACAGGCTCATCAATATTACTATTTGTACTTGTTGTTGAATATTCGGTAAAAGAGTTAGCCTTTTTAATTTTTTCTAAACCTTCCTCTTTTTGTTCTTTTGCTACTTCAGGACTGGCATAATGAGCGTTTATCTCAGTACCTTGAGTATTGGATATGCTTTTGTCAAAACCTTGATTTGATTCAGTCTTTGAGGTATTGCTACTCTGAGCTCCCGTATTTGGGTGCGTTTGTCCTGTTGTTACATGACTCACTTCTAAGTTTGGAGAGATCATAAATCTTGGCAATAGACCAAACGACAGCAGTAACAACACCACTGCCGCCGCCAAATGCCAAAGCATCAGTCGTGAGAAAGAAGGTAACGGCAATTGAGGCTCTATGTTAGCCCAAAGCGCGTCGTCCACTTCAGATTCAAAATCATTGAACTTATCGTGGAAAAAGCCTTCAAAGGGGTCTATATCATTATTGGATGCGTTCATAGCTGACGATTCCCAGTTTTTTTAGTTGTTTACGGAGCAACTCTTTTGCACGAGACAGTTGCGACTTGGAGGTATTCTCGCTTATTCCAAGCATCTGCCCTATCTCATTGTGATTATAGCCATCTACTACATATAGGTTAAAAACCATACGATAGCCGTCGGGAAGTTGATGAATAAGTGCTAGTAAATCTTCGCTTGAGAGTGTTGCTAAAATATTCGGGTAATCATCATTGCTGAGTACAACTGTTTCATAATCCGTATTTTGTTGAAATTTTAAATTTGCATGATAGTAATTAATGGCAGTATGAATAACGGTTTTACGTACCCATGCGCCAACAGCCTCTGGCTTTTCTAAAGACTTAATGTTATTAAAAATCTTGACAAATGCTTCTTGATAAATGTCTTCAGCCTCCTCTTTCGAACGGGCATAACGACGACAAACACCCATCAACTTGCCCTTATACATATTGTAAAAGGCAGTCTGGGCTTTGCGATCATTCCGCTGGCAGGCTCTGACTAAATCCTGTTCATTTATCATTCAGTTGGCAATTAGTTTCTTTAAGCGAATACTCACCTAAGTAGCAATGCAGAATTGTGAGTTATGAATGCAATATTATAACTACAGTCACTACTTTCAAAGCAATGACTTTGTTACAAATACATTAGCCAATTTTTTCATCGGACGTACATCACTTTGAGCAGTCATCTAACATAAAAGTATATAAAGTGATTGCTTATCTCTATTTTGGCTTAAATAACAATGTCTTATAAAACCAAACACACAAAACTATAAAATGTTCATTTTAAATCACTTACAATATACCTATTCAAAATAAGCCTAATAATACAATAACGTTTTTCTAGAAAATATAAAAGGGAAAAACTACTTCAATCACAATATTTGATTTACGAGAAAGACTCTCCCGAAATTCGGGAAAGCCTTTACATTCAAACCACTTGTATAATTATTTATGAATCCAAATGCGTCTTTATTTTTTGATTTTAATTTTAAAATTGGCGCTCAAGTCTTTCCCTTGAGTAGTCGTCAACTTTATTTTAATTTGATCGTCTCGATCTTTGCCTTTGTCTTTATCCCAAGCGCTGATTTGATAGTAAATTTTGGTACCTTTTACATACGCAGTTCCATGAGACCCCTGCTCTGTAATGCTTATCGAGCTAATCTCGGCGCAAGATGAAACATAAAGTTGGTAAGGAACTTCAAATGGTGTGGCTTGAACAATAGTTTCCGAAACCTCCATTACGCCATTATCAAATTTGGCATCACAAGTAATCGCACGAATCTGACTTACTTTTACCCACACACTAGGCGAGGCAACACCATATTTATCAGAAAGCGTATATTCTAAATAATCATCTATCTGTGTTAGATAACCAGGAAAACTTGATGTTGCTGGCTCATAGTCGATTTTGCCATTATTGACACTGGCTGTACCATATTTTGGCCATTTCGTTATTTTGAGCGTATTGGCATTGTAAGTAGAGCACAGATTATCATTCGACAAAACATCTAATTGTACCTTCGGACTATTACTTGGAATCACGTAATAGTTTGGCAACAGACTCGTAGTACAAGCTCTAACCAAGGAACCTTCCACATCTAATTTTACCGCTGCTGTCATACAAATACCCTGAGTGCCTGCCGAACAGACCCGATAAAATAATAAATCGGGTCCGTCGTAGTCTTTTTTGGGGGTATAAACAATTCGGTTATTTTTGACTACAGCCGACCCAAACAATGGGTCAAAAGCAATCTGAAGACTTGCCGAATCTAAAATTGCATTACAGTAACGGTCATTTTTCAAGACATCCAACACACATTCTGTACCTTTATTGAGACAATGAAACAAGTCTGGCATAACGCCTGCGTTGCATGGAACTTTGTCCCAATTATTGGTCACTTTTACCCAGATACTATCTTTGACTTGCTTTTGAGTATCTAGGTTAACAACACTCAAAATCAGCATATCGGTAGCATCCGACACTGTAGAGTCGGGCACATACACGATAAACTTGCCATTGGTGGTAAAATACGCTTTTCCGAACGCCCCGTTTTTTTCGATTTTAATGGCATGACCTGTCATATTTTTCAAAAAATCTTTGACATTAATCGTCACCATATTCGATGGGGCTGTATAAAGCGTATGAATATCCCAAAGTGCAGGTTGAGTATTGACTGGCGTAATACTGACAACATCTTTTTTGATTTCGTCACATCCCAGCAATAAACTCACTACGCTTAATAAAATGGCAATATGTTTTATAAAAAACTTCATTATGATTTATGTCAAGAAAGCGTTAGCAAGCTGAAATCTTCCTTGTTGTCTGTCTTTATTTTATGTGGTTGAATGCTCAAGCAGAAAGCTTTCTGCTAAGTTATCTATTTATCAATTTTTGCCACCAAAAATTTCCCATCTTTATCAAAATATAAATGATATTTACTTGTACCCACAACGATATGTAAGTAATAAGATTCGATTACACCATCTATTTTGAATGCTATTGCTTTATCGAGTGACCAGCCTGCATAGGTAGTATTGAGATAGCTAGTTATAATAGCAGGCAACACATCAGCCGTTAACTTAACGTCCTCAAATTTAGGAAGTTTCAATTCTCCGCTAACAGTTTTTGTTAAATTGCCAGAAGCATCAAAAGTCAGAAATACTAGTTTCTTATCACTCGATAAAGAAATATAGTAAGAATCTACTGCTCCGTTTTTGATGATTTCGATACCTTTTTCGTATTTCCAAGAAGCATAATTTGCGCTCAAATAAGCGGCAATGTTAGCTGGAAGTTCAGACTGTTTGAGATTCTTATCTTCAATTTTACGAACAGCAGGGGCATACGTTTTAGTTGTCAACAATTTGCCTGCGTTATCGTACGAAAACTCATAGAAAACACTATCCTTTTTGGCAAGCACAAAATAAAATTTATTACCTGTAGAGTCGGCATTGGCAGCAGCTCGCACAAAAGTATAACCTGTTAATTGGGTTTGAATTGTTGCTGGCAGCTGGTCATAGCTTACAGAATAGAATTTTCTAAACTTACCTTTAATTTGTCCAGTGCGTTTAGGTTCTTTGAATTCTGCTACAAAAGCGCCATTGGCATCAAATACTACTGTCACTTTTTGATCATTCCATTCTATCAAAACTTTATAAAGCGTATTGCCATCTTTGTCTTTTCCTGCTGCAACGCGCTCCAATTTATACCCTGCATAGTTAGTATTAAGATAGGTTGTAACATTAGCAGGTAAAGAAACCTTAGTCGTATCGTCCGAAAGGCTAAATGAACTCAAAACTGTTCCATTTGCCGAAATTGTCAACTCCATACTTTTTCCACTCACTTTCAAGTCTACCCCATACGTGGTACTTGTACTAAGCGTCGTGTATTTTACCTGTGCTGCCTGCGGGAAGTTGCTACTAACCGCTAAACGTACTGCTGAAGGAATTACAGTTGAATTGTTGGTATTATTATCAACGGCAATTTGTTCTGGTTCACAACTTGCCAATAAAATTGCACTCATGAGTGCTGAAAATAAAAGGAACTTTTTCATGTTCGATTACGGACTTATGGATTGTCAAAAGATTTTCTCAGCAGTTGGCCAGATACCGATTTTCTAGTTTGACTCCCCAATGGATAGAAATATTTTGTTGATCATAGCAAAAAGCTATGGCTTTATTTCAAAACGTTTCGAAGTGTAGGGTGTGGTATACATCCATGGTTGAAGATTTTCCAAAATATTCAGCATCAGATATATGGGCTTGTTGAATTCAATGATATTGACAAGAAGGGAAAAAGAAGGGTTGCACTGTTTGTTAAAAATTCTTAAAAAGGTAGAGATATTGGATTGGAATCTTTAATGTACTTTAGACATGAGTCACCCCTAATTGAGTGATTTAGTAATTATTTTAACATTTGTATTCTAACTGTAGAGACGCAAAGCATTGCGTCTTAAGAGGTTTTATTATGAAAGATAGTATCATCTTCCTAGCTTCAAAATTCGAAATAAACCAACAGGTGTGATTATAAAATATTGACAATTAATATCTTACAATCACACCTATTACTTAGCTAAAATATTGCCCAGTCGTTGTGGCTAGCAAATCTGCTAGAGGTATATCTTCTTGTTTGATAAAACCTGTTTGTGGCAGTTTGCCATCGGCTACTAGCTCTACCACCGCAACAATTGAAGCTGCTGTTGTCCATGAAATCGCTCGCCAATGTTTCCCATCAATCTTGATTGGCGAATAAGCACGATAAAACTCTTCACGCTCGATACGGTCGTTTTTCCAGCCTTCAACCACGGCATAAACATAAACCACATCTTCCTGAACAGGGGGTTTAGCTTCTGTAAGAATTTCCTCAATTAACTCACGACGATCTTTCAAGATTAATTCATATAAAAGGAAACGCATTAGTTTGCCATGCCCAGGATAGCGAATGGTTTTGTAATTAAGCGTATCTACCTTTCCTGCGTAAGTTTCGCACATCGTACCCAAACCACCAGAAGTACTAAAGGCTTCAAATTCCATTCCCTCGATATTGATGGTTTCGAGACCGTCTAATGCTGGAACTAGTTTGACTTTACCATTATGAATCACCTCACAGTCATTGATATATTCGTTGATTACCCCAGCAGGTGACCATGTAAATGAATATCCCAGTAAGCCATTAGGATATTTAGGCAAAGCACCAACTCGTAACTCAATATCTCTCAAACGAGTAAAGCGATTGGCTAAGTCAGCACCCACAATACCAATAAAGCCAGGCGCCAAACCGCACTGTGGTGCCAAAACAGCACGGCTTCCACGAGCTGCCATTTCACGAATAGCGGTTGTCGTAGGAACATCTTCAGTCAAGTCAAAATAATGTTTGCCTGATTGGTAGGCTGTTTCGGCTATGGCTAAATTCAGGTTGTAGGGCATACAAGATACCACTGCATCAAAATCTGGTATTAGTTTTTCGAGCAATGCACGGTCTGTGACATCTCCTTTGATTGTTGGAAAACCCACTTCTGTAGCTGGTCCGTTTTTGTCGAGACCAGTCACTTCAAATCTTTTGGAAAGTAAAACCCCTACCAAGGAGCCCACTTTTCCCATTCCAATTACAAGTATTTTTTTCATAGTAAATTAATTTAAAGAAGGGGTAAGGGGATAGGCAAAGAGGGATTAGTGATGAGTTGTGAATGATGAATTGTGAATGTAAATTTTAGATTACTAACACTTTTATTAAGGAAATCAAGACGAAAAGCATTGCGTCTCTACTATCCCCTAAACCCTCTCCCCTAGTACCTAAAACCACTCTGTGCCTTTGTGCCTGTTCCCTAAATAAAAAACTCAACCCTAACCCCTCTCCCCTAGTGCCTAAAAAAACTATCTCTTCGTCATCTCAAAAAGATTCGTAGCCTGTTCGCCTAAAAAGCCGTCAAACCAAACTTGTTGACCATCTTGTTCGATATAGTTACGCTCAGCTAGTTCATAGTAGGCATACGACCATTGCAATTGCCCTTCGCTTCCATCCTCTTCTATCACAGGACAAAGTTCGTCAACTGCTTGAGTCGAACTCTGACGAAGTTTGCTTCCCTTAGCACCTTCAACAGCAGGTTTGATTGGGATACCTGCATCTTCCAGCGCTTTCATCGTTGACTCTATATCATCCCATCCCTCTACTTTTTGATAATTGATATAAGCCGTAAAGTGGTTTACCGAATTGCCGTGCAACAGCGTCCATGCAGCAAACTGAGAAACCTTATTCACTTCCAGAATCGTGCTTTTTTTAGCGGGCTTCCAAGGACGACCAAAGAATTTCACCAATGCTGTAATCAGAACTTCGGCTTTGTCATCAGATAACTCTTTGCTGTCAGCAAGTTCAGCCAAATAGTTACGCGCATCTCCTGCAAGAGCATCTTCTCCAGAAGCCACTGCTTCATTAATCAGCGCTTGTGTTTCTGAAGGCAATTCTGCTACCTCAAGTTGAGTTACAAAGAATTTCGGAAAATTAATATTCGTCGGATGTTGATAATGAAAAGAATTCAAATGCTTTGAAGGAAAAGAATAAGGTGCAATTTTTTCGTAACCCAAACTTTCTAATACCTCCGAAATGGCTGTAATTCCTGCTTTTTGTTCTCCTGTAAAAGTATTAAATGTACGGAATGCACAGTGGTCGTTGACCACTTGTCCACCTTTTTCCAAAACCATGTCGGCATACGCACGTGCATAACTCACTCGTTGACAATAGTTCTGCCAAAGCTGTTCCATCAAAGATTGGGTTATCGCTTCTTGATTTTTCATAAATGCTTAATTAGTTAATAGTTTATTAGTTTGTTATAAAATCTGGACGAAGGTCTCTATCTTTTAAAAACCCAATCGTTCTTTTCCCATTTAAAAATCAAATTTTATCCCTTGTGCCAAGGGCAACGAAGTACCATAATTAATGGTATTGGTTTGGCGACGCATATAAGATTTCCAAGCATCTGAGCCTGACTCTCTTCCTCCACCTGTTTCTTTTTCTCCTCCAAAAGCACCACCAATTTCAGCACCCGAGGTACCAATATTGACATTGGCAATACCACAGTCTGAGCCATTTGCTGATAGGAATTGTTCGGCTTCACGGAGGTTTAGGGTAAAAATTGCCGATGAAAGTCCCTGCGGTACATTGTTCTGAATCGCAATAGCTTCATCTATTGTACTGTAAGATAGTAAGTAAAGAATTGGCGCAAATGTTTCGTGTTGCACTATGGCAAAATCAGGTTTGGCTTCAGCAATACATGGTCGTACATAGCATTCCGACTCAAAACCTGCACCTTCCAAAACCTCCGCATCGATGAGCATTTTTCCGCCCTGCTCTACCACTTGCGCAGCTGCTGACAAGTATGCTCTAACAGCATCTTTATCAATCAATGGGCCAACGTGATTGTGGGCATCAAGCGGATTTCCGATTCGTAATTGAGCATAGGCTTTGACCAAACGCTCTTTTACTTGTTGATAAATTGAATCGTGGATAATCAATCGACGAGTACTCGTACAACGCTGTCCAGCAGTACCCACTGCACCAAATACCACAGCAGGAATTGCGATGTTTAAATCAGCATTTTCAGTTATAATGATGGCATTGTTTCCGCCTAATTCTAGAAGACATTTACCAAAACGTTCGGCGACTTTAGTTCCTACCGCACGTCCCATGCGTGTAGAACCTGTCGCAGAAATCAAGGCTACTCGTTTGTCCGATACCAACCAATCTCCCACTTGAGCCTTTCCCGTAATAATCGAAGATAATCCTTCAGGAAGATGATTTTGACGCAATACCTCCGAAATAATATGCTGACAAGCAATAGCTGTCAGAGGCGTTTTTTCAGAAGGCTTCCAAATACAAACATTGCCACAGACCCACGCCAACATAGCATTCCACGACCAAACGGCTACAGGGAAGTTAAAAGCAGAAATAATACCAACAACTCCAAATGGATGCCATTGCTCATACATACGATGTGAGGGTCGCTCCGAATGCATGGTCAGTCCATACAACTGACGAGAAAGTCCTACGGCAAAATCACAGATATCAATAATTTCTTGAACTTCACCAAGGCCTTCTTGAAGACTTTTTCCCATTTCATAAGAAACCAACTTTCCCAAGTTATCCTTATGCTTACGAAAAGCCTCTCCCATTTGGCGTACTATTTCACCACGCTTTGGTGCTGGTATATTCCGCCATTCAGTAGCGGCATTTTGTGCTTTACTCAAAACTAACTCATAATCTTCCTGAGTAGTCTGATATACTTGGGCTATTAGTTCAGCATCAACAGGCGAAAAAGAATCAATCACTGTATCGCCCGAGGACCATGATTTGAGTCCTGTGCTTGTACCATGATTCAACTGAGCAATGCCCAGCGATTTGAGTAATTCATGCATAGTTTACAATAGTTTGTTGTAAAAGGGCAATAGCATTCAGCCCCAATTTTTCATTAGGATATAATAAAGATTGTCAAATGATTGACAGGAATATCGTTGAATTGATTTTTTCGAAATCTAGGGGCTATTATTCAAATTTCCAAACATTTTCAAGTAGATTGAACGCTAAATGATATACGCAACAAAAGTCAAAAAATATTACTTTTCTAAGTCTAAAAAATTTTAGGCTATCCTAAAATTTGGAAGTATGGTATTTAACTCAGATGAAAATTATCTTTGTGGTACGAAAAAAAATTAAAAAAATATGCAAATATCTTATCGACAAGGAACCGTAGAAGACATTTTAAGCGTATCGGCGGGTATCCCCGAGTTTGAAAATCTGTATGCCAAGGATGTTTACCAAGAGCGTTTTGATCATTCACCTAAACATCTCATCCTTGTGGCTTATGACGAAGACCTACCTGTAGGCTTTAAAGCTGGCTATCAAAAAAGCGACGATGGTTCATTTTATAGTTGGATGGGAGCTGTATTGCCAGCGTATCGAAAACAAAAAATTGCTAAAAATTTAGCAGATCAAATGGAAGATTGGGCAAAAAAAGAAGGGTATTCTAGCATTATCTTCAAAACCAGAAATTACCTAAAAGCTATGCAGATTTTTGGTATTTCTAATGGTTTTCACATCATCGATTTTGAAAAACGTGAGCCAATCGAACAAAGTCGGATTTTATTACAGAAGTTTTTATGAAGCGGTATGATAATGATATTATGCTAAAGTTGAGGATAATATCATACCAATCTTACTTTATTTTCCAATAGCACAATAGTTCACCTCAGCCAACAAAATCGCATAATCAATTGATTTACAACATATAACAGCTCTTTAAATTTCTTTTTTGAAAATAGTTGAAAAAATATTTCAGCCATCCTGCAACTTTCCTTCTACCAGCTGCATCTTATGGACAAATAGGCCAACCATTCATCCAAACAGATTACCACTCATCCTGTTTTCTGGAATAAAAACGGTACTATGTATTGCATAATACTATACAAAACCTATAACTTTGAATTGTAATTAAAAATCGCCTTGAGCGACTAACGATTCAAAGCACTAAAAAACTTACAAGTCACATGAAAAAGCTCATAGTATTGACCTCTTTTGTAATTGCAACTTCGGTTAATTTCGAGTCGTTAGCTATTGGATTTCCTCATAACCTATTAGCCCCAAAGAAAACGGAGAAGAAGGTCGCTAAAGAAACTAAAACAAAGAGTACCATTTCAATTGCAAAGCTTAAGGAAAAAAGTAAGCTTGTTGCCATGGGAGCTACTGTTTTAGGGACAGTTTTTCAACAAAATAAAGGTTAATTTTTTACAAAGAAGATTTTAGAGAAGTCTTAATGATTTTGTGTAAATACACTATTTCACCAAAATCATAGTGGCTTTTCGTCAAGATATTGCGTCCTCATTCAAACAAATTTGAATGTTGGAAAGCTCAGATTTTAAATTTAGTTTTGGTTTAAGGATTCTTTTGTAGCGACTTCTAATAGAGGCCGCTACATTTGTTATGATGGCGTTGAGCTTTTGGCACTCAGCTTTCGGGATTTTTACTCAAAATATATTTACAGCTATTGGCAGCTACTTACTATCGTATGGCACAGGTATATTGATTGTTTCTCCTTATTATGATTTAACTCTAATAACTAAAATGCCATTATCATAACTTCCTTTTACAACATTACATTTTCAATGTATTTCACTATTTCTGCCTCTTGCTTTGGATCGAACCATTGGAAATCATCTTGGTTTCGAAACCATGTCAATTGGCGTTTGGCATAGCGACGAGTATTTCTTTTAAGCAAACGCACCATTTCATCACGATCATACTGACCATCCCAATGCTCATAAATCTCTTTGTAGCCCACTGTTTTTAAGGCATAATGCTCTCGGTATGGCAAAGCGTTTCTTGCCTCCTCTTCTAGCCCTTGCGCCAGCATCAAATCCATTCGTAAATCAATACGAGCGTATAATTCTTCCCGTGGTCGTTCAAGGGCGATTCTGATACACTCAAATGGTCTTTCCTTTTTTTGTTTTTTACGAAAAGCCGAAAATGGCTGTCCTGTAGCCAAACAGACCTCCAACGCTCTGACAATTCTTTGAGGATTTTGTTGGTCTACTTCTTCAAAATAAACGGGATCAAGTTCGCGCAATTGAGCTGATAAACTTTCAAGCCCTTCCGTTTCTAAACGCTTCATTAACGACTCTCGGAGCTCTAAATCCGCCTCAGGCATTTCGTCGAGTCCATCGGTTACGATTTTGATAAACATCCCCGACCCCCCAGTCAAAATGGCTACATCTTTACGCGTAAAAATTTCTTCTAATACTGCCAAACAATCACGTTCGTAATCGCCAACAGAGTAATAATCAGCAATACTGTGAGAATCGATAAAATGGTGTTTTACCCCTTGCATTTCCTCGGAGGTAGGCTTAGCAGTACCAATAGCTAATTCTTGATAAAACTGTCGAGAATCTGCCGAAACCACTTCTGTATCGAAGTGTTTAGCAAGCCTGACACATAGGTCTGTTTTGCCAACGGCAGTTGGTCCAGCAATGATAATTAAATATTTTGACGAATTTGACATACCACAAAATTACAACAAAAACGGCGATGAGTAACCTCACCGCCGTTTTTGTTAATGATATTTCTATTATAAAAAAACTACCAGAATACTGTGTAAAGAACCACAAGAATAGCAATAATCACTGAAGCTCCAACTGCAAATGCCGTGTTAGTTTTGAACATAGAAGCATCGATTTTCAACGCTTTCTCCCCATCTTTTGTTGATGAATCTGCCAAGCCTAATACTACCATCATCAACACACATATTAAGAATGTTAAGCCCATACGGTCAAGGAATGGAATGATATGATGTCCTTCTCCATCCAAGAATGATGAGTAAAACACAGTATCATACATACCTGTCATTTCTGGCAAATCTTTCAATATCAATGAAATTACGACCGAACCAATCGTTGCAGCCATAGCACCTGCCGAGTTAGCACGTTTCCAGAAGAAACCTAACAAGAATACCGCAAAGATACCTGGAGATACATATCCAGTCATTTCTTGGATAAAGTCAAAACCACCTTTTTTATCGATACCCAAATATGGAGAAATCAAAATAGCAAGTACCATAGCTATTACAATCACGATACGACCAGTTTTTACCAATTGCTCTTCAGAGGCCTCTTTATTAAAGAATTTTTGATAAATATCTAGGGTAAAAATCGTCGAGATAGAGTTTGCTTTACCAGCCAAAGATGCTACAATAGCCGCTGTCAATGCCGCAAAAGACAAACCTTTCAAGCCTGGTGTTAACAAGTTTAACAATACTGGATAAGCGTGGTCAGCGTTTACTGTACCATCAGCTCCAAGCATTTCTTGTTGGAACATACCATTTGCGTGCAATACATAAGCAGCAATACCTGGCAATACTACGATGATAGGCATCAATAATTTTAAGAAACCTGCAAACAACAAACCTTCACGAGCTACTGGTAACGAAGCACCCAAAGCACGCTGTGTAATATACTGGTTACATCCCCAATAGTTCAAGTTCACAATCCACATACCACCTACTAACACTGTCAAACCTGGCAAAGAAGTAAAGTTGGGGTTATCTCTTTTCAAAATCATGTGGAAATGGTCATCTGCCTTATTGAAGATATGACTCAAACCTTCCATTGCACCTTGTGAACCAAATTGGTCTGACACCAACGTCAAGGCTAAGTAAGTAGTACACAAACCACCTAAAATCAAGAAAAATACCTGAATAACGTCTGTAAAACCAATTACTTTCATACCACCTAGTGTAATGATTACCGCAAAAATTGCTAATCCCCACATACACAAAGTAAAATCAAGACCTGAGATGGTCGAAACTGCCAATGCACCTAGATATAAGATAGAAGTAAGGTTTACGACAACATATAAAATCAACCAGAAAACAGCCATAATCGTACTCACGGTAGAGTTATAGCGTTGTTTCAGGAATTGAGGCATTGTAAAGATTTTATTCTTCAAATAGATTGGCATAAAGAATACCGCCACAATAATAAGCGTAGCAGCAGCCATCCATTCATACGTCGAAATTGCCAAACCCATTTTATAGCCGTTACCAGCCATACCAATGAACTGTTCTGCCGAAATGTTTGAAGCAATCATCGATGCTCCAATTGCCCACCATGTAAGCGAACCTTCAGCTAAGAAGAAATCTGTAGAAGATGCTTCTTTTGATTTTTTCTTTTGATAAATCCAGTAGCCATAGCCAGCCACTACCACGAAATAAATGAGAAATACCAGATAATCAATAAGTTCCAGTCCTTTGTGCATGGGTTGAATTGATTTGAATAGTTTATAATCAGGGATAAATTAAATTTTGAATCTGAAAGTTACAATTTTAATGGCAAAACAAACAAGGCAATATGTATTTATTTACTGGATACTTATATTACTATTGCTTTAAAAACTTGAAATTAATTCTGATTTTATAAGAATAATCCAAATTTTTTCGATGCTCAAATGATTGCACATTATCTTATACAGTTCTACACTGTTCTACAATAGCAAAAATACTTTAGTTAGAACAACAATTGCAACTTTTTTATATAAAAAATAATTTATTTAAGGTGTGAGGTGTATCATTTTGTGTTTTTTTGTAGAGACGCAATGATTGCGTCTTAAGCCAAGTCATATTTTGTACTGCATCAAACAATTTAGCGATTGAGTGATTGAGCGAATGAGTGATTATGTTAAAATTTGTATTCTCGTGGTAGAGACGCAATGATTGCGTCTTATACTGAGTAAAATCCAGTATGGGAGCATCAAAAAAGCGGTTGGAAAATATATTCCGACCGCTTTTTTGATGAAAACTTGGAGGATAACCCCAATCTTAAAATTCGGGATGACTCATGTTGCTATTAATATGCTATGCCTGACTCAGCTTAAGACGTAAAGTATTATGTCTCTACTGGTAATTACAAACTTGGCTCAATCAAAACTACCTCCTCTTTATCCACAATCACCTGACCTTCTAGCAAATCTTTGGTTTTGCGAACATATTTTTTGGGCGTGACTATCACTGGACAAAGTGTATCATTTTTTCGCTTAGAATAATAAGCTGCAATTCCTGCTGCCTTTTCAATGACATTTACTGGAAACTTCTTCCCCGCTTGTCGGCGAATGACCACGTGTGAGCCAGATACGTCACGAGCGTGAAGCCATAGGTCTTCTTTTCGGGCGTATCGTTGAGTAAGCAAATCGTTATTTCTGGAATTTTTACCAATTAAGATTTCCCAACCTTGATAATTTACATATTTAAATAAATCTTGAACTGTCAGCACCTGTTTGTCGGTTTGCTCGCTAACATTATTCTTAATGTATTTTCGCAATTCTCGCAGACTTTCGATTGCCTCCACTTTGCTGATATGCCCCTGCAATTCTTGCATCAACTCCTCTTTAGCCTCGATATTCTCCATGAGTTTTTGGATTTCTATCTTTTCATTTTTGGCTTTTCGGTAATAGTTTTCAGCATTCTTTTGGGGAGTCAAATCAGGCTTCAACCTTACTTTAATAGGTTTATCACGATAAAAATCATACAACTCTATTACCTCTGTTCGCTCAGGAATCGCATGTAAATTGGCCATAATGATGTTGGCAATTTCTTCATGTTTGACATCCTCTTCCAAACTCGAAAGCTGCGTATATGACTTATCAATATAAGTTTGGGTACGTGATATTTGCTTTTGTAAATAACGAATACACTGCCCTTTTTCTTTGTCAAAAACATTGATTCGAGCAAAAGAATAGTACAGTTCATTGCTCGCTACAATAGGGTCTGTCAAGGTTTTCACCCATTCGCCACCCTCTTGTACCATCGACAGCACAGGCTGGTAATCAATGGTCTTGATATAAAACTGAGAAGCTTCTAACTCTTTAAGGATTTCTTGGACTATTGCCCATTGCTGTTCAAGAGTTGGCTGTTCTAATGCCTTAATTTTTCCCTGAATTAGCTTTACGATTTCTTTTCCAAAAGTTGGGAATAATGCATTTAGCTGTCCATTTGCTGCCACAAAAGCTTCAAAACTCTGATCAATCGGACGGTCGAGTGTTTGGAGAGAAAGGTTATTATCGACAACCAATTTGTTATGAAACAAATCCAGTACCTCGTCACCTTCGAATAAGACGATATTCGAGCGATTACCGTACATTTTGAATAACAGAGTAAAATTGTTTTCAAAATATAGCGCAAAAGCCCTTTCGTTCAAAAATTGTTGGACTCTTTCAACTCTCAAACCATTGATTTCCTTGAACAAATCCACCGAATTTCGACCAGCGCGACGAAAATCATCAGGAAAATTCAAACAGGCAAAATCAGGATGCAAAACAGCTTTTATATAAAAATCACGCTTTTTTCTCCACTGTTTTCCATCGGTACAAAAGCCTAAGACCAATTCATCTTTTTCTTGCGAAAAACATTCGGCAAATACCAAACCTACCAACTCCTCTTCCAATCGCTTCGAAAGCTGTCGAAGAAAATAATAATTCGTTTGCATTATAATATCTTTTAATCGTACCAACAGATATTTGATACGATATCGGTTTTCAATCTCAAAACACAAAGTTACGCATAATTATGCTTTATGCTGTAGCTCCAAACTATTCAGCAA
Source organism: Cellulophaga sp. BC115SP (assembly GCF_009905545.1). Lineage (GTDB taxonomy): Bacteria > Bacteroidota > Bacteroidia > Cytophagales > Spirosomataceae > Flectobacillus > Flectobacillus rivi. Next base: position 3,708 of record NZ_JAAALB010000038.1, on the reverse strand, counting down.
CGAAGTCCAACACGTATCATCCTTGATAGCATCATTTTCTCCAATTACTTAAGTAAATTTGTAGATATTATGCACGGCGCCATCAAAAGCCGTGCAACTATCAAAATTGAGATTTTATGTTATTTGAAGATACTTACAAAACCATTACTGGCTCGGCTGAAGGGCTATTTAAAGATAAGGGCAGTAAATTTTTTGCCTATGCCTATCCTATTGAAGACGAGTCAGAGGTAAAAGAATTAGTAGACCAACTCAAAAAGGAACATTTCAAAGCGGTTCATCATTGCTATGCCTATCGCTTGGGACAAGACCGAACCAATTTTAGGGTCAATGACGACGGTGAACCATCTGGTTCGGCTGGAAAACCTATTTTGAATGTCTTATTGTCAAAAGATATAACTAATATTTTGGTGGTAGTCGTTCGTTATTTTGGTGGTACTTTATTAGGCGTTCCGGGTCTGATTAATGCCTACAAAACGGCTACTCAAGAAGCATTAGCTGAAGCAGAAATCGTTGAAAAAACGGTCAATGAGATTTATGAAGTACGTTTTGAATTTGTTCAAATGAATGATGTGATGAAAGTAGTAAAAGAATTTGGGCTGAAAGTCAAGAATCAACTTTTTGACAATCAATGTACTTTACAACTTGAGTTTCGTAGAAATATGACCAATCAAATCATTGGGAAACTCGAAAAAATCGAACCAATTGAGATTGAACATATCGCAACAGTCTGACGAAGAGCTTTCAGCCATTAGCAATCAAAAGCAATTACTAAATTCAACACTCCGCACTCAAAACTCATCACTACCCCAATATGCCTTTAATCGAGTCATCTTACAAAGCAAAACATATCTGGAGAAACCCACATTTCTCGACTATTTACCCTTCTACGCTTCGTAAGGTTGAGGGAGTGCACTATACACGTGAGCGCATAGAGTTGCCTGATGGAGATTTTTTGGATTTGGATTGGAGTAAAAGTTCTGTTCCTAGCAAATCTCTTGTCATTGTTACACATGGATTTCTGGGAAACTCTACAAGACCCTATATTTTGGGAGCGGTAAAATTGTTTAATCAAAACCATTGGGATGCGGTTTGCTGGAATCACAGAGGACTGAGCGGTGAAAATAATCGTTTGGAGCGATTAACAACGCATGGTGATTCTCAAGATTTGGCGTATGTAATCAATCATTGCTTGGCGATGAAACACTACACGCAAATTACGTTGGTGGGATATAGCAAAGGTGGAAATATATCGCTCAAATATGCTGGAGAGCAAGGTGTAAACATAGCCCAAGAAATTAAATCAGTTGTAGCGATCTCTGTTCCTACCGATATTCAAGGAAGCGTGGATGCGATGGGTGCTGAAGGCTTTTATGCAAATCGCTTTAAAAGTAAACTTCATCGTTTTTTACAAAAAAGAACTGAGTTGATTGACCCGAAATGGTTTTCATTATTTGAAAAATACAAAACCTTAGATGAGTTTACAGGAGAATACATTGCGCCTTTGCACGGTCTCAAAAATGCCGCAGACTATTATGATTCATGTAGTGCAATTCATGTAGTAGACCAAATTAGGATTCCTTCATTAATCTTAAATGCCGCTAACGACCCTGTATTATCAGAAAGTTGTGCGATTTTGGATAAAGCTAAAAAGTCGAATTACCTTTTCAGTGAATATCCCGCTCACGGCGGACATTGTGGTTTTTACGCTCCTAATCAAAATGGCATTTATTGGGGAGATTATCGAACTTGGGAGTTTGTGAAGGGCAACTACAATAGGCAACTAATTTAAAGTCTACATTTTATTCTCAATCGTACTATCAATCTTTTATCCTATGCAACCTTACTCAAGTCAATACAACGATATTATTAATCAAGCCATCGGCAAATATGTTTCGTTTACAGCAGAAGAATTAAGCATTTTTAATGACCTATTGACTTATAAAAAAGTCCCGAAAAAAACCTTTTTGCTAAAAGCTGGAGACGTTTGTGATATTGAAGCATTTATCGTGAAAGGTTGTGCTCGTACTTATTATTTGGATGATAAAGGTGCGGAAGTTATTCTACAATTTGCCGTGGAAGGCTGGTGGATTAGTGATATTGCAAGTTTTCATGAACAAGTTCCAAGTAACATTTTTATCGAAACGCTTGAGGCTTGTGAAATTTTATACCTTGACCATAACACCAAAGAAACACTTCTCGAAAAAGCTCCACGGTTCGAACGATTTTTCCGTTTGCTAGTACAACGGAATTTGTCTGTTACCCAAAACAGATTAATCAATACCATTGCCAAACCTGCGATGGAAAAGTATCTTGATTTTCTGAAAAGATATCCAAGTATTCCTCAAAGAGTTCCTCAACATTATATTGCTTCGTATTTGGGTATTTCTGCCGAATTTTTGAGTAAAGTTCGTGCCAAATTGGCAAAACAGTTTTAGGCTGTAAAGCCGTATGCATTAGGCTATAAGCAAAAAAACACAGGTCATTTTTTTCTTCCTGAACAAACTTGGAACTCCTAGTTCAAGACTTAGTCTTGGACTTACTTTTTAAACAGTTTTCAAACTGAATCGATAACTTGTTCAATAATTAGTGGGTGAATTTATTCACCCCTGACAGAAAAAATCAAACAACTCCATTTCCAAATCTTCAAATTAACAAATCTTCAAATTATCCCAAAATTCTTGTCCTAGTTCAATGTTTTGAGGCTTGCGCTTCGTGCATCTTTGTACTGTTCATTTAACAAAACGATTTACAACGATGGAACGCAAGGAATTTCTTAAGAAAGGCATATTGGGAACTGGAATGTTTGTGAGTTCTAAAGTTCTAGGAAAAGAACTCAACAATCATCAAAATGATGAATTGCAACCATTGGAAGTAATCGGTTTGAATCATTTACCCAATCCTCAGACAAAAATCATGGCAAATACAATATTGCATAAAGCCGATACTCGCGGCTATGCCAATCATGGATGGCTAAAAAGTCATCATACTTTTAGTTTCGCTAATTATTATAATCCAGAAAGAGTCCACTTTGGTGTTTTGCGTGTACTCAACGACGACCAAGTAGCAGCAGGTCGTGGCTTTGGAACTCACCCGCACGACAATATGGAAATTATCTCAATTCCATTAGAAGGTGACCTTGAGCACAAAGACAGCATGAATAACGTGGCAGTCATCAAAAAGGGCGATATTCAGGTTATGAGTGCTGGTACAGGTGTGTATCACAGCGAATACAACCGCAACAGCGATAAAGAAACAAAGTTTTTACAGATTTGGGTATTCCCTAACAAGAAAAACGTTACGCCTCGCTACGACCAAATGACGCTAGATATTGCTGACCGTCGCAACCGTTTACAACAAATTCTCTCTCCTAATCCAGAAGATGCAGGCGTTTGGATTCATCAGGATGCATGGTTTAATATTGGTACGTTCGATGCTGGTACAACTGCCAACTACGATATAAAACGTCAAGGAAACGGTGTATATGCTTTTATTCTAAAAGGAGATTTTGAAATCGATGGTCAAACAGTTAATCAACGTGATGGCTTGGGTATCTGGAATACAAAATCTATCGCTTTGAAAGCCCTAACACAAGATGCCGAAATCCTATTGATGGATGTACCAATGACATTGTAAGAGGCAAAGAGGCAAAGAGGCAAAGAGGCAAAGAGGCAAAGAGGCAAAGAGGCAAAGAGGCAAAGAGGCAAAGAG
>NZ_JAAALB010000037.1 GCF_009905545.1 Cellulophaga sp. BC115SP | reverse complement strand
CAAGAAGGGTTAAAAACATAATCAAAGCAGACTGATTATGTATATTTTTAAACTGTACTAAAAATGGGAAGCCGACAACAAAATCAAAAAGCACCTATAGTTTAGGTAAAGTGTCTTTACAGTTTCAAAAGTCTAATAGCGAATTCATTGCGTTAGAAAAAGTTGAAGGAAAGAGAAATCTTATTGTTTTTGATTTATTATCCAAAGAAAAAAAGTTAATACAAAGAAATATCTCTTTTGGAATAAAACTATTATGCAACAATAACCTAATCATTAATGAAGGTTGGACCATCCTCAAATCCCTCTCCCTTCTCACAGGTGAATACGAGTGGGAGGTAGATTTGGGAGCTTATGGGGAAATTAGAAATATCTTAGGGGTTATAGAAAAAGAATTATATGTATGGATTGGAAATACCACGCTCGTAGCAATAAGCATTCAAAATGGTGAGGTTCAATGGTATATCAACACTTATGAAACTCACCAAGTGGGCTTTGGGGCAGGCGTGCATTTACTGGCAGATGAGCGTAAAGTAGTATTGTTTTATGATACCAATTATGTAGAAATAGACCTGCAAACCCAAACCAGTAAGCTACTACTAAAAAACACCTTTGGTAGAGACTGGGCGTTTGCTACGAGTACTGTATTGGGCAATTACATCTATTTCACGGGACGTAACTATGCAACAGGCGAGTTATCAGTAGGAGCATTCAATAGACAAAAATTAGAGGTAGAATGGTATTATGCCGCCCCGGAGTGGCAAGGTAGTGTTCCTGATGATTATGAAGGCAATGCAGTAGTGTTGGCAACCCCACCTCAAGTAACAGATGACAGGCTCTATGTGTTAGAAAGCGGTACAGGCACCTTGTACATCTTCGAGAAAGAACAAGCCTAACAAAATCCCTCTTTTAGCTACGGTTAGAAGAGGGATTTTTGTGAAAAAGACGAACCTGAGTGTACTATTTGCTTGGCTCGAAAACCAAGAATTACTTTATGTAGAAAGCTGGAGCAGTTGGTATTAGTAAATAAACCAGCGGTAGAGGATAAACTCTGTCCTAATATTTCCTTAAATCAAATACTTGAGAGCGTTGCTAATAAGGCATTAGGATTTACGACAACAGAAAAGCAGGTTTTCTTACAAGATATAAACTTATCATTAAGCCAGACACAAGCCCTCAATCAACCCTCAAACATTGCACAACTGAATCCATTACTGATGGATGCTTGGCAAATCATCTATGCAGGCAGAAGCGGAGCAAATGACCGACAACGATTTGCCAATAACAGATAGGCTATCATCGATTTACGTCCTTTTATTCAAGCACATTAATTTGTCTTTTTGAAACTAAACTACACTTTAAAAATCTGACTAATCACCCTTTAATAACTTCTAATCTAGAGAAGCAATACGTTTAAAACATTCCTATAATTATCTTTGCTTGCTCAGCATTTTCCTAGCATTTTTGTAGGCTCGTTGTCTAAACAATGCTAAAAAATTGGTTTATGGAAAAAATGCCTAAAGTAAGTATCCTTGTTCCTGTCTATAATCATGGTAAATTCATTGCTCAAATGTTGGAGGGAGCACTCGCACAACAGGTGAATTTTGAGTATGAAATTGTCATTGGCGATGATGCTTCTACAGACAACAGTGCCGAAATCATTCAGGCGTATAGCCAACGTTATCCTCAGATTAAAGCCTATTTACATACTACCAATCTTGGACCAAGTTCTCCTCGAGAATTAGGTGGCAAAAACAATGTAGCCTTTATTTTTGGCAAAGCACAAGGAGAATATATCGCTTTGTGCGAGGGCGACGATTATTGGACAGACCCACAGAAACTCCAAAAACAAGTAGATTTCCTAGATCAGCATCCTGATTTTGCATTAACGCATCATCAGTTGGAAGTAATTTATGAGGATGGCTCCGAAAGTCACCCTTTTAATCATTCAGACCAAAAAGAAGTTTCGACACTTGATGATTTATACAAGGATGAGGAATGGATATTGGGCACTGCAAGCACTGTTTTTCGAAATGTTTTCAAAAATGGGCTAGCTCCTTGGTGGTGGAAAAGCGCTAGTGGTGATATCGGAATTTTTATGCAGGCAGTAAAATTTGGCAAGATAAAGTACTTTCCCGAAACAATGGGTTGCTATCGCAAGCATCGTGGCGGGATGACCAATATTCATACCCCTCAGAATTACTTTTTTCTGGAAAATAGAAAACAAATGTTTGAAGCATTATTGGCGGAGTCTGACGAAGACTTACAAAAAACTTTAACTAAAACCATACAGCGCTACGAGGAAATCCTTGAAAGTTTGAAATTATCCCAATAAGCCTGTCATTCTTGCGATGAACGAGTAGAAGGTTCAGAGAATCCGAGATTATTTTGTAATTTTGAAATCCAAATTTCCGTCGAGGCTTATTTTTATGATACAAAACATACTTTTTGTGGGTCATGATGCCAATCGTGCAGGCTCTCAAATTTTATTACTTAGGTTTTTAAAATTGTTAAAAGCGTATGGTAAAGTACAGTTTTCGATACTTCTCAAGCACGACGGTCCTCTAGTTCAAGAGTACGAAGCAGTTGCCCCAACTTATATTCTTCATCAAGAAAAACCTGTCGGACTCAAAAGTCAAATCCTACAAAAAATTAAAGCTAAAATTGGGCAAACTACCTCAGAGGTTAATCCCGTTTGGCAGATACTAGCTAGTCAAAAATTTGATTTGATAGTTTCCAATACCTTTACCAATGGAGATATTTTTGAAGAATTAAGTCAGTTTAATTGCCCTATTTATTCCTATATCCACGAACTTCGTATGGGTATAGAGATGTACAATGGGATTCAACAAGCAATAGACAACACCCTTCGTGGCACTCAAAAATTTATTGCTTGTGCCAATTCAGTTAAACAAAATCTCCTTCAACAGTTTGGAATTCCTGAGCAACAAATAGAGATTTTGTGTTCACTACTCCCCGAATCTGCACAACAATATCAGATTTCTAGCACTAAAGTAAATGCCCTTAAACAAGAACTTGGGATACCTCAAGATGCGTTTGTTGTAGGTGGTATGGGCACTATTGATTTACGAAAAGGAACCGATTTGTTTGTTCAGCTTGCACATATTTTGCAGCATCAAAATACTTATTTTCTTTGGGTAGGTGGCTCTCATTCACAAAATGACTTTAAGATTTTTTCTATAGATGCACAACGCTTAGGCTTACAAAACATCAAGTTTGTGGAAGCTGTGAGCAATCCGCTGGATTACTTGTCAGTTTTCGATATTTTTGCACTCACCTCTCGTGAAGACCCTTATCCATTGGTAGTTTTGGAGGCTGCTTTATTACAAAAACCGATGGTTTGTTTTGAAAAAGCAGGTGGCGCCCAAGATTTGATTGAGACAGATGCAGGCATGATAGTCCCTTATCTGTCGTTAGAAGCCATGGCAAATGCCGTTAGGATTATGAAGGAAAATCCAGAAATTCGTACAAAAATGGGACGAATAGCAAGGGAGAAAGTTCTTCAAAGACATTCGACAGAAAAAGCTTTTCAGGAATTTTTGACAATTTTACAAATTTCATAATAGTTCAAAACCGAACCCGAAACCAACTTAATTTGAATGGCATAATCTGCCAATAGTATTACCGAAATACAATTATGACTTTAGCATTCACCATTTGTTCAATTAACTATTTGGCTCAAGCTCAAACATTGGGTCAATCGTTGCAAGAACAAAACCCATCCATAGAATTTGTGATTGGCTTGGTAGATAGACTCGACAAAGTGGAGCTTGAACCAGACAAAATTCCTCCATTTCAAATGCTCGAAATTGACAAAATCAATATCGAATCGTTTGAACAAATGTGTGAGATTTATAATATCACGGAGCTTAATACCGCAGTAAAACCCTATTTTATAGATTATTTTTACAAAAATCGTCCTGATATTCAAAACGTTATCTACTTTGACCCAGACATCATTGTTTTTGACAGCTTGAAACCACTTGAAGATTCTTTGAAAAAATACCCGATGGTGGTGACGCCACATATCTGCTCGCCTATCAACGATGATTTGAATACCAAAGAAACTGACCATTTAAGTACAGGATTATACAACCTTGGATTTATCGCCACATCAAGAAGCGAAGCGACCTATCACATGGTGAGTTGGTGGAAAGACCGCTTAGAAAAAGACTGTAGAATTGATCTTTGCAATGGCTTATTTGTAGATCAGCATTGGATTAATTTTGTGCCTCTGTTCTATCCAAATGACGTATTGGTAGATAAATACCCTGGCTACAATATGGCCTACTGGAACTTACATGAGCGTACAGTGAGTATAAGAGATGGCAAATATTTTATCAATGGCAAGCCTCTGATTTTCTTCCATTATAGTGGATATGAGTTGAAAAAGCCGAACGAAGTTTCGAAATACCAAAACCGTTCTAGCTTCGAAAATAGACCAGATATTGTTCCTTTGTTTCAATATTATGCCCAAAAGCTGAAAGATAACTTTAACGATTATTACATTAAAATCTCTTGTTTTTACATCAAACCACCTAAAGTCAAACGTTATAAACGTGTCAGAAAAGCATTACAAATGCCTTTTCGCAAAGTGGTTTCCCTATTAAATCGTTAATTAATACGCTTTAGACTATAGGAATTTTTTCATGATTCCATCAGAAACACTTTTGAACTTTCAGCTTACGGCATAGTGCTTAGAGCCTAAGGCGTGTAAAAAATAATAATTTTATACGCTATGAGCTCTTTTATGCGCTAGGGTAAATGTTAAATAGTATTTCTCAGGAAGTAATAGAAGTTTTTTTGCCTAATGCCTACGGCTTACTGCCTAAAGCATATTAACGCAATTTTATTTTGCATTAATACTTAATTTCAGACAAATCTTAAAGTAAAAATGGGTATTCAGCGTTTTATTGACCTCTGGAAACATCGCTATAACAAATATATACTTCAACAATATGTACCAGCTTGGAGATTCGTTCAAAGCTATTTGTTGGTTCGTAGGATTAAATTAAATAATCCCAAACAACAAATGATTGGCGTGCTTCTGGCAGAACATTTTGGAGATATTGTAGCAGCAGAGCCCCTTTCTCGCATTATTAAACAGAAGCATCCTGAAAGCAAAGTCTTTTGGATTGTTCGCAAACCATTTAGAGAGCTCATAGATAGTAACCCCAATATTGACTACACTATTGAAGAAACCAACTTATATCAGAGTATTCTCACTAGCAAGCACCATAACTTTGATGTTTTTTATAATCTTCACATGCCTGAGTTACGCCTCCATATACCGACGCTTACATTTTTGACTAATCCGTATGCTGAGCAACTTGGTATTCATGTAAAAAACTACTTTGAATTCGGAAATTTATTAGAAGTTTTTGCCAAGGTGGGTGGTTTACCATTAAGTCAAGAAACGCCCAAAGTTTATATTAGCGAGAGCGATAGACAAAAAATAGACCAGCAGGCTTTACCGCAAAAATTTGTTGCGATTCACTGTCACTCCAACTTTTCGCCAAAAGACTGGCAAACGTTCCATTGGGAAAACCTTATTCAACGCCTCTATGAGCTTGGTTATCACGTTGTTGAAGTGGGTTTAAAAAGCAGTTTAAATCAATCATTACCGGGATATATCAATTGCTGTGGGAAATTTAGTTTGCTCCAAACAGCCGAAATTATCCGTAGAGCACAGTTTTTTATGGGCGTAGACAGTGGCCCTGCGCATTTGGCAAATGCCGTTGGGACGTATGGCTTGCTGTTATTCGGAAAGTTTGTACATTTTGACAAATATCTTCCTTACTCAGGTGGATACGCAACCAACAATGCCATCATGATTACAGACGGGCAAAAACCTTGTGCTGATTTACCATTTGAAGTAGTTTGGAATGCTGTAGAAAAACATATTCAAAACACTTCAAAATCCTAACATTACCCCATTAGAATATGAAACAGTTAGTCTATACAGTTTGCTCAATTTCTCAAATACCATTTGCGTTAGCTTTGGGCGAAGACTTACAAAAATACGAACCCAATACACAATTTGTCATTGGTCTTGTAGATCGCCTACCCAGTGATTTGCCTACCGTAGCATTTCCTATCATAAGTGCAGATGAGTTAGGATTACCTTTTTTATCAGAAATGGCAGAAAAATATACCGTCGATGAACTTACCCGTTCATTGAAGCCTTATTTTGCCTCATTTTTAGAAAAAAAGCATCAAGCAAACAAAATTATTTTTCTTGAAAGTCAAACTCAACTTTTTCAGTCTTTATCAAAAACGTGGGAAATTCTTGATGAATATGACATTGTTTTGAGTCCTAATATTACACAACAACGTAATCCTAATCATCCTATTAATGAACCAACATTTTTGAATGCTGGACTTTATAATGCAGGTTTTTGGGGCTACAAACCAAGTATGCAAGCCAATAACTTTTTGACTTATTGGAAAGAAAGAACAAAAGAAAAAGGCTATTTCGATTTTTGTCATGGGTTTGGTGCAGAACAACTTTGGCTAAATTTTATTCCTATTTTTCAAGAAAATGTATACGTACAATCAGAAATAGGAGTTCATTATCACCCATACAATTGGATCGAAAATCCGCTCTCAATAGATGAGAATGGTAGTTATGTCATCGCTCAGTCATTTCCGTTACATATACTTCAATGGCAAAATTTGTCTTTAGCTACGCAAAAAGGCTATTTCAAAAATCAAATTGGGCTCAATGAATCAACCCTCAAAACCTTAAAGAAATTACAAAGTGCTTACCTCACAAACGTCAAAAAGTATAAAGGATTCGAACGTTTTGTGCCAAGCATGGGTAAAATAGACCTCAAATCCTCTAAAAACTTTTTGAGTAGCGCTATCGAAAAAGGGTGTTTAAAAATGATTGATTGGATAGAAGAGTTTGAAGCCCAGTAACTTAATGGAATATGTCGCAGAGAGTTGAGATTCGGCATGTTTTTTGTTCTTTCCAATCGTTAGTTATTTGCAAAGTAGTAATCAATCTTATAACCTCTACTACGGAATCCACAACATTCCTTATTCCTTACGATGGATACAAATTATTCTCAAAATATCCTAGAACCTGAAGATTCAGAAACAGCATACCGTGCTATGAGAGACTCTATTTTACAGGTTTTTCATTTGGGTACTAAAATTGCTAAAGAATCTAATCCAGACCATGAATTACAAGTTTCATGGGACTTGGCAGATACCTCTTTAATGAACTGGATAAGTGATACTCACTGTTATTTAAGCAGAAAAGGGCACAAACTCCAATTCCTAGCTCGTCCATCTAAGCTCGACATTATCAGTTTTACTCTCAATGAAGGCGATAAATTACTGATTTGTAGTGAAAGTTTAAGACAACATTTATCTGATAATGAAATTGATGAGATTTTGCAGAAAAGTAATACTCCTGAAAATGGTATTCAAAATCTGCAAAGTACGGTAGATCCTCAAAAGAAGCTCAAAATCAATCTTGTTATACTAGAAGTTATCAATAGCAAAACGCCAGAAGAAACTCCAGTAACAAAACCCATAGAGCCAGTTGTAGCAGCGAAAAATGAGCAAAAAAATATTCCAACGGTAAGTAAACCTAAGGACAAAGATAAAGAAACGAATTCGCTCATTCTTTGGACAAGTTTAGGCTTAATCGCAGGAGGAATAGCTTTCTTTCTTTGGTACAATTCTAATAGTCATCGCTTAAATGGAGATTCGGTACCAATTATCGACTCTGTTCAGCTTAACAAGGCTAGTAATAGCGACTCTGCTGCTATTGCAAAAGCAAATGCACAATTGAGCGAAGAACTAGGCATTGATACCAATAGTAGTAATGCAAGCACGCCTTCAAGTTCCAATAGCGCATCAGAGACCACACAAAAGCCTAGTACATCAACAGAAGAATTCCAATCATCAGATAAAAGTACAACTGAAGGTTCTTCTTCAAAAAGTAATACTAGAAGCAAACGAGCTCTTACTCAAGACGAAGCTGTTCTTCAACAAGAGTTATTAAATCAACAAAAAGCAAAATGGACTGCTATCAGAGATGCTCTCAAGCAAGAGGTAGATAATGGTTCAAAAGAGAGTATCGACAAACTCAAAAATAGTGAAATGGTACTCAATAGAATTGATAAAAAACTTAAAGAAACGACGAAATACCTTCCCTAACACCATAAAAAACCCTGTTAGCATGCTAACAGGGTTTTATTTTTTCTTAATCTTAACGAATCTCTAAAGCAGGTTTTCCTAACTTTTTCTCTTCCAACAAAATTGCTTGCTGTTCTTGTATCTCTTTTTGTTTCTGTGCCTCTGCTTCCGCCGCATCGAGTAACTCTTGACGTTTAGCGTTTCTGGCTTTCAAAATATGTGATAACCACATATATAATCCAAACAAGCCTCCAAGAATATAGAGCGATGTTGTATTGTCACTATTTTTAGTGATAAACAAAAATGCAATTGTCGACACCACAGTAAATACCCAAAGTACTACCGAGGCTTGAAGGTGAGTCATACCACTGTCAATCAAGATATGATGCAAATGGTTTCTATCACCTACAAATGGAGATTTTTTATCTTTTAATCTTACAATAAACACACGAAGTGTATCAAAGATTGGAACAATCAATACCACAATAGCTAAGATAGGCGCACTAAACAAAGCATTTGGGTCAAAACGGTAAGCGATGTTTAATTGTACAAACTTAATGGCAAACATTGTCAGCAAGAAACCAACAATGAGTGACCCCGTATCACCCATAAAGATTTTAGACGTTTTGGAATAATTAAAACGTAGAAATCCAAAAAGAGACCCTGCCATTGACGCGGCTAAACAAGCCATGGCAAAATATCCATTCAAATAAAACCATAAACCAAATAGTCCTCCACAAATCATCCCAATACCACCCGCTAAGCCATCGATTCCATCAATAAGGTTGATGGCATTGATTAGGGCAATAAATACAAATACTGTCAGCGGTAGACTCAAAATATAAGGCACTTCATCGATACCAAAAATTCCAAACAGATTTTCGAGACGAACATCTCCAAATACTACAACCAAGGCAGATGCAGCGATTTGCACATACATTTTTTTCTTCGGAGATAGAACCAAAATATCATCTTTGACTCCTAAGAAAAACAAAATCACCATAGCTGAAATAGAAAGGTGCACAAATTCACCTTCATCTGGATTGCTCCAAAGAAAGTAGCTGATAAGCGTGGACGCAAAGATTGCAACACCACCTAAAGTAGGTGTTTTTTTGATATGGGAGCTTCGTTCTCCAGGCTCAGCCATCAGGTTTTTCAAACGAGAAATTTTAATAATTACAGGTATAGCTGCCACCGAAACAATAGCTGCTACTATCGCTGAAACTATAATTTGAAAAAGCCTATCATTGTATATTTCAGTAAAAATACTATTCATAACCACTTAACTATGTGCCCTAAAGTTCAATTTTTAGCAAGAGCAATTTCGGAAAAACTCCTTAAATTTAATTATCGAATTTACAACTATTCTATAAAACAACAAGAATTACTAAGTTAAAATACTCCTATCTCTAACCTTAACCGCAGGATTACCTTGGTATATAGAGTACGAATCTAAATCTTTGGTTGCAATAGAACCAACAGAAAGTACGGCATGTGAGTAAACGGTCACATTAGGACAAACAACTGCTTTTGCTCCTATCCAAGCACCCTCTTCTAGTTTTATTTCCCCAATCATTAATCCAAAGCCTGAACTTTTATAATTATGATTGCCCGTCAACAACATTGCTCCTTGTGAAATACAAGTATGATTTTCCAAACTTACCCACGTATAATTATCAATCCACACCTCCTCGCCTATCCAAACAAAATCTCCAATTCGTAAAAACCAAGGATATTTGATATTTACCTTAGGCTTTATCATAACACCTTTGCCTATTTTCGCCCCAAACAGCCGTAATACCCAAATCTTTAGACTAACAGGAATGGGTAAGTAATTATTGATTACACAGGTATTCACCAAAAACCAAAGGATAATCTTTGCCTTCGACCCTGGTTTGTACCACGAATTATCATATTTAGACAAATCTGTTTTAAACATTGTCTTCAAGTTATCGCCAACACTATTTTCGTTTCCCTTCATGTATTATTTTAACTACGAACGAAGGTTCTTATTATACTCTTTTTGAAAAAAGTCAACAATCGCGTTTTTATCTTTTCCAACACGCTGGTAAACCTCATATATTTTGGCATCTACTAAAAAACGATACCAGAAGCCTTGTAAAAAATGCCATACTAAACCTTTAGTTCCATCCAGAAATCCTAATCTAAAAAAATACCTATAGATAAAGTACATGAATGGACGCGTAAATAAAGGTAATGAGGCATATTTCATTTTCAAATATCTTTTCCGTTGTTCTTGAGAACCGAATAATTTTGGCTCGACCGACTCAAAATCCCTAAAATCATATTTCATATTGAGTAAGTCTATCACTTCTCTAATCGCATACAAATTATGCTTTTGAGTCCACCAAGTCAAATTATTCAGATTATGGTCAACAATATCATGCGAAAAGTTCTGAGTAATTCCTTCTGTAATTTTGATATGCTCATCCATCCAAGTTTCCTCGCAAACACCTCGTCCATTTCTCCAAATTCTGAGCAACCAAATAGGATAATAAGCCCCGTGACGAATCCATTTGTTAAAAAACATCACTCGGCGTTTTACATAAATACCCGAAATCTGGTCATTCAAGCCATCTAGTTTACTCGAAATCTCTTCTGACAATTCAGGCATGATATACTCATCCGAATCCATGCGCATCAACCACTTGGTTTTGTGAGGGTTATTCTCAATACCAAAATTAAACTGCTGTGCATAGTTTACCCAAGGATTGTACTGCACTATCGCACCTAATCTTTCGGCAATTTCCACCGTTTTGTCGGTAGAGCCAGAGTCAACGATAAAAATTTTATGGGTAAATGGCAAAATCGATTTAATACAACGGGCAATATGTTTTTCCTCATTAAAGGTTAGGATAATTACCGATATATCTTGTTGCATATTGCAATGGTTTATTTCATAATTTTTAAAAACTCACTCATGATACGTTTTCCTACCACACGAATATTATATTGAGTTCTGACTAAATGCTGTCCATTTTTAGCAATCTTATTGGCTAACTCAGTATCGCCGAGCAGACGATTAATGCCATCTTTGATAGACTCGGTAGTAAGATCAACTATGATGGCTGATTCAGTTGCAATGATATTGTCAGCAAAACCAACTTTGTCAGACAATACCGATGGAGTTCCAGAAACTAAAGCTTCTAAAGTGGCAATCGAAAATCCTTCCGAATGAGAAGGTAGTACAAATACATCAGCGTCGGCAAAAGCAGCCAATTTTTCTTGTCCAGTTTTCATGCCAATCCATCTAATATAGGACTCAGCCTGATGCTGTTTGATAAACGCTTGAGTTGCTTCCAAATAACCATCGTCGGGACCAGCCAAGGCTAAAATAAAGTCTTCTCGCTCTTTTGCTAATTCATAAATAGCAGGAAGCAGTAAATCTAAGCCTTTTTTGATATTGATTCTACTTAAAAATAAGATAACCTTTTTATCTCCAGAAAAACCTAGTTCTTGTGCAAAATATCCTTTATCTGGTAAGTTATCGAAGGGTTTTAAGTCTATACCATTCGGAATCATGACAATATTGGGATGGCTCTCCCCTATGAAATTGGTTACATCACGTAATTCATCTGTATTGAACACATGAATCATTTCAGCTTTTTGAAGGGCATTTTTCTGAAAAAGCCATCGGAATAATCTCTTTTTCCAATAGCCATTTCGATAAGCCCAAGGGTCTAGCAAGCCATGCACAGTAATACATTTTGCTACTTTTAGGTTCAATAAAAAGGGCGCTACACTACCAAAATGCCAAATACCGTGAATATGTATTACATCAAATTGTTCCCCATTCTTTTTTAACCATTGGTACAATTCTGGAGAAAACTCTGCCCAAAAACGAGCCAAACTATGTCGCTTACAGCAAACAATCTCAGCGCCATCAGGTACAGGATAAAGTTTTTGTCCTTCAGAAATAGGTGTCAATATCGTAACCTCCGCTCCATTCGCTAATTGTACAACAGCATTGTCGTAAATTACTTTGGGAGGTCCACCAATATCCCAAGTATAAGCACAAATATGTAAAATTCTTAAAGATTGACTCACTTGAAAATTTTGCTTAAATAAGAGGTAAGTGGTAATTCTAATTTTTTGTGCAAAAACACTGCCACCAAAATATTGATGACCACAACCACGTAATTATATAATGACGTTTGAAAGGCGTCTAAAGTGACACCAAACATATTAGGAATCCTATTTAAAATCAATAAAAAGGGAAAATGTATCAGATAAAGCACATAAGATGCGCTACCTACCGAAATGAAAAATGAAGGAGCTATTAAAAAGCCTGCTTTTTCAATGTTTATAGAACTAACAAGTATCATAGAGGCTGCTGAACCAAAAATTAAAATTCTTTTAAAATTGTCATAGTCTCCCACAAAATCTCCCCATAAATAAATTATAGATACTGCTATAACTACAAGAAATATAGATATGATAGGCGAAAACCTAATTTTATCGTAATAGTGAGAAATAAGAATACCCATTAAAAATTCGTAGTTATAATTACTAAATACGAAATTATAATATGAAAAACCATTTTCAGGGTCAAATACAGGATGAACTATTGAATTATGAACTGTTAATCCCAAAATTATAGCTGGAATTATCCAAAGTCTCTTAGATAAAATTACAATTGAAAATAGAGCGTAAAAATATATCTCATAACTCATTGTCCATGTTACAGGGTCGATCGCTACATGTTTGGGTAATAAAGTATAGGTTTTAAAATGAGCCCATATCCCAATATTACTGTAGGTTTCAAAACTTGTCACTTTCAAATAATTGGATAAAATTAATTGTAACAGTTGAATTCCTCCAAGGACTATCCAATAAATAGGATATATACGAATTATACGTTTTTTCCAATATTCTTTAAATTTAGTTGGATTTCCTATATATGTTTTGGTAGTATAGCTAATGATAAAACCGCTTATAACAAAAAACAAATCAACTCCTGCAAATCCTTTACGAAAAAAGTCTGCAAAAATAACCTGCGAATAATTTACTCTTAAAAAACCTGATACATGGTAAATTAACACTACGACAGCAGCAACACCTCGTAAAATTTGAATAGAATTGATGACTTTTTTTGGGGACATATAGATTAATCGCAAAAGCAATGACGCTTATTTGTCTTGATAATAGCTTAAAGATGTACATTTACAAAAACCATTATACATTTCTTCAGCTACCTTTTGAGGAGTATATTCTGCTATGATGCGCTCAGATTCCTTTCCCATTTTTTCGAGTTTAGTAATATCATTCATCACAGCTATTAAAATTTCTTCAAAATGATTTATATCATAAGGGTTAAAAGTAAAACCATTGATACCATCCTTTACTATATCTGCAGCACAGCCACAATTTTCAGAGACTATTACTGGCATAGCACAGGCCATTGCTTCATTTACAACTAACCCCCATGGCTCCGAATAACTAGGTAACACTAAAACATCTGCAAGAGCTAAGTATCTAGGTACTTCTTGCCAGCCTACTCCTGGGAAAAAGTTTATATCCTCAACGTTTTGCTCTTTCGTCAGATTTTCAAGTTTTGCTTTATCTTCACCATCTCCCAATATAATGAGTCCCCATTCATTGGAAAGTTTACTTTTAGCCAAACCAAAGGCTTTTATCAAAAAAGATAAATTCTTGAAAGATATTAATCTTCCCACAAAAATTAAATTATACTTTTTTAGCTGTTGATTCTGCTTTGTCTGCTCAGCTTGTAGTTTAGCATCATCGTAGATAGTTCTTATTGTAGCATTATCTACACAGTTTTTTTCTACTAATAATTGATTCGATTGGGCTCCTAACGATAGCATGTATTGAGCAGAAAGGGAGCCAAAGTTAAAGAACCCATCAAATTGTCTTACGAAAATTGATTTTATTTTTTCCTTTAATCCATTTCTTATATGATCTACAGCAGTTGACTCATTCGACAAGACTAATTTAATCCTATGGAGTTTACAATAAAAAAGTACTACCCAAAAGGCTAAATCATAATACCCTGTTATGTTTACAACATCTGGTTTAAATTCTCTTATTGCACTAAGCATTCCCAGAATTCTTTGCTTTAGGGAGACATCTTCTAAAACTCCTTCTCCAATCAGTTTATATGGATACCTTACCTCAGTGCTACTGGTATTACCCATAGAAATACGACTTCTTTCTGTACGGGCAGTTTGAACAACAAGTAACTCAAAATCTTCTGACTTTTGGCTTATTTCATTCAAAGCATCAAATACAAGAGATTTGTAATGTGCCCAAAGTATATTATGTAATATCAATACCTTCATTTTATTATCAAGTAGTTGATTGTTCTTTGCAGTCTGACGATATGTCTGATTTTGATGGCATTAAATCAAGATATTTTACACCAACAAAACGAATCATCACTGCAAAAACAAACCAATAAGGTGTGTCATTAGGGCGTCCTCCAGTAAATAAACCCAGAAAATAAGTCAAATAAAAATAGGCTAAAAACATTGTAAAAGGATTATTACCTTGCTTCATGACTTTTAGAGACTCTTTTAAAATTAGTAAATTCATCAACCCGAAACTCCATAAACCTATCAATCCATAATCTAAAAAAGCTTCAACAATTGGCATATCCATATACCAAAACCTGTAACCTTTGCCAAGAATTAATGAATACGGCTCTCCATATAAAATACCTTTAAAAAAATCCAAATTTCCTACTCTTCCTAAAGCTGAAGCATCTGTATTTTTCTCATCTGCTACACCCGCAGCAGTTAAAACAGCTTTGGTAAGTGCTGTGCTTGAGCTCTCATAATAACTCGTTAATATATTAATAATCAATTCATTTGTTGATATAAAATAAATTATGCCGCCTAATAACATCAACATTAACAAAATATTTCTAAAACTCAAGAACTGCTTGATTGTCTTTTTTACATTGTTTAATGAAGTATTGTAATAAACATAAAGTGCCGCTGATATGATAAATGCCAAAAATATTGTCCTTACTTGAGTCATTAATAGCACTGCTATTGATATCAAACAATTTAATATACACACAAGCTTCCATAAGGTATTTTTTGAACTAAACATTAGATAAGATCCAAATATACCTGCAAAAGCATTTCTGGCATAAACATGGGGATTACCACTTGCCGCCGAAGAACCATCACCAAAAACAACTGTTGCTCGCTGCCCTATGACAAAAAATGGATTGGTCACCATCGAGTATATGAGACAAAGGTTTCCTAGCAATGTAAGTGCAATTACGACAGGAAGAAAATACTCCTTTACCTCGTTTGAAACTGAGACAAGCATAAAGAAGAAAACAGCAATTAATAGATAGTTGGCGATATCTCTACCGACTAAATAGCTTTCTGTAAATGTTTGATTATAAGCATAAAAGTAAATTAATGAAATTAAGGTAAATATTGCGCCTAGTCTAAATATTGGCGTATTTAGCTTATAGTATTTTCGAAAGGTATCTTTCGAAAACATCAAAATAAATCCCAAAATAAACCCGCCTAAAGTAAAGGCTGAAGAACCACCAAACCCTAACGTCTCCTTGAAAAAGAATATCAAAGGAGACCCCATAAATACGAGGAAAATACCAATGGATTGGCGTGTATATTTAAAATCAAAAAGTTTCATCTTTGCAAAAATAACGAATCGACTACACTATCTTACCAAACAATACGCAATTTAATACTAATCTCTTTGTAAAGTAAACAATCCCTTCATGAACTTACTATTTGATTTGTTCAAACAACCAGTACAATAAATTTAATTTTAGACACAAATTGATAGACTTTTTTTCTAACTTCCAATTAGCAAATGTCTTTCCTACATTATCCTCTCTTTACAAGACTTACCACAGACATTTGAATTCCAATCGATTATCATTAGTTTATCTCTGTTTTTTCATTAAAATTGCATCAAATTTTAAGTCCTAAATGGTAAATTTGAAATTATCCCCTTGCTTAGTCTAAAATCCAAGTTAATAATATAAAATAAATGAAGAGAGTGACAGGAATCGGTGGTATCTTTTTTAAATGTAAAGACCCACAACAATTAAAAGATTGGTATGAGGAGCATCTTGGCTTTAACACCGATGAATATGGAACAAACTTTGAGTGGCGTCAAATGGACGAACAAAAAGGCTTCACTCAATGGAGTCCTTTCCCTGATAGTACTCAATACTTTGCACCATCCAATAAGGAGTTTATGATCAATTATCGTGTCGATAATTTGAGAGAATTAGTAGAAATCCTCCGCCTTGAAGGTGTCACTATTTTGGATGAAATAGAAGAACTAGAGTTTGGCAAATTTGTTCATATTTTAGACCTTGAAGGCAACAAGATTGAGCTTTGGGAGCCTTATGACAACGAATATGATAAAATCGTAGGTGGAAGAACGAGCTAATAAAACTAAACATGAGTCATCCCTAATTTAGTGATTGAGCGGATGAGTGATTATGTTACAATTTGTATTCTAGTAGTAGAGACGCAATGATTGCGTCTTGAGCCAAGTTATATCTAGTATCGTAGTATCAAAAAAGCGGTTGAAAAATATTTTTCGACCGCTTTTTTAATGAAAATTTGGAGAGTAACCCAAATCTTAAAATTCAGGATGACTCATGTTTGCAAGAAAAGTTTAAAAACTTTTGTAATTACTAGCCCAAGACTAAGTCTTGAACTAGTAATCACAAAGAAGTTTCATTCTCAAATCTTCAAATCAGAAAAATTAACTTTTAGGCTTACCTTTTCTATGGTTTTCGAAATGCGTCCCGATTTTGTCGAGGGCTAATTCTAATTGTTCCAAATGTGGTAAAAATACAATTCGGAAATGGTCTGGTTCTTTGAAGTTAAATCCTGTTCCAGCTACAACCAAAATACGTTGTTCTTCCAACAGACTTAATACAAAATCACCATCATTTTTGAAGTCGAATTGTTTTAAATCAAATTTTGGGAAAAGGTACATCGCACCTTTAGGCTTTACACAAGACACTCCTGGAATAGCCACTAATTTTTCGTGTGTCAAATTCATTTGTTTGTACAAACGACCTGTCGGAATCACCAAATCGTTGATAGACTGATAACCTCCCAGCGCTGTTTGGATACCGTATTGGGTGATTACATTGGCACACAAACGCATGCTAGCCATAAAAGTCAAACCTTCAATATAGGATTTTGCTCTATGTTTTGCCCCTGTCAACACCATCCATCCTCCACGGAAACCAGCAGCACGGTAGTTTTTAGACATACCACCCATGGTAATAATGAGGGTTTCTTCAGACATACCTGCCGTGGTGTGATGCACTGCTCCGTCGTACAAAATTTTATCATAAATTTCGTCTGCGAAAACAATCAATTTATGTTTTTCAGCAATACGAACAATTCCTTCTACAATTTCTTTTTCGTAAACTGCTCCCGTTGGGTTATTAGGGTTGATTAAAACGATACCTCTGGTTTTCTTGGTAATTTTAGATTCGATGTCTTTCAAATCTGGATTCCAATCCGAAGCCTCATCACATACATAATGTACAGGAGTGCCACCTGCAAGTCCTACCGAGGTAGTCCAAAGTGGATAGTCGGGTGAAGGTATCAAAATTTCATCTCCATTATTCAACAAAGCAGTCATTACCATAGTGATCAACTCACTCACCCCATTTCCGATGAATACATCTTCGATTTCGACTTTTCTTACGCCGCGACTTTGGTAATACTGCATAACGGCCTTGCGGGCGGCAAACAACCCTCTAGAATCGGCATAACCTTGAGCATTGCGAATATTCATGATAATGTCATGAATGATTTCGTCTGGTGTCTCAAAGCCAAATGCCGCTGGGTTGCCGATGTTTAGAGAAGTGATTTTATAGCCCTCACGTTGTAATTGGAGAGCCTTCTCGTAAACGGGACCACGAATGTCGTAGCGGAGCGCGTCAAGGCGACTACTTTTTAGGATTTCCATAATTGCTTTTGTAAGAAATATCTAGTCGTTCGGCAGGAAAATAGACGAGAATAGGACCTAGGTTGGGGAAAGAGAATCTGCGAATTGATTTATTTGGGTTGGTTAACACTACATCTTTTATACTAGACTTGGTTGTACTCAAACTCCTCTTGCGACACTTCAATACCGTAAACTAGATGGCTGTTCTTGATTAAATTCAAGCTTGGGGCTAAATAGTTTTGTTTCAAATAAGTAATAGCGGTAAAGTTCCGAAAAAAATATGAATCCTACTTAAGCACTAGAGATATTTTTTGCAAAGAAACTGGGTGTTTCGACTTGACTATTTGGTCTCGGACTCAGCACATTCACTCAAAACATAAGATTTTGTGTAGATAAAAGAGTATACGTTTTGTACGTATTTGTCTACAATTAACAGAAAGTTTATGGCTATAGTTTTACTGATATTTTTAAATGATATGAAAAATTAAAATTATTTTTTTGGATGATTTTTTTATTGTAATGTATTTATTTTCAGTGAAATAAAAATGTTTTTATTTATGGTAAATACCATTTTTTTTTAATTTAAATAACCTTTTTACTTTATAATCTTTCTAAATAGTGTTGTTGTAAAGTGAACTGTTTTTAAAAAAGCTGTAACGTTTTTACTGCTTTTCTGGTCATTTGTTGTAGCAGGATGAAATAAAATTTTGCACCAATATATTTCCTAAAAACACATACTTATGACTAAAAGAATCTTTATTGCGATTAGCTTATTGCTAACCTTCATCTTAAGTATCCAGTCGTGTAAGACTGATGATATTACAGCCTCAGCAAGTATTACAGGATTAAATTGTAGTGATGCTACCTTTTCAGCTACGGCAACGAGTGGAACATCTTACACTGCCACTGCGACAGTTCCTTATACAGGCGGAAATGGCGCGGCATATCAAGCGGGAACTCCTGTGGCGTCTACAGGGGTAACAGGTCTAACAGCAACTTTATCGGCGGGACAACTGACCAGCGGAAGTGGTACGGCTTCTTTTGTAATTACAGGAACGCCTGCTTCGGCTGGTACTGCTACTTTTGCGATTGATTTGGGTGGACAATCTTGTACGCTATCCTTACCAGTTGTGGCTTCAAAAGCAACTGTATCAAGCTTGGTATTAAGTAGTGTTGTGCCTTCAGCAGGTGTGAGTGGCACAGCCTATACAGGAGTTGCGACTTTGGCGTACACTGGTGCTAATGGTGGTACTTACGATGTGTCAACGGCATCTTCGACAGGTGTGGAAGGACTTACCGCCACGTTAGATGCTGGAACGCTTGCTGCTGGTTCAGGCACATTGACTTACAAAATATCAGGTACGCCAACCTCTGCGGGGACTGCTACCTTTAATTTAAGCTTTGGTGGACAGACCTGTACTATCACAATTACGGTTACCGCTGGTAGCTCAGGAACTGCCACTCCAGCTGTTGATACCGTAGTAATTGTATATTCAGGAACAACCGCTTCGGTAAGTAATCCATATCAAAGTGCTGGCGTAACAGTAACCACAAGTGGAGCAGATGTAACCGTAAAATCGACCAATACAACCAAGGAAATTGTCTATTTGTTGTCAGGAACCGCTAGTAAGGGAAGTTTCAAGTTGTACAGTGATTACAAATACAATATTGCTATGAAAGGGCTAAGTGTAACCAATAGTGTAGGACCTGCAATTAATATTCAATCGAGTAAAAAAGGAACGATTAATATTGTAGCTGGAACCACCAATACGCTTGTAGACGGCGCTACCTATACCACAAGTAGCGAAGATCAAAAAGGAACATTCTTTAGCGAAGGACAATTACTCTTTAAGGGCACAGGTACTTTGAATGTTACTGGAAATAACAAACATGGCATTGCAGCTGACGATTATATCTCCATAAGTGAAGCAACTATCATCGTTAAATCTGCGGCTAGTGATGGTGTTCATGCCAAAGATTATTTCCAGATGGATAATGGAACATTATCGGTCGCATCTTCTGGCGATGGGATAGAGGCTGATGAAGGATATATTGTGGTAAATGGTGGTACGATCAATGTTTCGAGTGTTGATGATGGAATTACTGCATCGTACGAAGGTACTGATGCTACAATTACTCCTTATGTCTTAATCAAAGGAGGAAAAATTACCGTAAATACTTCAGGAGAAAAGGGTAATGCCATCAAAAGTGAAAGTTATACCACTATTGGCACTTCCGATGCTGTGACCTTGACGGTATCTGGCAAGGGCTCGAAAGGTATCAAAACAGGAGAAGATTTTACGCTGACTTCTGGAACTGTTAAGATTACAACCACAGGTGCTGCCTATTATAATACCACAGACCTTGATATTGCTGCGCCAGCGGGTATCAACTGTGATAAAAACCTTTCAATCAAAGGTGGTGATTTGACCATTACAAGCTCTGGAATAGGCGCGAAAGGTATAACAGTTGATGGAACTGCGACCATAAATGGTGGCACAACTACTATTACAACAACTGGTACAACCTACACGTATAATTCGGCGAATACTAGTGATCCCAAAGGATTCAAAAGTGATGGTGCTTTTGTAATGAATAGCGGTACACTCAATATTTCGGCAGGAGATGACGGTCTCAAATCAGACGTTTCTATTACCATTAATGATGGAAATGTTAATGTTACCAAGTCGTATGAGGGCATGGAATCAATCTTCATTACCATTGCAGGTGGTGTATGTAACTTAACTGCCAGTAATGACGGTATCAATACATCTTACGGAACTGTTTCTGGTGGTACAGAATCAAACGATAATAGTCATTTGAAGGTTACAGGAGGCGTTTTGATAGTGACTGGTTCTGATGCAATAGATAGCAATGGTAATTTTACAATTAGTGGAGGATATGTGATTACCAACGGAAATGAAGATATTGACGTGAACGGAAATTTCTTGGTTAATGGAGGAACGTTGATGGGAGCAGAGCCAGCCAGTAATATGACAAAAGCAATGGGGACGGCTTCTACACAAGTGGGTATTTTTATAAAATCTAGTGCATCGGTGGCAACTTCTTCGCTATTTCATATTGAAGATGCGAATGGAAAAGATATTGTAACCTTCAAGCCTAAAAGTGCTTCAGGATATTTCCATGTTTCGACGCCGAGTATGACTAAAGGAGCTCAATACAAAATCTATTTTGGAGGCTCTTATACAGGAGGTAGTTATATTGGAGGTTCATCGGGTTGGGGGTTATATACAGGAGGAACGTATTCCACTTCTGGTGCGACGCTGAAATCAACTACTACGACTTCCACCTCTAGCACAGTGAATACCATAACATTCTAGGAGGATGTTATTAGTTAATAGTATATTCGTTATTTGAGGATATTCATAATCAAAAGGTTATACCTTGCGTTTACGAATTTTAGCATGAAAAAGGTGGTGAAATTTATTTTTCAACCACCTTTTTATTTCTAGAAAAAACTTGAAATTACTAGTTCAAGACTTAGTCTTGGACTTATTTTTTTTAACAGTTTGAAACTAAATATTGATAAAAATAATCACTCATCCACTCAATCGCCATTCACTCAATGGAAATGTAGTTTAAACTTCAAACCCAAAAATCGGCTTATTCGTTTTCCATTTTCCACGAGTAAAATCTGGAATTTGAACTGGTGCTGAACCTTTGGCAATCGACATTTCTGACAATGGACTAATCGCCGACCAAGCAGCGGCATCGTACACGTCGATAGGAGGGGTAGTTTTGTTTTTAACAGAATTAATAAAATCTCTTAAAACAAAATAGTCCATTCCTCCGTGACCTGCGCCAACAGCTTCAGATTCAAATCTTTTCCAAATGCCGTGATCATATTTCTTCATATATGCCTCATCCGACTCCCAAACGTCTGCTTTAGCGGATACGTTTTCTACATAAATCTGATTACCATCGTCCATCCATAATCCACTATCACCTTGTACTCTAAAACCAAGCGAATACGGACGAGGAGAGTTAGTATCATGCGTAATTAAGATGGTTTCTCCGTTAGCACACTTAATCATTGTTTGAACCACATCCCCAAGTTTGAATTTGACTTTCGCATTCGGGTGATTTGCTCCTCCTTTATCAACAATGTATTTATGCAATGCTACTCCCTTCGACGCCATAGAAGTCAAATACAAAAATTGATTTCCACGGTTGATGTTAATCATTTCGGCAACTGGACCTAAACCATGTGTAGGATAAAGGTCTCCATTGCGGTCTACTGAGTGTTGTGTACGCCATTTGGCTTCGCTAAAGCCTTTTTCTCCAAATTCCACACCACCACCATACGCTTGTTTACCATCATTGAATTTTACATGACGCAAATCGTGCTCGTAGCCACATTCCAAGTGAGTGATTTCACCAAATAGGTTTTCTCGCACCATATTAAGTACCGCCATCACATCACGACGATAACATACGTTTTCGAGCAACATACAGTGAGAACCTGTTTTTTCAAAAGTATTCACCAAGTCCCATGATTCCTGCAATTTAACTGTAGCAGATACCTCCAAGCCTGCATATTTTCCTGCACTCATGGTTGCCAATGCCATCGGTACGTGCCATTCCCAAGGTGTGGCAATAATTACACCGTCGATATCATCACGTTTTACCATATTTTCAAAATCCTTCTCATTTTTTCCATAAGCCACCGCTTCCTTACGGCCTTTGTCTTTGAGAATTTTTTGAGCTTTTGCAATGGCATTAGGGTCAATATCACAAATACAAGTGACTTCCACCTCTGGAAATGCCATGGCATTGGCAAGGTGGTTTCGCCCACGGAGACCTGTGCCAATAAAACCAAGGCGCACCTTGCGGTCGTCTTTTTTAGCAAAGATATCTTTCGGTAAAACTAGCCCTGCTGCTAAGGCTAAGCCTCCTTTTTGAATAAAATCGCGTCGTTGAAGTGTATTATTTTTCATTGCCAATTATTTGGGTTTAAATGGTAAATTATGAGGTATCGACTTTTCTGAAGTCTTTGTTAATGTAATGTCAATGTTTTTACTTTTTTGAGGTATTCCTGTACTACTAATATATCTTGTTTTGAGGTTAAATCAGGTACATTTTCTGCCATTGGAATGCAAGAAATAGGTTTTCCCAATTCTTTGGTCATAATTAATAAAGCCGTTGGTAATTCTTTTTCATTTCGTACAGGGTGAAAAGGGGTTTTCTGTAACGCAGGAAACAAATCCGAAGCTTCAAAAACAAAAGCATTCATACTTACCCCAATGCGACCGTAGCGTTGAGCAATAGCTTCTGCTTGTTCGTCTGAGGGTTTTTCTATGATATTTTGTAAATAATTATTCTCATCTGGTTCAACAATAGCAAATGCTTTGATTCGCTCCAGTGGAAACTCTAAAGCATCTCTATCATAGCTAATCAAAGCATTGGGGTTTGGACTATGCCAAAGTGCTTCAAAAGCCTGTGTCGAATACAAGTTATCGCTGTTACAAACCACCATTCGCCCTTGTTGCCAATCAGGATGTTGCTCTAATGCTTGTAAAACAGCATCGGCAGTTCCTGCGGGTTTTACTCGATCAGCATGAATGTGTTGTCGGGCAAATACAAAATGTATGCCCCAGCTATTACCTTCTTGCGCTAGTTTTTCGTAATACTGTTGTGTAAAATCATCGTCTGGATGAAGTAACATCAAAACCTCATTAAATCCTGCATTTGAGGCATTTTCTAACTGATAATCTATTAAAGATTTTCCCGAATCCCCCAGACCAATCATCCCTTTTGTCAACGTATCGGCTTGATTAGCCAAAGTCGGGTCTAGGTCTTTTAGGTCAGGTGCAGCTTTTTTCATGCGAGTAGCTGCACCCCCTGCAAGGATTACAATTCTTTGAGTTTTCATAGAAAATTGGATGTATGATTTGATGGTAATAAGATGTTATTAGTGTATCAGTTATCAGAATTGATACATTTTTGGCTTTCGACTTTCAGCAATGGGCTTTCGGCAAAAATATTCCTAGTGAATTCAAAAAAGCTTTTTGGCTTAATACCTATTGCGGGTGAAATTAATTTCATTTAGCCCACTAACTTATTTGGTAAATCGGTAATGATATTTTGCTGTCTGTTTATGACTAGATCTCTTCTTTCGACCCTTCTGCCACTTCGATGATATAGGCTTTGCCTCCTTCTCTTTCGATGGCTTCTACCACGGCTTCGGTGTTGGTGGGTGCATAGGCAAACATACAGCCTCCACCTCCTGAGCCATTGATTTTACCTCCCAAAGCTCCTGCTTTTAGGGAGGCTTCTATCATTCTATTAATTTTAGGTGTAGAAACTCGTTTTGCGTCTCTCAAGTTGTCCTGATGAGCGCTCAACAACTGTCCCAATTTTACATCATTAAATGTATCTTTTCCTTCAAACATGGCTTTGGCTGTGCGCAAAATATCTCTGTCTGAAAGGTTGCTATAAAACAGTGCATATTCGTCTGGATTCAGCAATGATTGATATTGTTCGGCGCTTTCGATAGGCGCTTTGCTTAATTGAAAATCTGGATAGACTTGCTTGATTTTATTGATAGCATCGAGCATCCCAAATTTGACATGCTTCAAAATCCCAATGGTATCTTTTGGTTCAAGCGAGTCCCCAAGGACAAATTTTCCCAATGGCGCTTGATAAGCTTCTACCAGAATATTAGGCTTGGTTTCCAAATACATAATATTACCAATCGATGTCGCGTATTCGTCCATGCATCCGCCTGGCTCGCCAAATTCTTCTACTTCAGCTAAATAGGCTAATTGTCCGATTTCAACTGGGTCAATAGGATGATTAGCTGTTTTTAGTAGAAAATGTGTCCAAGCCACTACCAATGCCGACGAACTTGATGTGCCAGAATTGATAGGGATATTTCCATATACTTTTGCTTCAATACCTTTTTCAAAAGAGATACCTTTTTCTCTTCTCAATACATTTAAAACACTTTTGAAATAATCTCGGTCTTTATGATAAATGACTGTTTCGGCTAAAGGAAAAGATTCCTCAGATTGAATATCAGGTAATTGAATATGAACAGAAGGCGTGCTGGTAACTCGTCCTTCAATATGAATACGTCTTGAAATGGCAGCGGCGATAACAGGCAAGCCTAAGTAATCTTGGTGCTCGCCAAATAAGCAAATTCTGCCAGGGGTTGATATATGTAAATCTTTCATAGTTGGAAAATTGGGTAAGCTAATCCTTGAACAAAGATAGTTTTCTGAGCTTATCAAAATATGCTTCAAGTGGGCTTTGAATAAGAAATTTGACTGCGCAACCGATTGTGCAAAAGCGTGCAACCGATTGTGCAATTTGTGCAAAAGTTCTAACTTGCTTGCACAATTGATAAAAGCTTATGAGTCAGATAACTATGAAAGAATTGGCGAAGCGTCTAGGAACCTCAGTTTCAACGGTTTCGAGAGCTTTGCAAAACCATCCACGTATTGGTTTGAAGATGCGAGAAGACGTGATGGCGTTGGCAAAAGAGCTAAATTATAGCCCTAATACCACCGCGATAAACCTAAAAAAACAGTCTACCAAAAACGTGGGTGTTGTAGTGCCTTGGCTCACTGAGCAGTTTTTCTCAATGGCTATCACTGGTATTGAGGATATCCTTTTTGAGAAAGGATATAGGGTTGTATTGCAACAATCTAGGGACGATTTTGAGCGAGAAGAACAAGCCATTCAAGCACTTATGAAACATGGTGTCGACGGTATTATCGTGTCGATGGGTTCGGGAACTTACAATCATCGTCACTTTTTGGAGGTAAATCGCAAAGGGATTCCCTTGGTGTTTTTTGATAGAGTTGTAAAAAGCCTCCCCAATAGTTGTGTATATACCGACATCACGCAGGCGTCATTTGAGGCGGTGGAGTTATTGCTCAACAAAGGGTTGACAAAAATTGCGTTATTAAACGGTCCAAATACGATGCAGTCGTCCAATGAACGACTGATGGGGTATGTCAATGCGCTCAAGTTACACCAAATAGAGCTCAATCCGATTTATATCAAAACCACAGATTTGAGTTTTGAGGATACCGTTAAGAAAACACATGAACTGTTGGATTTGGCAGTGCCTCCACAAGCGATTTTTGCTTTCCACGATTATATGTCCCTCGATGCCATGCAGATTGCCAAAGAGCGAGGATTGATAATCAACCAAGATATATTTTTTGTAAGTTTTTCAAATTTAAGTTTTTGTAAGTATCTCGAAAAACCTCCATTTGCCAGTATAGAGCAATTTCCTTACGAAATGGGAGCCAAAGCAGCGAATCTATTGGTGGAGGCTATGAAAAAACCAGACGACTACGTACGTGAAGAAGTGATAATACGTTCAAAGCTAATCGTTAGAATTTGATGGATTCGTTAATGAGAATTTTGCTTTGGATATGCTAAAATTTGCTTTTCTAGCAAGTTCTGTACAATTTTAGGATATGAACTGGAATGCTGATTTGGGACAAACCGAGAGAATGTTCATTGTCCTGTTTATTCTCATATATGTTTTTTACCTTGTCAGGGTTTTTTTAATTGCCAGAAAATTAAAAACCGTGGCACGGTCGAGTATCTTAAAATTTGTACTAAGAAGTTGCTATTTTACCTTACTTATCTTGGCATTACTAGACCCGTCTTTTGGTGAAATTAATGGAACCATTCGAGCTGAGGGTCGAGATATATTTTTGTTGGTAGATGTGTCCAAATCTATGGATGCCACTGATGTCCAACCAAGTAGAATTGAAAAAACAAAATTTGAAATTAGTCGTATTGTTAATCATTTTACAAGCGATAGGATAGGGGTGATTGTATTTTCGGAAGATGCTTTTATGCTTTCACCACTTACCTTTGACCATAATGCCATCAATTTATTTATTCCAAGAATTAATTCTGAACTTTTACCTGCTGGTGGTACCAATTTTACTCCAGCTTTGGAACTAGCCTTGGATAAACTTACCAAAATCAAAACAAGCAATAAGTCCAAAGTTATCGTACTGATGAGTGATGGTGAAAACTTTGGAAACCTTGACTATAGCTTACTCAACAGAATTCGAAGAAATGGAGTCAATCTTTTCACTGTTGGGGTGGGCACTGCCGAAGGTAGTACAATCAAGGAAGGAAAATCACTCAAAAAAGATGAAGATGGTAATGTCGTAGTAACAAAGCTAGATCCAGATTTGATGAGAAAAATGGCTGCTGAAACAAGAGGAGGCTATTTTGAAGTGCATAGTGTGTCAGATAGTTTTGTTGATTTGATAAAACAAATCGAAAATATTTCTGCCAATTTAATTGACCAACGAACTGTTACGGTGACAGCCAATAAGTATTTTTACTTTTTAGTTGTTGCACTATTTTTGCTAGGCATAGACGTATTTTTTACAGTGAGGACTTTCCAGTTGTAGAAAATTTAGGTTAAAAGTTTTTTATAGAGCAGTTTTATACGATTTTTGCATAAAATATTACTTAGGGTATAATAAGTTGAATTATTTTATTTTTTACATATTCCTCTGGATTTTAGAAAATGCGTCCTTTACTAAGGTAAGTGCTCGAAATCTGGCTAAAATAGAGTCAGAAAGGGCATTTCGAGAAAAAAGATATAAGGATGCTGTAAAATATTACCAGACAATATCGGACAATTCTTATTTTACTCCCCCCGAGGTTGTGCTAAACCAAGCGCATGTGTATTTGCTATCTGAAGATACCTTGCGTGCACAAAGCATGTATAAACGGCTGATTCACCTCGAAGATTACAAAATGTCCTCAACAACCTACTGTCAACTGGGCGTAATTAGTAGTGCTTTCAAAGACAGTGCTCAAGCATTAGTCTATTTTAAAGAAGCACTTAAGCTTAATCCCCAAAACCAAATTGCCCGTTTCAATTTTGAATTATTAAAACTCAAATTTAGAGGAACCTCCGAGGAGCCTAAGCCTGAGCAACAGTCTAAATCAATGCCACCACCAAGCGCTAATCACGCCGAAGTGGAACACACAGATGCACAGGATGAAATGTTGAAAACGCTCAAGAATTACGGACTTTCCCCTGAAAAAGCTAGGAGTATCCTAGAAGCTATGAAAAATAACGAAGTACAGTATATTCAGCAAAAAAAGGGATTACTCAAGAAGAATAAGTCTAACATGAAACAATCTTGGTAATTCCTAAGATTACTATTTAACCACCATTACAATACCAAACTTTAACTTTATTATGCAAGAAGTGTATATCGTCTCAGCCGTTAGAACTCCTATCGGAAGTTTTGGCGGAGCTTTATCGAGTTTATCGGCAACAGATTTGGGCAGTATTGCCATAAAGGGCGCAGTTGAAAGAGCTGGAATCAAACCAGAGCTAGTAGAAGAGGTACTTATGGGTAACGTTATTTCTGCAAACTTAGGACAAGCTCCTGCACGTATAGCGGCACTCAAAGCTGGTCTCCCACACGAAACACGTTGTACAACTATCAACAAAGTGTGTGCATCTGGCGCAAAAGCCATTATCTTTGCAGCACAAAGTATCATGCTCGGAATGGCAGATGTAATCGTGGCTGGAGGTATGGAAAGTATGTCTAATGCTCCATATTATGTACCACGCGCTCGCTTTGGCTATAAATACGGCTCAAGTACTTTGGTCGATGGTCTCGAAAAAGATGGTCTTTCAGATGCCTATGATGATTGTGCAATGGGTATCTTTGCAGACAAAACTGCTCGTAAATACGGTATCACGCGCGAAGATCAAGATGATTTTGCGATTGAGTCATACCGCCGCAGCGCTGAGGCTACACAAAAAGGTTATTTTGCAGACGAGATTATCCCTGTTGAAGTCCAAACTCGTAAAGGAGTCGTAACGATTTCGGAGGATGAAGAATATAAGAATGTCAATTTTGAGAAAATCCCTAACTTAAAACCCGCTTTTGAGAAAAAGGGAACAGTTACCGCAGCCAATGCTTCTACGTTGAATGATGGTGCTGCTGCGCTAGTTTTAATGTCAAAAAAGAAAGCTGAAAAACTCAAATTGACTCCATTAGCAAAAATTATTGGCTTTGCTGATGCCGAACAAGAACCTGCATGGTTTACAACAACGCCAACCGTGGCAGTGCCCAAAGCGATTCGTATGGCAGGGCTTATCAAAGAAGAAGTTGATTTGTTTGAAGTAAACGAAGCGTTTGCTGTTGTACCTTTGGCATTTGAAAAATTGTTGGATATTCCACAACATAAAATCAATGTTTTGGGTGGTGCCGTTTCATTGGGTCATCCACTGGGGGCTTCGGGTGCGCGCATTGTGACAACTTTGATAAGTGCCTTAACACATAAAGGTGGTCGTATTGGTGCAGCAGGTATTTGCAATGGTGGTGGCGGTGCTTCGGCTATTGTGATCGAAAAAATGTAACTTCAATCGGTAGAGGTTTTAAACAAAAAATTTAGTGCATCAAATAAAATTCGTTTTATCTGCAATAAGCATTAGTCTTTATGCCCTAAGCTAGAAGTTCAAAAGTATTTTTCGTGAAATAACAGAATGCTTGCTTCACTTTTAGCTTAAGGTATATTGCTTAGAGCCTAAATCGGGTAAAATGTCCACTAACTTAGATGTTTTTAATACTACCCAATATAAAATGAACGTAATAAAAAGTACCAATTTCAATTTTCCCAACCAAACGGGCTTTTACAAAGGTAAAGTAAGAGATGTATATTCGTTTGAGGACCTCCTTGTAATGGTGGCTTCTGACCGTATTTCAGCTTTTGATGTAGTGCTTCCAGAAGCGATTCCTTTTAAAGGACAGGTATTGAACCAAATCGCTGAACATTTCTTGAAAGCTACACAATCGATTGTTCCAAACTGGTTATTAGCAGTGCCAGATCCTAATGTAAGTGCGGGTCTAAAATGCGAAGCTTTTCCTGTTGAAATGGTCGTGCGTGGGTACTTAGCAGGTCATGCAGCACGTACTTACAAGTCAGGACTTCGTACGCTTTGTGGAGTAACATTGCCTGAAGGATTGAAAGAAAATGACAAATTGCCTCAGCCAATTATTACACCAACCACCAAAGCTCACGAGGGTCACGACGAAGATATTTCTCGTGAAGATATCCTTGCTAAAGGATTAGTAAGCGAGGAGGATTATGTTCAGTTAGAGCAATATACTTTGGCATTGTTTGAAAAAGGTACGCAAATGGCTGCCGAACAAGGTTTGATTTTGGTTGATACAAAATATGAGTTCGGTAAGATCGACGGCAAAATTGTACTGATTGACGAAATTCACACGCCTGATTCATCACGTTATTTTTATGCTGATGACTATGCTGAAAGACAAGCAAGCGGCGAATCTCAGAAACAACTTTCAAAAGAATTTGTTCGTGAATGGTTGATTGCTAATAATTTTCAAGGAAAAGAAGGACAAACAGTTCCTGAAATGACTCCTGAATGGGTAAACCAAATATCAGAACGTTATATCGAGCTTTTTGAAAAAGTTACAGGCAAAGCTTTCGAAAAATCTGTGACTGATAATGTTTTAGAAAGAGTTGAAAAAAATGTATTGACGTTCTTAGCAAACAGATAATAGTAGCAAGAAATTTTAAAAATTTTAGTAATAAATTGTACTTGAATAAGCTCTTGTTTTGCAGGAGCTTATTTGTAGTTATAAGTACAAATATTTTTCGTGAAAATTACTAAATTGCACAGCATTTGCAGGTAGGTCATGCGAAGTGAATGTCTCTGAAAAGACACCCGTTTTGTGACACTTATTCCTTCAAGCATACAAACTAGGGGCAAGTCCCTAAAGCATATTTAATTCCAAAAAAAATCTACTGCGATTATATAAAGTAGTAAAAAGATGAATTTTAAGATTGAAAAAAACGAGCAATACGCTCTTATCGAACTTAACGAAACAGCTTTAACTCAAGAAAATCACGCTGATTTCGAAAATATTATCCGTCAACTTTTCCGTGCTGGTTACGGAAATGTTATCGTAAAATTTGATGAAATTGTCGAATTAGATGGTCATGGCGTTTCGGTAATTCGTAAAGGCAATAAAATCTGTTTAAACGAGTTAGGTTTGTTCATCATTGTAACTAAAAATGATGAAATTATCGACCAATTAGATCGTGCCAAAATCGAGGATTTGACTATCATGCCAACAGTTCAGGAAGCAATTGATGCCGTTTTCTTGAACGAACTCGAAAATGATTTCCAATCAGAGGACGAAGATGAGTTTGGCGGTGGCGAATACAGTGAAAGCGAAGAAGATTATTAATCAAATTGTATAATACAAAGACTTAAAAGTATTCATCAAAGGGTATTTTTGCTGTTTTTCGAACAAAAAAACCTTATTAGACGTTAGTCTGATAAGGTTTTTTTTTATATTGAACCCTAAAGTTTATTAGTGCAATCTTATTTTGCATTAATAAGCTTAAGGCACTAAACAGTAAGCATTAGGCAAAAAGCTTCAACTATTTCATGAGAAATACTATTCAACTTTTAGCCTACGGCATAAAGCCTAGAGCGTAAAAAGTGCTTTATTACTTAATTATTTTGTTTACCAGTAATTTAAAATTATAACAATTTGAGTTTCCATCTTACTATCCTAGGTACGGGTTCTGCCAACCCAGTAGTAACGCGTAATGCAACTTCCCACTTTTTGATGGTGGAACAAGAAGGGTATTTGTTTGATTGTGGAGAGGCTACCCAGACGCAATTACTTCGTTTCAAACTCAAGGCCACTCGTATCAAATATATTTTTATTACTCACCTTCATGGCGACCATTTCTTTGGGTTAATAGGTTTGTTGTCAACACTTAACATGCATCATAGAGTTGACGATTTGTATATCTATGGTCCCAAAGGTCTTGCTGAAGTGCTGACTCTTCAAATGAAATATTCGGATACACGTCTTAATTTCAAAGTACATTTTGAGGAAACTCGTTCCGAAGAGTCCTACCTCTTAATGGAAAACGATTATGTGAAGGTCACGACAATTCCCTTGGTTCATCGAGTGCCATGTTGTGGTTTTTTGATTGAAGAAAAAGAAAAACCACACAAAATTCTGAAGGAACTATTGCCATCACATATAAGTATTGAACAAATCAAATGCCTCAAAGATGGGCAAGATGTGCTAGATGACAATGGTGAAGTATTGTACTCATGCGACTATTACACAATCAAAGGACCTGCGCCAGATAGTTATGCTTTTTGTACTGATACGGCTTATCATCCTGCTATTTTACCAATTATCAAAGGGGTCAAATTACTTTATCACGAAACCACCTTTTTACATGAATTGGTAGAAAGAGCTAAGGAAACTTGCCATTCTACCGCTTATCAAGCTGGGCAAATTGCTAAGGAAGCTGGTGTGAAAAACTTATTGATAGGACATTTCTCGTCTAGATACAAAGACCTTACGCCATTTATAGATGAAGCAAAACAAGTTTTTCATAATACCATTCTAGGAGAAGATGGAATGTCGATAGACTTTAGAGATTTGGTATGATTAAAAAATAACGGCATTCGAAATTGTTATTCGAATGCCGCTAATAGATGCCTCATTTTAATACACTTATCCAACCTTTGAAGTTTTGCCGTGTAAATTTTAAAAGGTAATAATAATCCCCACTTACGATTTCATCGGCAAACCACTCAAATTTTCTATCATAAGACTGATACACTTGTTGTCCCCAACGATTAAATACTTGAATATATTCAAATTTATCAAAGCATGAGTTTTCTGGAAGATTTGTAATCGTAAACGAATCATTTTTACCATCCCCATTAGGCGTAATGACGTTAGGCGGCGTAAATGTATAGGCTGTTTCTTTGTTTTTGACTAAAACCGTGACTTTGGTCGTATCAAAACGCATGGGACTGCACGAATTATCCTCTGTTACGAAATTGATAACGAATGTTTTTTCTTTTTCCTGACCTAATAATTCGCAAGAAAGATTCCATTGAAATGGTGAAGTAAGTGAGGCTATCCCATTTTTATTACTCCAGATAATCCCAACACTTCCCAAATTGAATCCTTGTCCAATACCATAAAGCTGGATAGGGTCGCTGTCAGGATCTTTTGCATTCACATCAAAATTTAATGGTGTAGCATTTTCCCCATCCAATACAACCGTAATATTTTGGTCTTTTAAGGTTGTGCTCACGTGCGGTTTGTTCGAAACGATAGGAGTGGGCTTAAAGGCAATCGTTAAGGTATCACTTTTACTTCTATTACAATATCTATCCGAAACTATAAAGTCGACCAAATAATCAGTCGTTCGAATCTGGTCACAAAGTGGTTTCCATGTAAAAGGCGACTGGATATTTCCGACACCCGTGCCACCATTGAAGGTAATACCTGCTTGTGACAATGTAAAACCTCGCCCTACTGCTCGTAAAGTTAATGAGTCTACATCAACATCTTTACCGAAGATATTATACGAAAGAGTTGAATTAATAGAAGCAGTCAAGGTTTTACTGATAGCATCGGTGCTAATCACAGGTTTACTATTATCACGAGGTTGACGGTACACTTTGACTGTGAGCGTATCACTCAAGGATTGCGGACAACCATTATCACTTGTGAATATTTGAAAGACTAAGGGTTTTCCATCAAAGCTTTGCGAACATTCATCTAAGCAAATTTCTGCTTTCAACGTATCAGCAGTGGACAGAATATTATAGGCAATAGGAATATTGGCAAAACCTTTATCAGAAAAATTCTGTCCAACGGCTTTAAGACGCAGTTGAGTGTAAGGATTAGGGTCTGTAAAGAATAGCTCAAAACAGGCATTTTTTTGAGTATTGGGAATTGTGATAATCTCGTCTTTACCAATCTTTTTTGAACTACCTTTAAGTTTGGCAAAGCTAATTGGAGCGTTATTAATAGGACAATCCACTACTTTTAATTGAAAATCTCGTAGCGCATAACCTATTCTTTTTCCCGCCCTGTATTCCTCCACTTTCACCGAAAAAACAAATAATCCCAATTGATTAGCAGTAACCGATAAGCGCCCTGTACGGTTATTGACACTCAAGGCAGGATTACCCGGAATAGCATTACTATTGGAGTACCCAGATGCCCACGTAACATGAGGGTAATTAAAACTTCCTGTTGGAAATTGTGGGTTAGGAGATTGTACAGAGCTAAAGCCAGCAAGAGGACTTACGATACTATATACTAGACTGTCTCCGTCTGCATCTGTAGCGCTAAAATCAAAATTAAACGGTCTATTGATACAAATATAGTCGCCTGATAAGTCTTTGAATTTTGGCGTTGAATTAATGAACTCCCTATTATTGGCAGAAATAGCAGGAAACTCAGTATAGAAAAGCGAGGAAGTACGTCCAGGGTTTATAATATTCGATATAACATCATTTCTACAACACCTATCCCATACGATGTAATACCCTTCAGGGTCATTGAACGTGGAAGTTATTAACGTTATTAAGGTAGAATACTTAATCAATTTAGTTCTTACATTTCCATACTCTGCACAGTCAGGATTGGTATAAGGAATTTGGTTATTTTGAATTATAGGTACCTCAACGAATCCCATAGCAACATTATCTTTTTTTCTGAAAAAGCCTAAAGTGACAGTCTGGTCTAAGGCTCCAGGTTGGCCATTGATCGCATCAAAATATAAATTTAGAGAGAGTCTATGAGTGAAACCTTGGTCATTTATTCGTTGCAGATCAATATCTCCTCCCACAATGTGAGTTGCTCGCCCTTGTAAGTATCCCAACAGTAAAAAAATACACAGTAAAGCTTTCTTCATAAGTTGTTGTAGTTTCGAGTTAAATAAGACTAGGAATAATGATAATCTAAGGTAAGAGATTGTAATATTCGAAGAGTTTATGTAAATTACAAGTAATTTGTTAGATACAAAAACTATTCAACTATACGACAGTTTGTGTAGATGAAAGGTTGCCACCGTTTAAGTATTTTTCTGATAAGTACTTGTAAGCCTAGTTATTAACGATTCCTGTTTTCACTTCATCATTACCCTCAAATCGTATTAAGATACAAAATCCTGACCTTTTACATTGAATAATTTAAGATTTTATTATTGGCAGAAAAAAATCAATCATTCGTCTATTTTAAGAACAAAAGATTATTTAATCTATATGATTTATAGATTAAAATTTAATCATAAAATGAAGCCTAAAACACACCTAAAAAGGGGATTTAAAGGTATTCTGTGAAAAAAAAAGAAGGTTTTTTTTGTAAAAATAGATATGTTTTGAAAAAAGCTATTTTGCGTTATTTTTTTGTAAAATTCTATAAAATAGGTTTTAATTTTCAGGGTAATTTGAGTAAATACTGCTAAATTGTCATAAATAGGTATCATAAAATCGGATTTTTGTAAAAATACTTATACGCTTGTGAATTGTATCTAACTAAGAATATTTTTTGCAAAAACTTGATTTTGTTCAATACAGATGATTATTCGGCAAAATGCTATTTTATCCAAATAATTTTTTGTATATCTTTGTAAAAGCGAAATAGAGTGAAGTATATATAGCCATAATCACGAAGAAAGGTCGGAGAATATTTTACGAAATAATTTTGATTTTGTCAATAAACCATCTAAAATATTTACAACTTTTCAAAAGAAGAAGGATAATAATACCACTATAATAAATAAAGGCTACCTAGAACAGGTTAAATTTTAAACTTAAAAAAACAAACCCCATTACCATGACTAACTTTGATAATCAAGGGTTGTATCGCAAGGAATTCGAACATGATGCTTGTGGTATCGGTTTCGTAGCGAACATGAAAGGTAGAAAGTCACACAAAGTAGTGGCTGATGCAATTCAAATGCTTATTCGCATGGACCACCGTGGAGCTTGTGGCTGCGACCCTAATTCTGGTGACGGTGCTGGTATTTTAGTACAAATTCCTCACGAGTTCTTCCTTGAAGAGTGTACAAAACTTGGCATCGATTTGCCGGCCGCCTTAGATTATGGCGTCGGTATGGTTTTCTTTCCGAAAGATGAAACTACTCGTAACGAGTGTAAGGAAATCATTGCACGAAAGGCTAAAAAGTTAGGTCTGGAAATTTTGGGTTATCGTGTTGTCCCTTGTGACAATTCTGAAATTCAAGGTGCTGAATCTGGAAATACAGAGCCTCAAATGGAACAATTGTTCATCAAACGTCCTGAAGACCAAGATGAATTAACATTTGAGCGCAAATTGTACGTTTTCCGTCAGTACACTGCAAGAGTAATTAACGAAACGGTGAAAGCTGTAGAAGGTAAATTCTACTATGCTTCACTTTCGGCTCGCACAATCATTTACAAAGGTATGTTGACTACAATGCAAGTACCTGGTTATTTTGATGATTTGCGCCGTGATGAGTTTACATCTGCTTTGGCAATTGTTCACTCTCGTTTCTCTACAAATACATTCCCAGAATGGCGTTTGGCTCAACCATTCCGCTATATGGGTCACAATGGTGAGATCAACACTGTAAAAGGTAACTCTTCTTGGATGCAAGCGCAGTCGGCATTGTTTCAGTCTGATTTGTTCAGCAAAGAAGAAATGGAAATGATTTTGCCAGTTTGTCAATTAGGTCAGTCTGACTCAGCTGTACTTGACAACGCCGTAGAATTATTGACTTTATCTGGTCGTTCATTGCCTCATGTAATGATGATGTTGATTCCTGAAGCATGGGATGGCAACGAACATATTGAAGATTACAAACGTGATTTCTACGAATACCACGCTGCTTTGATGGAGCCTTGGGATGGTCCAGCTTCTATCTCATTCACAGATGGTAAAATCATTGGTGCGACTCTTGACCGTAACGGTTTGCGTCCATCTCGTTTCTGGGTAACTAGCGACGACTTCGTAATCATGGCTTCTGAAGCAGGTGTATTGGATATTGACCAATCTACAGTTATCAAAAAAGGTCGTTTACAACCAGGTAAAATGTTCATCGTTGATATGGAACAAGGTCGTATCATTCCTGACGATGAATTGAAAGAAAAAATCTGTAAACAACAACCTTATGGAGAATGGTTGAAGGCTAACAAAATTAAAGTTGAAGACCTTCCTGCTGCTGGAGCTGAGTACCGTGCTCCATTCGAAAGAGAATTGTTGTTGCGTCAACAAGTATTTGGCTTCACTACTGAAGATCTTCGTGTAGTATTGTCACAGATGATTGAGACTGGTAAAGAGGCATTAGGCTCAATGGGTGTGGATACTCCATTGGCGATTTTGTCTGACCAAGCGCAACATTTATCATATTATTTCAAACAATTGTTTGCTCAAGTAACCAACCCTCCAATTGACCCTATCCGCGAACGTACGGTAATGTCATTGTTGTCGGATATTGGTGGCTTGAAAAACTTGTTGAAAGAAACACCAGAACACTGTCGTCAAATCGAAATTCGTCAACCAGTATTAACCAATGCTGAGATTGAGAAAATTCGTTGGATTGACCACAAAAACTTCCATACTAAATCGATTCATACAACTTTCAGAGCTAATGGCGAGAAAGGACAATTGAAACGTGCATTGGATAGAATTTGTCAATATGCCGAAGATGCAGTGGATGATGGCTACGCAATCTTGTTGTTGACCGACCGTGGTGTGGATAGCTCACATGCACCAATTCCATCTTTGTTGGCTACAGCAGCGGTTCATCATCATTTGATTCGTAAAGGCAAACGTGCACAAGTTGGTCTTATCGTTGAGGCTGGTGACGTTTGGGAAACACATCACTTTGCAACCTTGATTGGTTTTGGTGCTTCGGCAGTAAACCCATACATGGCTTTCGAAACCATTCGTGGTATGAAAGACAAAGGTATTTTGCAAGTAGATTACCCTTACGAAAAATTACAACAAAACTACATCAAAGCTGTAAATGGTGAGTTGTTGAAAATCTTCTCTAAAATGGGTATTTCAACACTTCAATCTTACCAAGGTGCTCAAATCTTCGAAATCGTTGGTTTGGCAAAAGAAGTAGTTGATAAATATTTCTCTGGAGCTGTATCTCGTATTGGTGGTATTGATTTGGAAGGAATCCAAAAAGAAGCCCTAATCAAACATACAAATGGGTATCCTGAACAACCAGTAGCTAATCCAAAACTAGAAGTAGGTGGTGTGTACCAATGGAAACACCGTGGTGAAGCTCACTTGTTTAACCCTGAAACAATCCACTTATTACAACAATCTACTAAAACAAACAACTATCAGTTGTTTAAGAAGTACTCGAAGATCGTTGATGATCAGACTGAGAAAGCGATGACGCTTCGTGGATTGTTGAAATTCAAGAAAGGTACTCCTGTGCCAATCGAAGAGGTTGAGCCAATCGAAAATATCTTCAAGCGTTTTGCTACAGGAGCTATGTCATTCGGTTCTATTTCTTACGAAGCTCACACTACATTGGCTATTGCCATGAACCGTATTGGTGGTAAATCAAATACAGGTGAAGGTGGTGAAGACCCAATCCGTTTTGAGCCAATGGCAAACGGTGACTCGATGAACTCTGCTATCAAGCAAGTGGCATCCGGTCGTTTTGGTGTAACTGCTCACTATTTGACAAACGCACAAGAGCTACAAATCAAAATGGCTCAAGGAGCTAAGCCAGGTGAAGGTGGTCAGTTGCCAGGTCACAAAGTAGATGACTGGATTGGTAAAACTCGTCACTCAACGCCAGGTGTAGGTTTGATTTCGCCTCCTCCTCACCACGATATTTATTCAATTGAGGACTTAGCACAGTTGATTTTTGACCTTAAAAATGCAAACCGTGCTGCTCGTATCTCAGTGAAATTGGTATCAGAGGCAGGTGTAGGTACAATCGCTGCGGGTGTTGCTAAGGCACACGCTGACCATATCTTGATTGCAGGTCACGATGGAGGTACTGGTGCTTCGCCACTTTCTTCTATCCGTCACGCAGGTTTACCTTGGGAACTTGGTTTGGCTGAAACTCACCAAACATTGGTTCGTAACAAATTGCGTGGTCGTGTGACTGTACAAACGGATGGTCAAATCAAAACAGGTCGTGACCTTGCTATCGCAGCCCTATTAGGTGCTGAAGAATTTGGTGTAGCAACAGCTGCATTAGTTACAGCAGGTTGTATCATGATGCGAAAGTGTCACTTGAATACTTGTCCTGTTGGGGTAGCTACTCAAGACCCACGCTTGCGTGCAATGTACACTGGTAATCCAGATCACGTAGTAAACTTGTTCTATTTCTTGGCACAAGAGTTCCGTGAATTAATGGCTGAACTTGGTTTCCGTACTGTGAATGAAATGGTAGGTCAAGTGGATCGCCTAGAAATGAAAGAAAATATCCAACACTGGAAATACAAACATTTAGACCTTTCTCCAATCTTGTTCAAGCAACCAATGTCATTGGATGTTGCCTTGTACAAACAAGAAGAACAAGATCACGGTTTGGATGTACAAGTAGACTGGGATTTATTGAAAGTTGCTAAACCAGCCATTGAAAATCAAGAGAAAGTTTACGGTGAATTTGAAGTAATCAACGTAAATCGTACAATTGGTACAATGCTTTCAAACGAAATTACGAAAGTATATGGGGCGAAAGGTTTACCAAATGATACAATCCATATCAAGTTTACAGGTACTGCTGGTCAGTCGTTCGGAGCATTCTCTGTAAATGGTATTACATTCGAATTAGAAGGTGATGCTAACGATTACATCGGTAAAGGTCTTTGTGGGGCAAAATTGATTGTTTATCCAAACAAAAAAGCGCCATTCAATCCTTCTGAAAACTCAGTAGTAGGTAACGTATCATTCTATGGTGCTACTTCAGGCGAAGCTTATTTACGTGGTATGGCTGGTGAGCGTTTCTGCGTACGTAACTCTGGTGCTAAAGTAGTGGTAGAAGGTATCGGTGACCACGGTTGCGAATATATGACTGGTGGATTGGTCGTGATTTTGGGCGATACTGGTCGTAACTTCGGAGCAGGTATGTCAGGTGGTGTAGCGTAT
The DNA here is from genome assembly GCF_009905545.1 of Cellulophaga sp. BC115SP. Lineage (GTDB taxonomy): Bacteria > Bacteroidota > Bacteroidia > Cytophagales > Spirosomataceae > Flectobacillus > Flectobacillus rivi. Next base: position 20,833 of record NZ_JAAALB010000037.1, on the reverse strand, counting down.
GTGTTGAATGCTAAAGGTGATTTTGCTTCTAAAGTAAACCCTGAAATGGTAGCGATCGAAGAATTGACTCAAGAAGACGAGGCAATCTTGAAACTATATGTAGAACAACACTTGCAATACACTAACTCAGATGTAGCTAAGGGAATCTTAGACAACTGGTCTGAATCACTTGCGCAATTTGTTAAAGTAATGCCGCAAGACTTCAAGAAAGCACTTGCTTCTCGTAACGTTACAGTTGCTGAGGTTCTTGAAAATAAAGATGTGGTGTACAAAGACATCCAAGTTGAAATTGCTCACTAATCCATTTTGAAAGTCTGGATGTATTCAAAAAATATCTTCAGACTTTCGAATCCTAAAATTTTCAAATTAAGACAATGGGAAAACCAACCGGATTTTTAGAGGTAACAAGAGAAACTCCAAAGAAAAGACCAGTCGCTGAACGTGTTGGCGATTACAAAGAAATAGATATTGATTTTACTACAGAAAAAATAACTGCACAAGCGAGTCGTTGTATGGACTGTGGCGTTCCTTTCTGTCATAATGGTTGTCCACTAGGCAACATTATCCCAGAATTTAACGATGCAGTATATGACCAAAACTGGGCTTATGCATACGAAATTTTATCTTCAACCAACAACTTCCCTGAGTTTACAGGTCGTATCTGTCCTGCACCATGTGAAGCTGCTTGTGTATTAGGTATCAACAAGCCTCCTGTAACGATCGAATACATCGAGAAATCGATTATCGAATATGCTTTTGGAAATGGCTTAGTAAAACCAAATATTCCTGCAAAAAGAACAGGTAAAAAAGTAGCAGTTATTGGTTCAGGACCTGCTGGTTTGGCTTCTGCTGCTCAATTGAACAAAGCTGGTCACTCAGTTACCGTGTTTGAACGTGCTGATGAAGCTGGTGGACTTTTACGCTACGGTATCCCAGATTTCAAATTAGAGAAATGGGTAGTTCAACGTCGTGTTGAGGTAATGAAAGAAGAAGGTATCGTTTTCAAAACTTCAACCAATATTGGTGTTGACATCAAAGGTGATGAGTTGTTGGAAGACTTCGATTTGATTATGTTAGCTGGTGGTTCGACAGTTCCAAGAATGTTGCCTATTCCAGGTTCAGACTTGAAAGGAATTTATCCTGCTATGGAGTTCTTGTCACAACAAAACAAGCGTGTAGCTGGTATTGATCGTCAATTTGATCACCGTGGTGCTGCTTACGCAAATGGTGAATTGTTGGCTACTGACAAAAATGTTGTGGTAATCGGTGGTGGTGACACAGGTTCAGACTGTGTTGGTACTTCAAACCGTCACAAAGCGAAGTCTGTGACTCAAGTAGAAGTAATGCCAATGCCTCCTGCTGAGCGTGCTACACAAACACCTTGGCCAAACTGGCCAATGATGTTGCGTACATCTACTTCGCATGAAGAAGGAGCAGATCGTCATTGGTCAATTGCTGTGAAAGAATATGTGGGTGATGGTAATGGTAACTTAAAAGGTATCAAAATTGCTGATATTGCTATGGAAGTTGTTGACGGTAAAGCTCAACAGGTTCATACAAATGAGCGTGAAGTTCCTTGCGAATTAGCCCTTATCGCTGCTGGTTTCTTACATCCTCAACGTGAAGGTCTTTTGGCTCAATTAGAAGAAAAAGGACTTGAGTTTGACGAAAGAGGCAATGTAAAAGCAACGAATTATAAGACTTCGGTTGATAAAGTGTTTGCAGCAGGTGATATGCGTCGTGGTCAGTCATTGGTAGTTTGGGCTATCTCTGAAGGTCGTGAAGCAGCTCGTCAAGCAGATATTTATCTTCAAGGTTCTTCTATTCTTGAGGCTAAGGCTGTGTCTACCTTCTCAGTTGTGTAATGATTTCAAGATGAGTGAATTCTGATTGAAAGAATGAGTAATTATCTTTTGATTTTACGATTCACTAGTATATTAGCATTAAAAAAGCGGTCGAAAATAATTTTCGACCGCTTTTTTAATGCTAATATGTTGGATATAACTTTGCTTAAGACGCAATCATGGCGTCTCTACCGACTGAATACAAATTTTTATATAATCACTCACTCGCTAAATTCGGGATGACTCATGTTTGATGACTAGCTACCACAGTACTTTTACGACTGCAATCTCAATAATCAATATCAATAGCTTCAGGCGAAAAGGTTGAAGTATATCCCCGAATAGGAGCGACATTCCCATTATCTCCAAATCCAAAAACTAGAATCTTTTTATTGGCTTTTTCGGCCACATAAATAAACCCTTTTATATTACGATCATCAATCGCAATGTCTACAGGGTTACCCAAGCCTGTGTTTGAGCCATAAATCGCTCTATTGGCAAGGATTGAGCTATTATTGGTAATCTTAGATACTTTGTCTATAATATAAATACCACCATCTTTATCAAAATTCGTACCTGAAGCATTTCCTATCTCTGTTACAAATAGCATATCCCTTTGCGATGAATAGGCAATGCCATGCAATCGTGCTGTTGCGCCATTGATTTTATAACCATTTATAAAAAACCTGAGGCTAGCAGTAACTTTCCCAGCCTCTATACCAGAAGGATTATTATATATTTCTATTCTAAGAGCATTTTTATCCATTACAACAAATAGTCGGTTGTTCTTTTTATCGTAGGTAATTCCCCATGGCTCGCCACTCAGTTTAAGTTTTTTTCCTACATATTTGCCATTTAAAGTCGATACTTTTTCATAGACTCTAATTGTACTATCTGTATTGTTGGCGACGAATAGGGCATCATTTGTCTCGTCATAAGCAATTTCTCTTCCGCTCGATAGGGTAGAGTCAATGATGATATTATTGGGTAACGAGGCTTCAAAAAGAGTAGAAGCATTGGTGTAAAGTCTGATACTTTTTTGTGCACGACTAACTTGAAATAAAAATTTTTTACTGGCAACAAATAGAACACCATTAGCATCCTGTGCACCGTTGTTTAGTTCAAACTTCGGAACGAGTACCGTAGAGTCTGCCGGCTTGAATAATTGTAGATTTTTTGCATTGACTGTTGTTTCAGCATTTGAAACGAAGAGCGTAGAAACCTTAAAGATTTCTAGTGGTTGGGCATCAGAATTTTTTAAGCAAGCGCTCAAAAAGATAATACCCCCAAACCCACAAAGTGTGAATAGTAGAAATGATTTTTTCATGTTGTAGGCAATTCAAAGTTTTTATGGATTATATTTTTCAGATATACGTAGACGATAAACTTTTAGATTGAAATATTAAATCTTAGATAAATTTGAAAATGCCTTAAAAAACAACTAGAAGTGGTTTTTAGCTGAAAAAACTTTCAAAAAAAGTGCTTTTGTAATAGTTGTTTTAAGTAATTGTTAATCAGAATTGTATGGTGTGTGTTGTGAAAAACTTTCAAGAAAAAGCATTTTTTTTTCATTTTCGACTTGCATCTTAAACAAAAAAAGCCGTACCTTTGCATCACCTAAACACAAGGAAGGTATCTAACGAGATACTTTGAGTGTTAAGGAGAGATGCCTGAGAGGCCGAAAGGAACAGTTTGCTAAACTGTCGTACTGGTAACGGTACCGAGGGTTCGAATCCCTCTCTCTCCGCCACTTTTAAAGTGGAATGGCCAAAAGTTCGGGATGTAGCGTAGTCCGGTATCGCGCCTGCTTTGGGAGCAGGAGGTCGTAGGTTCGAATCCTGCCATCCCGACCATAATTTAGGATTTTGAAGATTGACATAAGTGAATTTTCAGTTCCGTCTGGAATCAGAATCCTTTTTTATTCCGGTTCCGTAGCTCAGCTGGATAGAGCAACTGCCTTCTAAGCAGTAGGTCTCAGGTTCGAATCCTGACGGAATCACACCTGAGAATAAGATGAACAGAAGCGTGAATCTTTTAACAAAATACTTTTCTTATTAATGTTAAGTTAATTTAGAAAATTCGGGATGTAGCGTAGTCCGGTATCGCGCCTGCTTTGGGAGCAGGAGGTCGTAGGTTCGAATCCTGCCATCCCGACAAAGCCTAACTCAATGAGTTAGGCTTTTTTGTTTTGTGACAGTTTCCAAACTTTACTTGAAACAAAAGAAGCCAACACAAAAAAGCCTTTCCTTGATACAAGGAAAGGCTTTTTTGTGAGAAATAGTATCTAGTATTAAGCTAATTCAGCCGATTTAAGACCAAGTACATCATTGGTCCAATGGTTGATTTGGTTAAATAACTCATCGTTACTAATGAGAGACTGACCAAATGAAGGAATCATCGCTTTCAATTTACTTTGCCATTCTTCTGTATGATACTCTTCGTTGAAACAACGTTCCAATAATTTCAACATAATGTCAACGGCTGTAGAAGCACCAGGAGAGGCACCTAATAAGGCCGCAATTGAACCGTCAGAAGCTGCTACAATTTCAGTACCAAATTCAAGTACTCCACCTTTTACAGGGTCTTTCTTGATTACCTGTACACGTTGTCCAGCTACTAACAATTCCCAATCCTCCATACGTGCGTTCGGGAAGTATTCTTTCAATGCTTCTAAACGATCTTCTGGTGATTGTCTTACTTGTTCAATTAAATATTTAGTCAGGTCAATATTTTGTAAACCTGCTTGCATCATTGGTACTATATTACTCAACTTGATAGAAGAAGGTAAGTCTAATAATGAACCTTCTTTCAAGAAGCGAGTCGTAAAGCCCGCATAAGGACCAAAAAGAAGTTCTTTCTGACCATCGATCATACGAGAGTCTAAGTGTGGAACAGACATTGGAGGAGCACCTACCGCCGCCTTACCATATACTTTTGCATTGTGGCGTTCTACAACTTCAGGATTGTTACACTTTAACCATTGTCCACTTACTGGGAAACCTCCAAAACCTTTACCCTCTTCAATTTTAGATTTCTCTAATAATGGTAAAGCACCACCACCAGCACCAACAAACACAAAACTTGCGTAGATTTTCTTTTTGTTACGCTTTTTGGTAGCAAGGTTATCTAAAGTAATACACCAGTTTCCATCTTCTAATTGCTCTAAATCGGTTACTTCATGCTTCAAACGGATTTTAACACCGTCCATGTTTTTCAAATGATCGAACAACATACGTGTCAAATTTCCGAAGTTGACATCAGTTCCTGCATCAGTGTAAGTAGCTGCCACAGGTTGATTCTCATCGCGACCTTCCATTACCAAAGGAATCCAGTTTTTAATTTCTTCTGGATTTTCGGTATAAATCATATCTTTGAAAACATGATATTGAGTCAATAAATCAAAACGCTTACGAAGATAGCTTACGTTCTTTTCACCATGAACAAAACTCATGTGAGGTACAGATTGGATAAAATCCTCAGGTGAAAGAATATTTTTTTCGACTAAATATGACCAGAATTGGCGTGAAAGTTGGAATGAATCATAAATTTTTAACGCCTTAGATCCATCAACACTACCGTCTGGTTTTTCAGGAGTATAGTTCAGCTCACATAATGCGGCATGACCTGTACCTGCGTTGTTCCAAGCTTCCGAACTTTCTCCTGCAATCAAATCAAGACGTTCGAAAATAGTAATTTTTAAATCAGGTTGAAGTTCTTTTAACAACACCCCGAGCGTCGCACTCATAACGCCTGCCCCAATCAAAACAACATCTGAATAGTTGGCAGCACTCTTTAATTTTTTACGCATTTCTCACAAAAAAAATTATCTCGTTAGTTATATTATACTTATTCGAATAGGTAACAAAAAAATAATCTTAAAATTGCACAATTCCTGTCATATAATAATTACTTTCTTGTTCTCTTTATATTTTTTCTTTATAATAGTCTATTAAATTATGCCTTAAATTTCAAATCTAAGGGCTTTCTAATTTTTTAACATAAAAAGAACAAAAACGGTGCAGATTTACTCAAAAAAATAAAATATGATTTTTCTTAGATTTTATTTACCGTGTTTCTTTCTGAAAATGTCTTGATTGCCAGTGTATTAAGTAACCATTAATAGCAGTAAAGTGTTTGGAAAAATTGATGTATTTACAGCTATTTTTATTTAGCATACACACTCAATAAAGAATATATTATGGGAAATAGCCTGAATTTTCGATGATTTTTCTCTCTCCTTAACTAATTGTATTTTTACAAGATTGTCGATTGTACAAAATTAAGCTTGTTATAACAATGCTACAGGTAGTTTTACTTAGGTTAACATCTGGTAAGAAATAAGTAGGTTCATTCTGAAAAATATCTTTGATTTTTCGCAAAATAGCCTGCGAAAAAAACTATTATTGTATAACTCTATTCTCTCATCAAAAATGTTTAGAAGATCCGAACTGACTATGAAAAAAGTATATCAAGCTGAGTTGCTATTAGAATCGAGCTGTCGATTGGGAGAGGGTCCTGTATGGTGTTCGTCTACCAATGCGATTTATTGGGTTGATATTGAAGGACGAACAATCAACTGGTATTGTTTGAATACTCAAGTACACCATCTTAGTGCTATCTCAAAGCGTATAGGTATGGTAGCGTTGACAAATACGCCTTACAAGGTACTTTTGGGATTGCAGGGTAGTTTATGTTGGTATGATGTCAAAACTAGTTATTTGGAGTTGTGGAAGCCAATGGAGACTCATTTGGTCTATAATAGGTGTAATGATGGACAAATAGACCCTCAAGGGCGATTATGGGTGGGTACTATGCAAATCGAAAATCAGCGAAATGAAGGAAATTTATACTGTATTTCGCCCACAGGAGAGCAAATACACTTGCTGTCTAAGTTAGGAATCTCGAATGGTATGGCATGGAGCCAAGATGGGCAATACTTTTTCTTTATAGATTCACTTAAACGAAATATTAGAAGATTTGAAATAAACGAGCAAAATGCGCTGATATTGACCAAAGAAAAGGTGGTTTATCAATCTCGAAATCGTGATGAGCTACCCGATGGAATGTGTATTGACACTGAGGGTAATTTGTGGGTAGCGTTCTGGGGTGGTTTTAGGGTTGCTTGTATTGACTCAAAAACAGGAGAGGAGCTGGCCGAAATAAAACTTCCAGTTCCGAATGTAACTTCTTGTAACTGGATAGGTCCTGATTTTAACGAATTGGTGATTACAACCGCTAGAGAAGGCTTGGATGAGCGTGAACTTTTGACTTATCCTATGAGTGGACACATATTTAGATGCAAGGTAGAAGCACAAGGGATAGAAACGCGTCGATTTGCGATATAAAAAATAAGGCTAGTCAGTTTTGACTAGCCTTAATACTTTTATTTCAATGGTGGAATTCTAAGCAACTGACCAGGGTAGATCAAATTAGGATCTTTTAACATCGGTTTATTTGCTTCGAAAATCACAGGATATTTCATCATGTCACCGTAGTAATGCTGGGCAATTTTTGATAAAGAATCACCTTTTACTACTTCGTGATACTGTGCTTCTTCTTCTGGTTCGTCTACCGTAAGTTGGTTATCTACAACCTTTACACCTTCAACGTTACCCACAGCTAATGCAATTTTCTCTGCATCTTCTTGTTTGGCAACTTCTCCGATGATTGAAACTGTGTCACCATTTGTACGGATAGTTAATGAGTTGTAGGCAAGACCTAATTGTTTTACGTGTGCTAAAAGAGCACTAGCTCTTAGAGGTTCTACTTCGGCAGCTTTTGCTGGCTCTACTTGAGTGTGGTTTCCGAAAATTTTTTCACCAACACCCTTAAAGAAAGACATAAGTCCCATAGCGGTATAAGTTTGATTTAAGTTTAAATTAATCTACCTCTAAACGTTGAACAAGGCAAGAAGTCACAGGTTTGTGAAATAAAATAATTCAACGTCGTAAGGTCGCCTAAAAATACAAAAAAGGGCTTCCGAAACAAATCAGAAGCCCTTTAAATATTAAATAAATTTTAGATTATTTTTTCGCTGAATCAATATCTTTTAATAAAGTTTCAACGGCTACTTTTAATTGATTGTCTGTACCTTTCGAAATCCACTCTGGTTCGTTTTCTACAATAACGTCTGGAACTGCTGGTCCGAGTTCTTGGTTTTTGTCTGTAGTTTTGGTGTACCAACCACGACCTGGAAGACGAACAAACGAGCCATCCATCAATGATTTTCCACCTGTTGAAATTACAGAACCATTTGTTGGTAAACCTACCAACTTACCAATACCTAATGATTTGTAAGCATGTGAGAAAATTTCAGCATTTGAATAACTTCCTTCATTACACAAAGCAATTGACGGTTTTGTCCAAGCTGCATAAACCAAACGCTCTCCAATTGGATAGTAATCACGGAATTTCAATTTATCTTTTTCCAAATTTTCACTAGCGCCTCTTGGAATCGTATAGGCGTGTTGTTTGTAGTTCAAAATCGTCATTAAGTAATCAGTTGTCGAACCACCACCATTGTAACGTACATCTATTACGATACCGTCTTTGCCATATCCTGCTGCCGTAAACTCACGCTCAACTACCTCAAAGCTAGGGAAATCCATACTCTTGATATGGATATATCCCAAACGACCGTTAGAGAATTTTTCTACTAACTTTTTGCGATTTTCTACCCATTCATCATAAAGGTTGTTGCTAATGCTATTGGTTAGACGAACCACAACTTCACGAGTTTTACCTGTAGCATCATTGACAGAGACAATTACTTTTTCATTAGCCAAACCATTCAACAATTCATAGAAGTTATCAGATTGTCCAACAGGTTGTCCGTTGATTGCTACAATTGTTTCGCCTTCATTAATGATACTTTTTGATTTAGTAACAGGCGTTTCTGGCACAACGTGTGACACTTTCATTCCATTTGCAGTAGGAGTCAACTCTGTACCAAGTAATCCAGTTACTTCTCTTTGAGTTTCGGCACGTTCAGGTGCTGTTAAGCCCATGTGACTAGAGTTTAATTCACCTAAAAGCAAGTTGAACATATCTCTAAAATCACTTGATGTACTAGCATTGATACAACGTTCTTTGTATTTGTCGTGTAATTTCGTCCAGTTATTTCCATGGAATTGTGGGTCGTAGAAACCATCACGGATTGTACGCCACGCTTCTTCAAATACTTGAGTGCGCTCGCCAGTGTAGTCTACTTTCATTTTGGCACTTACTGGTAATGATTCAGGTAGACCAGCTTTGGTGTCAATACGAGCTAAGCCTCCACCACCAAAACCGCCCATACGGCTATAATAGATATACTTTCCTTCTTTATCCAAATACAGACCACCAGGGTTGCTACCACCTTTGGTGATTTCTTTTAAATCTTTACCATCCCATTTGATGCTGTACAAATCACGACCTTTTGCCGAGCTACTGTTGGTTACATAATAGAATGTTTCACCGTCTTTTGAAATAACAAAATCAGATTCAGAACCAGGGAAGTTGGTCACTTGAACTACACGGTTGTGAATACCATCGAAGTCAATGACGATTGGTTTAACACCTTTTTCTTTTTTATCTGACTTGCCAGCAGCACCTTCAGTAGGAGCGGAGTCTTTTTCTTGCCAGTCTTGCGCTTCTTTTTCCCAGTCTTCTTTTTTCAACCAAACAAACCATACGTCGGCACTACGACCAGAACTACGCTCTGAAACAAAGCCTAGTTTTGAACCATCTCCACTCCAAAAAGGACGTGAATCACGGCGTGGATGCATCGTTACGTTTACTGCTTTGCCTGTGTTGTCAGAAGCTTTGATAAAAATCTCTTGATTATAATACAAGTCAGTTAAGCTATATGCCAAATATTTGTTGTCAGGGCTCCAAGCGATGTCATTAGGTGATGCCCAGCTATCATTGATAACTTTTTCATTACTCAACTTTCCATCTGCACTAATATCGGCAACGACGAATTTGCCTCTACCACGTACATAAGCAATTTTTTTACCGTCGTTCGAAACTACCAAATTTGACTCATCGTCTGGAGTTGTAGTCAACTGTGTAATTTTATGCTTCAATGTTTTGAAGATATTCTTTTCTGAAGCATCTGCTGACTGTACCATGAACATTTCGAAGTTACCACCTGTACGGTCACTTGTGAAAAGTAAGGTAGAGTCATTTAACCAAGCAGGTTCAATATCACGGAAAGCGTGAGAAGAAACGTTGATGCTACGAGCTTTTTCTTTATCAGCTTCTTTGACAAAAATTTCGCCACGGATTCCATAAGCTAATAATTTACCATTAGGCGACACCTTGAAATCTTCAACACCAGAAGTAAATGTTTTACTTTCTGAAGCATCGAATCTATCGTCGGCATTGATGGTAACATTGATTTTTTGGATAGAACCATTTGCCACTTTGTAGGTGTAAAGATTCATATCTTGTTCAAAAACAATGGTATTGCCGTCTGTAGAGATATTGATATGACGGATAGATTCATCTTTGAAGTTGGTCAACTTTTTAGGACTTCCTTCTGCTTTACCATCGTTAGAAATTTTCAACTGGTAAAGGTTGTATGCTCCATCGACACTGCTCAAGAAATAGAGCGTATTGTTTTTTCCCCATTGAGGCATTACGTCGTTGGTAGCAAACAAAGGAAGTTTATTATAGCTTTTTGATTTTGTGTCAAAAATCCATATCTCACGATTTGAGCTACCAGTATATGCTTGACGAGCTACTGGGTTGATGTCGCCACGAACTAAAGCCACAAAACGTCCATCTGGCGAAGCTGTTGGCTCAAATCCAAGAACATCTAACATTCTTGATTCAGTACCTCCTTTTGGAGAAATAGCATATACTTCAGAAGGGCGCTCGATTTGACGGAATTCACGAGAAGTTGAAAATAGAATTTTGTCTGCCTGCGTCCAGCTAGCGATATTGTCTTGGCTTGAATGGAAAGTCAAACGCTTTGGCATTCCGCCAGTGGTTGGCATGATAAAGATATCATTGTTGCCGAATCTTGCACCAGAGAAAGCGATTTGTTTACCATCTGGGCTAAAGGTTGGATTACTCTCATAAGCCTCATGAATGGTCAAGCGAGTAGCTTGTCCACCAGTGCTTGGTACTGTCCAAATATCGCCTTGGTATGAGAACGCTACTACAGAGCCATCATTGTTGATACTCGGATGACGCAAAAGCAGGGATTGCTGTGCTTGCGTCGCCGATGCTCCTAGTAATGAAAAAAGTAATAGGAAGGTCTTTTTCATAAATTACACAAAAGGTTTGTTGAATTTTGTACCTAAATAAGTAATATTTAGCCTAAAATATAAATAATTGAGTAACTATTCGCCCAATGGGCTGATTGTAGAGACATATTACGACCGATTTAAACATTGTAATATAGAAACACTTTAAAACAAAACGCACTCGGAAAATGATTTCCAAGTGCGTTGGTTTGTCTTATCCATTCTGCTTTTCGTAAGCTAAAAATAATTCTTGTAAGTGCTTTGTGACTGACCCTGTTTGTCCATTGTTGAAAATCACTTCATCAGTTTGAGTAATAGGAACAATACGTTTGGTACTTCCTGTGGTAAATACCTCATCGGCTTGTAGATATTCTTCAAAACTAACATCCCGTTCTTCCACCTTATAATGTTCAGAAGCCAATTTAATGACATGTTTTCGGGTTACACCAAACAAGGCTCCATCTTTTGGCGTAGCAATGGTGTTATTTTTGACAATAAATATATTACTTCTCGAAGACTCCGAAATAATCCCATCGCGATGATACAGTACATCATCGGCTTGTTGGGCACGAAGCTGAGGTTGAATTCTAATCGGGACGATGTAATTAAGCGTCTTAATTTCAGGGATTTCACGCTTATACTCTAAACTTAAGAGTTTCATTCCTTTATCTGGATTTTTAAACTCAAAAGGTTTGGCAGTGACAATAAGATTAGAGGTTTCGGCAGGAAGATAACCATCCGTAGAAAAACCGCCTGTCAATATCATTTTGATACCCAATAAGGGAAGAGAATGACGTTGAATACTTTCTAAGATAATAGCTCTAAGTTGGTCGCGAGTAGTAGGAATGGGAAGTCCCATCAAACGAGCTGAGTTTTCAAAACGATCTAAATGGTCTTCTAAGAAAATGGCTTTGCCATCGATAGCTCTAAAAAAATCAAAAATTCCATATCCTCTTACTAATCCTAGGTCTGAAACATGGATTTTAGCATCTTCAGCCTTTACAAAGGCATTATTCAAATAAATAAACTCTTGCATGAATTGGGTGATTATTGTTACTCTTCTATTTTTCTTACCGAAACTTCTGCCTTAAATATAGATTGAGCATTGCCTCTAAAAGTACCATGAATCGGTGAAATCAAATTGGGCATTGCAGATGTAGCTAGAGGAATATGACGTCCCGAAACCAGACAGTTTTGGGTAGGATCATAGCCTCTCCAGCCACCGCCAGGCAAATACACATTGACCCATGCGTGAAGATATTGAGGTTGATTTGGATCACTAAAATAATAGCCACTCACAAATTTGGAAGCAATACCCAACGCTCTACACATTGCCATGAATAACACCGAATAGTCGCGACAAGAGCCTCTGCGCTCTAATAAGGTTTTTTCGGGTGAATAGGCATCGCCTTCTTCTCGAATTTCGTAGGCAAAAGAATGGATAAATTTGTTGAGCTCAGAAAGAAAACTGCTGGTGTCCCAATTAACGCTTGCCGCAATCTGACGAGCCGTTTGGTCAACAAAAGTGGTTACCCCTTTTCGACTTAGATATGATTGTAAAGAATCGTTTAAATCGTTGGCATATTTAATGGGCAATTTACTCGACTCAAAAGGATGATAGATAAATGAGTAGGGATTAAACTCTGTGACTTCAATGACAGACTCGGCCTTGATACTAAGCTGACGAGTACTGCTATTAAAAAATACGATATGTTGAATATTATCAGCCGAGTCGACATTTTTCGAAATAAAGTCGGGTGTTGGTGAAATTTGTAAGGAATATTGATCAACCTTGAGAAAAGGCCCTTGCTTGGGATGCAGATAGAGGTAGTGTGGTTCGAGTCGAACATCATTACTATAATCATACAGCAAAGTGTGGGTAATCGCTAGTTTCATAAGATTGTTTGATGAAATGAATCGACAATAATTTAGTGGGCTTATTTAGCAAGAAAAGAGTAAAATACAAGAAAGTCCAGATTCAAGTATTTTACTCTTTTTCAACATTTGTTCTATGAAATGGTTTTACTGTTCTTGCGAAATCAAGGATTTATCCATGATATTTTGTACCCAACTATCGTTTAGGCTATTCATCGATTCTTTCAACAAGCCCGTCCATTGCTTGCTGATACTTTCCATTTCTTCTTTTTCAAGACGATGTTCGATTAAATGGAAACTATTTTTTTGATACACAATTACATCAATCGGATAATCTACATCTGTTGCGCTAACCTGAGTGGCATCAAACGACAAGAAGCCTAATTTAATAGCATCTTCTAACGACGTTTCATAAGTAAGTCCACGGTTCAATAATGGTTTACCATAATTTGAATTGCCGATGATTTGAAAGCGAAGGCCTTCATTGATTTCAATCCAGTTTCCTTCAGGAAAGACCAAAAACAACTTATGCTCATCATCTTTAGACATTTGTCCACCGATGATTGAATGAAGATTGAAATTATAACCTTCCGACTTCAACATTTCTTTATCTTCTTTGGCTACTTTTCGCAGCATATCTCCAAAAGCATTTACTGCTTCGAACATGTAGTCGAAAGTTACCCCTTGTTCTTCGGTCATTCTATTAAAATAGGTAATAGATTTGTCACGTACCGAACGCAGACCCGCTGTCATGATGAACAAAGAGTGTTTCCCAACCTCATGTACTGATACTTTTTTATTTGAGTACATTTCTGTTCCCGCAGTGATTCTGGTATCAGCAATTGCCACTAGTCCGCCTCGGACCTTAATTCCTAAACAGTATGTCATTTGATTTGTAGTGATAAACATTGTTACAACTTTCTGTAACGAATGTTTTGTGGTTAAATATGTCTCAAGTTTTCCTCAAAAGCCTTTGAATGGGTATCTTAAAAACAATGAATTGTGGATACAGAATGAAGAGATTAAGTTTTGATAACGAGTCAGATAACTATGTCAAAAGATTCTGGTATTAATAATTCTATGATTTTATTTATGAGTGCAAATTACAAAATGTATCTCCTATATCTTTCTGTTGCTTTTTAGTAGACAAGAAGATATTTGGTTGATTTACAGATGCATAATGAGAAGCCATTCCCTTAAAAGTATGACAAAGATAAAAAAACTTGAGACTAAGCACTAATACTCGGATGTATTATTCGCTTACAACGGGTTTTAAGTCGAAGTAGGTTTCGAAAATCGCGCGACCAACACCATTGTTTTTGGTTTGAAATTCGTCTAAGTACTGATGCAAACCTATTTCAAAAATATCTTCAATTTCTGTAAATTCTACTTCAGAACGCAAACGACTAATAGCTTTTTCGGCTTCGTTAGAATAACCATTTGTTACTGATGTTCCCGAAATTTCGTACAAAGACAATTCTGCCTGACGTAAACAATGCATCACAGAACGAGGGAATCGCTTATCTAACAACAAAAATTCAACGATTTTGGTAGGGTTCATCACTGGGTATTGCTGACGGAACATATTATAGGCGCTCACCGAACGTAGTACCGCTGACCATAACATCAAGTCAAGAGGCGAACCGATCGACTCGATACTTGGCAATAAGGTAAAATATTTTACGTCCAAAAAGCGAGTAGTTTTATCAGTACGTTCAATCAATCTACCTAAGCGACCAAAATGCCAGCCTTCGCCACGTGTAATGGTGGAGTCTACGATACCGTAAAACAATTGACTACCTGTTTTGATATTTTCCAAAAAGCCTTGATACTGCGATAACTCCCAAGATTTACTTTCGTGCGTAGCATTTTTGACAGTCCAATAAATCTGGTTGACATATTCCCACATTTCCTTTGAAATACTCTCGCGAATAGTACGAGCATTTTCACGGGCATTTAGCAAACATGAAAGAATAGAGTTCGGATTACGAACATCAAATGTCATGAAATAAAGAATATTTTCACGAGTAGGTTCGTCGTAATGTTCCTGAAAAATAAAGTGGTCGGCAGTAGCAATGATTAAAGGTTCCCATTGTTCGGGTACATTGGGAGGCAAGTCAAGCGCCAAGTTGAAGTTTACAGAAATAAAACGGGCATAATTGTCGGCACGCTCAATGTAGCGATTCATCCAATAGATAGAATTAGCAACTCGACTTAGCATAAGTTTCTAGGATTAAGTTGGAAAATTGTTTTTGATTAAAAGCTCATGGAACCTTTAAGTATAAATGCTTAATTATTTTATGAGTTATTGAATCACCCAAATAAAATTAAGTTATTTTTAGAAAAAACCAATGTTTGTAAAATAAAAAACTGTGAAATGCCGAATAAATAAATTTTAATTTGGACATACTAGATAATAATTTAGATTATTTGGTTGTTTCAAACGTTTAGCGAAATTTTTGCAGTAATTTTTTACTGATTTACTTGATTAATATTCTGATTTTTTACGTAATTGCGAAAGAATATTAATGGATGCTTAATATTTGCTTTAATATAACCTTTTCTAAATTATATGATAAACACTTTACCAACTACTCAATTAACTCCAAATGCTTACAAAACCTTGTTGTATTCTCGACTAGGAGTATTGTTTCTACTCAACTGTATTGTCGTGTATTTATTCGGTCATTAAACTTTTGGCAAGTTAACTTTTATCTTTCTTAATTCTTATCTCTAATATAATCGAATTCCGTTTTTCGGTTCCTGTTCATTGATTTTCATCAATGACTTTAAATGCTATTTTTCGACTCTGGCTTTGGGCTAGGTGATTTTCTTGTTGAAAACTTTGGATAATCGAGCTTCAAATTTTGAAGCTTCAAGGCTTCTATTTTCATCACTGAATACACCAAGCATCAACGTTTGACCCAATGCTATCTTGAGATTTGATAATATTAATCATTCATACCATAATCTTAACTTAACTAAATTAATTATTAACATGACTAAAAGACTCTTTACTCTTTTGTTTGTAATGCTGTTGACAAACGCCGTAATGGCGCAATTCAGCGTAAAAGGTATCGTAAAGGATGCCAAAACCAATGCCCCAATGCAGGGTGTAACGGTATCTGTAGTGGGTAAAGCTATTGGAACAACCACAAGTTCGGGTGGTGAATATGTGCTTAAGCTCAGTAAAGGAACAGCACAGGTTAGATACTCATTTGTTGGGTACGGCTCTGTAACTAAATCTATTACGATTTCAGCTTCGGATGTTACGGAAGACGTAAGTTTAGAACCTTCGACAGATCAACTGGCTGAAGTAATTGTGGTTGGTAGTCGTGCCTCTCAACGTACGGCGACTGATACTCCTTTACCGATTGATATTTTGTCGGCACAGGAGTTGAAAACTACTGGACAGACATCGTTCGATAAGGCATTACAATACCGTGTGCCATCGTTTAACACGGTAAGTACGCCAGTAAACGACGCAACATCCTTGCTTGACCCTTACGAAATTCGTAACATGGGACCAAGCCGTACCTTGATTTTGATTAATGGTAAACGTAAAAACACTTCAGCCTTGATGTATATCCAAACGTCACCAGGACGTGGCGAAAGTGGTGCTGATATTGCTGCTATTCCTCAACAAGCTATCAAACGTGTCGAAATCTTGCGTGATGGAGCTTCAGCACAATATGGTTCTGATGCGATTGCAGGGGTAATGAACATTATTTTGAAAGATAAATTTGAGTATGGTTCTGCGACATTGAGCTTAGGGACTACTCACAAAGGAGATGGAAATAGTTTAAGTTTTGCGGTCAACAATGGCGCTTCTTTTGGTGATAAAGGATATGTTAACTATACCATCGAATTTAACAGAACCTCATTAGCCAACCGTCCAGGAATGGTAAGCGCTGAAGCTGAGGCAGATGCAAACTTAGGTTTTGATGCACCTTTAGCAACTGTTAAAAGCTTTTTAGCTCAAAAACCAGATGCAGGTAATATCAATGGTCAACCTGAAAACACGGCTGCTAAATTTTTGATTAATAGTGGTATTCCGTTGACAGAAAAATCGCAACTGTATTTTAATGCTGCTTATGTTTACAAAAAAGTAAATTCATTTGCTAACTATCGTACTCCTTATTGGAGAACTACAGATGATGGGTTATTGACACCAGCTGGCCAGCCTTATATGGGTTATGTGCCTACATTTCAAGGAGATTTGAATGATTACAATGCAACAGTGGGTGTTAAAAGTGACAATAATGGTTGGAGTACAGACTTGAGTTTCACTACAGGTGGAAATAAACAATTGTACACAGTTTCAAATACTCGTAATAGAAGTCTAGGAAAAAATTCCCCTATTTATTTTAAACCAGGGGGATATGAGTTTACACACAATGTAGGAAACATTGACGTTTCGAAACAGCTTTCTGATAAATTGAGCTTTGCTTTTGGATCTGAGTTCCGTATGGAGCAATTTACGGTATATGCTGGCGATACTTCTTCTTATGTAGGATCAGGGGCAGATTCATTCCCAGGTACAACGCCAAATAATGCAGGTACTTTCTCTCGTTTCAACTTTGGTGGTTATATTGATTTAGGTTATGACATCACTAAAGACTTTTTAGTAAATGGTACAGTACGTCAGGAGCGTTACAGCGACTTTGGTGACGCAACTGTTTACAAAATTAGCTCTCGTTATAAATTTAATGATGATAAAATTACGCTTCGTGGCTCATTCTCGACAGGTTTCCGTGCGCCATTATTGCACCAAATCTATCAACAACAAGCTCAAGCTAGTTTTGTGCCTGGACAAGGTATCCAAACAAAAGGTATCGTAAACAACGTATCTCCTCAAGCATTTGCATTAGGTGTACCAAAGTTGACGCCTGAGAAATCAACAAACTTTACTTTAGGTTTGGGTTATAAGCCAAACAAGAACTTGAGTGTTACGCTTGACTATTACAACATCGTCGTGAAAGACCGTATTGTGTTAGGTTCTGAAATTTCAGGAACGGCAAGTGGAAATACTGCTTTAGATCAGATCTTGGTAAAAAATGGTATTGTAGCAGTAAGTTTCTTCTCAAATGCCTTGAATACCGTAACTTCTGGTTTAGACTATGTAGTATCGTTGCGTAATATCGAGTTAGGTTCTGGTAAATTGGCTGTCAACTTGGCTGGTAACTATACATTTGAAAATAAATACACATCCATTACAAATACTAAATTAATTGCAGATGCAGGTAAGTCTGTATTTGATAGAACTCAAGATGCATTGTTGTTCCAGTCAAGACCAAAATACAAAACAATCTTAGGCTTGGATTATACAGTAAAAGGTATCAACATTAACTTGAATAATACCTTGTTTGGTACTACTCATTTCCACCAAAATGGTTTGGATGCAAATACCGATACAGAATTCGTACCAGCAGTTTTGACCGATTTGGCAGTTTCGATACCACTTTCAAAAGATATTACATTTAATTTCAATGTGAACAATATCTTGAATGTTATGCCAAAATGGGATTTTATCGACTTGAAAACAGGTGTTAGAACACGCTATGATGCAAGCAATAACGTGCCTTCTCAGAAGTATTTTGATCAATACAATTTGATTACTTTTAATGGTCGTTATTCAAATGTTACCTACGACGGTTCTCAGTTCAGCCAGCTAGGAACTACCTTCCAAGCAAGTTTGAATGTGAAGTTCTAAACATAGATAATTTGGTAGCCATCTGTGAAAGCAGATGGCTTTTTTGTTTCAAAGATAGAAAACAGAAGAAGAAACTGCAAAAAGGGGCTTTTAGTCTTTTTTTTATGCGATTTTGTCGCATACTATATGAAAGTTCACTGTATATACATATTTTTGCTACTGATTCTATTGCAATAATCACAAGAACAAAACAATGTCCGTTACAAAAAAAATACTCGCTGCGCTCTTGATGGGAGCGGGCTTGTTAATATGCTCAACAAATGAAGCTGACGCCCAATATGGCGGCGGCTATGGTGGTGGATACGGCGGTGGCTATGGAGGTCGTCGATTTGGTAGCGGTATTCCGCAGGCTGGTCAAGGCGAAGAACGAAAGAGAGATAATACTCCAGACCCAGAAAAAATTGCAGAGGAAGAAACTCGTTGGATGACTAAGAAATTGAGTTTGAACGAGGATCAACAAATGAAAGTCGAGGATATCAACATCAAATATGCTTTCCAACGATTGGACATGTATGAGGCGATAAAAAAGGCTACAAACAACGGAACAACTCCTCCTTCAGAAGAAACACGAATTAAACTTCGTGAGCAAATGCAAAAAATGAAGGCTGATAAAGATAATGATTTTAAAGCCGTTTTGACTCCAGAGCAATATGAGATATATCTCAAAAAGCGTAAAGACTAGGTCACGGCAAAAGACTTTTTGATTGAGAAGTTTAAAGAGGTTTATACAGCAAAGTCACTCCTAAATTAGGAGTGACTTTCTTTTTGTACTCGTTACAAACTTTCCGACAAAAATCTTCTGAAATCGGTTTTGTTTTCGGACCAGATTTTTTCAAATACTTGTATTTTATCTCTAAGTTCTACCAAATCATCAAACAATACTCGATCACCAGCGGGATTACCTTTTACTTTTTCTCCCAACTCATTATCAGTAATTTGTAACTCATGCGATAACTCATCGTTTACTTCATCTTGTCTGATAAAAATACTTTCAAAGTGGCCTACTTTTATTTTGATTTCCTGAGCGGTATTTTGTGCTGAAACAGAAGCAAGTTGGTCTTGAAATGTTTTTAACTCATCTTTTACAAAATTCACTTTGCTCTTCCACTCATTAATTTCTGTGTGCAACTCGGTAATATGTTTTTTGCTACTCATGGTTTAAAATGGTTTTGGGTACAATGATGCGAATGTTAAGTCTGAATAGAATTCAGTTTTATGAAGATCTGAGATGTTTTTGATTAATAGTAAGCGAATCTTCAAAGGCAAAGTTGTATCTATTTTGAGATTGGAGGTATGAGAACGGTCAGCAAAAATGCCAACCTTACTCAGTTATGGTGATACCATTGAAATGGATAATATCATAACAAAGTCCTATTATAGAATAAAAAATTGGAGAAGTTAGCAAAAGGACAGTCGAATGGTATTAAGTTGTTTATCAAATTGTTAAAATTGCTTTTTTAGGTAACTTGCAGATAATCTGTCAGTGGAAGTTCTCTTAATTTACTTATATTTGTACTAAAAGTCCCCAATTGCCGTTTACAAGAAAATATCAAATCAAATAAATTTTTTATGAAGCATTTAGCCCTTGTCCTTGTAGGATTGTTATTAGTTGTCTCATCTAGTTGTAAAAAGAATAACGTTTCTACAAAAACCAACACTGAAAAATTGACTGCCAAAGTATGGATGGTTTCCGAAGTTTCTTCAACAGGAGGCTTGGTAGTGGTGTACAAAAGAGATTTGGCCAGCAATGGATATGATTTATCAAAAGTGCGTTTAGAATTCCTTTCAAACGGAACAATTCGTGGCGTAGATAACAACGGAAATACCTCGACAAGTGGTACTTGGAAGTTTGTAAACAACGAAACTCAAATTGAAATTTCAGGAATCAACTTCGCAGGAATTAACTTTGGTACTATTACGGTGACTCGTTTGGAAGACGCTAATTTCGACTTTACAGGTACTGCATCAATTCCTCAATTGGGTATTCCTTCTACTGACGCAACAGTGAAAATGATTCCAGCCAACTAATACTTAGTGAGTTAGTGATTTGTCATGGAGTGATTATTTTATCACTTATTCATTATAACAATTAAACATGAGTCATCCCGAATTTTGCATTGCGAAGTAGCACCATAGCATGTTATGGATGGCAGTTCTCAATCGATAAA
>NZ_JAAALB010000036.1 GCF_009905545.1 Cellulophaga sp. BC115SP | reverse complement strand
GGTTAGGGGTTAGGGGTTAGGGAAAAGTCGTGATTTGTTAAAAGGGTTCTTGGGGTTGTGTGGTGTTTATAGAAATATGTTGATTACTGGACAAAACGATAAAGTATGATTCTGTTTTTTATACTTTTCATTGAATTTTATAAAAACAGTTTCAAACTGTTAAAAAAATGAGTCCAAGACTGAGTCTTGAACTAGTATATTCAATTTTGTCCAGTAATTAGATAAATCTGTAAATTCCAACGGCATAATATATATGGGCATACACAAGAATAGGAACACAGATGTGTCCCTATTCTTAATATTTACCAAAAGGCTATCACATTTTCTATTTACTAATGTCCAACATAGCTTTTAAGGCTTTGAGTGCTGGTTCACGAACGTCTTCTGCTACCTGAATTTCTGGCAACTCATAGAACATGGCGTTGTATAGTTTTTCCAAGGTATTCATTTTCATATATGGACATTCTGAGCATGCGCAAGTGTTTTTCTCATTGGCAGGCGCTGGAATAATCTTCTTATTCGGAACAGACTCCTTCATTTTATGTAAAATACCTGCTTCGGTAGCTACGATAAATTCTTGGCAATCAGAGTCTTTCACAAAATTCAAAAGAGCGGTAGTTGAGCCTACAAAATCAGCTTGAGAAAGAATAACCTCTTTACATTCTGGGTGAGCAATCAATAAAGCATTAGGATTTTCCTCCTTTACTTTTTTCAATTTCTCTAAGGAAATATCGATGTGAACAATACAAGCACCATCCCAAAGAATAAGGTCACGACCTGTTTTCTTGGCTACATATCTTCCCAAATTGGCATCAGGTGCGAAGATGATTTGCTTATCCGCAGGAATCGATTCAACCACCTTGAGAGCATTCGACGAAGTACAAATAATATCTGTCATGGCTTTGACATCGGCCGTACAGTTGATATAACTTACCACAACAGCCTCAGGATACTGAGCCTTGAATGCGGCGAATTCTTCTTTTGGAGCAGAATCTGCCAACGAACAACCTGCATTGAAGTCGGGGATAACGACTTTTTTGTTAGGGTTCAAAATCTTGGCTGTTTCACCCATAAAATGCACGCCACAAAATACAATCATATCGGCATCTGTCTTTTCGGCTGCTTGTGCCAAAGCAAGACTATCTCCCAAAAAGTCAGCCAAATCTTGAATTTCAGCATCTACATAGTAGTGCGCCAAGATTACAGCATTTTTTTCTTTTTTGAGTTTTAAAATTTCTTCTTTCAAGTCAGTTCCCTTAAAAGGTACCGAACGGCTCACATAGCCTACTTTATTTACTTCGTCTAGTAAGTTCATTTTTTATTAATCGGTGAATTGTTGTCTAATTTAAAAATTAATCAGGTTTTGATAGATACTAATATGAAATTGCAAGCTATGCCACACGGAGGTGTAACATACTTTTAAGCTATTTTATAGAAATGAAGGTGTTTTCCCATATTTCCGAAATCAGAAATCCCAAATCCACTATAGTTGAAAACACTTACACCTCACAATTCTTCATTATTCTTTAGTACGCTTTCAAACTTAAATCTAAGCTTTTGATTTGATGAGTCAATGCTCCACTCGAAATATAATCTACGCCACATTCGGCATATTGGCGAATGGTAGTTTCGTTGATACCGCCCGAAGCCTCGGTCAAGTATTTACCATCGATTAAGCGAACTGCTTCACGAAGGCTTTCAAAACTGAAGTTATCCAACATGATTCTATTAACTTGACCAATCGCTAAAACTTGTTGTAATTCTTCAAGGTTACGAACTTCAATTTCGATTTGGAGGCTTTTCTCCGTTTTCACTAAATATTCATTAGCCTGAAGAATTGCATTAGCAATACCTCCAGCATAATCTACGTGATTATCTTTGATTAAGATCATATCAAAAAGTGCGTAGCGATGGTTTACAGCACCTCCAATTTTGCAAGCCCATTTTTCACAAAGTCTAAAATTAGGCGTTGTTTTACGGGTATCTAATAATTTGGCATTGGTACCTTCAATCAAATTGACCATCGAGCGTGTATAAGTAGCAATACCCGACATACGTTGCATACAGTTGAGTACCAAGCGCTCAGCCTTCAGAATTGACTGTGAGCGACCTTCTACTGTTAATACGATTTGTCCACGGTCGATAGATGTACCATCCTCAAGGATAGTTGTAACCTGAAGCTCAGGATCAACTTCTGCAAAAATCATTTTGGCAAGTTCGACGCCAGCCAAAATTCCTTTATCTTTTACCAATAATCTGGCACGTCCAATGGCATCATGCGGTACAGTCGAGAGCGAAGTATGATCGCCATCACCGACGTCTTCAGTCAAAGCATTTTGAATGAAGTTTTTGATATAAGTTGGTTCTAAATAATTAAACATGCTAGATACAGATTGTTTTATGTCCCAAAAGTAAGAAAATTATTCAATTGTACTTTTGAAATTTTTTGTAGGCAATACCTCATTATTGTTATAAAAATCCCAAGAAAATTGGGTAAGTCTCTTTTTATACAGACGTAAAATTTGGTGTAAAGTTTGCGATACTTCTATAAAACTTGCTACTTTTGTGTTCAACAATGAAAAAAACATCTCACATATCGCGTTTGTTCAGCACTTTTTTCGTGTGCTTGATGCTGATGTTTACCGTTTTTGGTAAAACATTTTCGGCATCGCAGGTACACTATTCTGGTGTAAAAAAAGCGAAAACTGAGCAGTCCAAAAAACAAAAAGGAGCTACTCCTGAATGTTCAGTAAGTGAATTGTCGGTAATGCACGCTAGTCCAAGTATTAGTTTTGATGCCGTTAGCGATTTTGTTTTTTCGATTCCTAGCGTTGCGATTCCTGTGGCAGTTCATGCTTTGGGTCAGCAATTGAAGGTTACTTCTCCTAATATTCTTTACGAAATCCTGTTCGAGCATTTTATTGCTACCAATGCTCCCTGATTCCCTTTTTTCTTGGTTTAAATGATTGAAAGTCTAACGATATAGGCTTCATGGGCAATTTATGGGTCATTTGTATCACGATTTCCCAAGCTTCAGACTCAACATTTACTCCACCCTTACCAAACCCTTTTCCAATCTTGTAATAGGCGACTGTTACACAAGTAATTCACATTCATTTTTCAAATAACTAAAAACAAATGCGTTACAAAGGTGCCATTGTGTGGCTGACTGGTATTATTTCAGCCCTATGTTTGTTCTTCCTTTCGTTTACATGGAAGGCTAATTCGGTTCGTGAAGATGCAATTGCGTATGCAACATCGAAAGATGGAAAACTCGATCCAGCTAAAAAAACTCGTTATATCGATTCATTGTGGAAGCAACCAGTGTATTTGGGCTTCACATTGCAAGATGTAACTACTTATGCGCTTCACAAAGGTCTTGACTTGGAAGGTGGCTTCAGTGCGGTATTAGAAGTTTCTCCAGTAGAAATTCTACGTGCATTATCTGGAAAAAGCAATGATCCGAATTTTGAAAAAGCATTAGCAAGTGCGTCAAAATTGCAAGCAACTTCGACTAAGCCTTTCAATGAAATCTTCTTCGAGGAATTTGCTAAAGTTGCTCCAAATCAACGTTTAGCTACGATTTTTGCCAACTCAGTAAACCGCGACAAATTGAATTCAGGTTCTACTGATGCTCAAGTAAAGAAAGTGGTAAACTCAGAAATTGATGGTGCTGTAGACCGCGTTTATAAAATTATCCAAGCTCGTATTGACAAATTTGGTGTAGCTAACCCGAACATCCAACGTTTGCCGGGTACAAACCGTATTCAAGTTGAATTGCCAGGTGTAGACAACCCTGAGCGTGCTCGTAAATTGTTGGCAGGTGCTGCTAAATTGGAATTTGTTGAAGTTGCAGAAATCAACGAGTGGGGACAAGGCTTAAACACTTTGGGTGAATATTTGGCTGCTGAAGAAAAAGCGAAAAAAGTAAGTGTTGCAACTGCAACAACAGCTTCTACTGATACTTCAAAAAGTAGTTTGGCTGGTCAATTGGCTGCGCCAAAAACTGCTAAAAAAGATACAGCAAAAGCAGATACAACAGCAGGTGCTGCTTTGACAAAATTATTCTTGCCTTTGGACAACCAAGGAAGAAGCTGGGGTGTAATGCGTAAAGACACTGCTCGTGTTAATGAATTGTTCCGTCGTCCAGAAGTAAAAATGATGTTCCCATCAAACTTAACTTTTGTATGGTATGCTAAAGGTATTCCATCGACTACTGGTGACGAAATTATCCAATTAGAAGCAATCAAGAAAACTGAAAATCAACCAGCTCCTTTGGAAGGTGATGTAATTGTTGATGCTACTAACGACTACGATCAAAACCAGCGCCCAGAAGTTACAATGGTAATGAACGGTACTGGTGCTCGTATTTGGAAAAACTTAACAGCTGCTAGTATTGGTAAGCGTGTAGCTATCGTACTAGATAACTATGTATATTCTGCGCCAGTAATTAACGGTGAAATTCCTAACGGACGTTCATCTATCTCTGGTTCATTTACTGTAGAAGAAGCAAAAGACTTAGCAAACGTATTGAAAGCAGGTAAATTGCCAGCTCCTACTCGTATCGTTGAAGACGCTTTCATTGGTCCATCATTAGGTCAGGAAGCAATTAACCAAGGTTATTTATCAATGGCTATCGGTTTAGGTTTAGTAATCATCTTTATGATTGGCTACTATGGTAACCCAGGATGGATGGCTAACGCTGCCTTGTTGTTCAACGTATTCTTCATTGCTGGTATCACAGTTCAAATCCAAGCGGCTTTGACATTGCCAGGTATCGCAGGTATCGTATTGACATTGGGTATGGCCGTAGATGCCAACGTATTGATTAATGAACGTATTCGTGAAGAACTTCATAGAGGTGTAGGGTTGCTAGAAGCAGTAAAGTTAGGTTATGAAAAAGCGCTTTCTGCTATCTTGGATGGTAACATTACAACTATCATGATTGGTGTTATCTTGATCATCTTTGGTTCTGGTTCTGTAAAAGGTTTTGGTGTAACACTTTGTATTGGTTTGGTTACTTCAGTATTTACTGCGGTATTCGTATCACACGTATTGGTTGACTGGATGGTACAACGTAAAATTGCTGCTGGTAAAGAGAAAGAAGTAACATTCGAAACATTTATCTCGAAAGACCTATTCAAAGGAATGAATTTCGACTTTATTGGCAAACGTAAATACTCTTACTGGTTCTCATGGGGCTTAATTGCTTTGGGTATGGGTGTGTTGATTGCACAAGGCGGTTTCAATTTGGGTGTTGACTTCAAAGGTGGTCGTTCTTATGTAGTAGAATTTACTAAGCCAGTTGATGCAACAAACATCAAAGAAGCGTTGAAAGATGATTTCGAAGAAAAAGGCGTTGAAGTAAAAACATTCAACGGACCAACTAAGATGAAAGTTACAACTTCATATTTGGTTGAAGATGAATCAGCTACGGCTAACCAAAAAGTACGTACTGCTTTAGAAAAGGGTTTACAACAGTTTGCTGATGCAAAACCAGTGATTCTTTCAGAGTCTAAAGTAGGTGCAACTATTGCCGATGATATCTTGACACAGTCATTTGTGTCTATTGGTTATGCCCTAATTGCGATCTTTATTTATATCTTGATTCGTTTCCGTAAATGGCAATATTCATTGGGTAGCGTTATCGCCTTGTTACACGATACTTTAGTAGTATTAGGTATGGTAGGTATCGCTCGTATTTTCGGATTAGACTTGGAAGTTGACCAAATCTTTATCGCTGCGGTATTAACAGTTATTGGTTACTCAATCAACGATACTGTGGTAGTATTTGACCGTATTCGTGAAGAAATCGGTGTAGATGCAGATATGTCAAACAAAGAATTAATTATCCAAACTATCAATACATCGATTAACCATACAATGAGCCGTACTGTAATGACAGCTACGACGGTATTCTTAGTAGTATCAGTATTGTTGTTCTTTGGTGGTGAAATCTTGCGTGGTTTCTCATTTGCGATGTTTATCGGGGTAGTATTTGGTGCATACTCATCTATCTTCGTAGCCGCTCCAATCGTTATTGACCTTGGAACAGGAAAGAAGAAAGCTGTAGCGCCAGCCGCAAACCCTTCTAAGTAATTACTCTCAAAGACCTCATAGCCCCCAAAAGCTATGAGGTCTTTTTTTGTTTCACGACAAAATATTAACTATCTTGAAACACAGTTTATACAATTCTGTTCTGTAATTACCTTCAATCACAATAAAATAAACTAAAACCTTTTCTTTATGAGTAACAGTATTTGGCGCAAAAAGCCTATGTCAGCTTACGAGGCAGATATTAAAAACAGTGAGCTGAAGCGCGTCCTTGGTAAATGGAGCTTGACTGCTATCGGTATCGGTGCGATTATCGGTGGAGGTATCTTCGTATTAACTGGTACAGGCGCTCACTATCATGCTGGCCCGGCTTTGGCATTATCATTCGTATTAGCAGGTATCGGCTGTATTTTTGCAGCTCTTTGCTATGCTGAGTTTGCAGCTCTACTTCCTGTAGAGGGCTCAGCTTATGCCTACGCTTATGGTACAATCGGTGAATTCTTTGCTTGGATTATTGGTTGGGGACTTGTGTTAGAATATGCCATGGGGGCAATGACTGTAGCCGTGAGTTGGTCCGGGTACTTCAATAAGCTACTCCACTTATTCGGTATTGAAATTCCTTATTATTTAAAAAATGACCCATTTTCGGCAGCAACTTATGCTAAATCTATGGGACTTGAGCACGTAGGTTGGGGTATCAACTTACCTGCCTTTGTTGTTACTTGGTTGGTAACTTATATCTTGGTTAAAGGTATCAAAGAAGCGGCAAGTGCCAACAACATTATTGTAATCTTGAAAGTAGCTGCGATCTTATTCGTAATTATCGTAGGTGCATTTTTTGTAAACACTGCTAACTGGACTCCATTTATCCCTGCTCCTGAAATGGTAGAACACGCTGATGGTTCTATGAAAGAAGCTTACGGATGGGGTGGTATTGCGAGTGGTGCTGCGGCTATCTTCTTTGCTTATATTGGTTTTGATGCTGTATCTACACAAGCTGGTGAAGCTATCAATCCTAAGAAAGATATGCCTTTTGCCATTATCGCTTCATTGGTAATCTGTACAATCCTTTATATCTTGGTTTCTTTGGTATTGACGGGTATGATTAACTACAAAGACATCGTAGGTGATGCTTTGAAAGCGCCTGTAGCTTACGCATTCGATAAAGTAGGTCAACCTTGGGCAGTATTTATTATTACTGCTGCTGCAACAGCTGGTTTGATTTCGGTAATGTTGGTAATGATGTTAGGTCAAACACGTGTATTCTTAGGTATGGCAAAAGATGGTTTGTTACCAAACTTCTTCCGTCAGGTTCACCCAACTTTCCGTACTCCTTGGAAAAGCACAATCTTGGTAGGTTTCTTAGTATCAGTTGTATCAGCGTTTACGCCAATTGGTGTATTGAGCGATATGTGTTCATTCGGTACTTTGTTTGCCTTCGCCATGGTATGTTTAGCAGTATTGTTATTGCGTTACAGAGAGCCTAACTTAGAGCGTGACTTCAAAGCTCCGGCCTTGAAAATCGTTGCTCCACTAGGTATCTTAACAAACCTTTTCTTGATTTTCAACTTGGATGGTTTGGCTCAAAAATTGGCATTCGGATGGTTGCTAATTGGTTTGGTGGTGTACTTCCTTTACGGTAAACCAAACAGTAATTTGAACGAAAAGTAGATTTAAAAATTAAGCTTTAAGCTTGATTCTACAGATACTCAAAAGGCTCTAGCATTGATTTGTTAGAGCCTTTTGATTTTATTAAGAAGTTTAATTCACTCAAATTCAAAGCACTCAATCCCAAAAAACCTGTGGGTTTTGTTTTTTTATCCGTAATTTTGCATTTCGATTTTGACAGTCGATTATTAAATATGGCAACGTTACAAGAAGAAATACAAAAACGCCGTACATTCGGTATCATTTCCCACCCCGATGCGGGTAAAACTACGCTTACCGAAAAACTACTTTTGTTCGGTGGAGCTATCCAAACAGCGGGGGCTGTAAAATCAAATAAAATCAAAAAGGGTGCAACCTCCGATTTTATGGAAATCGAGCGCCAAAGAGGTATCTCTGTGGCTACCTCGGTAATGACTTTTGAATATAATGATGTAAAAATCAATATCCTCGATACACCAGGTCACAAAGACTTTGCCGAAGATACTTACCGTACGCTTACGGCTGTAGACTCAGTTATCTTGGTAATCGACTGTGTAAAAGGGGTTGAGGAACAAACCGAAAAATTGATGGAGGTATGTCGTATGCGTAATACGCCAGTAATCATTTTCATCAATAAAATGGACCGCGAAGGTCAGTATGCGTTTGACCTACTGGACGAGTTAGAGCAAAAACTCGGTATCAAAGTTCGTCCATTGACTTGGCCTATCAATATTGGAGCTAACTTTAAAGGGGTATATAACCTTTATGAAAAGTCTCTAAACTTGTTTAGTGCCAACAAAACCAAAATTGAAAAAGAGGTTGTTTCTGTAGATATTTGGTCTGAGGAACTAGACAAACGTGTTGGCGAACGTGATGCTAATCAGCTTCGTGAAGATGTTGAACTTATCGAAGGTGTTTATAACGACTTCGATCGTTCTGCGTATTTATCGGGGGAAGTTGCCCCAGTATTCTTTGGTTCGGCAGTAAATAACTTTGGTGTTCAAGAATTGTTGGATACATTTACTCAAATTGCTCCATCAACTCAAAAGCGCCAAACTGATACACGTATTGTAGAACCAGATGAGAAAAAGTTCTCTGGCTTTATCTTCAAAATCCACGCAAACTTAGATCCTAAACACCGTGATAGAATCGCATTCTTGCGTATTTGTTCGGGTGTATTTGAGCGTAATAAGTTTTATAAGCATGTGCGTTTAGACAAAAACGTGCGTTTCAACAACCCTTACAACTTTATGGCACAAGACAAGGAAGTCATCGACGAAGGCTTCCCTGGTGACGTAGTAGGTTTGTATGACACGGGTAACTTTAAGATTGGCGATACGCTCACTGAAGGTGAAAGCATGTTTTACCAAGGTATTCCAAGTTTTTCTCCAGAAATCTTTAAAGAACTTATCAACCTCGACCCAATGAAAGCCAAGCAATTGGAAAAAGGGATTGAGCAGTTGACAGATGAAGGGGTAGCGCAGTTATTTACGCAGTCTCATTTGGGTAATCGTAAAATTGTTGGTACCGTAGGAGAACTCCAATATGAAGTAATTCAATATCGTTTGGAACATGAATATGGAGCAAAATGTCGCTTCGATCATCGTGACATCGCTAAAGCATGTTGGATTACCTCTGAAGACCCTAAAAAATTAGCTGAGTTTGTTCGTTTGAAAGGACAGCAAATCGCTACTGATAAAGATGGTAATTATGTATTCTTAGCTGAATCTGATTGGATTTTGCGTATGAATATCCAAAATAACCCTGATATTCAATTCCACTTTACCTCGGAATTTAAGTTGGCGGCAGAGGCATAAGAACAACATTAAATTTTCTATTTTAAGGCTCGAATTAATTTAAGCAAAAGCAAAAATTAGTTCGAGCCTTTTTGTATAAATGCAAAATAAACTATGACTGTGGATTCTTGCTAATTTGTTAATAAAATTGTATTTTAAGCTTTTAAACCCCTGAAAATCACTAATGTTAATCTTTCTTTAAAAACAATTATTTTACCGTTTATTCAGAGATGACAATTCTTTGATTTTTCTTGAGAATTTATCTATATATTGCAGTGCTTTATTAATTATCGTTCAATTGCAAAGCTTTCTTAATTATGAAAAAATCTATCATTTTATCAGCAATGCTTTTTGCATCTGTATGCACTAAGTCTTTTGCTTCATCATCGTCTGAGTATTTTGTAGATGACGCTGCTATCGAAACAACTTTGAATGAAGGTGTAGAGGTAAACTACCTTACTCCTGTTTCGAATGCTGAGGTTTCTACTCAAAACAACATGTTGGCAGCTTCTGCTTCTATGCCAGCTAGTTCTGTTGCTGCAAGTAAAGATCCTGTTGTAGCATTCATTTTATCAACATTTTTGGGAGGTTTGGGTATCCACCGTTTCTACATGGGTACAGCTACCTTGACTGGAGTAGGTTATATCCTTACTTTGGGTGGTTGCGGTATCGTAGCATTTGTTGACTGGGTAGTATTGTTAATCGCTTTAGTTCAAGATGAAGGTATTGGCAAATACACAGACAACCCTAAATTCTTTATGTGGGGAGGAAGATAAGAATCGAAAGATTCAAAAAATAAAAAAGCTGAAGGACTCTCCTTCAGCTTTTTCTTTTCAGACTATTTCCGATTTGATAAAAGCCCTTTTTTGACTTGTTGATAATACTGATTTTTTAGATTCATATTCTTCTGTTCAGCCAAATAGGCACTCCTGCGAACTCCTCCAAAATAAAAGGCTTGAAATAGCCCTAGTCCTGTAAATATCCCTGTAAAATAATAGCCATTGATTATACTGTAAGCCCCATAACCAAGTGTTCCAAGTTGTAGTACCAGCGAAACAATTCCCTGAGTCGTATTGCCAGCATAAATCATTCCTGCACCTGGTACAAAAGTTGCCAAAGCTTCGGCCTTTCTGATACTTCTAAATTTTGGTTTTTGGGCAAAAGCAAATAAATCCTCAGCATTAATTTGTGTATGAAAAGCTTGATTATAGGTCGGAATAAGTGCTTTTGCTTCATCGTAACGGGCTAGTTGGGTAAGTGAGAGTATTTCCCAAAGCAACGTTGGCGTATGTTGCGTACTATCTTTTACGAAATGTTTAAACTGCTGGACATTGTTGAAGCAATCGTCATAAAGCCCTGCCAAAAAACTACATACAACTGTTTCGTTTCGAAGCGGTATCTGTTCTTGATCTTCGAGGTTACTAAAATCAAAGCGCTGACTCGTTTGTAACGCCATTGTAAACTTTTGTGCCGCTTTTTGGCAATAGAGCTTTTTCAGTAAAAAAGCATTTTTCATATCTTGAATTTGCTTATTACTAAGAGTTGAATCAGGCCATTCGCTAAGCTCAAAAAAGGCTTGTTCATAGCCTAACATCGCTTCGTCATATTGTCGTAGACGAAACAAACTATCAGCTTTTGATACAATGGCATTACGATTTTGCGCCTTAATTAAAAAGGGTACGCAAAGGAATATGCATATCAAATAGAATTTGCTCGTCGATTTTTTCATTAAATTCTTGTCTTTTGATTTTGACACTTAAAGCACTTCCCCAAATATTTCCAATATAAAAAAGGCTAAACAAGCTTCCATAAATAATAAATCGAGGACTCCCAACGCCATCTTTACGCAAGCCTTCATAAGCCTGTAATCCGAGAATGGTATTTTGCAAAAAGGCAGAAATTCCTTGTCCTAATTGCCCTCCTGCATAAATCTTGCCCGCTCCAGGAATAATGGCAGATAATAGTCCTGCCTTGAAACCTGATTTTTTTTGTTGTTTCAAAATATCGTCTCGGTAAAGCAAATAATTAGCTTGTTGCTTTTGTAAAGCATAAAGCGAAGGGTCGAGGTGTTTTTGAAGAGAATCAAAACGCCGTTGATTTCTTTGTAAAAGTGCCAAACCTGCTAGCTCAAAGGTTTGTAAAGAACGATTAAGACTATCTTTTGAATCAATGGCTCTAAAGTATTTTTCAGCTTTTGTAAAATCTCTTAAATAGCTATCTGATAATCCTGCCCAAAATTGAGATTTTGAGAAAAAAGGACTTTCTGAGGATACTTTAGAAAAGTAGACACTTGCTGAGTCGAGTTGTTTGAGCGAATAAAAAGCAAAACCCTTTTGGTAAGCCAATTGTAATTTGGTTTGTATCGAGATAGGATATTTTCGCTCAAGTTGATTGGTAAAGGTAATAGCGTCGTGATACTGTTCTTTGCCAATCAAATGTTGCAAAAAGAGGCTATCTTTTGTGATTTGAGAAATACCCGATTGGATACCAAGGAGCAACACGCAACTAAGAATAACCCAAAATCGAATATGAAGCTTATCAGACATAGTGGAGAGGAATACGAGGTTCGCTTACTTATACATTTGAGGCGAGTCAATGACTTTACCTTGCTCATTTACTCTGAATGGATTGATCGTAGTACCACTAATACGGTTACAGCGTGCCAATCTGTCGGCACTAAGCGCTACTCCTTTGAGTGGTCCATACATACGAATCGCCTCGCGACTAAAGCGTGAGCAAGATAGTTCGTAGAGGCAATTGGCCGAAAATTGTGGAGAAATCACCTTCTGATAAAAGGTTAATGTACCATTCATAACAAAAGAAATAGGATGAAATCCTTTCTTCCCAACCGATAAGGTTACTTGAGATTGTTCGGCTTGTTCTTTTTTCTCCAAAAGCTGTAAGTCAGTCTCTAGACTCTGAGCTTTAAGTGAATTACCCATAAGAAGCCCTAATACCAAGAAAAGTATCTTATTTAAGTGCTTTGGCATTGAGTGGTATCGTAAAGTTGAGAAGTTCATTATTGATAGCCTCATTAATTTTCACATCAGAATAAGAAGTTTTGGTGATAACCGAATCTTTTGCCGTAAAAAAGTCAATTTGTGTTACCGCTAAAGGGAACTCAATATCTCCCACTTTCTGAAAATTATAATAATATACCTTTTTCATCACCTTGCCTTCTCCATCGATATATTTGGTATAAATCGGATTTCCACCATTATGTACCAATTCTACCGAACGAATACTTTTGCTCAATTTAGCAGGCGCTATCCATGTACTAATCATGAGGTTTTTCTCAAACTTAGTCGCCTTATTAGTAAAGCCCATATTTCTCAATCCCAAATCAGATTTTTGGTTGTTCAAGAAATAATAAAACTGCGTAGTTTCTGTACTGAAAATGTAGTTTACTTGTTGAATAACGGTATTTTTCGCAGGGTCATAAATACTCACCTCGCCTTTGGCATTGTTGATAATGTACTGATTATTGGGCTGGGTAAAGTGGCTAACCATCTTCCCTCCTGCTACCTGATAGGCTATCTCTGATTTGATAGTGGCTGTTTTCCCGTTTTTATTAGAACGAGCAACCATTATCATACTAATTTTTTTGACGGTATTAGAAGAAAAAGAAAAGGCTAATGTCAGCATTGACATTAAGCCTAATAATAGATAAAGACGATTTTTTTGATTCATAGTCGAGATATAATAAAAGCCAAATTTACTTTCTTCCTGATATATATGAAAGTAAATTTGGCTTAAAACCATTAGCTATATTTGAAAATACTAAAATCCAAAAGAGACACCTGCTGTTACCCAAGAGGCACCCCAGCCTACTTCTCCAAAACCTGAAAGATTATTGCTCAATGGAAAACGAGCACCTGCTCGGGGATTAATAAATATAGTTGTTCTTGTTCCATACGTAACATTACCCGTATTTGTATTGTAGATATAATTATTACGGTCGAAGAGCAAGCCTGCACCAACGGCTACATACGGGTCGATAGAATCATCTCCTAAATTAAGGACATCTCCCAAATGATACGCTCCTCTAGCACCTACTCTAAATTGCCCATAGCTATAGTCACCATATCCTACCAAACCGCCCGAATTATAATAAGTATAACCTACCATTGGACCAATACCAATATTGTCTTCAATCGCAAACTCTGCATTTGCGTACGCACCAAAATACAGTAATCCAATACCCGCATTCAAAATTTTGTCACCACGTTTGAATGTTTGTGCTTGCGATGAAAAGCTAACCAATGCTACAAGAGCAAAAAGAAGGGCTGAAAACTTTAAATTTTTCATGATTTTGAAATGTTTAGAATAAAACTTAAATGAATGTTTTATGGGTTTTAACAAAAATAAAACAACATTTGAAGCCCACAGAACTTAGGGCGAATAACGACGATGGATAAGTTTAAAGAGTAAAAACGATATTCAAACCAACAGTTTGGTCGTGACTTCTGGCACTAATTACTGAATAATTCTTGAATAAGTGAATGATTTAATGAGTAAATGGTCAAAAAAAAAGCGATGTTACCAATGAAGATAACATCGCTTTTTACCGAAAGTAACTTATATCATTATTTCAATCCTAAATCTTCTTGAATAGCTGAAACCTTAGCTTTTAAAGCTGCAAGCGTGTCGTCAAAGTCAGCAGGATTAGCTAATGGCGCATTTACCGAAACATAGAATTTAATTTTGGGCTCTGTTCCTGACGGACGTGCAGAAACTTTAGAACCATCTGCCAAAATCAACTGAATTACGTTAGATGACTCCATACCCAACCCTTCAGGAATCGCAGTGATTTCACCTGTTTTAAGGTCTTTCGAAGTTAAGTTTTTGTAATCTAATACCGTTACTGGCTCAGAACCAGCTACAGAAGTTGGCAAGTTGGCACGAAGATTTGCCATCATTTGTTGAATTTCTTCAGCACCAGCTTTTCCTTTTTTAGTCAAAGAAATCAAGCCTTCGTAGTAGAAATTGTTTTCTTGGTACATTTCTGTCAAGAAGTCAAACAATGACTTACCATTATCTTTTGCATAAGCTGTCAATTCTGCAATCATTGCACAAGAAGCTACAGCATCTTTGTCACGAACGGCATCACCAATCAAGTAACCATAAGATTCTTCACCACCACCGATGAATTGCTCTTTGCCTTCTAATTCACGAATTACCGCAGCGATGTATTTAAAGCCCGTCAAAGTATCGTAGCATTTTACGCCTTTGCTAGCACACATTTTTGCGATGATTTCAGTAGTTACAATAGTTTTAGCGACAAACTCTTTACCTGTTAGTTTGCCAGCTTTTTCCCAAGCACCCAACAAATAATAGATAATTAAGCTCGCCATTTGGTTACCGTTCAACAATACCCATTCGCCATGAGGATTTTTTACAGCAGCACCTACACGGTCGGCATCTGGGTCAGTAGCAATTACCAAATCAGCATCAATATCTTTAGCCAAATTTACCGCCAATGTCATTGCTTCGGTTTCTTCAGGGTTCGGATATACTACCGTTGGGAAGTCACCATTTGGTTCTGCTTGTGCTTCTACTACGTTTACATTTTCAAAACCTAGCAAAGCCAAGGCTTGAGGTACCAAGGTAATGCCTGTACCGTGAATAGAAGAATATACAATTTTCAAATCCTTCTGACGAGCAATTACGTCTGGATTGATACTATTATGCTGGATTGTCTTTAAGTATTCTTTATCTACTTCTTCACCTATAAAGGTAATAAGCGATTCGTTGCCGTTGAAGTTGATATCATCTACCG
Source organism: Cellulophaga sp. BC115SP (assembly GCF_009905545.1). GTDB lineage: Bacteria > Bacteroidota > Bacteroidia > Cytophagales > Spirosomataceae > Flectobacillus > Flectobacillus rivi. The sequence goes on along the minus strand of NZ_JAAALB010000036.1, from coordinate 46,970 downwards.
AGGTGATGTTATTCACCTCTGTTACGATATTTTTATCGTGAGGAGCAACCACTTGTGAACCATCGTTCCAATACGCTTTGTAACCATTGTATTCGCGAGGGTTGTGAGATGCTGTAATTACTAAACCAGCGTCGCAACCCAAATGACGTATCGTAAATGATAGCTCAGGAGTAGGACGAAGTGCCGAGAAAAGATATACTTTGATTCCGTTTGCCGAGAAAATATCAGCACAAATACGAGCAAAGAAAGGAGAATTGTTACGAGAATCGTGTGCAATAGCTACTTTGATTTCTTTGCCTGGAAGACTTTGTTTAAGATAGTTTGAAAAACCCTGTGTAGCAGCTCCTACGGTGTATTTATTCATACGGTTCGAACCCACACCCATTTCTCCACGCATACCGCCAGTACCAAACTCCAACGATTTATAGAACGAATCCGAAAGTTCTGTTTCTTTTCCTTCGTCTAGCAACTGCTGGATTTTAGCTTTTGTTTCTTCATCATAGTTACCAGTTAGCCAAGTATCAATGTTTTTCTTGGTAAGAGCGTCTAAACCTGTTGACATAGTTTTATCTATTTGAGAATATTTAGAAAAATGAATAATCTGGTTTTAAAAGTGAGGCCAATAAGATTTTTGAGGCAAAATTTTTGGTTGACATCAAAGCAAATATAGAAATTATTCTGAATAGGAGAAGCCCCATTTAATAATTTCGGTCAAAAACCGTAATATGTCTTTCTTTTGTCCAATAAAAAAACCACTAAGCAACTTAGTGGTTTTAGTTTTTGCATGAAATCTTTAAAAAATTGAAATATTTTTCGATTTTTTAGCTTAAATCTCCACAAGCATGGCTCCATAAGAGTAACCACCGCCAAATACCGTTACGATGATTTTGTTACCTTTTTCGAACTTGCCTTTATTTTCGTCCATGGCAATAGCACAGCCAGCACAACCTGTATTGCCTAAATAATGGATATTTGAAATCATTTTTTCGTCAGGTACACCCAAAGTACCAGCTACGTTTTTGGTGATACGATAATTGGCTTGGTGAGGGATCACAAAAGAAATATCCTCAACAGTCAATCCGTTTTTCTCCATTACCTGCTTACTTACTTTTGGCATGTAAGTACAAGCATTGATAAACACATCTTTACCATAAGGCATAATCAAACCACGGTGAAGCGGTTTAAGTGTTACACCTTCCGATGCTTTCCCTACGTTGGCTGCACCACCAGTAATCAAATCTTTGATTTCCCAGTTTTGCTCTCCTGCTTTTTCTTTAGAGATAGATAATACCGCTGCGCCATCGCCCCAAAGGTGTCCAGCTTTGGTATCATCTTCGTTGTTGTAAGCAGTGTTGTGCTCCGAAACAACTACGAGTGCCTTGCTAGCTTTGTTCATAGCAAAATATCCCTGAACGATTTCGATTGCATTGAGTAATGAAGAACAAGCAGACGAAATGGTTACTACTGGAATTTCAGAGATATTTAACGCGTGTTGTAATGCGTGGCCTAGTGTAAATATATTATCGTGTGGAGTGTAGGTAGCACCTACAATTAGGTCAACTTCAGAAATGTCGTAAGGTAAACTTTCAGTAATCTTTTTGGCTGCCTCCAATGCCATCGTATGCGTATTCTCCTCAGATGATGCTTTGCGACGCTCACGAATTCCAGTACGCTCAACAATCCATTCGTCGGTCAATCCATTGAGTTCTTGAAAATAGGCATTCGTAACAACTTGTTCGGGCAGGTAACTTGCAATTGCGTTAATGAACATTACGTGTTAGTTTAAGATATTAATTATGAAATACAGTCCAACTTCGTTGCAAGGTTAATGCTAACTTTGGGCTTTGCTAGATAGGGGAAGGTTTAAATATTGGTACAAACATCAAAGATTTTCAATCGCTGGATGCCTTATTTAATCATCTATTTTGCACTGATACTCAAGTATTTCCTGTACCTAGTAAATATTATGTGACTAGCTGATTATCAAGGCTTATCACTAATACAATACCTTTGAACTACAGATGGTTGGGAATTTTAGTTCAATTCATTATAGCAAAAAGCAAAAACTTTGAATTGAAACTTTATGCAAAGGAAATTAATGTTTTAGCATAGTACAAGAAATTATTGGATAAATATAATTTATACTTCTTTAAATCCAATAATTTTTTGTATTATTTTGATGTTTTTTGGATAATACTTATAAATGTCAGAAAAAGAAGGTAATATCATTCCGTTTGGTATGGTTTATCATTGTGAGCATCGAAATTTAGCTCGTAAAAGCTCAGTAAATCAGCGATTTTAGAGAGAAATATTCCGATAGTTAAGGCTTTTCCGCAAACTCGAAGGATATTTGTAAATAGTTTAGTTTTTTAAGTGAATAGGCAATAATCAACGTACAGAAAAATCCGTTTTTGATTGTCTTAAGTCTTATCCATCAAAATATAAGAGGCAAACATTCGTGAGGGTTACTATTTTTAGCACATTCGATACTTTTGGAGGAGCTTCCATCGCTGCTTCTCGCTTGCATCAAGCACTTGGTCGCTATGGCGTACAGTCGCGTATGCTGGTTCAAGACAAAAAAGGGAAAGCCCCAGAGGTATATTCTGTAGCTAATAATTGGGTGCAACAAAAAATTGCCTTGGCACGATTTGCAGCCGATCGTTATCAGTTTGCTTTTTATGAAAAATCAAAAGCAGTTCGTTTTGTTTTTTCGCAAGCTCAAATAGGAATAAATGTCACCTCTGAAGCAGTTGTTAGGGATGCAGAAGTTTTTCATTTACATTGGGTAAATTTTGGTTTTCTATCTGTAAAATCTTTAACTCAATTGTCCAAACTAAATCGCCCATTCGTATGGACCTTGCACGATATGTGGGCATTCACAGGTGGATGTCATTATAGCGGTACTTGCGAAAGTTATCAACAGTCCTGTGGAAATTGTGAACACTTTTTGAAAAAGCCTTCAGCTGATGACCTATCTCATCAAGTATGGCTTCGGAAAAAGGCATTATTTGACCAAATGGATTTAACCCTTGTGGCTTGTAGTGAATGGCTGGCTGAAAAAGCCCGTCAAAGTAGTTTATTACAAGGCAAAAAAGTCATTTCGATTCCTAATCCGATAGATACGAAGCTTTTTTATCCGCAAAACAAGACAGAAGCTCGCCAACAGCTTAATTTGGCACAAGACAAGCAATATATCTTATTTGCCGCCATGAAAATTAGTGATGCACGCAAAGGCTTTCAATACTTTGAAAAGGCGATTCAGCATTTAATAACACAAAACCCCTCGTTAAAAGATAGTGTAGAATTATTGGTGATGGGACAAGCCCAAGAAGCAGATTTTGTAAATATTCCCTGCAAAGTAAATGTTTTAGGTCGCCTATCTGATCTTTCGAAAATAGCAACTACCTATGCCGCTGCGGATGTATTTGTGATTCCGTCTTTGGAAGAAAATCTTCCGAACACCATCATGGAAGCTATGGCTTGTGGAACACCAGTGGTAGGATTTGAAACAGGGGGTATTCCTGAAATGATAGAGCACCTTCAGACGGGATATGTAGCAAAAGCTCCTTCTGCTGAAGATTTAGCCAATGGAATAGTGCATATTTTACAACATCCCAACTATGAGGGTTTATGTAAACAGGCTCGCTCCAAAGTAGAATCCGAGTACGCAGAGTCTGTCGTAGCCAAGCGTTACGAAACACTTTATCAATCTCTTCTTTAAATACGTTTTTTGATTGTGAGAAAAATATCAATAATAACCATTACCTACAATGCCGAGGCATTTCTGGAACGAACTATCAAAAGTATCTTGGCGCAAACCTGCCAAGATTTTGAATATATTATCATTGATGGAAAGTCAAAAGATAGTACGCTTACCATAGCAGAAAAGTATCGTGCCCGAGTTGACTTACTAGTATCGGAACCAGATAAAGGGCTCTATGATGCGATGAATAAAGGACAACGAATGGCAACGGGTGATTTTGTGTGGTTTGTCAACGCAGGAGATGAAATTAATGACCCTTCAGTAGTTGAAAAAATTTATCAACAGGTTACGCCAGAAACTGATGTGCTATATGGTGATACCTATTTTGTCAATAATGCGGGGGAAATACAAGGATTGCGCTCGGTGATAACGCCGCATAGGTTGCCTAAAAACCTCCAATGGCAAGATATGAATTTGGGAATGCTCGTGTGTCATCAATCATTTATTGCTAGCAAAAGAGTAGCACCTGTGTACTGGCAAGAAAACTTAAGTGCTGATGTAGATTGGGAAATTACGTGTCTTAAAAAAGCCCAACAAGTGGTTTATCTGGATTTTGTTGTAGCCAAATACCTAACAGGAGGGATTTCGAATAAACAACTCAAACGTTCACTAATTGACCGTTATAAAGTATTACAAAAGCATTTTGGTGTGTTTGGAGCGATTGGGGCACATGTTCAAATCCTTTTTAGAGGTATCAAACTGATTATTACCAAGGGTGGGAAGTATTGGTAGGATATACCAACATAGCTCTGGCTTCTAACGACATTACTTCTTCTTTTTGATAAAAGAACAAAGCCCTATTACGATCGGCTCGCGGACTTTCGAGAAATGCGTTACAGGTATCTAATAGGGCTTTTTCACGTCCATACTCATTGAGAAATGCCTCGATAGTTTTAAGCCAAAACCAAGTAAGTGTTTCGTGATATCCTCGTTCAAAACCCACGGGGCCACCAACAGAGCTATTGAATAGAATAATTCGTTGGCGCACCAATAACATTGCCTGAGTAAGCGTGTATTGTCGCAAATACCAAACGCCCATCGCCAAATGTGCTTCATGTGTCCAAGCCTCCGCAGGCAAACAGCAAGTGTTGAATTTTTCTATTAATGTTTCGATTTCTTGGTCGGATTGGAATAGTTGCATATTTTTCATTTTGGTAATAATTATCAATAATGTCTGATAATTTAGCAATAAATATACCTTTATTTTATCAAAAATAATAATATAAAGAGACGGATATTCTATCTAAGATGTTTAAAATCATATATAAAAAATAACATAAATTGTATTCAAATAGAAATACGATTGAGAGAGTTAAGAAAATATATAAATTGCAATACCATTTTGAACGGAAAGAATTATGAATATAACGAGATTGACACTTAAGAACTTTAGAAATATAGAAGAGGGTACATTTAAACTTGACCCTGACTTTACAGTAATAATCGGTGTTAACGGTAAGGGAAAATCTAGTATTCTTTTGGGGCTTAGAGTAGCTTGCGGTGCCTTTTTCCTAGGTATTTCTGAAGTAAAAAAGAGGCATATTATAGAATCTGATATTAGACTTAAAGATTTAGGAAAATTCTTAGTTCCTCAAAAGCCTGTGAAAATTGAAGCAGAAGGATATTTTGAAGGAAAAATAAAAGATACTATCATTTGGAAGAGGCAGATACTTGAGGATAGCAAGAGTACAACATCAAGTGATGCCGATGTTGGAAACGTAAGAAAAATTGGCAAAGAGAAATATCATCAAATAGTTCTGCAAGAAAATGATAATGTGGAGTTACCTGTCATAGCATTTTTCGGAACCTCAAGAATACATGGAGCAGGTAGAAATAGAGAATCGAGAACAGGAAGACAAATTTTCAAAGAAGGCTATCAGGACTGGATAGAAATGAAGGCAACAACCTTTAAATACGAAGATTGGCTAAGCTCCTACGATTTTTTAAGAAAAAGTAATCGTGAGTATTCCAATACTAAGCAAGCCTTTTTTGATACTATAAAAAAAGCAAATCCTTACATTACAGAGATTGAAGAACAAGCAGGAAAACTTTGGATAAAAGTTCAAATTGATGACTATACTTCTGATTTATTACCCTTAGAGCTTCATAGTGATGGAATTCGCTCATTTACAGAAATGGTAGCAGAACTGGCCTATAGATGTGTTATTCTTAATGGATTCTTAGATGATAAAGCGGTTATAAAATCAAGAGGTATTGTAATGATAGATGAACTTGATTTGCATTTGCACCCAACTTGGCAAAGACATGTTATCGCTGACCTAAAAAATGCGTTTCCTCATATTCAGTTTGTAGCCACAACTCACTCCCCATTTATTGTTCAGAGTTTAGGTGCTAATGAACTGATCAATTTAGATAAGCCTGAGCTGACACAGATTCCAGATGAATTACCCCTAAATAAAGTAGTTACTGATATTATGGGGGTTGAGAACATCAGAAGCGATGATTTTGAAAATAGATACCAAAGAGCGAAAACGGCATTAGAGGAGATAAATAATGATAACAAAAAATTAACGCTAGATGATTACCAAAATATTAGTTCTCTGATAGGTAAAATTATAAAAGACGAAGTGAACGACCCTATTTATAAAGCATATTTAGAAGCAAAAGAAGAGAATGAGACCGATTAATAAAGGTACATGGCCAACTAAAAATAATAGCACAAAAAAGAAAGTTTTTAATGACTGGACGAGAGCTATATCCATTTTGAAGCAAAGAACTGGACTTTATTGTCATTTATGTGAAATGAAAATGAACAGCGGGTTTGCAATTGAACATATAAAACCCCAAGAGTCTTATCCACAACTAAAAAGTCATTGGAGTAATTTTCTATTGATATGTCCCTATTGTAATTCTCACAAACTAGCTACAATTCCTAAAAAATATAAGGAAACCTATTTTTGGCCTCATTTGAACAATACGCTGTTAGTATTTGATTATGAACAAATTTTTCCACATATCAAGCCATCTGATTCTTTAACCCGAATACAAAAAAAGAGAGCGAATAATTTGATTGAACTCTATGGCTTAAGAAAAGAAGCTACAAGCGATGGAAGTGCTGATACTCGCTGGATCGAAAAGTTAAAAGCTTATAAAATGGCTATTGATAGACGTTTAGAATATCAATCAGGGATGAATCAATCAGTTAATGCTATTGTGGATTTGGCTGTACAATCGGGTTTCTTTTCTATTTGGCTAAAGGTTTTTGAAGACATTCCTCTTATCAGAACTGATTTGATTCAGCGTAAAGAATTTCATTTGCTTAATACCAATTGTTTCGATAACTCATTACAATTGCAACCAAGAACTACCAACGACTTATAAAAGAAAACCTCATAAGCAAGCTTATGAGGTTTTCTTTTATAAAATCCCAAATCACATTAAATTCCCAAAATCTTCTTATTCAATTCAATATCAGCACCGCCACCTGCAAAGTCATCAAATACTTTTGACGTAGCTTGGATAATGTGAGAATCAATGAATGGAGCTCCTTCCGTTGCACCTTGAACTGGATCTTTGATAGCACATTCCCATTCCAATACAGCCCAACCATCGTAACCATATTGTGTTAATTTAGAGAATACTGAACCAAAGTCTACCTGTCCATCACCCAATGAACGGAAACGACCCGCACGATTTACCCATGATTGATAACCACCATATACACCTTGTTTACCTGTTGGGTTAAACTCAGCATCTTTTACGTGGAACATTTTGATACGCTCATGGTAGAAATCGATGTATTGTAAGTAGTCAAGACATTGCAATACAAAATGAGACGGGTCATAAAGCAAGTTAGCACGTTTGTGACCACCTACTTTTTCTAAGAACATTTCGAATGTAACACCATCATGCAAATCTTCACCAGGGTGAATTTCATAGCAAAGGTCAACACCAGCTTCATCGAAAGCATTCAAAATTGGTAACCAACGGTTAGCCAATTCAGTAAAACCTTGTTCTACCAAACCAGCAGGACGTTGTGGCCAAGGATATACCGTATGCCACATCAAAGCACCCGAGAATGTAGCATGAGCATTCAAACCAAGGTTTTGCGAAGCTTGCGCTGCCCATTTCAATTGTTGCACAGCCCATTCGGTACGAGCTTTTGGATTACCTTTTACTGAATCTGGCGCAAAGCCATCAAACATCACATCATAAGCAGGATTCACTGCCACTAACTGACCTTGTAAGTGCGTTGACAATTCAGTGATTTGGACACCTTTATCAGCTAATTTACCTTTCAATTCGTCGCAATATGTTTTTGACTCTGCAGCCAATTGAAGGTCAATCGCACGAGCATCCCAAGTAGGAATCTGTACACCTTTGTAACCTAAATCAGCTACCCACGAAGTAATAGAATCAAGTGAGTTGAAAGGCTCAGCATTATCTAAAAATTGTGCTAAAAATATAGCAGGACCTTTGATTGTTTTCATGTTGTTATGTTAATAGTTGTTCTATTTGAGATTTAAACCAGTTGGTACCAGCTAATCGTTGGGTTGTCAGATTGAATGGAGCAAGAGATGTACGATTAAACTGTTCTTTCATATCAAAAAACTTATAAAAACGTTCAAACTCATCACTGACAAAATCATCTACAATACTATTAGTACTTTCGGGTTTGAGGCCAGTTTTAAATTCTTCATACGTTTTTCTGGCTGATTCAACTTTGGGCAAAATGTAATGAACTTTTGCTTTTTTCTGCTTCAGTATTTCTGCTTGATATTCATTTTTATCAAAACCTGCAAGACCCAACGCTGCAATATTATCAGGATGATAGAGATAGTTTTCAAAGTCATAATACTTTAAAATACGATGATTGGGATATTCTCCTTGAATGATCTGTATTTCTCCGTCACTAAGAAAATCTCTATCTCGAAGTGAAAATTTAGTTTTATCATTTTTGATCTGTAAAAACACATCACGTGAATCTTTTACTCCAACAAATAAGGTCTTATCTATCCCCATTAAATTGTAGTATTCATCATTTCTATTCTCGCAAAAAACAATTTTTTTATCGCTAAATAATTGAGATAAAATGCTTTTAGGTATCGCTAAATCATACACATCTAATACCTCTTTCGATTGGGGCACGATGGTTTGGGGAGCATCAAAATTTAAAGAATCAAAGTCTAAAATCACCGCATTGTCTGTTTTTCGAGCATAGTCAATAAAACCAAGCGCGTGCGATGCAGTCCATAACTGCGAACTATCAGGGATCCATTTTTCAACAATTTCTTTTAGGAGTGTTTCTTGCAAAGAAGTATTTAAGTGACAATCCATTTCGTCGATGTATATAATAGCATCTTCGTATTGTTTTTTCCTGACAATAAAATTGAGTAAAAGTATAATTACCTGCTTTTCTCCATGACTTAGTAAATCATAATTGATTTTAGAGTTCCCTTTTTGAAAAATTAGTTTGGCAGGTTTCGACGGAGATGCATCTTCAAATTCAACAATTTTCAACGATATTGCAGTATCATCTCCAAAAATCGTACTTAATGAAGAGTTCAGAGGTGCTATGAACTCCTGAAATATTTCAAGCGTATTGGCTGATTCTCCTCTAAAAGCAGGTTCTCTTAATGCTTTATTGATTTGTTGAATATAGGAGAAAACATCGTTGATGAAACGAGTATCATTGTCAATATACAATGCAGGAGCATCAGCATCCTTATTTATTTCTGCTAAATCCGCTTGATTGATGATTTTGGGAATAATCCTACTACTACTTCTACCAATAAATTTTTTACGTAAATCAAAAGCATCAGGATTAAGAGATTCTAATTGATACTGTTCTAATCTGTGTATTTCTTTGTTATGATATAGGTTAATAGTACATTCAGTAGGCACATCAACCTGTTTTCTGTAATATTCCTTAGTAGTTTCTGGCTTGAGTAGCAACCCATCGTTTTTAGCACTGCTATTAGCTACAAAGGTTGAATATCTAAAACCATCAAAAACAGAAGACTTACCAGAACCATTTGTTCCAATCAGTAAAACCAATTTAGTTTCTTCAGGAATGTTCTCTATTCTTAAATCCGTAAATCGTTTGAAGTTTTTCAGTTGAACGCTCTTGATTTTCATATTTGAATTGATTCACAATTTTAAAAGAGAATGATGAACAAATATACACCTTGTTCATCATTCTCTTTTACTCACTAAATCACCAATCACTCATTCACTAAATACTATACTTTCGTCCAGCTTTGGCTTCTGTGACTGTCTAGGATTCTTTCACAGATGAGTAGTTCTCTGTAACCATCCGCAAAGGTTGGGAAAGTTGGATTTTCTGGTTGTTTGCCAGCCGCTACGGCCGCATATACTTCTTTAAACAATTGTTTTGAAGTATCTGGGAAACCTTCGTTGTGACCACCAGGGAACGTCATAATATCTCTTGCTTCGGCATATGCCAACGATGGGTCACGCATCAACACTTGGTTGGCTGCATCACGGTTACCCAACCACAATTCGTTTGGTGCTTCTGAGTTCCAAGCAAAAGTTTTGTTTGAACCAGAAATCTCCAATTTCAATTGGTTTTTGCGACCCGCTGAAACTTGAGAAACTGTTACTAAGCCTTTATTTCCATTATCAAAACGTAACAATACGTTAGCAGTATCCTCTGTGTTGATTTCAACGTCTGCATAATCTTCTGGCTGTAACATTTTGCCTGAATAGGTTTCTACAGGTTTTAACGGCTTCTTACGAGTTTTATGAACTGTATTGAAATCAGCCATAACCTCAACAGTTCTCAAACCAGTGATATACTCGATAATATCCATCAAGTGTGAGCCAATATCAGCAATAGCACGAGAATCACCAGATTTGTCTGGTTCCAAGCGCCAGTTATAGTCTGTGTTGTAAAACAACCAGTCTTGTAGATATGAACCAATGATTGAGTAAATTTCTCCTAAATCACCTTTCTCACGCATCGTTTTCATTTGGCGCACCAATGGATAATAACGTAAGTTGAAGTGAACAGCATTTACCAAACCTGTTTCTTTAGCAAGTGCTACTAATTCTTCTGCTTCGTGCAAGTCTTTTGCCAATGGTTTTTCGCAAACAACGTGCTTACCTGCCAACAAAGCGGCCTTTGATTGAGAATAGTGCAAGAAGTTTGGCGTACAGATATGTACACAAGCGATGTCTTCCATGGCTAACAATTGGTCAAACGTACATGGGCGTTCGATACCTAACTGTGCAGCTTTAGCCGTAGCTAATTCAATATTCACTTCACAAAGTGCTACTACTTCTACATTTGGTAGTCTTCTGAGGGCCTCGATGTGAGCTGGTCCAATAAAGCCTGTACCAACGACACCTACTTTGATTTTTGACATGAGTTAATCGATTTGTTTTTTGGGGATATAATTAATTATTGTTTTTGTAAAGGGTTACTCTTTGGATAGTAAATTGGAAATATCCCATAAAAGCCATTTTTTACTTTTGATATTTCCTTCATTTTTTAGAAGCATTTTTTGAAAAAGCGCTAATCCCAAAGGCTCATTACCATTGGCATGAACCAATACCACACTTCCATTTCTGATAGACTCGCCTTTGGCTAGCCAAGCATCGCTTCCGAGGGGTAATAGCCCAAGAGCCAAAACTTCATCGAAAATGCTTTTGTCGGACACCAACCCCGGGAATCTAAAGTAAATAGAAGGAACTAGTCCATTGGATAACATAGCTTGCTCATTCAATAATACTTCCGAAAGGATATTGGTACCATGTTCCAACAAAAAGTTATTAGTAAGAGGCAATTTAGGGTCGTAACGGTGCGTATAACTGTGGTTGACCCACGTAATACGTAAATTACCTACTTTTTCTTGTTGCTTAAGCCAACTGAGGTCATCTTGATGTTTTTGCATCCAAACGCCTGTAATGGTTATAGTCAGAGGAACAGGACGTTCACTGATTTCAAAACTTTTAATCACATTTTGGAAAAAACTTCGAGTCAATGGTTTGCTCGATGGACATAAATCTATCGTTAAACTAAAACCTTTGAGCGTACTATCTGCCTTTGTAATTCCTGCGTCTTGAAGCTCATAATCACGATGCTTTTCTATTTGCCAATCATGAATATAAGGTGTTTTTTCAAAAGCATTTATCACATTGCTCCATTCCATCGACTGCACCTCAATATTATTCAGAACGCGTGTTTTGAGGCTTTCTGGATTAACCAGTAAGTATTGGGTAGTACCAGCATCTTTCCATTTCCTAATGACTAATTCATTTTGATATTGAGCAAAAAACACTTCATACTGAGATATTTGAGCCAATGAACGAGTAAATAGGAGTCCTAAAAACAGGAATGTTAAGAAGTATTTCATAACAATCTCAAGCGAGTTTTTTCCAAACTTTTTGTACAAAAGTAATGAAGGATGAAAGAAAAAGACGATTTTCTATAGGCTGCGCCTCTTTAATAGCCTCCAAATTTACAGAATATCTCCAAGCCATCAAGCATAAATCTGTGACTTGGAGATACTTCTTTTTAGATTTCAAATTTTGTCCATCTTTCCGCTGAGTTTGCTGACTTCACAACCGTTTGGATGAAAGCCATACCACGCAAACCATCTTCGATGCTTGGGAAGTCATATATATCTGGGTCGTAACCTTCCACTCCAGTACCTTTTCCTAAACCACCACCTGTACCAGATTTGCTTTCGGCACCCCAACGGGCACGTAGGGCATAAGTAAAGTTTCGGTAAATACTTGCAAATGTTTCGATATAGCCTTCTGGGTGTCCTGCTGGCTGACGCGTATGTGCCTGTGCGTGAGGTGACAAATTGCCAACTCCTGTACGGATAATTTTCGAACCATTTTCTTGATTTGTCATAATCAAAGTATTCGGATCCATTTGGCGCCACTTCAGACCTCCAAATTCACCATAGACACGAATATTAAGGTCATTTTCTTCTCCATTACAGATTTGGCTATTGTGCAAAATACCTTTGGCACCATTGTCAAAATGTAGGAGAATATTGGCATCATCGTCGAGCATACGACCTTCCACAAAAATCGTAAGGTCCGCCGAAAGTTCTGTAATTTGTAAGCCAGTAATATATTCAGCTAAGTTTTCAGCATGTGTACCAATATCGCCAACTCCACCTGCTGCTCCACTACGAGCGGGATCCGTACGCCATGAAGCTTGTTTTTGACCAGATGCCTCCACCAATTGAGATAACCATCCTTGTGGATATTCAACAATTACTTTACGGATTTGTCCAATAGCACCTGATTTGATCAATTGACGTGCTTCTTTTACCATTGGATAGGCCGTGTAGTTATGCGTAAGGGCGAATAACAAGCCAGAGTTTTTAACGATTTCGGTCAATTCTTTAGCCTCTTCCATCGTCAAAGTGAGTGGTTTGTCCATCACTACGTGGAAACCGTTTTCGATAGCAAATTTTGCCGCAGGAAAATGTACATGGTTTGGCGTAACGATCGAAACGAAATCCATACGCTCGCCTTCAGGAAGTTCTTTTTCTTTCAGAATCATTTCCTCATACGAGTCATATACTCGGTTGGCAGGTAAATAAAGCGCCTCGCCAGTAGCTTTAGATTTTTCAGGATTTGAACTAAACGCTCCGCAAACAAGTTCGATTTCGCCATCTAAGGCGGCTCCTCTGCGGTGAACTGCTCCGATGAAGGCATCCAAACTTCCTCCAATCATGCCCATTCTGATTTTTCTAGCCATTTTTTTCGTTAATTAAATATCGAGCTTCTGAACGGCTCGGCTGACTAATCAAGGTCAGCTTGTTCTAAAGGCTCAACAGTTTTAGGTTGAAATAATAATTGATATATATAATTAGAATAATGGATCATTAATTAATGATGAATTATGAGTTGTGAATGATGAATGTAAAGTTTATCAGTATTTCATATCCACAACTACTTCAATTTTACTTGCAATAGGCGTTAGGCTATGTGCACTAAGCCAAAAGTATAAAAGTATTCTAATAAAATCAGGTATACATTTTTTGCCTAATGCCTACGGTCTTTTGCCTAAAGCTAATATTGATATTTGAAAAATAAGACTATTCTCTCTTTCTGTATCTTTTTGATACAATATTGCACAAAAGTAATATAATTTTATTGACTGAGAGCTATATGCTTTATGCCATGTGCTAAATGTTGGAATTGTATTTCCTAATACAAGAATATAAATTTTTGCTTCCAATAAGCGTTCATGCAAAAAATAACAACTTTTAATTGTAAGTTATTGACAATTAAAAAATACATATACAATTCATCATCAGAACTGTACGAAGGATTCTAAAAATGTCTATTTCGGATATCGGATGTGGAATGTGGGATTTCGAAAGTGTAATCTTCTATGTTTTATAAAAAATAGAGATATTTTACTTTATTTCCGAAATCAGAAATCCCAAATCCGCAATTATTGGAAATCTTTCGTACACTCCTAATTCAGCATTCATAATTCGGCACTCCTGATAAGTATGGTTTATTGCCTGAAGCGTAATCATGAAATGATTTGAGGAATCATCCTAAAATGTACTATTTGAAAAAGTAATCTAAAAAAACACCTGAAAATACTACATTTAGCCCGCTCTATACCGTTTGATTGCAAATTTTAATTAAAATTATTACAAAGGCATTTAGTAAATACGGAAATCTTTTTGTTTTTTTGGCATGGATTTTTTTTAGTACGAATTATAATAAAATAAGAACACTGTCCCTTTTATTAATCTTAAACCCTTTAATCAATTATGTCCCAAACAGTTAATAATAATCGATTGTTTTTGGCGAGTTGCTTTGCACTAATCACTACTTCAATGGCTTTCGGTATTCGTGCAGGTGTCCTCACGCAGTTAGGTACAGCCTTTAACCTTGATGCAGAGCACCTCGGATACGTCAACCAGATGGCATTTTTAGGCTTCCCTATCGCAATGATTATTGGAGGTCCTCTTTACAATGTATTAGGTCCTAAAAAAATCATGTGGGTAGCATTTATTACACACGTATTAGGTTTAGTAATGACCATTTTCGCAAGTGGTTTCTGGACTTTATTGATTTCGACTTTCTTCGTTGGATTTGGCAATGGTACCGTAGAAGCGGCTTGTAACCCAATGATTTCTGATATGTACGAAGGCAATCAAAAAACCAAAATGTTGAACCGTTTCCACATGTGGTTCCCTGGAGGTATCGTTATTGCGAGTTTAATTTCTGAATTTATGACTTCGGCTGGTATGGGCTGGCAGTTGCAAATTGGTATCATTTTGATTCCTGCGGTAGCTTATGCAGCATTGATTTTGGGACAAGCGTTTCCTGAAAGTCAAGATGAAGGTGCTGCTTCAACAGGTCAAAACTTCAAAGCGATGCTTTCGCCATTGTACTTATTTATGTTGGCATGTATGGCATTGACTGCTATTTCTGAATTTGGTCCTGAGCAATGGATTGGTCCAGTATTGGGTCATGCAGGAGCAAGTCCAATGTTGATTTTGGCTTTGGTAACTGGTTTGATGGCAGTAGGTCGTTATTTTGCTGGTCCAATTGTACATAATCTAAACCCAACGGGTGTATTGCTAGGTTCGGCTATTTTTGCAACAATCGGTGTGGTTTTGATGAGCCAAGCTGAAGGTGCAATGGTATATGTTTCGGCAGTAATTTTCGCGATTGGTGTATGCTATTTCTGGCCAACTATGATTGGTTTTGTAGCTGAATATCTACCTCGTACTGGTGCTTTTGGTATGTCAATTATTGGTGGTATGGGGATGTTCTCTACCTCAATTTTCCAACCAATCATTGGTAAATGGTTGGATGACGAAAAAGCTGCTGCTGCTGCCAATGGTCTGACAGGTCAAGAGCTTGACTTAGCTGCTGGACAAGCAACTTTGGATAATATGGCAGTATTCCCATTCATCTTGATTATCGCTTTTGCCGTATTGTATTTCATTATGCGCAAACAAACTCCATCAGGAGCAAAAGCACACTAAGAATATTTTGATGAGTTGCTTTTAGATTCTTTAAAATGCTTAAAGTTTCCGAATGCCAGTATCAATAAAAAAGCCTTAAGCAGACTGCTTAAGGCTTTTTTGTTGATACTGTTTTGGAGGAATAAGATTGAATTATTGGGCTTTCTGATTTCGGTAAAAAGTAAAATATCTTGATTTTTACAAAGTATAGAAGCTTACACTTCCGAAATCCAACATCCGATATCTGAACGTACAGCCCTAATTCACACCTCAGAATTCAGCATTTATAAGATTTCTTTTATCTCTGCCTTATTCGCCTCATTTACCATCAAAATCAATTCTGCTACTAGACCTGTCCAACCTGTTTGGTGAGCAGCTCCTAGCCCTTTGCCATCATCCCCATGGAAATATTCGTAGAATAACACCAAATCCTTGAAATGTGGGTCGGTTTGCATTTTTTCGTAATTGGCATACATCGGACGTTTACCGTTTTCATCTGTTCTAAAGATTTTGATTAAACGTTCTGCCAAGCTCAAAGCGGCTTGTTTGATGCTCACCATATTACCCGAATTGGTAGGATATTCTACTTCGTATTCATTACCATAATACGACTGGAATTTCAACAAGGAGTCAATCAACAAGAAGTTCATTGGCATCCAGATAGGTCCGCGCCAGTTCGAGTTACCCCCAAACATACTTCCCGTAGATTCGGCTGGGGTATAATCTACTCTGAATACCTCGTTGTGTACACGGAACTGGTATGGATTTTCGAGGTGATATTTTGACAATGAACGAACGCCATGTTCTGACAAGAACTCATTTTCGTCAAACATCTTTTTCATAATCATCTTCATACGGTGACCACGCAAGATTGCCAACAAACGGTTTTCTCCTTTTCCTGGCTCGTACCAACGTGAAATCAAACCTGCCAAATCTGGTCGGTTAGCCAAAACCCAATCCACGCGACGTTTGAAGTCTGGAAGTTTTTCCAACATTTCTGGTGTAAGAATTTCTACAGCAAAAAGTGGAATTAATCCTACCATCGAACGGATTTTGAGCAACATACTTTGCGAATTTGGCATGTGAAGCATATCATAATAGAACTGATCTTCTTCATCCCAAAGGCTAATTTCTGAGCCACCCAACATTTGCATTGCACCAGCAATATGTAAGAAGTGTTCAAAAAACTTAGAAGCCATATCCTGATATACTGGGCGCTCAACTGCAATTTCACAGGCAATGCGAAGCATGTTCAAGCTATACATGGCCATCCAGCCTGTACCATCAGCCTGTTCAAGACGTCCGCCTGTTGGTAAAGTTGCCGAGCGGTCAAATACTCCGATGTTATCCATTCCAAGGAAGCCGCCTCCAAAGATGTTGTTACCACCTTCGTCTTTGAGGTTTACCCACCACGTAAAATTGAGCAATAATTTATGGAAAACACGCTCTAGGAATTTGACATCCCCTACGCCATTCATTTCTTTATCTATCTCATACACACGCCATGTCGCCCAAGCATGTACAGGAGGATTTACATCCGAAAATGACCATTCATAAGCAGGAATTTGTCCATTCGGATGCATATAATATTCACGCAATACTACGGCTAACTGGCGTTTTGCAAAGTCAGGATCGAGTCGTGCCAATGGAATGGTATGGAAGGCCAAATCCCATGCCGCAAACCAAGGATATTCCCATTTGTCGGGCATCGAAAGGATGTTGGCGGCATACATGTGTCGCCAGCCTGAATTTCGACCAAACTTCCGATTGTCCGAAGGCTTCGGCATTGTAGGGTCGCCTTTAATCCACTCGTTGACATTGTAATAATACCATTGTTTTGTCCAAAGCATCCCTGCATAAGCCTGACGCTGAATTGAACGTAACTCTTGGTCTTGTACACTACTTTGCAATTCATCGTAAAACTGATTTGCCTCACGAATACGCTTGTCCATAATGTCTTCAAAACCACCGAATGGCTCAATAATAGAATGGTCGGACAAACGCAAACGAATCGTTACACTTTCACCCGCTTTTACCACTCTGGTGTAACGTCCTGAGGCTTTAGTACCGATATTGTTTGGATTGACAGCCGCTTTGTTTTTATTAACAATGTACTCATTGATACCATCTTTGGTATATGGCACATTATTAGCTACACCATGCAAGCGTTGGAAGTTGGTTTCGTTATCACAGAATAATAATTCATCCGCCTTTTCACAATACAATTTATAGTGTCCTACGCTTTTGTTGTCTACTTCAATTACTTTGTTTGACACACCAGTCAACATTGGCTTGTACTTGAAGTTTTCGTATCCCCAGCACCAAGTGTTTCTAAACCAAATAGTTGGTAATAAGGTAATTGGAGCAGGCTTATTACTACGGTTATGTGCCGTAATTTTTATCAAAATATCTTGTTCGTCCGACTTTGCATATTCGATAAATACATCGAAATACTCATCGTTATCAAAAATACCTGTATCAAGAAGTTCGTATTCTGGCTCTAAGCGTGAGCGCTTACGGCTTTCGTCTACCAGTTTTGAATAGGGAAATGCTGCTATGGGATATTTGTACAACATCTTCATGTACGAGTGCGTAGGCGTCGAGTCAAGATAGTAATATAATTCCTTTACATCTTCGCCGTGGTTCGACTCATTTCCTGTTAGTCCGAAGAACCTTTCTTTCAAAATGTGGTCATTATGGTTCCACAAAGCAAGTGCAAAACAGATATACGATTTGTTATCCGAAATACCACCGATACCTTCTTCGCCCCAACGATAGGCTTTTGAGCGAGCCATATCGTGCGTTACATTATTCCAAGCATCTTGATTAGGAGAATAATCTTCTCGTACTGTTCCCCATTGACGGTCAGATAGATATGGACCCCATTTTTTCCATCCTTTGTTGTCGGCACGAGTTTTTAACCTTAATTTTTCGGCACTTACTACTACTTTACTCATAAATTCTCAATTTCGGGATATAACTAACTTCTATCTCGCTAAAAGCTAGTGGTGTTATGGTATAATTAATTTGATTAGTTCAAGGTTTTCTGCAAAAACTTGCTCATGTTATACAAAACATTGCAAATCTTTTCAAAGATAAAAAAAATGCCTCAACCTTTTAAAAGTTGAGGCTTTTTAATCTCTTTATGTAGCTACTACTACTGACTTTTAAGTAGATATGCTTATTTTACACGTGGTAAAATTTTACGTTTAAATATATGCAAAATGAAGGTTTTACCTTCTTTTATCTCTTCGTAAGTATCCACTAACTCCCATCCTTGGCGATCCATCAAATTGAATATTTCAACTTTACTATTAAAAAATAAAGGCTTTCGGTTGGCATCTGTCACCTCTTGTTCTCTTGGTGAATTTCCTTGTCCATAATCAAGAAAAACAGATAATTTGGTTGCAAGCCAAGCTTTTTCGGCTTTGATTGTGATATAATTCACATTTCGAATAGCATTCAATGATTGACCGTTTACATAGATTGTCTGAGCTTTGGCAAACACGATTCCTAAGAGCCAAAAGCAAAGGGCAAACATAATTTTTTTCATTGCAGGTAGGGTTATTTCGATTAATGATTTACGAAAAAGGTATATGAAGAAATTAAGGAAATAAATTTTAGATACGCATTTCTGCTTGTATAACATTCCTTTGAGTTAGACTTCAAAAACCTCAAATGGACACGATATAAATCAACTTACAAGTTAGAGGATTCTTCAGTTTTTACAAGAAACTTTTATCATTTTCGTAGGTTTAGGTGTCGAAACAGGTGTAAAAATAAAAGACCGAACGTTTTTCGGGGGGCGTTCGGTCTTTTCTCTGTTAAAGTTTACAATTCGATAGCATGAGATGAATTATTAACTTGTTACAAAATTGGTAATAATTACTCATAAATAAAATAAGTATTACTACTCAATTTAGTGATTTATTACTAGAGAAAAGTAAATAAGCATATAGATACTGAAAAAGAAGGCGTTGCCAATGCTCAGTTAAATATGTACTTTTATAATAGTCTTCATCTATTAATTTCAATCTACATGCTACAAAAAATCAAACGTAACATCGCGCCTATTGTGCTTAATACTGCTCTTTTCTTTGGTATTTGGATGCTCCTATTCAAAAAGCCCAATTACTTGGCTATCACGGTCAAAGACGTTCAAAAACCTCAATTTTACGTTGACACCTCTGCTACTTTCCATGACTTCGTGAGTTTACCCCTAAAAATAGAAGGTGAGCTAGATGCGCCAGCCTATATCGAGATTCGTGATTATGATAATCCAAATTATATTGTAAATAGATTCAACTTGAAGAAGGGAAAAACCGCCCTAGATTATAGTATTGATTACTATGGAAGAGGCTTTTTAAGAATATCTTACAAGCCTTATGGTGTCAAAAAAGGACATTTAGTCATAAAGGTAGCTACGATATAAAAAATAGAGACGCTAAGTTTGGCGTCTCTATCACATATCTTTATTTCAAACAATTTCTTCCTCGAAGGCAATGAAATTAACCAGTTTTTGTTGCTCGTTAAAAATAGGTTCTATACGAACATCGCACCAATAAGGTTCGCCGTCTTTGCGGTAGTTGATCAGTTTTCCTTCAAACTTTTTCTCTTCCAACAAACAAGCCTTAATCGCTGATCGTGTAAGTGGGTCGGTTTCTTTTCCTTGTAAAAAACTAGGCTTTTTTCCCAAAGCTTCTTGTATCTGATAGCCCGTCATATTAGCAAAACCATGATTTACCCACTGTATAGTTTGTTGAACGTTGGTAATGACTACAGCATGTTGAGGGTCTTGAATAAACTCTCGGAAATGATACAAATCGAAATCCCATTTTCGCACATGAGCCATTCGACTCACACACTCATATTCATGCAGTAACGCATCGCTGAGTCTTGCAGGACGACGCATAAATTCCATACCAGTCAAAATTGGCATAGAGGTATTTACACTTGAAAAAGTGTCGCAGAAAGTTTTAGGACTGAGTTGCATCATGGTCTTCAAAATGGGTTTTGATTAGAGACTTTATACAAGTGTTGCACAAACATTGTCCTCCGTACTTATTTAAACTCAACTGTCTCAATTGTTGGGTTTGCTCATAAGTCAATGTTACTTGTTGACAATCACAATGTGCTATATCGTCAACTTTGCACTGAAATGGTTGTTGGCAACGTGGACAATGGGTGTGTATCTTCAACATTCTACCAATGTTAACTCTAAAAAATGATAATTGTTATGAACTAATTTTTCGCCTTGAACCACATCAATTGGATGTTGAAACAAAGGGCAATCTAATACTACGGTATGAAACTCGCCATTTTCACCGCAAACATCCACACCTTTTGCTTCCAAATCCGCTACAGTTTGAGCATCAATAATTCTACCTAAAAACGAGGCACCCAACGTATCATTACAAGATACAATCATCGTTTTGATACCTGACGCAATCATTGCAAAAACCAATGTTTTACGGTCTTGTTGCCAAAGTGGCAAATGGCAATTGAGCTGTGCCTCGGCACAAACTTTCTCTTCCCATTCACGATGCGGTTGTAGGTCTATATCGCCAAAAACTGCATCTGTCAATTGGTATTCTTCAGTCAGCGACTTGAGACGAGCGATATACTTTTCGGTATAATTTTCCCAAGAAGTACTAATCGTAACACTTGGACAACCAATAGCATTAGCTTGAGCTTCCAAAATAGCAGGGCTCAAACCATGCGAACGTGAGCGGTCGCCCCATTCGTTGAGTGTCGTAAAAATTACGGTAGGCAGTTGATTCATTTGCATCAAAGCAAAACAAGAATCTTTTCCACCAGACCAAGAACAAAGGAGGTTCATTTTTTGAGGGTAAAGGCACTAGTGGTTTAATTACTGGATGTAAAATTCCTGAGCATTAAACAAATCTTTATTTTTTTAAATAAAAACTATTGCCTCTTGCCTAATGCCTAGTGCCTATTTTAAAACTGCAAACTCAACCCAATACTTGCATTAAATCGGCGGGTTTGGTAGCCTGTTATTTCTACAAATTTGGTATTCAAAATATTTCTCAAATCAGCATACGCTTTGATTTTTGAATTGATGCGATATTCACCATAAACATCTAACAGCTGATATGCATCCAAATCTACGTTAATAGATTTGAATTGGTCATTATCATAGTAGGTGTCCTTACGAGCACCAATGCCTCTCAAGGTTGAACTAACATACAATTTTGAAGTAGCCTGATAACCCAAACTCAAGGTAAAGGCATTCTCAGGACGACGAATCAAGTTTTTGTAAGTAGTGTCTTTTCCTGCTACTTTGGTAGTCAATTCTCCAATCTGGTGCGTATAGGTAGCCGACATATTGAACTTGCCTAACTGCGCTTGAGCGTCTAATTCCAAACCTTTACTTGCTTGCTTATTGAAATTAACATACTTGCCATAAGGCGCTGCACTGATTGACTGGAAAATGATCACATCGTTGATGGTTGTATTAAAATACACAGCACGGAAATAGGATTGTTGGTTATTGCTAAACAACTGAAAACCGCCTTCTTGCGTGAATGATTTTTCAGGATTCAAAGCTGTATTTCCGTAAGGAGAATACAATTGATATAAAGTCGGCGACTTAAAACTTGAGTAAAAGTTAGCTAATACCTTTAGATTTTTGCCTAACAAATAATAAGGATTGAGGGTGTAGGTAAAATTATTTCCGTACAAAGAATGATGATTGTAACGTCCTCCTGCTTCAGCACCAAAACCACCTAAATTATTCAAGGTAAAAGATGTGTAACCACTCACTTGGTTTACATTTGCCAAATCATCACTCAATGGAGCATCCTCATAAGGTCCCCAATCGCTGATAGACAAATAGGTTTG
Source organism: Cellulophaga sp. BC115SP (assembly GCF_009905545.1). Taxonomy (GTDB): domain Bacteria; phylum Bacteroidota; class Bacteroidia; order Cytophagales; family Spirosomataceae; genus Flectobacillus; species Flectobacillus rivi. Next base: position 24,401 of record NZ_JAAALB010000036.1, on the reverse strand, counting down.
ACTCATTTTTTGGGCACGGTATTCTGCACCAATCAACCATGTTACATTTTTACCCAAACTCCAACTGCCATATAGTTCTGCATAGTTGGTTTTTGCTCCATAATTACTAGCTGAATACTTATCATACGCATCAGGAGCAACATAATTAGAATCGTTGATATAGCTACGTTTGAGGTCGTTATAATGGTAATTGGCCACTAATTTGCCACCTCCCACAAAATACTCTGCCCCTACTCCTATTTGTGTGCTGCGGCTATTGGCTACAAAGTCTTTATCGTCGCTAAATGCTCCGTTATCAATGTCGGCACGATAAGTTTCGTGGGTTACAAAAACTTTGGTTGTAAGGTTTGTGCCAATTTTTTGCTGAAACTGAGCACGAAACGCATCTTGATTAAAAGCATCTTTTTCGTTTAGGTTATCATCTTTTTTATTAGCTGCCTGCGAAATACCCTTTGAATATAACTTGGTGTAAGCCAAAGAATAACTGGAGTTTTTATTTAAAGTACCACTCAAATTCAAAGCTCCCTTCCAAGTTCCATAACTTCCTCCTGAAAGGTTGGCTTGCGCACTAAATGGCTTACTGTCAGCTTTTTTACGAATAATATTAATAACTCCACCAACAGCATCCGAACCATAAAGGGTGGATTGCCCTCCTTTCAAAATTTCAATTCTTTCGATTTGGTCAATTGAAATAACGTTTAAGTCAAAATAATTACCAATCGTAGATGGGTCGTTCAATGGAATGCCGTCCATAAGCAAAAGAGCATAACCATTGCTCAAGCCTCTGATACTTACTTCTTGATTTGCACCAAGTGTTAATTGCGAACCTACTACCTGCATGCCCACTTGTTGGTTGAGTAGCTCTCCCAGCGACTTGCCCACATTGCGCTCCAAAATTTCTTTGGATATAACGGTTAAAACTTTTCCTGTTTGTAGTTGCTTTTGAGGTACTTTATTGGCGGTAACTACTACTTCATTAAGGTTTGTCACATTGTTTTGAGCCATACTTAGGCTTGCCACACAAAGTAATCCTGAACAGAAAAATAAAGATTTAAACATTGATTTGATGATTGTTTTCTTCCCTAAAGTTAACACTCGTGCCTATAGGATAGGCTCAAATGAATTGACATTAAAAGGCAAGAAAATGAACAGAAAAGCGAACGCTCAGCGACAACTCATCCACCGTAAATTGTACCAAGAATAGATAAAAGGCAGGTCTCCTGACTTGTTTCATCGACTTCGAGCCTTCCCGCCGCAAGGGCAGTGGCCATGAAGATTGAATTCGACATCATTGAAACTTACAGTTGCGGGGACAGTCTAGGTATTGCACCTAATTCCCTATTAAGCTTTAACACTTCGTAGATTTGACGTATAAAGCACCTATATCTGGTACAAAGGTAGTAAATTGTGATTGAGGGAATTAGAGAATAGAGAATTCTTTTCAATTTTAGAATCTTATTTTAAGACTAACAGAGTGTCTGTTAAACAGTTTTTAGAAATTATCATATCCTAAATTGCTTAACTTTACCTTTGTAAAATATTCAGTCAAAATCGCCTTATGGAATTCAGAACGCCAATAAAAATAGAAAAATCGCCCTTTCAAATACAACTTCAGTCCAAGGTATTGACAGTTGGTTCATGCTTTGCACAGGTTATCGGACAAAAGCTTGAAGAAAACAAAATTGCGACCGAAGTTAACCCTTTCGGGACGTTGTTTAACCCCATGTCGATATTCAAACTTTTGAATCCTAACTACCAACAAGCCGACGATCGACTATTTGTACAGCACCAACAAACATGGTTGCATTATGATTTTCACTCGCAATTTTTTGCTTCTCAGCAAGAATCTCTAAAGGAATTACTGAATGATAGCTTAGCAAAAATTCAGATTCAGCAATATGACTTCTTAGTTTTAACCTTCGGAACGGCATTTGTTCATCAGCTCAAAACTACACCGAGCTATGTAGCCAATTGTCATAAAATGCCCGCAAGCTTATTTGAAAAGGATTTGTTGAGTGTGAAGGATATTTGTAAAAAGTTTGCAGAGTTGCATAAAGCCATAACAGAATTAAATCCTTCTCTAAAAATCATTATTACTGTTTCGCCAGTGCGACATACCAAAGAAGGACTTGCCGAAAACCAATTGTCAAAATCAATTCTTCGAACGGCATGTCATTATCTCAGTACTGATTATGAAAATGTAGCGTATTTTCCATCTTATGAAATCATGATAGACGATCTTCGTGATTATCGTTTCTATAAGGCAGACATGATTCATCCCAATGAGGTGGCGGAGCAATATATTTTTGAGCAGTTTGCAAAAACCTATTTTTCAGACGATTTACAAACTTTTTTACCTAAATGGCAACAAATCAAAAGAGCGTTAACTCACAAGCCTTTTGATATTACGTCCGAAGCTCATCAGAAGTTTTTACAAAATGTATTGAAGCAACTGGAGGGTATAGAAAACCAAGTAGATATATCGGCAGAGAAACAGCAGGTTTTAGCACAAATCGTGAAAGAGGTTAATCGTTAACGGTATATTCGTTATCTGTATTGACAAAACTTGAAGGAGAATTTCAACAATCACTCAATAGAAAATCACTAAATCACTTAATAAAAAAGCCCCAGTGGTTAGCTGGGGCTTATCAGAGCTTCAAAGTTAAATAGTTGTTTTGAGTTTAGTAAATTAATCAAATTGGTACTTTCATAGTTTGTCACTTACGGTGACCCTAAAATTTTATCATTTTAAAATTCGCTCTGAAAATATCTTTAAAAGCTTCTATCCGTTTCTGGATTCAAATCTTTTGTTAAGTCAAATTGTTTTCTCTAATCTAGAGAATCACTTTATATCTTGTCGAGATTGTTTTTGAATATTGCTAACTGCTTAGCTTTACAAATGTAATAGCATTTTTTGAATAAAATATAATTTTAACAATTTTTTTTTAAACAAAATGAACAAATATTTTCATCCCCTCTTTTTATACCAAAAACAAATCTTGATTTAGTACTAAAATACACCTTATGTAATAAAGCTATTTAAGTCATGTAATTCGCTCAAAAAACACTCAAATAGCAGATATTACCCCATATAAAAAAAATAAATCCTTTCCCTAGAAGAGAAAGGATTTAAAAATTATCCAAAAACAATCTCAAAAAAATTAAGTCCCTTTCGGTAGGCTTAACATTTAGGTTGAAGGCCGAAACCTTCGATGTGCATTAAACCATTTCACTTATTTTTCTAATACCACGATAGAATTTACGAGGTATTTATCATTAGCGGTACGAAGGTTATATACCTTTTCGACCGTACGATAGTCTGAATTAGTTGAAAATACTTTATAACGATTAAAAGTATGCGTATCGCTATTGTACATCAAAACTTGTTCACCCACTTTCAACTTACCTAATTTGGCATGACCAGTAGTAGTCATTACAGGATGATTGGCTGTACCTTCCAATTCTGTTAATTGAAAAAGCGGTTGTGTCGAAGCAAAAGCTTGGTCTTCGGCGTCGCTCAACAATACTTTTACGATTCCAAAAGACTTATTATCGTGTTCAATTACTTCATCGACAAGCGTTGTTTCGGCTTTATTAGTTGCAGTGTTGTAAGACATCACCACCTCACCTGCTTTTACTGCTGCAATGGACTTTTGCGAACCATCAGCCATTGTTACAACAGCTGTCTCAGGGAAACAATATTCGTATTTATCTTCTGCACCATGCTCAGCACCTGAAGCGCCTCCTGTAAATTCTTTTGCTAGTACAAAAGCTACACAAGATGAGAATCCTGAAACGGCTTTTTCGCCATCTTTTAGGTCATCGATGTATTTGCCCCAAACTTCCTTTTCGGCCATTGGGTTGGGCACTACTAAGCTGATTTTTTTACCGTCTTTCGGCGTTGTAAAAACCATCAAAGAGCCCATTTCCTTCATTTCGGCGGTTTCTAAGACTTTGTATAAATATATACGACGCTCTTTTCCATCCGAGAATTTGAAGACGTATGGTGGGTTACTGTTATCCAATACGTAAGCTCCCTCTTTAATATATGTATCCTTGTCAGGATTTTTGACTGCAATTTTCTTAAGCGCATCATAATCAGCATTTTTGATTCCCACTTTAGCTACTTCTTGAGCTTTGGCGAAAAGAGTTGAGCAAACTAAACCGAATACTAATAATACTTTTTTCATACTGAATAATTTTAGTCTTCAATAATGAAGCACTTGATATAATAACAAGTGATTGGAGGTATTTTTAACCTCAGAAATAACTCATCACGACTGAAAACTTGTGTAATAGTTATTTGAAATACAGCATTATTAAATCAAAATTATTTTACAATTATAAATATAATAAATTATTGATTATCAAATAATAGTATCTCAAATTTTTTAAAATAATTTTAACTAATTAAAGAAATAAATTAAAAAATTATGATGCATTGACACGACGATGGATTTGGTCTACTACCGCTTTAGCCGATTCTAATGCACCAGCCATCCAAGCTGTAAGGTGAGTGGTGTGCTCTCCTGCCATATAAATCTCGTCATCAGGCTTAATCAAGGCTGGATATAATCTTTTGCGTTGTGCATCTGTGTACTCCGCCCAACCTCCTTGCGAATACGGAATTTTTTGCCAAGCCAACGAAAAGGAACTTTCAAATTCGGCAGCATATTGCGGGTGAATTTTACTTCCTTGTTCCAAAGCTGCTTTTTCTCTTTCGGCGATGGATAAATTACCCATTTTAACGGCTCGGTCATGAAAATTGTAATAGCCTTTCAACAAACCTTTTTTACCCATAAAATTGTAGGAAGGGTAAAAAATTTGGGTAATATCCATGTTGGTACGAGAAATACCACCGAATATTTTATCGTCCTCCTCCCAGAATCTACGCTTGAACTGCAAACCAATTTTACCAGTATTCATATAAGAAGTAAAATCTATTGCACGACGAATATCCGATGAAAGGTCTGTTTGTATATTCCGTAACACAGGTAGAGGAATGGTACAAATACAATAATCTGCCTTAAGTTCTTTTTCCTGTCCAGCCTTATCTTTATAGACTATCCGAACTCCTGGCTGTGTTTTTCGGATTTCTTTTACTTCAGTTTGATATTGTATTTTTCCTTCAAGACGCTTTGCAAACTCATACGGAATAGCATCCATTCCGCCAACGGGCTGTAACATGACTGGTTGCTGATTGAAAGTATATTCGCTTACATTCGAAAATGCAGGGTGAAACAACCCTCCACCAATGATATCGTGCAACGAGTGAGGTTCTGCCAATTGTGGGATTTGATCTCCATATCCACCTTGTCGCAAATACCCATGTCGTTCAGAGCCTTTGTATTTTTTGGTAATATCCAAATCGCATTCCTCTTTCAGATAAGCAATGAGTTTGTCGATATCCTCCTTGGTCAAATCTTGGTCTAGGGCTTTTTGGTCAGCTGCCTTTGCCAATAACTCTCCTGTATAACCACGAACATCAGCATGTATTTCACGAATTTTTACTCGTTTGTTTGCCAAAGGACCTGTTCCATTGTCACTGTAGTAATAAGCTCCCTCGTTCATATTCATGAATATTTCGAGCGGAATATTAAATTCACGACAATAATGGAGCGTCGTTTCGTGATTGTGCGGAATACGTGCCGCACCACCGTTTAAATAAAGTCCCTTATCGAATTGAGCCGTTTGTGAGGGACCTCCAATTTCAGTTTCTGTGGTGCCACCTCTTACAGTCCAAACACGTCCACCTGGGCGACTGCGTGCTTCTAGTACTGTAACTTGATAGCCTAATTTTGTTAACTCATAAGCCGAACATAAGCCTGCTAAACCAGCTCCTAGGATAATAATTTTTTTATCTGCCTTTCCTCTTTGCAAATCCAAGGGTTGTGAATTTGCTTCTGGAATCATTCCTAATCCTAATAATGTCAAATAGCTAGCAGCACCTGTTCTTTCTATAAAATCTCTTCTCGTCATAATGTTGTGTCTTAGTAATTGAAATGCTTGATTTGTATTTTGTCGATAAAGAACCTTTGATTTTTTATTAGAAAAAAATATTAAAAATAAGAAAATCAACTGGTTACTCAACAATCCAAATCGATGACTTTTATCAATTATCTAAGAGGTGATTTTCGAGAAAGCTTCTGTAAATGCCTTCATTTCGTCCATGGTTCCAATGGAAACACGGCACCAGTGTTGGCGATCAAATTCCCATCTTCTTACCATAACACCTTCAGCCATAAGTTTACTCATGAGATCTTGTCCTTTCATTTTGATTGGGAACAACACAAAGTTGGCTGAAGAAGGAACGTAGCTATAACCTGCTTTTGCCAAGAAATCATACAGGTATTTTTTTGACTCTGCAGTATTCGTTAATGTCAATTGTTGAAAATCTGTGTCTTTTAACGCTGCAATTGCTGCTGCAAAAGAAGGAACCGAAATATCAAAACCTCCAGAGCAATATGGTGCAATGGTCTTTAAGATTTCTGGTTTGGCAATAGCATAACCCACACGCAAGCCAGCAAAAGCATAAAGCTTAGACATAGTACGTAGTATCAATACGTTTTTACCTGCATTGATAGATGCCACCATAGCATCGGTTTTAGGGTTTTTGGCATAATCGATATAAGCTTCGTCGACCAACACAGGGGTTTTATCAGAAACTTTGTTGATAAAGGCCGTTAGTTGATCCGCTGGCAAAATCGCACCTGTTGGGTTATTAGGATTTGTAATATATACCAAACTTTGTGAGCCGTTCAAACGACCTGCAATGGCATCCAAATCATATTGAAAATCCTTAGTCAATGGCACTTTCTCCATTGGGATTTTTTCTTCATTACCTGAAATATAGCATGGGTCACCACAAATAATCTTACCTTTCAAACCATAAGCTACCATCGACGCTGTCAACAACTCAGAAGAACCAGCACCCAATAAAATATGAGTTTCAGGCACACCTTCTTTTTCTGCAATCAACTTAATCAACGCCGAACGGCTTTGCATACCATAGCGATTTGATGCGCCAACAGCCTCAATCAACGCCTCTTTGGTTTTTGCCGAAGGTCCCCAAGGGTTTTCATTGGCACCCAAACGAGCCTTCATTACCACAGGAGGATTGATACCTATCAATGATTTTTCTAACTGAAAATCAGGCGACAAGCTCATTTGTAATTCTCTTCTTACAGTTGGATTTGCTTGTGCACGTTGGATATAAGTTGAAGCAGCGCCCAAACCTGCGGTGGCTATAAGACTTTTTTTGAGCCAATCACGGCGATTGATATTGAATGACATGGTAAGACGTTGTTTTTGAAGTGATTTGAGTAATGATAGTCTATTTATCGATCAGCATAATGCAGTTGGATTTGTCGATGTGGTCTCAATAATCCTTAAGGCAGTACTGTCATTATTACCTTTTTGTACTTTGGAGCAAAACTTTGTGTTTTGCAGCTTGTATGGTTATCGAGGAGTTCTATCTCCTTTGAGTCAAAATCAAGAAACTTGTTGCGAGAGAATTCTAGAAAGTCGAATGAGCAGAAAATTGCGAAGGACGCCCTTCTAGAATACTCACAAACAACATGAACAAGCATTAGGCTATAATCCATGCGCCAAAATATGCGCCAATGGCTGCCAACAACATTTTAAGGTAGTCTGAGAGTTTGAGTACTGTTTTCATAACACGTCTTAGTTAGTAGTGAAACAAAGGATGAAGTACGGCTCTAGCTTGTTGATTATAATTTGATAGTTAAGGGAAAAAAATGAAACAGCATATAGCACTTTTTCAATAATACAAATTTATCAATAATTACAAAAACTGCATTAAAACAAACTTATTTTTTACAATATTTTTACAAAAATTAAAAAAATAGGTTTTGAAAAATTACATATAGCCTTTCATTTATGTAAAATTAGCAAAAATAGGATTAAATCAAAACAATATATAGGAGATATTTTAAGATATGTAAAAATATAAATATTGTATTTTTCAAATATTTTTTTGACCCACTTAACCTATATACTAAAATTAGATAGCGAAACAGCAGCCAAAATGTTAGTATATGCTAAAATACCTGCAACAGCGAATTTGTCACTTAGTGAAACCTCTAGGTAGTATAAAAGGAACGAAACATTATGGAAATAAAAAGACCTGTAAAATATAACTTCACAGGTCTATTAACTATGTAGCTCGGCAAAAGCTGATAAGATTGTAATCAAGTAAATCTTGCAAAATGGGTTTACATAATGTGAGATTTCCAGATGATTGTCCCAATCACCTGTCATGAACAAGGCGTTGCATGCTGTAAGCGAAAGATTATCGCAGTGTTTCCGAGACCATGGCATTACTTATTAAGCACTAACCAATGTCAACAAAACAAATAACATAATTAACACCACTGGAGGTAGCTTGTCTAAATGTTTCATAACCTGTTTTTTTTTAAGGGTGAATAATGAGTTTAATAAGGGTATTGATTTATAGGATGTTTATCAAGATTCTTTACAATAACATCAGGAATGGGTTCCTACGAGTTTGCGTAAAACTTTTATCAATTGAAGCGATTTTGGGATTGTTTGGACAACTGAACTGGTCTAAGAAATAATACTTAATAGATAAGTTTATTTATTTTATATTCTTTATCTTAATCAGTATTATATTTTGTGTTTTTGGAAAAAGCATACACTATTTTACAAAAAAAATCTAAAAATCAAAATATAATTTCAATATTTTCGACACTTTTAAATTTATTCTTTGAATTGACATATATATCTTTTTTTGAAATTTAATTATTCAAAGAATTTATGATATATAACCATCTGAAGAGTATTTTTCATCAGAAATTCGAAAGTGACGCCCCCTTCAAAACAGTCATAAGTATTTGTACTTAAGCCAGTTATCCCCTATCCATTGCTTAATCATAGTAAATGCTCGAAGTAATGCCTCTATGATTTTAGCAAGTCTACCAACAAATGAGCTGTTGCTTAATTTTTGCTTTTAGTTTAGCTATTTTACAACTGAAATAGATATATTAGGGAAACCTTCTATCCTAGAAGATAATAATTTCGTTATAAACAATTTTTACCTTATGCAAAAAGACGATATAGAATTACTAAAATATCCAATTGGTCAGTTTGAAAAACCCCAAGAAATCACAGAATCTACACTGGCAGAATGGATTCTTGATATTAAAAAATTACCGCAGCAGCTTACTGATGCAGTGGAAGGACTCAATAAAGAACAATTGGCAACACCTTATAGACCTGACGGCTGGACTGTCAGACAAACAGTTCACCACGTTGCAGATTCACATATTAATGCCTATACCAGATTCAAATTAGCCCTAACAGAGAGTATTCCTACGATAAGACCTTACGAAGAACAACTTTGGGCGGAGTTATCTGATGGCAAAAATGCCCCTATCGAATGGTCATTGACCTTATTAGAAGCACTACACTTGAGATGGGGAATGTTGCTAGAAAATATGACAAAGGCCGATTTTAATAAGCAATTATTTCATCCAGCTACGCGTCACACCAATTCCTTGAGCGTAATGGCAGGCATGTATTCGTGGCATGGGCGTCACCATGTGGCGCATATCTTGGAGCTACGCAAACGGATGAATTGGTAAAAACAGTATAACAGAAAAACTACTTACTTCTTCAGGGATTTTCTGGTCAAAAAGGTCATTTGAGCTCTATCGCCTATATATTCGTATAGGTTTAGAAGTTTTTTTCCTATCTTTACCTGTTTTTGCAAAATTCATCAACTATAAAACTAAGCACTAATCTCGGTCTAATTACATAAAACATGGAACGCTTTACAGGACTAATCGGAGTTGTATTGATACTAGGAATCGCCTATTTGATGTCGAACAACCGAAAGGCAATCAACTACCGTACAGTTGGTGTAGGACTAGGTTTACAAGCCTCACTAGCTATTTTTATTTTAAAAACTGACCTTGGTCAAAACATTTTTCAATGGTTAGGCGAAAAAATCAAGCGCCTATTAGAAATGTCAGACAAAGGTGCCGAGTTTGTATTTAGTCCATTAGTAAAGCAAGAGCTTTTGGGTAAAGTATTCGGTCCAGAGAATGGATTTATCTTCTTTTTCAAAGTAGTGCCTACAATTATTTTTGTGGCAGTATTGGTAAATATCCTCTATCATATTGGTTTGATGCAACGTGTAGTTGCAGTAATGGCCAAAGGTATGAAATGGTTAATGGGTGTAAGTGGTGCCGAAGCGGTATCAAACGTAGCAAGTACGTTTGTAGGACAGGTAGAAGCACAAATTATGATTAAACCTTACCTCAAAGGCATGACTAATTCGGAGCTTTTAGCTTCGATGACAGGTAGTTTTGCCTGTATTGCAGGTGGTGTAATGGCGACCTACATTGCTTTGGGTGTACCTGCACAGTATCTTTTGGCAGCTAGTATTATGGCTGCGCCAGGCGCTTTGGTGATTTCGAAAATCGTAATGCCCGAAACAGAAGAATCAGAAACACAAGGGACAGTAAAACTCAAAGTTGAAAAAGCACACGTCAACCTAGTGGATGCTATCGCTGGTGGTGCTAGTGATGGGTTGAAAGTAGGTATGAATGTTATCGCGATGTTGATTGGTTTTATTGCGTTAATCGCATTGCTAGATTTGATTTTGGGTAAAGTTGGCTTTATGATTGGTTTACCAGAGTTGAGTTTCAACTTTATCTTGGGTAAATTGTTCGCCATTTTTGCTTGGGCGATGGGTGTTCCTTCCAAAGATATTGAAGCTGCAGGCGCCTTGATGGGTACCAAAATGGTAGTAAATGAGTTCGTAGCGTATCTCGACTTGATTAAGCAACAACATACTTTAGCGCCAAAAACGATTGCAATTACCAGCTTTGCGCTTTGTGGTTTTGCGAACTTTAGCTCGGTTGCTATCCAAATTGGAGGTATTAGTGAGCTAGCGCCTAGCCGTCGTGCTGATTTGGCAAAACTAGGTTTTAAAGCGCTAATTTGCGGAACATTAGCTAGTTATTTGTCAGCTACTTTAGCAGGACTTTTGTTGTAAAAGGAAGTTATTAGTTAACCGTATATCAGTCACTGGAATAGACTCATAATCAGAAGGATACAAGTAATAGATACAGTATCAAAAAAAGGCGTTCGAAAATCTTATTTCGAACGCCTTTTTGATAATATATCTCAGAATCACACCTCTTTAGACGCAATGCATTGCGTCTCTACTAGTAAAATTCATATTAAAAATATTCACACAATTCATTCAGTTATAGATACTAAAGGAAACTCCCCTCTATCGTGACGCTCTGCCATATCAACGTAATGTTGAGCACCAAGCTTCATCTTTTCAGCTTGTTCAGGAGTAAGTTGACGAATCACCTTCGCTGGTGCTCCTACAGCCAAGGAATAATCAGGAATTTCCATTTTCTCTGTCACAAGCGCATGTGCGCCAATGATACAGCCTTTTCCAATTTTGGCTTTATTCAACACCGTAGCACGCATACCAATCAGGGAGCCATCGCCAACGACAGCGCCATGTACAATAGCACCATGACCTACCGTAACCGAGTCGCCAATGATAGTGGGATCACCTGGGTCGGCATGTAATACTGCGGTATCTTGAATATTGGTATTATCGCCAATAATAATTTTTTCCACATCTGCACGAATCACAGCGCCATACCAAACCGAAACTCCTTTCCCGAAGGTCACATCTCCCATCACCGAAGCATTAGGAGCAATAAATACTTTTTCCATAGTTTTTTATTTAAATGTCTTTATAGATGTCTATACTCAACATCCTTAGAAGTCTTTTGCATGAAATCTATCTAATTTTTGATAAGACTATCGTTTTACATTTCAGAAATTATGAGAAATCGACAACCTATTACCGATTCTTGCTTTTCAGGATAACAAATACCAAGTATAATGTTAAATTTAAGGGCAAATTCCCAATTTCTATTTTTATTCATATCAAAAACTCTTTTTATGAAAAAATTACTTTTGGTCATGTCTTTGTGTTTGCCCTTAGGAAGCTTCGCACAAGAGACTGTTTCTTTGAATGATTTATCATTCTGGAAGCCAACGGGTAAAGCCAACTGGCAAATCGCTGGTGACGTAACTGCCGACCTCACAAAAAATGAAACAATGACCACTCAGGCTGGAAAAGGCATTTTGGTCAACCTCCCTGACGCCAACAACCGTGCAAATTTATTGTCTGCTGCCGAATACGGTGACGTAGATGTAGAATTTGACTTTATGATGGCTTCTCACTCAAACTCTGGATTTTATCTACAAGGACGTTACGAAATCCAATTGCTTGACAGTTGGGGTGTAAAAAAACCTGCTTATGGCGATTGCGGTGGTATTTATAAGCGTCGCAAGTTTATTCCACAGGAGTACCTTTACGAAGGACACGCACCACGTATCAATGCATGTTTGGCTCCTGGCTTATGGCAACACATGCAGATTTCTTTCCAAGCGCCTCGTTTTGATGCTGCTGGTAAAAAAATCGCAAATGCCAAGGTTATTTCTATTAGGTTAAACGGTTATGTTCTTCATGAAAATGTAGAATTGACTGGTCCTACAGGTGGTCCAATCTCTGAAGATGAAGCTCCACTTGGTCCATTTATGATTCAAGGTGACCACGGTGCGGTAGCTTTCCGTAACTTCAAGATAGCTGACCTTAGCGGTAAACCTGCTGTAATGGCGCCTATCGCTTACAAAGTGTTCTATGGCAAATTTAAAGAGCCAAAAGATTTTCTTTCGAAAAAACCAGATGCTACTGGCACTATCAATACCCTATCTTGGGATGTAAGTAAGCAAACCAACGATTTCGCTCAAATCTTCACAACTACCCTTGATGTTCCGAAAGCAGGAAAACATTCTTTCGAATTCCAACTTGCGGGTAAATATTATGTCAATGTAAATGGTAAAGAATTGTTACCAGATGCGTGGACTTTCTCAAGAGATAAGCGTTTTGCTGAAATGGATTTACCTGCGGGCAAAGTTCCTGTAGAGATTACTGTATATAAAACAGATGGTTGGATGCCTCCAATCTTAGGCATGTGGGTACAAGGCCCAAGTTTCCGCTCAACGGCTTATCATAGCTTGGCTTCTACGTTGGCTGGACCTCCTGCTGATCCAATTTTGTTAGATGCCAAAGAACCAATCGTGTTCCGTTCGTTTACAGACCTTTTCAAAGAAGGTAAAAAATTAAAGCGTGTGGTTCACTCAGTAAATGTAGGTAACCCAAGCAACTTGCACTATACTTACGATCTAGACAACGGTGCTATCGTTCAAATCTGGAAAGGTGATTTCTTGGATACATCTCCAATGTGGGATGACCGTGGTGATGGTTCTTCACGTGCTCGTGGAGCTTTGTTGACTTTGCCTGATAGCCCTGTATTGGTAGCTAGCGCAGACAAAGGTTCTTCTACTGATACTCCTGCTGAGTCGGCTGCATACCGTCCATTAGGATATGACTTAGATGCTAATGATCTTCCTACTTTCCGTTACAAAATGTTGGGTAGCGATGTAGAAGACCAAATCCGAGTTACTGATAACAAATATTTGACTCGTACGTTGAGCATCAAAAATCCAGCGGGACAAGTAGTTCGTTTGGCTTTGGGTAACGAAATCAGCAAGGTAGCTGACGATACTTACACGGTAGACGGCAAAAGCTATTATATCAAGGCTTCGGGTGCTACAATCGAATCGGTAGGTGCTCAGAAAGTATTGACTGTACCAGCTTCAGAAAAAGTACAGTACGCAATTATGTGGTAATCATTGGTCTGGTAAAGCATGTAAAAAAGTGCTTGCCGAGGACGTAGATTTACTACTTTTTTTAAGCTGAAAGAAAAACTTTTGGCATGAAAAACATCAATTTTGACTTTCAAAAAAATGAAAATAAAATCTGTATTCAACTCAGTATCTAAAGCACTCCTATTGGCAGGATGTATGAGTGCTGGGGCTTTTGCTCAAGATGGCCCAACTGAAAATGATTATTATAAAATTGTAAAAGTCCCAATCCCTGAAGGTATTGTTCTTGAAGTAGGTGGTTTGGTAACTTTACCCAATGGCGATATTGCTGTTTCAACACGTCGTGGTGACGTTTACATCATCGAAAACCCAACCTCTACCAAGCCTGTTTATCGCAAATTTGCGAGCGGTTTGCATGAAATTTTGGGCTTAGCTTACAAAGACGGAAATCTTTACTGTGCTCAACGTGGTGAGTTGACTAAATTGGTTGACAAAAACGGCGATGGCAAAGCAGAACGCTATGAAACAGTATATGCTTGGCCTATTTCTGGTCACTACCATGAGTACTCATTTGGTCCAAAAGTTGGTCCAGATGGTGCATTCTATGTAACTGGCAACGTAGGCTTCGGTAACTCAGACTGGTGGGCTGGCAAGTCACTTGTACCTTGGCGTGGATGGACGATGCGTATTACCGAAGATGGTAACATGCAACCTTACGCAGCTGGTATGCGCTCTCCTTGCGGTATTGGTATGTTGAATGGTGAATTTTTCTATGGTGATAACCAAGGTGACTGGATGGGTTCTGGTTTTATCACTCATGTAGAAAAAGGCGATTTCTTGGGTCACCCTGCTTCATTGCAATGGGCTAGCCGTCCTGAATCGCCAGTAAAAATGCGTGCGGATATGATTTTCTCAAAAGTTGATCCTCGCGACGATCCGAAAGTAAAACCTGAATATGTGAAAAATGAGCCTATGACTACCATTTATGAAATGGCTCATAAAACATATCCAAACATGAATATCAAGTCGCCAGCAGTATGGTTGCCTCACGGTGTATTGGGAGTTTCTACTTCTGAAATCATTGCTGACGAGACAAGTGGCGCATTTGGTCCATTTGCAGGTCAGCTTTTTGTAGGTGATCAAGGTATGTCAAAAATTGCTCGTGTATTTCTTGAAAAAGTAAACGGACAATACCAAGGTGCTTCTTTTGACTTCCGTTCAGGATTCCGTTCGGGTGTTTTGCGTATGTCATGGGGTACCGACAAAGGTATGTATGTAGGTGGTACAAACCGTGGTTGGGGTTCTGTAGGTAAAGAAGATTTTGGTTTAGAAAGATTGGTTTACACAGGAAAAACGCCTTTCGAAATGAAAGCTGTTCGTGCTATGCCAGATGGTTTCGAAATAGAATTTACAGCGCCAGTTGACAAAAAGACGGCTGAAGATGTAAACAACTATGATGTATCGAGCTATACTTACAAATACCACCCTGTTTATGGTAGTCCAATTGTAGATCGTAAAGACAACGCTGTGCGTGGCGCTAAGGCATCGGAAGATGGTTTGAAAGTAAGAATTGTAGTAGACGGTCTTCGTGAAGGTTATATTCACGATATCAAGCCAGAAGGTGTTAAATCTGCGAAAGATGGTTTGGCATTATTACACGGAAGTGCATATTATACATTAAACAGCATTCCTACTGGTCCGAAAGCAAACATAACGTTGGTAACTCCAAAAACAAGAGCTCAACGTGAAAGAGTAGATGCTGGTGCGGCTGCCAATACACCAGACAATCAGATGAAGGAAGCGGCTCCAAGTACTGAAGGTATGAAAGGTAGCGCTAAACCAAAAGCTGGTGCTAAAACCGCCGCGGTATCGTCAATTATTTCTGACAAAGAAGCCATGGCATTATTGTCAAAACATACTTGTTTGGCTTGTCACAAAGTAAATGAGCGTGCTGTAGGTCCTGCGTATTCGGAAGTAGCAAAACGTAAATATACCAATGCTCAATTGGAAGCTTTGATTGCAGAACCAAAACCAGAAAACTGGCCTGATTTTGCTACGCCAATGGCACCAATGAGCCACGTTCCTAAAAAGGATATTCAAAAAATTGCCGCTTGGATTAACAATCTTAACAAGAAATAGTTTGTCGGCAAAAGCTTAAATCAAGCAAAAGCGGCTGCTCCTTTGGAGTAGCCGCTTTTGCTTTTAAAGGTATTCAATTTATCACAGCTAGTGATTCATTACCTATCCTCTATGCTTTTACTACTTTAAATAACTTTGAAAAATGAGGTAGCAAATTCAATCGGCCATTTACTTTTATCAGTCCTTCTGAAGCATACGATGCTGCCAAACCTATTGGGTCTTTGATAAAACTCTGAAAAGCCGAATAGGACATCTTAATCGAGTTTTCACAATGCTCAGCAGCATCTACATAACACGTTGGTACGCCTGTCGTATCAACAATCCACTCTCCTTCGCGCTCGCCGTGAATAGTTAAACGAAGTTTCATCGGATGCAACGACGCTACACTTGGATTAGCAATTAAAGCATCTGGAAAAGTACGTTTGAAAAAATCGTGAATATCAATCATGGCTCTGTATTAAGGTTTAAAATTGAACAATATAAATTTAGGTCTCTCGGTTGGGAGAGACAATGGAGGTAATTTCTAGAAAGCAATTATCGATTCTGACTATAACATAGTTTATTTACAAGACGGTAACTACGTTAATCAAGTAAGGAAAGAATATACTGAGCAAATTACAATTAAGGCGTTTCGGACTTTAGAAGGCATTTATTGATTCTATGTGTGTTAGCAGTCCGAAAGAAAGGGAGTTTTAGGTATTGAGTATGTTTTTGATTCTTCTTTATTTTCTAAACTCCTTAGATTAAATATAGGAATTTTACAGTTTCAATCCAAGAAATCATTTAAAATAATGCCTACAAAATATAATTTTTCTAATTTTATATAAAAATATTCATATTAACATTTATTCTTTTATATTTCATTTAACATTTCTAATAAAAGGCTTATTATCAATATATTAATTCGCAAACAATGAAAAAAAGCTATGTATTAACTGGACTATGCGTTTGCTTGCAATTTTGGTCTTGGGGGCAAAATACTCCAACAAAAACGTATCAGTTTGCCTCAAAACCTTCATGGGCTGATGAGTTTAACAAAAATGGACTCCCCGACTCCACCAAGTGGAATTATGATGTGGGCGGTCATGGTTGGGGCAACAATGAACTACAATACTATACAGAAAAAAATCTCAAAAACGCTCGTGTTGAAAACGGTGTACTCATTATCGAAGCACTGAAGGAAACAGTGAAAGACAATGCCTATTCGTCAGCACGTTTAGTAACCAAAGGCAAAGGAGATTTTCTATATGGTAGATTCGAAATTAAAGCCAAGCTTCCTGAAGGACGAGGCACTTGGCCTGCCATTTGGATGTTGGCAACAAAGCAATTTTATAGTAATACTTATTGGCCCGACAATGGCGAAATCGACATTATGGAGCACGTAGGCTACGACCCTGGTCGCGTACACGCCACAGTACATACCCGCGACTTTAACCATATCAAAGGCACTCAGCGTTCTGCCAATAAAATGCTTCCTGATTTTCATACGGCTTTTCATGTATATCGAGTAGATTGGACTCCCGACAAAATAGAGGCATTTATCGATAATGAGCGAGTTTTGTCTTTTCCAAAAGTAAGCGATAGATGGGAAGAATATCCATTTGATAAACCCTTCCATATCTTGCTAAATATTGCTGTTGGAGGAGGATGGGGTGGTCTAAAAGGTGTGGATGAAAGTATTTTTCCTCAGCGTATGGAGATTGACTACGTGAGAGTTTATCCATTAAAGTCTGCTCCCAAAAAGAAATAAACATGAGCCGTCACGAATTAAGTGATTGGGCGATTATTCTAAAATTTGTATTCTAGCTGTAGAGACGTAATGCATTGCGTCTGAAGTCGAGTAAAACATAGCATTGTAACATCAAAAAAGCTGTCGAAAAACAATTTCCGACAGCTTTTTTGATACTATATTTCGGAAGGGTATCTATTTAGACGCAAAACATTGCGTCTTTACTCATGAAATTTAGATTTAAAGAATAATCACTCAATCGCAATTCACTAAATAGGAAATTTCCTTTCTTTCGAACATAATTTAGTAAGCCAATGCACGAACCTGACGTTTAGCAGCTTCAAACGCTCCAAACATTAAAGTCGAGAACAAAAGATTACTCATTAATGTATTTTTTACGTACGGAATCGCATTTGCATAACACGACGCCAAACCATTCATATCTTGAGTATAAAGCTTGCCTTCAGTCCAAACAAAAAAGTTAGAAACTAAGAAAAAAGCAAGTGTTCCCAACAAATTAGCGAATAATACATTTTGTGCAGTCACCTTTTTCAAAAGAAAAATACCAACTGTTACCATCACAGCAAAACTCACAAATACGCCTGACTCAACACCAAAAGAGAAAGTTGGATAATATTCTTTATAAACAACATTGTTCAACACTAAGTTTGAAAGCCACAATGCCAACATAGGAATAGCATACGACCAACGCTTGTTGACGAAGTAAGCACCTCCAAAAAGTGCCATTGCTCCTACTGGAGAAAAGTTGGCTAAAGAAGGGGTTAAAAATAAAAAACGACTCAACGCTGCTACTGTAATCATTCCCGCGATTACCCCAAAACGAAGGTTTATTGAATTTTTCATGAAATGTCTTGATTTGATACACAACAAATTTAATAACCTTTCAATATTTAGCAGTAATTTTGGGGTATAAATAAACACGATTCTTGATTTCGTGCTACAAATCATGCCAGTATTCTCGAAAAATTTCAAATTAGGCCTTTTAGGCGGTGGCCAGTTAGGCCGTATGATGCTCCAAGCTGCTATCGATTTAGACATCCATGTGAAGGCTCTCGACCCAGATCCTAATGCTCCTTGTGCTAAAATTGCACCAGAGTTTGTCTGTGGTTCATTCTTGGATTTTGACACTGTATATGCTTTCGGTCAAGACTGTGAAGTAATAACAATCGAAATCGAAAATGTCAATCTCGATGCATTGAAAAAACTTCAGTCCGAAGGTAAGAAGGTGTTCCCTCAACCAGAAGTGTTGGAGTTGATTCAAGATAAACGCATTCAGAAACAATTCTATCGTGATCATCAATTACCGACAGCAGATTTTGTCTTGACCGACAACGCCGACGCTGTGGCAGCTAATGTTGATTTCTTGCCAGCGTTCAATAAATTAGGTCGTGGCGGATATGATGGAAAAGGCGTTCAACGCATTAGTTCAGCCGAGGATGTTCACCTTGCTTTTACAGAACCAAGTCTTTTAGAAAAAGCCGTAGACTTTGCAAAAGAAATCGCTGTGATCGTAGCGCGTAACGAACAAGGTGAATGTAAAACATTCCCAACAGTTGAGTGCGTGTTCCATCCTGTTCACAATTTGGTTGAATATCTTTTTGCACCAGCAGACGTTTCTGTAGAAATTAGCGAAAAAGCTAAAGCTATTGCCATTGAAACTGCCGAAAAGTTAGGGATAGTAGGATTGCTTGCAGTCGAGTTATTTTTGACAAAAGATGGAGAAGTTCTAATCAACGAAGTAGCGCCTCGCACGCACAATAGTGGTCATCATACGATTCGTGCAAATCATACTTCGCAGTTTGAGCAACATCTACGTGCAGTTTTGGGATTACCACTTGGCGATACCACTGCTCACAGTACTGCTGCTATGGTTAATCTTTTGGGCGAAGATGGTTATTCAGGCGACGCTCAGTATGAAGGTATGTCCGACGTCTTAAGTGTTGCAGGCGTATATCCGTTTTTATATGGTAAAACTACAACCAAACCATTCCGCAAAATGGGACATGTTACTGTTGTAGAAAATGACCTAGCGAAGTTGAAAGAAAAAGTAGATTTCGTAAAAAATACGCTGAAAGTAATCGCATAAATTATTGGTAGTCTTTTCATTCATAAAAATCAATACATTCCAATGGTAGGAATCATCATGGGTAGCATCTCTGACTTAAAAGTTATGCAAGAAGCTGCCGACGTTATCAAAGAATTAGGTGTAGACTACGAAATCGATATTGTATCGGCACACCGTACACCCATCAAAATGGTTGAATATGCTCAAACAGCTCGTGAACGTGGCATCAAAGTAATCATTGCTGGCGCTGGTGGTGCAGCACACTTACCAGGAATGGTAGCTTCAGTTACTACTTTACCTGTAATTGGAGTGCCAGTGAAATCATCTAATTCGATTGATGGATGGGATTCTGTACTTTCTATTTTACAGATGCCATCAGGAGTTCCTGTAGCTACGGTTGCGTTGAATGGTGCTAAAAATGCAGGAATCTTGGCCGTGCAAATGTTAGGTATTGAAAACCCTGTGATTGCCGAAACTTTGGCTGAGTACAAAAAACAGCTGAGTAGCAAGGTAGACGATATGGTTACTGAATTGAAAAAAACCATTCAATAAATTATTTATCAAAAATCTCTTTCCCTTACAAGTTCAATCGTTAACTTAGGAAAGATTATTGGGATATGCTAAATCCTAGTATTTTGCCCTAATTAACCTTACGAAGATGGAAGACAAAAGAAACCCTCGACCAGTTGAAGAAAGTTCTCAAGTCCCTAACATTACTTTATTAGTATTATTGGGATTGATTGCTGCGTTACTCTACGTTGGCTGGCAGTATTTAAAAGAAGACTCTATTTCAGACAATGAACTTACCAATGCTGGTACAGACAGCATTGCAGTGATTGACAATAATAGAGAATCTCCAGTTGTAGCAGAAGCAGCTTCTGATGAAGAAAGTGAAGATCAAGAAAAAGTAAAAGAATCAGAAGAAAAAAAATCAGATAGTAAAGAGGAACATAAAAAAGAAGAAAAGAAAGAGAAAAAATCTGAGTCTAAAGAAAAAGCTACTACTAAAACTAAGGTAGAAAAAAGCACATATAGCAAAGCATCTGACGCTAGCTTAGGTAAAGGAGAAACAATCACTCACGTAGTGCAAGCAGGCGAAACTTTCTTTGGAATCGCCAACCGTTATAACCTCAAATGGCAATCTCTGCAAAAGCTCAACCCAAGCGTAAATCCTGAGGGAATCAAAGTTGGGGTTACTAAACTAAAAGTCAGAGTCCTAAAAGTCCATACCGTTGGCTCAGGCGATGTACTTCGGGTCATTGCACAGAAATATGGTGTTTCAAAAGCACTCATTATGCAAGCCAACAAAAAGACAAGAGACATTACAGAAAAAGGTGAAAAGTTGATTATCCCTTTAAAATAGTTTTTTCTTTATACGCCGTTCATTAAATATGAACGGCGTATTTGTTTGTATTACTTCACATAAAAGCTCATATAGTATTGTAATCTTGCGGTTACTTTGTTATTTTTAAAGTAGATTTTTTCTTTCTAAATTTAGTGAGAAGTCTAACTCGTAAATTTCTATCCACCGCTTATAAATAACGCCTATTCATCATTTACAATTCTTTTTCAAACTCTAGTTAAAATCTTTAACATTGATCATACTAGCATCTTGGCTTGTATTTTATCCTATCTGTATTCACCCAAACGAAAATTAGTATTATTTTCTATGGGGTTAATTATCTTAATACAAGAATAAATCAGTCCCTTCAGTTTTGTAAAATATCAGTTAATTAAGAATCTATTATCTAGCATTTACTATTATGAGACCTATTCAATTTCATTGCCTATACGTTGACCTAACAAATGATATAAGTTTAGAACTTGATGTCTTTCCTCGCAACATCTCCTTTCACTTTACGAATGTCTCATCACTTGAGCTTGCTTATGGTTTGATTGAACAAGAATACTTTGAGGTAATTATTTTTAATGGAGATAACATAAGTGAGGAAGAAGTAAAAGTAATTTCTAGCATTCCCAGAGATACTTCTATCATAGTTATTGCCAATGATTATGAGACAATCTTCGATCCTCATGATTTAGACAACGTCATTTTATTTACTTTGAAGCCCATTAATCCCGAAAAACTTCAAAATTTACTTATTAGAGTTTTAAGCAAATACGTATTGCCCAAAGTACAACACCTCAATCATTTTGACTTTTTTCCTACTGGAGCAGAAATGACCAAAATTAGTTTTAATGATATTTTTTATATTGAGGCTACAGGCTCTTCCTGTAATGTTTTTCTTTTGAATCAGGTAATCTTAGTAAAAGAATCTATTACTTTACTCGAAGAACGTCTTCCTTCGAAAAATTTTGTGCGTTTACATCGTTCATTCATTATTAATGCTCAAAAAATTTTGCGGGTATCTGCCAAAGAAATTGAATTAAATAATGCAAAAAAATTACCAATTGGAAGATCCTATCGCAACAAAATAGGATATATTTCCTATTTGATAGATCATCTATTATTATAATTCAAAAACCACAAAATTATTACAGGCTAAAAACAAAAATAAAGACTACTTTCGTAGTCTTTATTTAATGATAAATTCGATTTCTATTCGCTCGCAACGAATTTCATCTATACTTCTATCTTATTATATTTTTTAGTCCTCCTTAGGCTCATAAATTTCTTTATGCTAACCTATCTAATTTTGGCTATCACCATCGGTACACATATCACTGGGGCGCATTCGGCTACACATACCACGTATGACAAAGGCACAGTTCTACAAAAATCTGTACTAGGTATCGTTGTGATTTTTGCTCCAATTACCAGTGAGGGATTTGTATTACACAAGACATAATGATTATAAACGCCATTGCTCAAACCTGAAAAGGTCGTGCCACTCTGTACTTGTTGAATTACTCCTCGTCCATCAGTTAATAAATACTGAGGGGATAATCCTACTAAGCTCGGTACAGTTATACTATTGGTGGTTGTGTTACAATCACAGATAGATATATCTACTGCCGTACTTTTCAAACAATGATCTATTTCAGTGAAGTTTTTTCCTATTTCTAATGATGGTAGATTTAACTGACTATTATCCCATGTGATCGCTACAGCTTTATAACTGCCAACACCAACAGCCTCTATCGTACCTGAATTAACTACAGATTTATATCGGATAATATTACCTCCATCTACTAACACAACATAACTCACAATATTGGTACCTATACTTTGACCACTCAAATTTAATTGGATTGTACCAGGTTTGAAATTACACCCTAAGGTTTGACTACAGATGGTAAAACTACACATCATTAGAAGTGATAATAATAGCAAGAAACTTTTGGGAAAATACTTTTTCATAACACTATCTGCTATAGTAGAATAAAGAGGGAGTTTTAGCTCCCTCTTTATGAATATTAGAATCCAAGCACCCCTGGATTAATATCTGTTGGACAGTTCACTGTTGTGGTAGTCTCATTTGAGGTTTTTGGTGTTCCTCCATTTGAGCTTACCACTGCTGTGTTCTTGAACACACCACTGAAGTTAGCCTTCACATTGATGCTCAAGCCTACACTCTGACCTGCTGGAATCTGCGTTGAGCCATTGTTGGTACAAGTCACCACCTGACCTACTGCACTACAAGTAAAGCCGCCTGTACTTGGGCCACTCACAAATTGTAAGCCAATTGGTAAGTTATCTGTTACTGTTATCGTACCAGTCGTAGCTCCTGTTCCGCCATTGGCTATATTGAAACTATAAGCAAAGTTCGTGCCTACTGTCGCTACTACTGGAGCACTCTTCGTAATTGTTAAGTTTGCCTGCGGTAAAGCATTGATAGTCGTCGGTACTTCATTCGATGGTTTAGGTGTCGTTACTGGATCTCCACCTCCTGTTACATAAGCCGTATTCTTCACTGGTAAGCCCGAAGCTGGTGCTGTCGTTGGATTAACTGTCAAGACTATCGTGCTACTACCATTCGCTGCTATCGAAGTTGTTGTTGTACAAGTCACTACTTGACCCACTGCACTACAAGTCCAACCTGATCCACTGAATGTCACATAACTCAACTCACTTGGTAAGTTATCCGTTACTGTTATCGTACCTGTACTCGCTGCTAATCCTGTGTTGTTTACCGTCAAAGTATAGTTGAAATTCGTACCTACGGTCGCTGTCGATGGTCCTGACTTCACTATCACCAAGTTTGGTGTTGGTGGGTTCGAAATCACCGTCGTTACACTATTGGATGTTTCAGTGCTAATGTCTCCACCGCCTACTACATTACCTACGTTGGTATAAGTTCCTGCTTGTGTTGGTTTCACCGTCAAACTCATCGAGCTACTGCCACTTACTGCTATCACTCCACTATTCGTACAAGTCACCAATTGTCCTGAAGTACTACAGCTCCAACCATTGCCACCACCACTCACAAACTGTAAACCATTTGGTAGGTTATCTGTCACCGTAATTACTCCTGCAGTTGATGCTGTGCCTGAGTTATTCACCACCAAGGTATAATCATAGTTCGTATTAACAATTCCTGTTACTGGACCAGACTTACTAATCAACAAGTTTGGTTTAGGTGCTGGGGTAATATCTGTCGTTACTGGGTTCGATGGTTTTGGTGTCGTACTTGGATCTCCACCTCCGATCACACTTGCTGTATTCACCACTGATGATCCACTCGCTGCATCCAATGCCTTCACTGTTAAGGTTAAGACATTACTACCATTCACCGC
>NZ_JAAALB010000035.1 GCF_009905545.1 Cellulophaga sp. BC115SP | reverse complement strand
AGCGAAGTTCATTATCATAGCACTCGCAGAGGTAGTAATACAAGCGGATTAAATCTAATTCTCTCATAATCAGTATTGTATATGTTTGGCAACACAAATTTACTGACCTATGATTTTACTATCTCTGTTTTTTTAACCCAATATTCGCATTACATTCAATTAGATTGAAAAAGGTAAACAAATGCCATCTGCTAAAAATGACCTCGATAACTTACCGAAGTTATTCTGTAGAACAGACTAGTTCTAGGGATTGTCCACACTGTGGTGTAATATCGAAACACTATAAAACAACATCTAATTTATGATACCAATACGCCTTACCTATTACGCATTAAATTAATTAACTTATTTTCAAAGAATTACAAAATAGCTCTAGTTACCTCAAATAGTTAACAACCACCTTATTTAACACAAAAACTATGACAAAACAAATCTTATTTTCGCTCTTACTTTTTTGGTCAACATTCTCATTTGGTCAAGAAACTAAGGACATAGAAAACTTCAAAGTCGCATTTTCTACAGCCTTAGACAAAAATTTTTCTGAAAAGCAGTTGAACAAACTGTTTAAGGATTATTCGACAATCCTAACTCCTCATAGCAGTATCACTCGATTATCCGCAAGACTGCAAGAGCGTTCAATGGCTGTTTTTCCACTTTACGAATTCAAAAATGATAAGTTATATATCAATAATATTCACCATCTTCTAAATTCTAAAAATGCTAACCAAAGAATTTTTGCTTATTTGGTGATTGCATCTGCTTGTGACACCTCAAAAGAACATGCACTTTTAGAGAAACTAACCTTAGAAAAAGACAAAGGGAATTTGATTTGGGCTGGAATGGCATTGCTTTACTTAAAATCGAAGCATACTACTGAATTGTTTGATTTTTTAGTAAAAAATGAAGTCTTCAGCGATGCACACATGATTCCAATGTATATCCAACTTGACAAAGACTCTTTACAACAAACAGCATATAAAAGGATAAACTCAAAAGATGTAAAATCAAAAATACTTGCTGCACAAATTCTTGCCGTTACCTCTCTGAATTCAAAAACAGAGGAGGTTTTAAAACATGCTGTGCAAACTTGGGATCTCAACATCAAAGGATATGCTATCTATTCGGTGAAAGAATTGCAAATCGGAAACCTCCTCGAAACATTCAAACCACTTTTAGCACACAAAGAAACTCGTTCTATTTCACTTGAGGCATTGGCAAATAGTCCCACAAAGGACGATCAAGAGTTTTTATATACTTTAGTAAATGAACAAGATACTATTTCAAGTGAGCTTTTGGATTGCTTTTATAAGTCAAAAAACATCAATAATCTCAAATACTGGCTTACACTTTTATACACAAAAAAACTTCCAGACAGCTATATCTTTTTCGTTTTCGCACAGCCATTACTAAATAGTGATAGTGTCTTGCTTGAATTACAAACAGCACTACAAAAAATCACGGACAAGGAAGTCCTTAGCGAGTTAGTGAGGGCATTAAATAACAGAGATGATGATGAAAGTGTACAAATAATTAAAACATTACTTCAGCATAAAAGCTCAACAGTAAGATATTGGACAGCCAAAACAGTTGAAAACAATAAATCAGCTAAATTTAACGAGACAGCCATTCGTAAATTAATTAAGTCTGGAGTTGAAGATGGAAATACACCTGATGACTAATATTACTTTTTACCTTCAATTTTCATTTTCTAAGCTTGGAAACCTCACTCGAATGCAAAACCCTATTTTTTGACATTAATTAACCTAGACTTCACAAAACTCAAACCGTATGAAAACAATTTTTATCACTATCCTATTGATAGCTTTCGTAAATCTGTCGTTCGGACAAACGGAAAAAGTGTCAAACAAAAATGTAGCTGATAGTTTTGAAGCAAATTACAATTCAGGCAACTTTGACGCCATATTTTCAAGTTTTTCCCCAGAAATGCAAACCGCATTACCTCTCGACAAAACGAAAGAGTTTTTAACAGGACTGAAAACACAAGTAGGAAAAATCACAAAAAGACAATTTGTAAGATATGAGCAAACTTACGCTTCTTACAAGACAAACTTCGAACGAGCATTATTTGCGGTGAATATTTCGGTTGACAACAACGCTAAAATTAATGGACTTTTTGTCAAGCCTTTTAAAGAAAGTAATCTTCCAACGATAGCTCGTAACTCCACTAAACTCATTTTACCTTTCAAAGATCAATGGACGGTTATCTGGGGTGGTGACACAAAGGAATTAAATTATCACGTTGAAAGCGAGGCTCAAAAAAATGCTTTTGACTTTGTAATAACTGATAGTAAAGGAAATTCTTACAAAACAGACGGAAAAACCAATGAAGATTATTACGCCTTTGGCAAAGAATTATTTGCGCCTTGTGACGGAGAGGTCGTTTTGGTGGTGGATGGAGTAAAAGATAATGTACCCGGCAAGTTAAATCCAATTTATATTCCTGGGAATACCGTAATTATTAAAACTGGTAATAACGAATTCTTGTTTTTTGCCCATTTCAAGCAGCATTCAATTGTTGTAAAGGAAGGTCAGAAAATAAAACAAGGACAAGTACTTGGACTTTGTGGAAATTCGGGCAATTCATCTGAGGCACACTTACATTTTCACATCCAAAATGTTGAAGATATGAATACAGCAACGGGAGTAAAATGTTATTTTGACAAAATTCAGGTGGATGGACAAACGAAAATGGATTATTCTCCAATTCAAAAAGAGAAAATTAGTAATGAGAAAAAATAAGTTATACCCACACGCTAGTACTGACTAGGAAGCCAGCACCAGCGTGGGACACTAAGCATTTTGATTCATTGATTTTTATGATTCAAAATGCTTAGGTTATTCATCAACACTTTTCGAGAACTACCAAATGTTTAAAAGATGGTACTTCTATGAACTATACATCTGCCAACAAGAGAGAGGATGAGGGAATGAACTACGGTAGAGTAACCTACCCCAAAAAAGAGTGCTAAAATTTAGTTCTTTGATACAAGTTGTTTGCATTGGTTATGAACGACTTGTATTTATATTATGCGCAACTTCAAAGTTAAAGTAGTATAAATTTGTAATGTAATATCTCATGAAATTGAATAAAATAGTAATTCCGTATAGTCAGATTATTAGAACGTCGATAATAATTTTGGTTACTTGTACCGTTAGTTTCTCACAGAACTACAAGGAATATTATGCTCTACAAAATAAGGCTGAATTGGCAATAGTAGATAATGATTTTCACACAGCATTAGATTTTTATAGTAAAGCTTTTGCTCTGAATCCAAAACCGTTGGCAAAAGATATCTACAATTATGCAATGTGTAGTTTTCTATTAAAAAAATACAAGAACACCTATAAATCTTTTAATAAGCTAATGGGTCTAGGACTATCAATAGAAGAAATCAAAAAAAATGAAGTATTAATAAAAGAAAAGGAAGTTATTAATCGAATTAGTAAGAATTACACATCATTCAAAGATAAATCGTTAAAAAATATCAATGTCTTTCTCAGAGATTCATTGAGAAAAATAGCTGATCAGGATCAATTATTTAGACGGATGAGTGGTAGTTACAAAGTATATGGCGATACTATCAGAAAAATTGATAAAGAGAATAATAAAAAATTACTTTCAATTATAGAGAAATATGGATACCCTAACGAATATTTAGTAGGTGTTTCTAGAAATCTTAATCCTTCTCAAAATTTTGATATTGTCATTTGGCATCAGACCCAAATAAATTTCATTCATGATTATACAAATATTTTAAAGGAAGCAGTAAAAAAAGGACGGATAGATCCTCATAGAGCATCCGAACTTATTGAAAATCAACAAGGAGATGACAGATATTCATCACAAATATTATATAAAATTTCTTGTCCGAGTTGCTCAAAGGATGTCATTGATAAGATTAATAAAAAACTGTTTTACTATGATATAAAAGATTCAATAAAAGCAAAAATAAATGACGAACGAGAGAAAATATTTTTAGAAAATATTGATGATTATGAAAAAAAAGTACTATTTGACTCAAAACCTAATCCTTTTAAGTTTTTTTATAAAGGAGGAATCCCAAATTTCAGTTTTGATAAAGAAGAAGATGTATTAATAACTATTAAAAAGATGAAATCTCTAAATGAATAATTAAGTAATTATTTTGACAACTAGTGCTGAGAAAACAGTAAATGACATCATTATTTGGCTCTTAAAATATCAGATACTATATTATCGTTTTGATGGATTCTCCCCACTAGTGCTGGCTTCCTAGCCAGTACTTATCCAATCTAAGGATTCTAATCCTACGCTGAAATAAATTTAACAATCTGTACATAAGGAGAACCAATGATGAATGTAAGCACTATTGTGATGTTTGGGAAAGATTTTCTCTGGATAGAATCTAGAGAAAAAATGGGTACTGGTTAGGAAGCCAGCACCAGTGTGGGAACGCGGACCTAGCCTGAGATCATTTTAACAACTCTATAACAAATCAATAACACTTGAGTGACAGCTGGAAGCAAGTAGAATAAGGTAATTTTGTAAAGTGAGCAGCATGAAAATTATCGTATTAAAAATACCTCTTTTATGCTTCGATATTCTTTACAATCCGTTCTATTAAATTAAAAGCAGACAATAAATATGAAAAAAATCATTTATATGCTGATTTTATCACTGATTGTGGTAAGTGGGCTGGTATTTGCCAATCGTGAAGCTAAAAATGTAGTTTCTAAAAAGCCAACTCCTAAACCTATCTCTGTTGCTGAAAGGAAAGCTGCCCTGAAAAAATGGGAAGCTACCCCTGATGGTATCATGTTCAAACAATGGGAAGCCTCTCCCGCAGGTAAAAAAGTGTATGCTGGCGAAGCTAAAATCAGGAAGCATTTAAGGGCTTTTTCTGATATGGAAGCTGTTGTAACCTCTCTTTCTCTTCCGCCAAGCTCACGATTAGGTTTCGGGATAATGGTCAAAATTAATGGCGAAGATTATATTCTTAGTTTTGGACCAGAAAAGTCTGACAATACTATTTTTAATTCTAACAATGAATTTGAGCAATTGCATAACCTGAAAGTGAACGACAAAATAACGATAAGAAGCCATAATGTATCGCATGCGCCTAAGTATTCATATCCAATAATAGCGGGCGACTATGTAGAACAAAATCATAACGTAATTTACAAACGTGCGCCTCGTAAAGGCGGTTGCTAAGCAGACAATTAGTAATTAAGGGTTTATGGGACTGGACTAGTATTTAACCCCATAAACCCTTAATCACAAAAAGGAATTGGCATAAATTTCAAATAACTTCCAATTTAGCTTCGATTACCTATCAGAAACTAAAACCATAAAATATGGGATTAAAGACATTGGTTCCAAAAACCATCAAACCTTAAATAACTTTGACATGTTTGTTGAAGGGCATCCTGATTTTACTTTAATCAAAAAACAACTCAGTTTCTGACCTTTCCAACAAAAGTACATCTACATGTTTTTGCCAAACCTCTCCTAAATAGAAAGCTTCCACTTCCTACTCTTTAATTTTTTTTCTGCTTTTCTAGAAGTATCATGTCAATTATTTCTCTCTGAGATTTATTTTTTCAAAAAAAATAGACAGACTTGTATGTATGTATTATTTTTATTCATACCTTTGATAAAAAAAAAGACATCATGAGTTCACCAAGAGAAAGAATATTAGAGCGAGCCTCCATTTTATTTCATCATCAAGGTTATAACAGCACAGGAATTAACCAGATTATCAGTGAGGCAAATGTTGCGAAAGCGAGCTTTTACCAACATTTTAAAACGAAGGACGACCTATGTGTCACCTTTCTGAATAGAAGACATGAATCCTGGTTTAATGCACTTTCAGAATTCACCTCAAAATCTGAAAATGCCCAAGAAAAGATTTTAGCCTCATTTGACTTTATCATGCACATGAACGAAAAGGAGAACTTTCGAGGTTGTAGTTTTCTCAATATCATGTCTGAAATATCAAAAGAACAAGAGAGTATCCTTAGAGTAATTCAATCACACAAAAATGACTTGAGGGTGTTTTTTAGTCAACTCATTGAGGATGAGTTATTGGCAACACATATTTATCTACTTTTTGAAAGCTCTATCATAGAAAGCCAATTGTTCGAGTCAAACGAGATTGTTAATAAATCAAAAGCAATAGTCAAAAGTATCATCTAAACAACTAATCAAATGGAACAGAAACAGCCACTTCCTCCTTTTACGTTGGAAACCGCAAAGCAAAAAATTCAAATGGCTGAGGACGCTTGGAACTCACAAAATCCAGAAAAAGTATCTTTGGCGTATACTGTCGACAGTGAATGGCGAAATCGAAGCACATTTGTCAATGGTAGAGATGAAATTGTAAATTTCTTAGCTGATAAATGGAAGCGAGAATTAAATTACAAGCTCAAAAAAGAGTATTGGGCGCATGCAGAAAATAGAATCGCAGTTAGATTTGAGTATGAGTATCAAACCAAAGAAGGAAAATGGTTCAGAGCTTATGGAAACGAAAACTGGGAGTTTGATGAAAATGGTTTGATGGAAAAAAGATACGCAAGTATCAATGATCTCGAAATAAATGAGTCTGAAAGACATTTGTAGAAAGCCATGTGGATTTTATGGATCATCACTGAATTAATATTTGAAACCTCTTTTAAAGCCATTTAAAGGAGGTTTACTTTTTCTAGGTACAACAATGAGTTAGTGTTTTTATACTATTAGATGCCTTTAACACACATTTCTTCGAGACACAGTGTAACAATCTACTTTCATTTCCATATATTTGAGCCTCGCAACAAGCATACTGGGTGTATCAGGCAAACTGTTGTGCTTATAATAAACTTTTATGCCCAAAAACACCTTCGCCAAGCCCTAAAAAGTTGGAAATATCCCCAAAATAAACTAGCACCATGAAAAACTACATCAACAAATTATTCTACTTCATTGTCTTACTATTAGGT
Organism: Cellulophaga sp. BC115SP; assembly: GCF_009905545.1. GTDB lineage: Bacteria > Bacteroidota > Bacteroidia > Cytophagales > Spirosomataceae > Flectobacillus > Flectobacillus rivi. The sequence continues at coordinate 57,924 of NZ_JAAALB010000035.1, read as the reverse complement.
CTATTAGGTATCTATTTACTTATTTCTTACAAACCATTTGCAGATGAAACCAACTTTATTGTTGCGATTACTCTCCCTTTTTTGGTAATCATTTTCTACAAATATTTTAATTCTATTCATATAGCTTTTAAAGTTTTAAAAGCATTGCTTGTGGGTTTAGCACTTTTTTATTCCTCTATGTTAATTGGTCATAGATTTATTTACTTCACAGAAGTGCAAAACAATAGAAAGGTACATTCACAATCTGCTGTAAATTTTGAAAAAGATAACTTTCAGGCAAGCCTCCAAAAAGCCAAAAAGGAGAATAAATTGATATTTTTAGATATTTACACAGGGTGGTGTGGACCATGCTTACACTTTAGCAAAACCGTTTTGAAAGATAGAGAGGTTTCACAAGTTTTAAACAGTAAGTTTATCAACTTGAAATATGATGCTGAGGTTGGCGAGGGCATAGAGGTAAACAAAAAATACAATAAAAGGGCCTATCCTAGTTATGTTTATCCAACTCTTTTGATTTTAGATAGTGATGGAAATATCAAAGAAGATATTGGAAAAAAGTATGATACCCCCGACATCAAAACAATGCAGGATTTGTTAAAAAAGTACAATTAGTAATAGCTCGACAATACACATGGAGGACTCATATAAAGACTTGAAGTATGCTAATTTCACCGAACTTCAATAAAAAACCTCGCTAGTGCTGGCTTCCTAGCCAGTACTTACCAAATCTAAGGATTCTAATCCCATGCAGAGATAAATTTTATTTTACAAAAGTAGAACCTATAATGAATGTAAGCACGATTGTGAGGTTTTGGAAAGATTTTCTCTGGATAGAATCCAGAGAAAAATAGGTACTGGTTAGGAAGCCAGCACCAGCATTGGTGTTACGCTCCTGTCTGCTTTTTGCCAAAGTATTCATAACCTTCGTTACGCTTATTACACTTTTAATATTTCTATGACATGAAAAATAATTTCAACATTTGTTTAATTTTTATAGGCTTATTTGCCTTTGCTTGTTCTTCTGAAAAAAACGATAAGAATAATACTGCTCCTGACCTCGCTAGTGCTGGCTTCCTAGCCAGTACTTACCGAATCTAAGGATTCTAACCCTTTATTATTAGAAAAAATAATCTCCGTGAAAAGGAATAGCTTTGGAGGGAAGCCCGCACTAGCTTGGATATTCGCTGGATAGAATCCAGAGAAAAAATAGGTACTGGCTAGGAAGCCAGCACCAGCTTCGCGAGACTCTTTGGAGATAACTCCAAAGACGGCAAAAATTTTTCCTATTTCAAAATCTCCCTCTTCTGCTTTGCATATTCAGATGGTGAAACATGGTAGGTTTGCTGAAACATTTTTCGGAAATACTTCATATCCTCTATTCCTACCAGCATAGCGACTTCTGTCACACGGAGATTTCCATGACTTAGCAATTGAGCAGCCCTTTTGAGGCGAATGTCTCTAATAAATTCTACCAATGATTGCCCTGTAATAGACTTGATTTGACGATAAATCGCCGACTGGCTCATTCCCATATCTCTCACAAGAGTTTGCACCGTAAAGTCTTGGTTAGTCAGATTCGCCTCCACAATAGTCATTGCTTTTTCAAGCAGTGCTTTTGTTTCGTCTGGTATATCTGGCAAACTTGGTTCTAGCAAAATCTGTTTCTGGTAATAGCTACGCAATTGTGAGCGGTTTTGAATAATAGAAGCTATCTTGGCATTCAGTACCAAGGGATTAAACGGCTTTGCCATATATTCATCTGCTCCCATTTCTAAACCTTCCACTTCATGCGTGACTGCTGCACGCGCCGTAAGCAAAAACACAGGAATATGAGAGGTTTTGGGATTTTGTTTGATTTTTTTACACAGCTCCAACCCATCGCTATTCGGCATCATGATGTCACTAATAATCAAATCGGGTTGCCATTCTAAGGCTTTCTCCCAACCATCTAGTCCATCTACTGCGGTATCGACCTCATAATTTACCTCACAAATCTGTTTTAAATATGCCCTCAAATCATCTTGATCTTCTACAATTAAAATTTTGGCGGAGAATTTTTCTGTAACAACTACGGCTGGTATCTCCACTGTTTCTGATGATTCGGCTAGTTCGGAGGTATCTTCTAGTGTTTTGACTTTAGCATTTTCAGGAAGATGTTTTTTGCCAAATGGAAGTTTTACTGTAAATATCGTTCCTTTCCCAATAGTACTTTCTACCTCTATACTTCCCTTATGGGCTTCAACCAACTGTTTAACCAGTGACAAACCAATACCAGTTCCTCTAATTTTGAGCGTTTCGGTATGTGACGCTTGATAATAAGGGTCAAAAATTTTATCCAATTCATCGGCTGACATTCCTACCCCAAAATCTTGAATAGAGATTTGGAGAAAGTTCTTGCTTGGTCTGCCTGCTTCAAACACTGCCTCCTCGGAAGAACTACCGACAATTTCTGTTTTCAATGATATTTTACCTCCCGATGGCGTGTATTTAAAAGCATTGGATAGCAAATTGGTCAAAATAATTTCCAATTTACTACTATCAAAAAACAGTTCTACGGTAGTTTGTGGCAAACTCATGGTATAATCTATTACAGACTCTTGAGCTTTGAGTTTGAAAATCAAAAACACCTCTTCTATCATCGGAATGATATTTCCGAAGGTTGCTAGTATTTTCATATTGCCCGTTTCGGCTTTTCGAAAATCGAGCAATTGATTAACCAAGTCCAGTAATTTTCTGGTTTGTTGTAAAATCAGCATGATTTTGTCCTTCTTCTCATGTTCGGAAGACGCCAGCTCTTCGATTGGCCCCAAAATCAAGGTGAGAGGCGTTCGCAGTTCATGCGAAACATTGGTGAAAAAACGAAGTTTGAGATCGGTCAAAGTCTTTTCTTGGTCAGCTTTGTACTTTTCCATCAAAACATCATTTTTCAATGCCTGCTTGGCTAGAGTAGCTTTTTGGTATTCTTTGAAAGCAAAAAATAAAACCAAAGCATATATCAAAAATGCCCACCAAGTTTTGTACCAAGGCGGTAGCACCCGAATTTTGATTTCGGCAGGTTTGGCCGACCACGCCCCTTCCCCATCACTTGCTTTGACCAAGAAGGTATATTCACCAGAATCTAAGTTTGAAAAGTTAGCAATGCGTTGGTTGTAGTTTGTATAAATCCAATCGTCATTTGAACCTACTAACTTATAGGCATACTGATTCTTTTTGGGGTTTTTGTAATTAATGCCGACAAACTCAATCGAAAAATAGTTTTCATTTGGCTCAATGGTTAACTCCTCCGTTTCGTCTAAAGGTTTGGACAGAATCAATCTTCCTTCGAAGGCTTCTCCAATACGAACCTCTTTGTTGTAGATTCTAAGTGTAGTCAGATGAATTTCGGGCTTTTGGTCGCTTGGTCTAATCTGTTCTGGTTTGAAATAGGTTACACCTTTTATTCCTCCAAAATAAAAATAACCCGATGGGTCCTTACACACTGCTCCTATTTTGAATGAATTACTTTGCAAACCATCCCCAACATCATAATGAATTATGCTTTTATGTTGAGTGTTGAGTCTTACCAGCCCATCGCCTCCCAGCCAAAGAAAACCCTGTTGGTCAAAAATTAAAGACTCAATATTTGAATAACCAATATTCCATCGTTCGACCTTACCTTGTGGAGATATTTTATTTAACCCCGCACCGATGGTGCCAACCCATAAATTACCGCTGTTATCTTTGACCAAAGGCCAAGCATAATTGCCACTCAAACTATTGGGGCTATTTTTTTCATATTGATAATTTTTAATTACCCTTATACCTGTGGCTGACACTTGAAGTTGTAACACGCCTTTATCTCTCGAACTCACCCAAAGTTGATCAGTTGTTGGTTCATATAGCAGATAGGTACATTGTCTTGCTGGAAAATTATTAGTTTCAAGCGAATATTGCTGTAGTAATTTCCCCTCTCGATCAAACCTCAACAGTCCTTTTTCAAAAGTTGCCATCCAGATTGTACCAAATCTATCTTCTTGAATTTTTTCGATACTGGTGCCAAATAATGAAAGGTTTGGATTTACGTCAGTAATCGCTTTTCGGGTATTTCCTTTAATTAGCAGAATACCATTATATCGAGTACCAACCCATAGCGTACCATCTTGTTGTTGATAAAAAGCCGAAACATCTACGCCTGAGCCATCGCCATTGATAGGGACATAGGCAAAGTTTTGAAAAGTGTGATTTTGAAGATGATATTTAGAAAACCCGTTTCGAGTACCAATCCACAAGTGCTGCTTGTCATTATCGGGCAAAAGACAATTGATATAATTACTTGGTAAAGTTGTGGCAGAGCCAAACTGGCGTTGAATTACATAAAAAGGTTTTCTTTTGAGGTCAACCTTATTGAGTCCTCCCGAAGAAGCAGCCAACCATAAATTATGATATTTGTCTTCTAAGATCTGATGTACTCTTCCTGAATTGATACTATATGAGTCGCCATCTGTAGGGAAAAACCGTTGCATAGAATTTCTCCATGTATTCAAATAACTAGGCTCAGTGCTTGCGGGAATATTTGACCAATAGTACAAACCATGATTTGTTCCAATCCATAGATGATGGAAAGAATCAACATACACACTTCCTATTTCTGAAAAACCATTAATTAGGACAGAAGTCTTTACACGATTGCTCTTGGATAATTTATCAACCAAAAACAACTCAAATTGAGTACCAATCCACAGATTATCGAAAGTATCTACCCAAAGTGCCGAAATCTTATGATTGGTAAAAAAGGTCGGAATGGGCATTGATTGATTAGCTCCCAAATGCCATAAGCCATGTGTAATTGTACCAAACCAAATAGAGCCATCCTTTTCACGAACCATTGAAGATACGCCGTATTGCGTAGTCCCATGCATAACGATTTGGCGAATGGAAACCAATAATTCATTTTTGAATTCTAGTACAAACAAGCCCATCGAACGCGTACCTACCCAAACTCTTCCATGAGAATCACTCGAGATAGATAAAACATTACTTACTCGAAGCTTTTCAAGTGCTTTTTCATCGACTCCGTTACCTACCCGTTCGGTAATATTGAGGAAGTTATCATGAAATTTATCAAAAAAACTCAAGCCTGCACTACCAGATGCCACCCAGAGACGTTTGCTGGCATCGAGGTGCATTGCCACTACTCTATTGCTTGGCAAACCATTGTGAGGATTTACAGGAAGGTCGTAGTTTTTGAGTGTATAGCCATCATATTTGGATACCCCATTGTTGGTGCCAATCCAAATATAACCCGTACTATCCGACACAATACAATTGGCATCACTATGTGGTAGTCCATCGTTAACGGTGATATGTTCGAAGCGGTATTTATCCGTATTCTCTTGTGATTTACTTGGAAATACCTCACAAAACAACAGTAACGTAAATAACAATTGTATAATTTTCTTCATGGTTTAAAGCAATCATTAAGGTCATAAGGATGATTAAAACCTTTGTTGGCATTTTTGCCAGCTAAGGCTCAATTCATATTGTCAAAAGAATGAAATAAGTAAATACTACTCCTTCACTTATATTACCACTCAAAAATACCAAAAACCTATTCAAATTATTGTAAAGGCTTAAAGTGCCCCTGTTTTTAAACGAATTTCACCCTACTTTAGACCATTTTTTCTCCCCATTTTTGCATTATTCAAATATATAATTGTAACAACAGAGAACCCTTGTCTGTTTAGCCAACCTATTTTATACCAAACCTTTTTCCGTTTTATCAAACCCTATAATTATGATCAAACTTTTACGAAAACCTCAATTCTTCAGGTTTCCACCCTCCTCATTTTGGTTGATGGTGCTCTTGAGTGGTTATCCTCTAAGCCATGCCATTCATGCCCAAAACACCACCGAAAATGCACAAACCTCTAATCCTACTCTACGTACCATTTTGGTAACCGACGACAACGACGAAGTGCTAGCGAATGTCAGCATTAAAAACGTTAGAACAGGAATGTTTGCGACCACTTCCAGTAATGGTATTGCCACGATTGATGCGCAACTTGGCGACAAAATTGGCATTTACTGTGTGGGCACTTTCTTAAAGGAGATTTCAATAAAAGATATTTCTGAAAGAGTAGTTTTGAGTAGTCAAAACCCAGCCGTGGCTCGCATTAAGCCTATCCGTGGACTTTTTAACCAGTCGTTACAAACAGAACTTACCGCTGGTTCGTCGCAGGCGATTTACAACAAAGATATTCAAAAAATGCCTGCTACGTCGATACTCAATACCTTGGTGGGTAGACTTGCTGGTACGAGTACGTTTCAGTTTTCAGGACAACCAGGAAGCGATGGCATTTCATTTGGACTTCGTGGGCAGGGTCCGTTGGTTATAATAGATGGTATTCCTAGACAACTTACCATTTTTGATTTGGAAGAAATCGAATCAATCACAGTACACAAGGATGCCTTATCAAATGCCATGCTTGGCGTACGTGGTAATGGCGGCGCTTTGGTAATCAATACTCGTAAAGGCTCGGCATCAAACGCAAAAATGTCGTTTACTGCACAAACAGCGATTCAACAACCCTTGAAATTCCCGAAAGGATTGGACGCCTACAATTATGCCAAATTGTATAACGAAGCTCGTGTAAACGACGGACTGACTCCTGTTTATACTGATGCAGCATTGCAGGCTTATGCAACCAATTCGGATCCATATAATTACCCAAATGTCAATTGGCGTGATGCTACGCTCGAGCCATCTTCACGTATGGATCGCTATACTTTTAGTGCTACTGGAGGAAATAATTTTTCGAAATACTTTATTTCGTTTGACCATATCAACCAAACGGGGCTTTTGAAAAAAAATACTACTACCCCGTACAATACCAATAACAATTTTAAATCATATACCATACGTTCGAACGTTGATTTACAGCTAAACTCCAAACTCTCGGGCGGTATCTATCTCTTGGGGCGTATTCTGAATGGTAATGATGCAGGTGCTGGGACAGGCAATATTTTGAACAGTATTCTCAACACGCCCAACAATGCTTACCCTGTTTATAATCCCAATGGTTCGTATGGCGGCAATCAGCAGTTTCAAAACAATATTTTGGCACAAACGATTGGCTCGGGTTATCAACAAAACTTCAAAAGAGATATGTTGGCTGACTTTTACTTGAAAAGAACGCTCGACGAAATCGCTTCAGGCATGTGGATAAAAGCCGTGGGCTCCTATTATGCTACACTTTCTGAAAACGTAGTTCGTAATAAAACTTTTGCCGTTTTCCAGAGAAATGTATCTGCTACAGGACAAGAAACTTATCAACAGTTTGGGGTAAATGGCGACCAAAGTAATTACAACTACATGGACTATCAAGGCCGTTCTGACTATTTGGAAGTGTCTTTGGGATATGACAAAAACAAAGGAAATCACGGCGTAAACGCCGTATTATTGGCTAATCGTCAAAACTCCGTTTCAGGCTCTGATTTACCTTATACGATTACAGGTTTAGCAGGACGCATGGGCTATAATTACAAGCAAAAATATATCCTCGACCTTGCTTTCGGTTTGAACGGCTCAAACAGATACCCAACAGGAGGCACAACCAAATATGGATTTTTCCCAGCGGTAGGCTTAGCGTGGAACATTTCGAAAGAAGATTTCCTTCAATCTCAAGCATGGATTTCTTATTTGAAATTATATGCTAGTTATGGTAAAAACGGTAACGACAACCCTGGTTATTTTAGCTATATCCAACGTTATTTTGACAATACTGGTGCTGTTTTCGGTACAGGTGCAGGTGGTAATACGGGGGTTACAGAAGAGCCTTTGGCGAATCCAAATATCACTTTCGAAAAATCTAATAAACTCAATATTGGGCTTACAGGAGGCTTGTTTGATAATTCATTAGGCTTTACGGTGGAGTATTACAATATGCAATATTATGACTTGTTGATCCAACGTGGTCGCAATTCTAGCATATTGGGAAATATTTATCCGAATGAAAATATTGGCAAGAATCAATATACTGGAATAGACTTACAGTTGAATTGGCAAAAAAGCACTTCGATAGGCGATTTTTATGCGACCGCAAATGCAGGCATTCAAAACTCGAAAGTGATTTATATCGATGAAGTGACTCAGCCATATTCTTGGATGTATCGCACTGGAGAAAGAGTTGGACAGCTTTTCGGATATATTTCAGACGGTTTTTATCAAACTACAGCCGAATTACAATCACGTGCTACAACTGTTGGTTATCAACCACAATTGGGTGACCTCAAATACAAAGATTTGAACAATGATGGCGTAATCAACCAACTTGATGTGGCTCCAATCGGACCACAAGGACCTTACATTACTTTTGGGTCAACGTTAGGATATTCGACCAAAGGCTTTGACTTCTCTATGTTAGTGCAGGGCGTGACTAACCGAGTAATTGTAGCTAATGCCAATTCGATGCTGGCTTTCCAGAATGGTGGTTTCGGACAGGCATTCGAGCAACATCTTGACCGCTGGACACCTACTAATCCAAACGCTTCGTATCCACGTGTATGGTTAGGCACCAATACCAACAATCAATTAGTCTCTACTTTTTGGGCACGCTCAGGAGATTATGTCCGCTTGAAAAATATCGAATTGGGATATACGCTTCCTAGTAAGCTATGTAAAAATATCAAAGTTCAGGGAATTCGTGTTTTTGCAAATGCTACCAACCTTGTGACGTTTAATGCCGATAAATACCTCGATCCAGAAGGCTTTTCGAGCAACTATCCTATACAGCGAGTATTCAATTTTGGTGTTAATCTCAAATTGTAAAATTGGCTTTTATCAAGCATAAAATTTTCAGAAGAAATGATTTCTAAAAAATATATATCATCCTTTATTTTGGCTACAGCACTAACTTTTGCGGCTTGCGAAAGAGTAGAAACTGAGCCTCGTGATTGGATTCTTGACACATTGGTTTGGGACGATAAAGATAAAAATGCTACCGTAGCAGTCTTTTTCCTCAACAATATTTACAGTTATATCCCTGATGGTTTTAATAGAATCAATGGACTGGGTGGTGACTTTCTGGAAACAGGTACAGACGATGCCATTCCGTCTAGAACCAATCGTCAAGCAGAATATTATACCAATGGGTTAATTAGTACGGTGAACAACCCCGACCCTTATTGGGGTACTTCGTATGCGGGTATTCGTCGTGTCAATATCTTCTTGAGTAATATCGATAAAGTTCCAGCTGACCCCAACAGTATTACCATCTGGAAAGCCGAAGCTCGTTATATTCGTGCGCTATTGTACTTCGAACTAGTAAAACGCTACGGTGGTGTACCATTGATTGGTGACCAAGTATTTACAATAAATGACGATTTGTCGATTCCTCGCAATACGTACGAAGAGTGTATCAACTATATCGTTTCAGAATGTGATGCCGTAAAGGGAATACTTACACCAGAACCTGTTTCGGATAGTAACTGGGGAAAAATTCCAAGAGGAGCTGCCATTGCACTCAAAGGTCGTGCTTTGTTGTATGCTGCAAGTCCGTTGTTTAATGGTGGTGGCATTAGTACCAATACCAACCTGAAGGCCTTAATGGGCTATCCTACGTATGACGCCAACCGTTGGCAAAAAGCCTTGGACGCTGCCAACGAATTGATAGGACTCAACTACTATGCTTTACAGACTTCTTTTTCAGGTGTTTTTACGACTAAAAAGAATACAGAAATCATTCTTGCCAAACAGTCAGGTAATAATTTTCTCATTGAAAACTACAATGCACCAATAGGCTTTGGTTCGCCAGCAGCAAGTTTGGGATTGACGAGTCCTTCGCAAAACTTAGTTGATGCTTTTCCTACGATTACTGGACTAGATATTACCAATGCTCAATCAGGCTACGACCCACAAAATCCTTACGCCAACCGTGACCCTCGTTTGGCTTTGACGGTATTCTTTAATGGGCAAACTTGGTTGCGTAGAGCCGTTGAAACTTTCGAAGGCGGTTTGGATAAGCCAGGAGGTATTGCCGTTCAAACACGTACAGGCTATTATCTGCGTAAGTTTATGGCAGATTTTTCTAACAATACTACCTATACAAACCAGAGCCATAACTTCCCATTATTCAGATACTCGGAAATACTGTTAAACGCAGCCGAAGCACTAAATGAGCTAGGAAGAACCACAGAAGCCGTCACAAGAATCATTGATATTCGTAAAAGGGCTGGTATTAGAGCAGGAACAGACAATCGCTACGGCATCAAAGCGGGTATTTCACAAACAGAAATGCGTACGCTTATCCAAAATGAGAGACGTATTGAGTTAGCGTTTGAAGAACATCGCTTTTGGGATATTCGTCGCTGGAAAATAGCAGAAACTGCTACAAATGGTTCGCTTAAGGGGATGAAAATCGTGAAAAACACCAATGCGAGCTTGACTTTTACGCCATTTGTGGTGTCGACGATGAAGTTTTCGAACAAATTATACAGTATGCCTTTACCGTATGACGAAACCCTAAAAAACAATAAGCTTATTCAAAACGAAGGCTGGTAAGTATGAATGCTGAATGATGAGCTATGAATCTTGAATGTAAATTTTAATTATCAACACTTTACAGTCAAAATTAACTAGGTCTCATTTTGCACGATTACTTCATAGTTATGAAGAACAAATTCATGGCTTAAATCCCATCTGAAAATCCTCATGTTTTTATGAAAAAAATACTCTATATATGGATTTCTATTGTTACACTTTTTGCACAAAATACCCTTGCTCAAGGTCAAGTGGTGTCGGGAGTAGTAACAGGAGGTAAAGAAGTATTGCCTGGCGTGGCAGTCTTCGAAAAAGGGCGAAGTACCAATGGTACGCTTACCGATGTTAAAGGTTTTTTTAAAATTACGTTAAAAGGGCAAAGCAATACACTCGTATTTCGTTCACTTGGTTTCAAACAACAAGAAGTTAATGTAGCTGGTCGCTCCACCGTCAATATCACCCTTGAAGACGAAGACAAATCACTCGATGAAGTTGTTGTCATTGGGTACGGACAGCAGAAAAAAATCACCTTGACGGGTTCTGTAAGTTCTGTATCAGGTCGTGAAATTCGTGAAAACCCTTCTGCTAGTTTGCAAAATGCTTTGGCAGGTAAACTCCCAGGCTTTTTCTCTCAACAACCCTCTGGTCGTCCTGGTGCCGATGGCGCAAACTTTTATATTCGTGGGGTGAGTTCCTACAATGGCAACAACCGTCCTTTGATTATTGTAGATGATGTGGAATACTCGTATGACCAATTTGCTCGTATCGACCCCAACGAAATCGAAAATCTCTCGATTTTGAAAGATGCTTCAACAACCGCTATTTATGGGGTTCGTGGTGCCAATGGTGTTATTGTAGTTTCGACAAGAAGAGGGAAAGAAGGTCCTCCGCAAATCTCGATGCGTGCCGAAATGGCGCTTTCACAGCCTACGATTATTCCTACGTATTTGGATGCTTACGAAAGTGCAAAAATGTACAATCAGGCTCAAATTAATGACAATAGCGTAAACCCAAGCCCATCGTTTAAACCACGTTGGAGTGACCAAGATTTGGAGTTATTCAAAAATGGTAAAGACCCTTATGGTCACCCAAATGTCAATTGGAAGGATGTTTTGTTCAAACAATTTTCAAAACAATACCGTGGTAATTTGGATTTGTCGGGCGGTACACAAAAGGTAAAATACTTTGTTTCGGTAGGTTATTTGTACCAAGATGGCATGCTCAAAGATTTTGGTCAAGACCAAGGGGTAAATAGTAATTATTTTCACCAACGTTATAACTATCGTTCAAACTTGGATATGTCGGTTACAAAATCACTTGATTTAAGATTGGATTTGTACGGAAACTTTGGTCAAGTAAATACGCCACAAGTAGGAAGTCCATTTGGCTACAACGACTTGTTTTATGATTATAGTAGTTTCTTGACTTTGGCGCCATTTGCTTATCCTGTGTATAACCCAGATGGTTCGTTGGGTTACAGTACTTGGATTAGAAACGAAAACCCAAGCTACAACGTCAACAACGTAGTGGGACGTTTGAAGTACTATGGGTATAACCAAACCAATGAAAGTAATATCAACTTCATTGGCTCAGCAAAGCAAAAATTAGATTTTCTTACCAAAGGCTTGTTTGTTCAAGGTCGTATATCATTTACCAGTAACTATGGCTACGGTCGTAGCATGACCCGCGACCAGTTTCCATCGTTTATCTACAATTCTACAACAGACGCCTATGAAGCACGTGATCCAAATGTATATCGTGTGCGTCGTTTCTTCTTAGGATATGATGCCAGAAGTACATCACGAGTATTGAATATGCAATTGATGGTCAACTACGACCATACTTTTGATTCAAAACACCATGTGTACGCACTAGGACTTTTTAACCGTAACTCTACAGAAGCGTCCAGTAGCAATGCTGTATATAATTTTATTCCTAACAACTTTCAAGGCTATTCTGGTCGTGTGGGATATGATTACAAAAATCGCTATTTGGTACAATTCAATGTGGCTTACAATGGCTCTGACCGTTTTGTAAGAGATAAAAGATTTGGACTTTTACCAGCAGTATCGGCAGGTTGGAATATTTCTGAAGAACCTTTTTATAAAAATTCTTTTCCAAAATTCATGGATTTGTTGAAAATCAGAGGTTCGTATGGTATTGTAGGTAACGACGCTTTAGGAAACAGCTTCTCTTATTACTATCAACAAAATTACTCAAATGGTAACGGGGTAGTAGCGCCTAACTTTGGGTACTCAAGCAACTTATATACAGGCGTAGTCGAAGGTACGCTTGCCAACAACGAGGTAACTTGGGAAAAAGAGAAAAAACTAGATTTAGCGATCGAGTTTGGGTTGTTCAATAGCAATGTAACGGGTAGCTTCAACTATTTTGATAATAATCGATATGATATTTTGACCACTCGTGGTACAGTATCAGCCATTTTTGGTCAAGGACTTCCTCCTGTAAATATGGGAAAAGTAAACAACCGAGGTTATGAAATCGAATTGGGCTATCAAAGTCCTACCAAAGGAGGCTTCTCGTATTATATTAAGGGAAATTATTCGGTAGCTAAAAACAAAATTGTCTTCCAAGACGAACCAAGCTCTTTGTACCCATACCAAATGTACACAGGTAACAGCATTGGTCAAATGAGAGCTTATACGTTTATCGGATACTATAAAAATGCCGATGACATCGCTAGCAGTCCTAAAACAGCAGTACCAGTACAACCAGGTGATTTGAAATATGCCGACTTGAATGGCGATGGCAAAATAGACGGCTTTGATATGTCGGTGACAGGAAATCCTAACACGCCAAATACCGTATATGGCATCAATTTGGGCGTCCGTTATAAAGCAATCAGTATCAGTGCCAACTTCCAAGGAGCTCGTAATTTCAGTGTGAGAGGAACGGCAGAATCTATCCGTGCATTCTCTTCAAATCTTACCGAAGTGCATAAATACGCATGGACACCAGAGCTAGGCGACAACGCCAAATACCCGCGTTTGACCTTGCTTGGCGGTATTAGTGACCCAACAGCTTATCCATCAACATTCTGGTTGATTCCAGGGGATTATTTACGATTGAGAAATGCGCAAATCAACTTCGATTTACCAAGTAGTTTGACCAAAGGATTGGGTATTCAGCAAGCAAGAATTTATGTTAATGGCTCTAACTTACTGACATTCACAAGTCTTGACAAACTCTATCAGCTTGACCCAGAAATTTCATCGGGTACCGACCGTGTGAGTTATCCTCCACAAAGGTTAATCAACTTTGGTATCAGCGCAACTTTCTAAGGATTTCAACTCATTGATTCAATTTTATGAAAAAAATATTATTACTCGCCTGTGCTATAGGACTCACTTCCTGCTTTTCGTCGGATGATTTCCTTGACCCCAAAACTACAGCGCTAACAGAAGAAACTGTTTTTGCAGATAGTACCCGAAGTGTGGCGTTTTTGTACCGTATTTACAGTGATATAGGTTTTAGCTATACTAAAGGACGTTGGGATTCGCACGGTAATACAGAAGAAGCTACCGACGATGCTGAATATCGCTATTCGGGAACTGGACAAAAAGCCGTCGTGCTTTACAGTGGAACGGTGAGCCCGACGAACTTTCCATTTTTCGAATTTTGGTCAACACCTTACAACAATATTCGTAGGGTGAACTTATTACTCGAAAAACTACCCGTTATTCCTGTATCGGCACCACTCAAAGCTCAAATGGCTGCCGAGGCACGATTTCTTCGTGCTTGGTATTACCATTGGCTCTTGATTAGCTTTGGAGGTGTGCCAATCGTTGGTGATAAGGTGTATGATATTACCGACTTTATCAATTTACCTAGAAATTCTTATGCCGACTGTGTTAATTATCTGGTAAAAGAACTCGACGAAGCGGCAGCAGTTTTACCAAAAAGCACTGATTATTCTGAGCAAAATTATGGTAAAGCTACTCGTGGCGCTTGCTTAGCACTCAAATCTCGTATTTTGTTATATGCAGCAAGCCCATTGTTCAATGGTGGTGCTGAAACGCAAAATGCGGACCTTGCCAAAATCGTGAGCAATCCCACGTATGATGTAGCACATTGGCAAAAAGCTGCTGATGCAGCTATGGCAGTAATGAATTCGGGAGAATATTCTTTGTACAAAGACAATACAACTGCGCCTGGTTATGGTTTTTATCAGGTGTTTTTAAATCGTGTAAACCCTGAGTTTATTATTTTCCAAAACCGTTCTGCCAACCGTGACATGGAAGGGTTTTATAATATGCCTACCCGTGGCGGGGCATATAATGCGATGCCTACGCAAAACTTGGTAGATGCTTTTCCAATGAAAAACGGAAAAGCGATTTCGGATGCAACTTCGGGTTATGACCCTAATAACCCTTACAAAAACCGTGACCCACGTTTTGAATACTCGATTGTGTACAACGAATCGATGTATTATTTGGCAAGTGCTAATGCTCAAAGACAAGTTTTGACTTACGAAAATGCCCCTTCTGATGGCTTTACGCAGGCAGGACAAACAACGGGGTACTACAGCAGAAAAATGTGTGATGCCAATATCTCTTCAAACAGTAGTTTTACTACTAACCGTGGTTGGTCGTTGATGCGCTATGCCGAGGTATTGCTCAGTTATGCGGAGGCTATCAACGAAACTGGCAAAACAGATTTAGCTTATGCACCTCTCATTGCACTTCGTGACCGTGCTGGTATAACCGCTGGTGATGACAAATTGTATGGTTTGAAAGCGAATATGACCAAAGAGCAAATGCGTGAAGTCATCCGCAACGAGCGCCGTGTCGAATTGGCATTTGA
Source organism: Cellulophaga sp. BC115SP (assembly GCF_009905545.1). Taxonomy (GTDB): domain Bacteria; phylum Bacteroidota; class Bacteroidia; order Cytophagales; family Spirosomataceae; genus Flectobacillus; species Flectobacillus rivi. Next base: position 42,584 of record NZ_JAAALB010000035.1, on the reverse strand, counting down.
AGACCATCGTTGGAATGATATTCGTCGTTGGAAAATTGCGATGGATGTTTCAAACGGTTATAACAAGCGTATGAGAATTATCAAAAACGCTAACAATACTTATACCTATCAAGTAACAGAGTCGATAAGAAGACACAACTTCAGACCCGAAATGTATTTATTACCAATCCCTGACTCGGAAGTACGCAAAGCACCAGCTATGCTCCAAAATCCGGGATGGTAAGAGAAGAAGTTTGAGTGTTGAGTGCGGAGTTCTTTTTCAAAAATATGAAGAACTTCCAACTATTTCAGATTTGGGATTTCTGATTTCGGAAATGAAGTAACATACTTTTATTTTTTACAAAATATCAATAAAAAGTTTGAGTATACTTCCGAAATCCAACATCCGATATCCGAAATGGACGCTCAGCACTCCTAACTCAAAATTACGAATAATTGACTGATTGGGACTGCACCTATTATAAGAGTCGTAAATTGATCTATCAGCTTACGACTCTTATTTCTTCTTGAACGTTTTAACCCCTTATTTTTCTTAAAATACGCCCTTCCTGAGCAAGCGATTCGAAGTAGTTTTACGACAGTTAAAAAACTTTTTTACTCATTTTAATTCATTACATTATTTATGAAAAACTTACGTCTAATTTTAATTTATACGCTAACCTTTTTAACGACTCAATCTTTTGCCCAATCTGCTCAAAACAAAAAGCTTTTTAAACAAGCTTTTGCAGAGGCAGCAGCTCAATATAAAGTTTTAGCCAAAAACCTTCCAGCAGATAAATTTCCTAAAACCTATTTCCCTAAAACAGACAAATACGAATGGAGTGGCTCAGGCTGGTGGTGCAGTGGTTTTTACCCTGGCTCTTTGTTGTACATTTATGAACAAACCAAAGACCAAGCTACATTGACCGAGGCAAACCGTATTTTGAAGGTATTAGAAAAAGAAAAATTCAATACTTCTACGCATGACTTGGGTTTTATGATGTTTTGTAGTTTTGGTAATGCCAAAGACATTGACCCTAAACCTGAATACAAAGAGATTTTGATTCAAAGTGCTAAATCTTTGGCTTCGAGATTCGACCCAAAAGTAGGCTGTATCAAGTCGTGGGATAGCAACAAAAACGAATACTTGGTGATTATCGACAACATGATGAACTTAGAGTTGCTTTTCTGGGCTACGAAAGTCACAGGCGACTCTAGCTATTACAAGATTGCGGTAACTCATGCCAATACAACCATGAAAAACCATTTTCGTCCAGACTACAGTTCTTACCATGTAATCAACTACAATGCGACGACTGGAGAGGTTCAACAAAAAAGAACCGCGCAGGGCTTCGCCGACGAATCGGCTTGGGCACGTGGACAAGCATGGGGGCTTTATGGATATACAGTCATGTTTCGTGAAACCAAAAATCCTATTTACTTGAAACAGGCGCAGAATATTGCCAAATTTATCATGAGCAATCCCAATATGCCAGCAGATAAAATACCGTACTGGGATTACAATGCGCCCAATATTCCTAATGCTTTAAGAGACGCATCGGCGGCATCAGTGACCGCCTCCGCACTTTTGGAACTAGCAAAATACAGTACGTCAAAGCTCAATAAGGCTTATTTCAAAAAAGCAGAAACGATTTTGGTAAATCTTTCCAAAGCGCCTTACCATGCAGCACAAGGCAAAAATGGGGGCTTTATCATCGAACATTGCGTTGGACATATTCCGCAAAATACGGAAATCGATGTTCCGTTGACCTATGCAGATTATTATTATTTAGAAGGAATGAAAAGATATTTGGCTTGGAAATAAACATTGAATCCTCGTGCTGGATTCCTATCCAGCACGGTTTTCTCTGAGGCTTCCTAGCCTAAAAATCCCTCACTATGAAAATACAAAACCTCATTTTTGCCACTTTGGTACTTACCAGTTGCACTGGAATAGCACAAGAAAAGCCTAAAGACCCTTATCAACTGGTCTGGGCAGATGAATTTAATCAAGATGGCGCACCCAATCCCAACAATTGGAATTACGAAAAAGGCTTTGTCCGCAACGAAGAACTACAATGGTATCAACCAGATAACGCTCGTTGTGAAAATGGTTTATTAATCATTGAGGCTAAAAAGGTGAATCTTCCCAACCCCAATTATAAGGCTGGCAGTAAATCTTGGCGAGAAAACCGTCCCAATATCGAATATACCTCCTCGTGTTTAATCACCCAAGGAAAACAACAATGGCAATATGGTCGCTTTGAAATACGAGCCAAAATTGACATTCGCTCAGGTTTGTGGCCAGCTTGGTGGACTTTGGGCGTCCAAAAACCTTGGCCAGCCAATGGCGAAATCGATATTATGGAATTTTACCGAGGCAAAATACTGGCCAATATTGCCTGTTTGGGTACCAGTAACAAAACCGAATGGCATAGTAAAACCCAAAGCGTAGATAGCGCTTGGGCAAGCCAGTTTCATACTTGGCGCATGGATTGGGACGAAGAACATATAGCCCTATACGTCGATGACCAATTGATGATAAGCACACCCCTCTCCCAACTTGAAAATAAAGATGGAAGTGGATTTAACCCCTTCAAACAACCGCACTACATGCTATTTGATTTGGCTATTGGCGGACAAAATGGTGGCGACCCAAGCAATACCACTTTCCCCAATCGCTTTGAAGTAGACTATGTACGAGTATATCAAAAAAAGTAAAATCGCCTAACCTGCTTGGAGGCGCAGATTATCGCGCCTCCTTGATTTTTGAATCATCATAGTTTTATGAAAAAATCGTATCTTGCCTACACCATTTCATCTCTTGAACTCTATGAAACTCATCAAACACATTACCTCTCTTCTAAAGAAAATACAAATTTCCCTCATCGAAAAGGGAGCCTATTTCCTTACTGAAGCTATTATCATTATTGTATCAATCACCATAAGTTTGTGGGTAAATAATTGGAGTGAGGATAATAAAAATGAGGAAATAGCACAAAACTTCCTCAAAAGTATTTCAAGAGACTTAACGCATGATTTGCTAGAAATGAAGGAAGACTCTGTTTCTATTAGCCGACAGCTACAATGCGCGACCTTTATCAGGACATTAAACTACCATCCCGAAATTACCCAAGATAGTATAAGTTCTTTTCTTACATCAAATGCTACTCTTTTTTATACAACTACCCTAATTAGCCCCAACAATGGCAACTATGAAGCAGCCAAAAGTGCTGGTTATTTTCGTCTTCTCAAAAACAAAGCTTTGTTAAACGACATTACCGATTTATATGAGGAACGTTTCACTTGGTTGACTCGTCTGGAATTAGAATATTTAAGCTACAAACGCAAAAACCTAGACGAATGGTCGCTCAGCCAGCCCAATGTAGACTTATCAGAAAATAGTATTGACCATAAAATTTCTCCTATCAACCCAACGATTTTAAAAATCCCCTATCTCCAAAAATATAGTTTCTATGCCTCGAGAAGTCTATATGAGTTAAGAAGCCAATACACAATTCTCATAGGACATACCAAGAAAATCCTGAAGGAGATTGAGGAGGAAAATAAATAGTGATAACCTTTTAAATTCAGGAAATCTATGCACAAAATCGTTTTACATCTTATTCTAATTTTATTGACAGAAACCGCAATAAGTCAATCCCTAAAGGTTGATAGTACTTTTTACGCTATTTCTGAAATACGTAAGACCCCCTTAAAAGTTAAAGTGCTCTATTTAAAACAACAAAATCTCAAAAGTATTCCCAAAGAGATTTTTAGCTGCCTGTATTTAGAAGAATTAAGTTTAGAGAACAACGATATTGGTGAAATACCCATGGAAATAAAGTATTTACAGCATCTAAAATCGCTTAATCTCAAAGGAAATCGTATTAGCAAAGTTTCAAACGCTATTGAAAAACTTCCTAAACTCAGCTATTTGAATCTAAGCCACAATAACCTTATAAAACTACCAGCTCCGATTTTAAAACTTCTCTATTTAGAAACATTAGATGTCCATCAAAATAAATTAACATCCTTTGGGATTCCATTCAACTCCACAAAACTCAAAGTATTAAACTACAGTCATAATCACTTATCGAACATAAAGACCTTCATAATTCCTCCAGATATAAAGCTTACGCATTTGTACTTAAGAGGTAATCAACTAAAGGAAGTCCCAGAAGATATAATTTTCACTCAAAGTCTACAAGAAATTGATTTTTCGAATAACCAACTCGAATTAGTGGATGAAGATATTTACCTAGTATCAAATTTAGAAAGCTTAAAACTTGGAAAAAACCGTATTAAAGTCTTACCTGAATTGCCCAAATCTTCGCATCTGAAATATTTGGATTTAAGTGAAAACCCTTTAATGAAGTTTCAAATAAGGAATTTTAATAAAATAGCACTAATCCCAACAATTCTATTTCATAGATATTTAGCTCATTGGGAATATGAAGACGAAGATTGAAAGAGTACTACCGAAAATTCTGGCAATGGTAGAATAAAGTATTAAAAATAAAAGACAATTTTGCCAGAAAGGACTAAACAAAATCTATTCACGACAAACCAACACCATCCATCATGACAAATCGAGAAGCAATTATACAAAACTATATCGATGGATATAATCAATTTGATATAGACCAAATGGTGAAAGATTTTGACAGTAATGTTGTATTTGAAAACGTACAAAATGGTGAAACAAATCTAGTGCTAAATGGCTTAAGCGAATTTAGACAACAAGCTGAAACTGCAAAAGCCTATTTTTCTGAAAGAACTCAAACCATTACTGCTATTACCCACTTCGAACATACCACAGAGGTTGATATACAGTATGTAGCAACCCTTGGCATGGATTTCCCTAATGGATTACAAAAAGGACAAGTGCTACAATTATCAGGAAAATCCATATTTGAGTTTAAAGGAAATACTATTACTAAATTGACGGATATTAGTTGATAAATCCTAACAGCACTATTCGGCTATAAACGTGCTTTTTATTCTTTACCCATCTACTAAATAATAAGTAGGCATCATCATTTATAAACAAATTCATCATAAGGCAATTTTATCGATAGTCAACAACTCACCACACTAAACTCGGTGTTTGTACCAATAAAAGTTCTTATATCACAAAAATCTTTGTTATTGCCTGAGAATCGTTCTATTTCGTTTCATAATTGTAGATAAATTTTTCACAAAAACAACCTATTATGATGACTCTGTTAGCGATTTTCTTCCCATTTTTATCTTTCCTATTTAGAGGAAAAATATTAACGGCTATTATTTGTTTGATTTTGCAAGTAACGCTCATTGGCTGGATTCCTGCTGCCATCTGGGCCGTAATTTCACTACAAAATGCCCGTGCCGACAAGCGTACCGAACGATTGATAAAAGCGATGAAATCCAACTAGATTAGTTCAATCATAAACACCATTTGAGGGCATAACTAATATAAAGTGCGAATAAAGCATTGGATTCTTTTCTGAAAACTCAAACAGTATTTCTGTTATATTTCATCTATCGACGTTAGGAAAGTTGATAGTTTTAGAAATATTACGGGTTAAAGCATCCATTCATTTACCTTATGGGTAGATAAGTTGACCTTAAGAGCGCATCAATAATAAATATTAGTACAGAAGGTGCTTGTAATATCACAAAAGTTAGTTTTAATACCACATTTAAACAAACATTCAGATGGGTTTGGGCTTTAAATTCAAGTTACTTCAAAAGGTCATATCAGTTATTCTAGCTGTATTACTCACGCTTTCTCTTGTACTTATAATATGGAAGTATATGGATATAAGTTTTGAAGAAACTCAAGCAGAAATACTATCAAATCCTATATATACAAAAGGAGTTATCACCACAAAAAGGTCATATAAGGGAAAGGGAGTTGATGTTGCTTATCTTATCGGCGGAAAAAAATATTTGTTAACAACAGGAGTTAAAACGGAATTTTACAAACAGTATGAAGTAGGTGATACGGTTGAAATAGTATATTCAAAGAAAAATCCCAATGTTGTATTGTTAAAGCATGACCTAAATGACTAATATTTACCCTAACATTCAAAACCTAAAAAACTATACTCATCAAGCTAATGAGCATAGTCATGACGACCTCCAACAATCAAACTAAAGTTGAATTTCACTGCAAAATGCTTACTTACAGCAAAACTAATTAAAGCTTTTAAAGCTAAATAGGCTTTGCTTATATCCTAAAGTGTGGAGAAATGGTAAGCCTTTTCAATTTTCCACTTTCATCAAACCATAGAAAACTATGTCTATTAACTATATCAAAGGAGACGCAACCGCACCTACACTTTCAGGGAACAAGATTATTGTACATATTTGTAACGACATCGGCGGTTGGGGAAAAGGATTTGTCATGGCTATATCAAAACGCTGGAAAGAACCAGAACTTCAGTATCGCGCTTGGTATAAATCCCAAGAAAATTTTGACCTCGGACAAGTACAATTTGTCCAAGTAGAAGAAAACCTTTGGGTTGCTAATCTTATCGGACAACACAAAATCAATAAGGATGAACATGGAAATCCACCGATTCGCTATGAAGCTGTGTTGGAAGGACTTCAAAAAGTAGGAGTATTTGCAAAAGCACAAAATGCTTCGGTACACATGCCAAGAATCGGTTGTGGGTTAGCAGGCGGAACCTGGGACCAGATAGAACCTCTGATTATCGCTTCGCTGGATGAAAAAGCCAACTCCGTATGGGTTTATGATTTTTAAAAAGGTTTTACTACAAAAAAGAGAAGCAATCGAAAAGAATGAGTGGAATAAAAACGAACTATATACAAACAAAAAAGCCTCTCCATTGGAGAGGCTTGGTAGTCCGTACGGGAATACGCAGGACTACACTTAAATATCTGATTTTCAACCATATAGCACTATCGTAAAATGCTATGGAGAATAGCCGCAGTTCTTAAGCTGTTACTACTAACGCTTCAAATAAGGGCGTAAACAAAATTATTTTGCCTACTTTTTCCTCATTATCCGAACTGATGGTATCGGCTATTCCCAAGTTAAAATTTGTTCGACCCAACTGAGCCATCACCAATGCATTGTTTGTATTCAACAATTGGCTTAATTGCTCATCTTTTCTTTTAATCTGTTCATCCTTATCAATCATTTGTTTTTCTATCCTAGCCAAAATATCTAAGAGATATTTATTATCCTCATTATTTACGCTTTGTTTACTTGCTGGATATAACTCTTCATCATTTTTAGAGCTACTTGATAGAAAGAAACTAACATCAACCTTTAAGTAATCTGCTATTTGCACCAGTGTTTCAAGCTTGAGTGTTCCCCTTTTTAGACTTGTACTCAAACCTTGCTCAGTCATTCCAATTCCTTCAGCTAACTCTTTGAAAGTTCTCCTGTCAGCTATCAATAATTTTTTTACTTTTTCAAGTACTTGAAAATCAGAAACTTTCATATTTATTTTAATTTATGATTAAAAAATATTTGCATCGTAGTGAAAAAAAATATACTTTCGTATCAAATACAACACTAAGTAAACGAAAAATGCACATTTTGAGTGCAAATAGTGTATATTTTTTTTCATTACTTAAGTAAATATTCTAACCAGCGCAAGTTTATGACAACTCTAGACTTTAGAAATTGGAAGGAAGTTTACGGTCTCTTCCAAGGGAATATTCCGAAAACATCTTTAAAACGTTATTGCTTACAGAATGAGTGGTTTCAGGGGATGAAAGAAAGAACTTGGGGTAATCATTGTGTGTATGATACTTTTACTCCAGTCCAAAAAGAGGTAATTTGGGAGTATTTAAAAAAGTATCATCCTGATGAAATGGAACAAGCCTTAGCTTTGCAAAATAACCAATCGTTACAAGAAGTTGCTTAAAATTAAAAACTTAAAGTGTATATGAACGACTTTCTTGTCCTTATATTTATTTCGGTTGTTTTAGCAATAGCCTCAATGACTTTTGATAAAAAACGCCCCCTTGATTAACAAGAGGGCACAAGCTCTACCCAATCTCGTAAACTATTTAGACAATGGGCACAAATAGAAATAGAAAAGCCGCAGAGGAATTCATCAGAAAAAATCACTTTGAGTCGCTAAGAAGAAAAAATCCACATTTGGACTACTTTAAAACAAAAATGGGATACCATCTTCTGCATTTGAACTAGTATAACTAACACCGCAAAGTAGAGCAGTAGGTAGCTCGTTAGGCTCATAACCTAAAGGTTGCAGGTTCGAGTCCTGCCTTTGCAACTAAACCTTAACAACTAACAGTATGATGCCATTACTTCTAGTTCCAGTGTTACTATTTTTCGGAATGATTGAGTTTGTGTTGTGTACTGTAGAGCGGCTTAAGGATCAATTTTCAAAATAGTTTTATCATTCTCACTTTTATCCTTTTACAACCATGAGTACTGTTGAAGTTGAAAACCTCGTAGATTTCTTTGTTAGCGCTATGGCTATGGGCTTTGCCTTTTTTTGTGCCAACTTTGCCTACAGCTTTATTGCTGGAACAAGTTTGGAGGACAAATTAAAAGACTTCGTAGGAGGCGACTTAGAGGATGATAATTAGCATTTTATCGCATTGGAGTGCAGTTTTTTTGAAAATATTCGTGCCATCATTTATCGTTTTCTTTGCGGTTAGGCACTTTATCGAGAAAAACAAAAGAGACGGGTTTAAATAAAGAAAGAGGCTTCATAAATCCATTTGTTTGGATTTATGAATTGAGTGATTAGCTAGACTCCCACAAAATGATGTGGGAGGTTCTTTCTCTAAAGACAATAGGTGTAGAAATAGATTTTAAAGACTACCACACCTTGTGTGGTAGCTTCTTTCCTGACTATGAAAATGATATTAATTCTTTCTATAGCGCTTGTGGTCATTCTCCCATTCAGGAGAAAAGACCGAAACGTATAGTTAAATAAGTTATGCCCTTTCACGGTGTCAGAATGACCTTTTAGGTACGTTCTGTAGGGTTCGAATCCCTCATTGGCAACAAAAGCAAATTGAAGTATCTGCTACAGCTAGTAGTGTGACGACCAAACCTGTGGCGATACTTTGCCCATTTCACAGAATATGAATCTATTTTGCCCTAAATCGACGATTAACACAGACTTCGTAAGGATGCCTAAGACGCTCGAGCAAACAAGCTCAAGCGTTTACAAGCGATACTATGCGCTTGCACAGGAGTTTAATGCCCTACAACATCTAGGTTTGTCAGCAAAGCTTCGCACTCCACATCAAAAAGTGATGGAGGCGATTCTATACAAGTATTTACCTATGTTTCGCAAGCTGGTCAATTCATCTACATGGGTTGACAGTCAGAGTATTCCATCTATTAACATTACCCGTAGAGAGCTAGCTAGACTCATTTCATGTGAGACTAGAAACATCTACAATATCCTTGCTAGACTGTCAAATGCCCGTTTTATTGACATTATAGACAACAATTCTACAGGGGGATACACAATCATCCCAAACCTTTATATCGCCCTTGGTGATGTCAATTTGAAGCCTCAGTTGAAGGCTTTAACAGTCCTACCCAAGGACATCCTAATTACTCAGACGTGGCAAAGTTTTCCGATATTAAAAGACAGGATAAATTTAAACAATACATATATAGCAGTAGATGTTGAATCTACCCAAGAAAATTACGGGGAAAGACACAGGGAAATTGACAGGGAAAAAAAGCAAATTGAGCCCTTTGAACTTTCTTTCCAAAAAAATACCCTTGAAAGTTCCACAAATGACAAGGAAAATGAAACAAGTTGCGCCGCCGACACCGATGATGTGGACAACTATGCAAGCGGTAGAGCTGAATACTTCCGCAACCGCCACCTTGGAGGACATAAGTCTCCCATGCCTAGCAGAACCACCAAACCAGTTCAAGAAAAGCCGATTCAACCACATGAAAAGGCACAATTAATCACCGAATTCTGGAATTACGCTAAGAAGAACCTCTATCCTAAACAGAAATTCAATGGAGAAACAGAGGTGAAAATCAAGAGGTTAATCGGTAGTGATGTATTTGGGCACTTTAATGGCACAGAGAGCTATATCCACTGGAAAACGTTCTGTATGACCAAGATAGCTGAGGTAGATTTGGTGAAAAAGCACAATGAAAAGTACGACCGTGAAGCATACTGGCCACTTAACTACTTCTCGAAGAAGTATCGTGATAGAGGTGGTTTCTTGATTGCCCATGTGTGGCTCAAACGTGAGCAGAAAAAATTCCTTGAGGTAAGATTTGAAGACGAACTGGAAAAAGCGAAGAATTCATTAGCATTTGGTATCATACCACGTGGGCAAAAAGGTAAAATACTTTCGATTAGCGAGTTATCTCTTTACTGGGCAAAAAGAATATCAAAAAGAACAAGTCCAGAAACACTAGAAAAATATTACTCATTCATATCCAACACAAACTTATCATCACAATGGACGAATTAATCAGAACTGCCGAATGGCATATCAAGTACAGAATGCCGTCGGGAACAAACATTGCGCTCACCAGCAAAGGAACGCCAATTCAAGTTTATCAAAACAAATACCTAAACAAGCGCATCGAAAGTGCTGAGAATATGATAAATAAGTTCAGAGGCTTCGACCTTGCGATTATCTACGCCAAGGAGCCTAAAACGGGTAAAGATTTGGGCGAAATTGCAAGATTCGACAACGAAACGAAAAGATTAGTCTTTTCAAAACCACTCTAAAAAAACGGGTCAAAACACTTAATATCGGGTCACATGAAGGCTTTTGAAAATCCTACAACAATTCCACTCCAGATTAAGCGAAAATACAGCGAAATGCCTCTTTCTGAACGAAAAAAGCTCTACAGCATCATCAGGGAGGAACTTGGATATGGAGAAAATACAGATAATTCGAATATCCGAAAAATGCTCAGAGGACAAAGAAATGTCACTCCGCAAATTGTCAAGAGGCTTTCGGATTTCTTGGGTCTTTCCAGACAACAGTTTCAAGGAAATATTCAGATGGACATCATGGATATTGTAGGAACGATTAAACCAAATGTATCCCTACCCCAATCTACACATGAACTACATCATCATCACAAAAGCTAAAGGAATCACTTTTATCAGGCTAAAAGACCGTTGGGAGCAACAAACCAATGTCGATTTCTCAAACCAGAGTAACATTATCAATTTTTCGACCCGACTGAGTGCACAATACTATTCAATTTATTTGAAAGACTCAGAACCCGATTGCAGAAACAAAATCATTCAGCCAGCAACCTTAACTCTTCAAAATGGACAATGGATAATTTCAGTCATTTGACGAATAGCCAAGTTATCAAACTACGTGAGGATATTATCTACACTTATGGTAAGTACCTTAGATGTATTAACAATACAGAAAAATCTAAATATTCTGTAAGACTACAATTTCTTTGTTTGGATTTAGGAGTTGATTTTTCCCACTTGATTGACAAAGGCATCGTAAAATATCAGGCAGAGGAAGAGCAAGAAGACATTGACGAAGAAAATACCTCACTTGACTTAGAATCAAATCTTACACCAATTGGACAATGTCACTTCTGCGGTGAAAACCTAAAAGACAAACGAAAAGGAAGCCTATTTTGCAATTCAAAACATCGTGCTTCTTATCATAATAACCAGAAAAAAAGCGTCCGCTAGTTGCTACCAATTTAAGCCAGGGAAACTACCATTTTTTCACTCTGCAGATACATTTTTGGTAGCAAAAAAATCAAAGCTCTCACAGGAGCATCACTCAACAGCAATTCATAAATCAAATATTGGTAGCAAAATGGAACTCAAAATCATTAACCTTCGAGACCTTGACAGTCAGGAAAATCAGGACATTGTTGAAATCATCAGTGAGGTCATGAACCAAAAGTATAATCACTCAGCATATAAAGCAGTTCAGCATATCATTCGAACCTACAAAAGACAAGAGTCTGAAATCAATAAGCTAAGGAATGAGCTGCAAAAACTCAAAAAGGAAAACGAACAAAGCCAAAAAGAGCAGTCAGATACAATCAATGAGCTTCTATCAGCAATTGAAGGATTCAACAAGTTTTTGATAGTTGCAAATAAAGTGACACCAAAGAAGTAGTAATAAACAATCACATTCAAATCAAAACATCATGGACGCAGTAAGATTTAGAGTACTTGCAATTGAAGGCAAAAGAAGTACAAATTCAGATATTAAGATTGGTGGAACTTATGTAGGAGAAACTAACGACCTCCGAAATAGAGTGTATTACACCGATGAGGCTGGTGACGATTGGATATTCTATGTAGATGACACTTGCGAAATCATTGACCTATGAACAGAGTCGGCATAATGATAAATTTTTATGAGTATAATGCCCTCAGGGCTTATACTCATCGTGAAAAAAGCATGATAGAGGCTTATTACAAAAGGCAGAATTCAACATCATTCTGGATTCTTGACCCTAGTCTAATTGTAGCCTCTCTCTTTCATTCACATTTCGAGTACGAATACAAAGAATCTGACTACGGCTCCAGTATCATGAAATTCCAAATCCATGAGGCGATGGCACTCTCAAATGCCCTGTCTACGCTAGGAGAACCAATATTCGAAAACTTGCACAGTCGACTTAGTGATGAGATAGCCAAATGGAAACCGTCGCTAAGTGCTTTGACATTTGAACAGTGGTATCACAAATCTGGCTATCAAAGGATATTTGGAGAATTTGAAGAACTGGATGAACTACTTGTCGAAATGCTACAACAAACCTTTAACGACGATAATATTAAGGAAGATTTCTAATCTAAATACCCTGTAGAGCTCAGCCACTTTACAGGGCTCACCTAATGGTTGACAATAATAAAATGGCAATACACATGAAAAATAATCAAGAAGCGGTTGAGAGATTTGACCAAGCTCACGGAGCTAAAATTAATAGACTTTTTTGGATTGCTGGCTCATTGGAAAGTAGAGATTTAAAGGATTTATTGAACGATGATATGGGAGAGTCCGATTTTGAGAAATGTTTTCCAGAAGTGTTCAATTCAGAGTATTTTAATGATTACAAGGATAATAATGAACTACTACAAGCCTTAGTAGATTTCAGAAAGTTCGGACTACTTGCAGAAATTTTAATCCCCGAAGCTGATTGCTTTCGATATGAAAATGACAGACCTGTCTCTTGGTCTATTCATCAAGGAATATGTAGAATCGAGTACGTGTATGAAGAATCCCTTGCTAAGCTAATGCTTAAAATTGAAAAATCAGCGGCAATTGTATTTAGAGAATATATTGATGCAGACAAGAAAAAAACACAGACTAAACAGAATGAAAAAAAAGCCACAGTACCAGAGTAGAGGTAAATTATTGCTTAGAGTAATACTATCTCCATTCATTTTTCTGTATGGTTGTATTTTACTAATTGTCTTTACGTTTTACCCATTACCCTTGCTAGTTCTTTATAGCATCATAGGAATAGCTTTTAATCCATTCATTTGGCTTTTACGAGTGTCTGGTGTTGAAATAGATAGTATATCCCCATTTTTTAACTATCCAAATAGAAGTAAAATGTTCGGGCACTTTATTGGACTAACTGTTTATATCTGGTCTCCATTCTTTATGGCATACTGGTATATAAAATATGCTGTTATCTACAATGCCAATATTCCACACAGTAAGAACTTTCGGTAGCAATAGTACTATCAAAGTATCTACTTTAGTCGATTTTATTTCATTATTGCTACCAATTTCAACCTGATCAGCTCTGTGGCCACAACAGGTAGCTCTGCAAATTGGTAGCAATTTAACTCACCTGCAGATGGCGAAACTCAACAAAGCTGAAAAGCAAATGTTTTTGGAAATCTTTGAAAAATGTACATTTAAAATTGAATATGGGCTTGAGGATACGATAGCTGGTTCAGATGATGTCCTAGAAGAACAGCCTTACATCAAAGCTGACATGGAACTACTATCACATATTAAAATGCTCAATAACTGGATTCTAACGTATTGTAAATAAATCAACCACTCTCAAATACAAACCAATGAAAATTATATCACCAAAAAACAAACAACCCTTTCAGCGTGACATCACTGATAATGCTACTATCGCCTTAAAAGGTATTATAGAAAATGGCAATAAAGCCTTACGGATAATCGCTACTCCTATTAATGGCGGGGTAGCTTTTGAGAAAAAGGTCACTTCCACAACAAATGACTTTTTGACATACATTAGGCTTGAGAAAGGTCTCTATGAAATTAAGATTAGCAATAACCAAGAAAATGCCTCCATTATCGTAGCAGTTGGTGACATTTACACCATTATTGGACATAGTTTTACAGGTGGATGGGGATCTAACTACTGCACCGATGAACGTGTTATTATTACTGCATCTTGCTTTAACAAGGATATGACCAATCCTGACTTTTATAAGAATACTGGATTCATTTCAATGAAGGATTTTTCTGAACACACAGCGACAGACTTTCAGAATGTAGATGATGAGATTGTATTCTGGCAAAAAAGGGGTATTTGGGGTAAACTAGGTGATATTCTTGCTAAAAATAATGATTGTCCAGTTGCATTTATTAATGCAGGATTCGGAGGCTCAACACTTCAGCAGTGGGAGTTGTCAGCAAAAAATCAACCATTCGCTGGTACATTTGTTGACTCTTCTCGCAGAATGCCTATTATAAAGTTTCTCAATGTGTTGAAGTATATTGTTCCTCAAACAGGAATTAAGGCGGTTCTTAGTATTCATGGAGACAATGACGTAGACCTCACGAATTCTGCTGATGTAATCGCACAACACTATCGTGTAATAATTGATACTGCTAGAAAGGAATCAGGTATCTCTAACTTACAATTCATAGTTGCACCATCTGTTACGAATTTTGAGAACCGTAAATTTATTATTGATGGAACTTTGTTAGCTATTGAGCAAAACCCCAATACCCTCAAGGGACCTGACATCTACAAATATGGAAATGAGTATAGGTTAGAAGATAAAATTCATCTTAATCTGGAAGGAGAGAAAAAGGCAGCAGAGGATTTTGCAGAATTGTTAGTGCACAGTGCTAATGAACCATTTACTCTATATAGAGATGTTAAAATGCCTATTGTAAGAGAAAAAAAGAGCTTATTGGAAATGATTTTCCTATTTATCCTAGCACCGATTATTTTTATTGCTCTTTTATCTACTTTCTTATCAACTTTTACCAAGAAAGTGGAAGCTAGTGATTAGTTATAGCTTGTAATAATTCATTTTCAAAAAGCCTCTTAAATTCGTTTAGAGGCTTTTTGAAAATTACAATTCCATCTCATAACTAATTTACACGTAACCTTACCTGAAATATCCTCTCCAAAAGCGTTATCTCCTCTCCATAAAACGTATTTCTTTCGTAAAAAAATGATGGAAGCTTTGTGCGGAGTCCCCCTCTGTTAATGTGGCGATTAAATGTAGCTCTACTTTCGCAATTAAGTATAGTCCTAATTTCCTTTTTTGTAATACCTCTCATCGGTCTAAAGTTAGAATTGTTTCAAAAGCGTTTCATTAATGTTTCAATAGTGTATCAGGGCTTGCGTACGAAGTGTAGCCATCACACCTTTACAAAAAAAGGCAGATGCTAACTAAAGAGAGGATGAGTGAGGTTTTTGTAGTATCTCTGGAAAAGACTATCAAAAATACACTTTTTCTCTCTTCTAAACAACTACGACCATGACTGAAATTGTAGGAAATGTTCAAGAAAACCTTGAACATGATGAAGCTATCAGAAATCAGAAGTCTGAACAATTAAGACAACACCTCTCTGCTATCAATACACTCTCCAAAGAATTGAATGATTTGGGTCTTGCTGTCAATATTTTTGACACTGAAGATGAAGACAATAATGTCATTTCAAATCCTGTAACACTCATTGCTGAAATTTCAAAACCATACTAATCATGGAAGATATTGCACGTGTCGGTATTGGGGCAAGAGTACCTGAACTGACCAAACGGAATCTTGAAATAGAGGCTAGTTTTTTTGGATTTGAAGGGCTATCAGCTTTACTCAATTACCTGATTTTAAACAGAACCTTCCTCTACATCAACAGGCTTGATTATGACTCCCACAAAGTGCATATCTGTCTGTCAGAAAGTGAACTTTCGGAGTTATACGAGGTAGCTCAAAACCGAGAAAAAGGACAAAATGAAAGCCAAAAACAGGATTTTCAGGACTTTTTAAAGGAGGTTTTTTTTACAGGTTTAGCCAAAATTGCGTTAACGCACCCACACCCTCTCACTCAAAGCACTGAAAATAGTGTAAACGCTGTTAACCAGCTGTTTACACGTGTTAACGCTAGCGTTAACGAAGTAAAATATGGCGTTAACGCCGTTAACGACTACCAATATGAAGGTGAGCATGAGGAAAAAACATCCCAAATTCAGACGCAAAGCACGTTCGCTACTAAGCTTCGTCTTGAAGAACTCGAAACACAGCTTCAGCAAGCACAACAGGAAGCAATTTATTATCGCAGTCAGTACGAAAAACTCACGCTTGTACAAGCTTCTCAACAGGAGAACACGACAAGCTATCAGGCTTTATCCTTGAAGTTTGACGAACTACTCAAGGGCTTGGAATATGTCTTTGAGGTAGCTGCCAATCTTGCGAATGAACCTCATTGGATATCGAGAGATTATACTCCAGAATACTTTGCTGAACTCTTAGAAAAACATGAAAGTACTAGCGGTCGTTGAAATAGATGATACCACTCATGCGCCCTTGGAGGTATGCAAAATCTACGATGAAGGAGACACAGCGTTTTGGGATTCATTCTTTCAGGAGGCTCTTAACAACCTGCAGTATCGTAATCAGATTTCTAAAACTGAGGAGTTCAATCAAGTCCATCTAAAGGCACTATTCGAGATGCTTATCAAGCAAGGAGTGCTCACGACTCAAGGGCTTCAGCTAGAACCTTTGATTATGCACACAGTCGAAAAGCATTATGCTCAGACAAAGTTTCGTTGGAGCTGGAGAAAGAAAAAAGCAAAACAACTGGAGGAAAAATATCTACAAGCTTCTTCAGCTTTTCAATCACGTGTGAGAGAGAATATCTGGACAGCGACTATGCTTTGGGGTAAGAAGTTTGTTAAGAGTACACGAATCGGCAAAGCGATTATAGAGGCTATCGAAAGACTAGACAAAAAATAAAATCATCATGTTTGATAATCTAAAAAAAACCTTCAATATGGGCAAAAGTGTGTTAGACTCTACACAACAATTCGCTCAAAATGTCAATAATATTACACAAGGTCCTGGGCTATTCGGTTTAGCGGGTACTCCACAACAAACGAGTGAAATTCCTCAGCAAAGTTATCCCTATCAAGAGCCAACAACTGTTAATTACCAACAAGCAACCATTGCTCCAGTTCAGGCTACCTTCGCTGCTCCTATCGAACAGGTGGAAAAGAACCTGCGACAAGAAGCAAAGATTAACGCTCGAAGAATCTGTTCCGTACTACGTCAAAAGGGTGTAACCATGCGTGTACTGTTTACGATGGTGGTAAAGGATTTGGATGAAGAGAAAAAGCTTGAAGACTACGAAAAGGAAAACGACCTTGACGAAATCGATGAAATCACGGATTTGCCTGACGAGATTAGAGTTGCTTTGCAAAACAAGATGAAACTTAAAGAGTTCACCAAGCTCACCACTAACATTGAAGAAGATTTACTTGAGCTTTTAGAGGATACTCTTTTTCAAAAGTACCGACTTGAGTATATGGCTGGTAAGCACCAGATGATCTCAGAAATGGATATCATTAGTATGTACACAACCATCATGACTACACCAATCTATGAATTGGGGGCAGATATGTTGGTGGATAAAGCGCTTAAATACAAAAAGCCCGCTTTGGAATATGGTAAGCAACTCTTAGAAAAATTCACCAACAAGAAAACCTAACATGGAGAAGCTTGGACAATTCATCGAAATCATTTTAACAAGACTTTTAAGCTAAAAACTATGTTTGGATTAGACCCATCAGCCCTGCAAGAAAAAACAAAAGCCATTCAGGAGCATTGTATCAATATGGAAGTGTATCATAAACACGAAAGTGGTGTTTGTGTGATAGTCACTGCCAATAAAATTAAACATTTGGAGTATGATGTTGAAAAGCACTCCCCTGAGCAAGTCAGAGAGGCAATCAATCAATGTTTCGAAAAATGGTCAAATGAAACCAAAGAATTCTTCGAAACTAATATTGATACTATTTTAGAGTCAGTACCAAGAGTATTCCGACAAGAACTCAAAAACCAGCTACTCGGTAGCTAATACAATTATGGATTATCATTTGTACAAGCGCATTCAAGAAGCTTTGTCCAATAGTCCTCCTAATGCTGAGCAACAAGCCCTTAACTGGCTTGTTGTGGGTGCTCAAAAAACTGCAAAGACCACAACAGTGCTTCAGCTTGCCTATATCATTCAAGCAATGGCAATGCAGAAGAAACTTATCAAAAAGGTACTGATTTTTGACCCCATGTGGCATGAGTCTTTTGAGCCAGCAGGTATCCGAAAAGCCATAGGTTTCATTAATCCCAACTTTGTACTACCAAATTACAAAGTCATTACAGTCGATGAAATTCAAAGCTATGGTGCTAGTAAGGAGGATTATTACTGCTGGGCAGTGGTAAGAGATAGAGGCAAAAGGGTTCAGGACTTTTGTCAGGAGGCACTCACCTTGAAGAATGCCATCACCATACTCGACGATGTGGGCTCTCGTATAACGGGGAACGTAAGAAACTTTCCTCAGTATATTGACCTCTTGGCGTACAATAGAATCAATTGTAACGATGTCTTTCTTATCTATCATCAATACAAGTACGTGCCACCCTCGTTTTGGCAGTATTTCCAACGAGCCATTGTCAAACAGTCTAATGAACAGAAGTTTTCGGATGATATTTACCCACGTGATTTGTACATACAAGCGCAAAAAGAAGTCACTTGGGAGAATAAAGAAAGGACATTTCCTAATAAAATGAACTTGGCTTATAGGATACTTCTACCGAACGAAAATCTAATTTTCAAAGAGGATCATGGATACTTTCTCGCCACGGATGAAAGTGGGCACGAATACCTTCTGTTACAAGACCAAATAATTGATTTATGAAAAACTTTGGATTCTACTTTTTTACCTTTTGTATTCTGGTAACTGCTATTAGTTTGGGTACGCTGTTAGGAATCTATGTCTTTTTGAAGCTTATCAGCAAGAATGTCACGAAAAAAGACCTTGAGGATAGAGAAAAACAAATCATTCAAGAAGCTCAAAAAAAAAAGAATCAACAGAGCTCGAATCAAGCCCTTGGAGATTGTTCCCCTACATCCACCACAACTAAGCTAGACGAGGTTTTGGAGGTTGCTCGAAAAATCAAAAACAAGGAATATGACCAAATTGGAGCGCAAAGGGCTATTCTTAGGGAATTCAGAACACCTTGTAATAGACGATTTAGAATTAACTATTTGGGCTATTTCTGGATTCCCCCTGAATACCATGACGACTGGCAAGATGTTGATATTATAGAACAATCCGATTTCAATATTCATCACTATATCAGAAACCTATACAAGTAATCGTGTCACGTAAAGACCTAGTTTATCTTTCAACATTAGCGAAGGAACATAACCTGCATTTAAGGTCCTACATGGATTTGATGGCGGTTTATGGGGATTATCTATTGCATGAATATCAACTAGACTTGAACGATTATAAAGGAAAATGTTTGCCTGCATGGGTCGTACATCTCTGTAGAGAACTCAATCCCTCAGACTTCGAAATCAACTCAATGAAGGAAGAAGGAAGATTTATCCAGTGGCTTGAATGGATTAGTAAAATTAAAAATCGAAAGTATAAGAGCTAATACCATCGCACTTTTGCCAACTACATCGTATTCGAGTGAATTCGAACGTATTTCAGTAAAAACTAGCGTCAAGATTTAAACGAGTCCAACAACCTTTGTAACCTAAAGCAAACACGAATTCACTCTCATTTTAAATTAATACATAGCAAAATGGCTTTAACATTCAACAAAAAGCACCCTTCGACAGACATTAAAGAAGGTGAGCTTATTTTCACTTCAACCGATGCAAATGATGCTGCGGTAAATTACCAAGTCGCTGCCTTGAAGGTAGCAAACATTACGGATCCTGTTGTTATTGTTTTTGACCCACGTCCTAACTTTAACCCTTCCAAAAAATGGTTTTTCCAATCGAAGGAATTCTTAACGATTTTGGGAGCAAGCGCTGAGATTGCAGGTAAATTTGCTGATAAATCAGAAATTGGCGCACTTGAAAATACAGTAGTAGCCAATATTTTTGGTTCATCTCAAGTCCTTTTCACTAGCACGAATGCAACAGCTTTAGGTGATACTACTATCACTTCAGTCACAAAAATTACAGACACTTCTGGAGGCTCATCTGATTCAGGTTCTGGCAATGGCTCTGGCAGTGGCTCTGGCTCAAGCAATAATCCTGGCACTGCTAACGCTTCTACGGACGCAACCACTAAAACTATTTTAGGAATGGCTTGGTATTGGGCAGCAGGCATTGGTGCTGTGATTATCGTTGGTGGTGTATATGTCGCTAAAAAACTCTTTGGCGGAAAGAAAAAGAAGCCCATTGACAAGTAAAAGATACTAGTAGAAAAATTTGAAATCAGGAGAGTCAGCAAAGTACTCTCCTGATTTTCTAAGACTTTGCTCTCTCACCCTTAAATCTTCTCACTATGACTAAAGATGAAGTAAGGGAAACACTAAAGGAAGAAGCTAAGGAAAAAGCTTACACGTTCATTGACTTCGTAATTGGCGCAATTTTCATGGCGCTCTTTGTAACCATCGTAGTTTTTGGTGTAAGAGGTTTTTCTAAGCTTTTTTCAAAACTTTTCCCCAAACTAAAAAAGGATGAATAGTATGAACTTTCTCGATTATCTCACCACCTTGACCACTGCTGACACTCGGCAGGCTCAAGGAAGGCTGGTGAAAGTCTCTGCTACAACCGCTTACGGTTTGACATTCATTTTTTCCGATGCCAAACCAAGCGTGATTACGTATCCCAAAGGCGCTTTGTTAGGAAGGATTAGACAAACTACTACGGTAGTAGATAAAACCTCGAAGAAAACGGTTGCCTACACTGCTATAGATTTGGACGAACCATTGTTGGTCGATGCGGTCAACCAAAAGTACCTAACCTATCTCTGGTTCAAACCTACTGAGATTGAATTTGCAGATAATGGTGAACAACCTAAAGCAGATGAAAAGACGGAGCTAGCCCCTTTGTATTGCAATACCACCTCAGGGGTAAAACTTCGACCAGAAGCTAATACGCTTAAAAAAGAGCTGAAAATTGTAAACTACGGTAACATTGTAGGATACACCGATAAAAGCACTAAGAAGTACCTGACCATTACCTTTTTAAAGGTATTTGATGCCAAAGGAAAGGCCATCGGCTGGGTCGCTAGTGATTATGTATCGTATAGCAAACCACAAGCCAAGGCTTTACCTAAAGTTGATTCCTCTGGTGAGTCAAGCTCTGTGATTGTTACTCAAGATGATGACCCTCAATCAGGGGTTTCGGATTCAACTGGAGCTGGGATTTTGAAAGTAGCGCTGTATGGCTTTTTCTTTTTGCTTTTTAGTCTGTTCTTCTATTCTATGTATCGTGCTTATAAAGACAAAAAAAATGAAAGAAAAGCTAAACTGGTATAAGACCTTGTTGGTCACAAAGCCCATTACAGCCATCCTTTTATTCCTTGTTCCCATTGGTCTTATTGGATACTTTATTTTCAATCTTGGTAAAGACAAAGGCTTAAACACTCCTCCAAGTGATGCCCCATCTCCTGAATACCAGCCTCCAACGGCTCAGGAGAAGTCAGTCTTCGAGGAATGGACAAAGACCACAGGAAAAGTAATTGTAGAACAGGCTCACAGCTATTTTACGGCATGGTATAGCAAGGTATGGTATGGCGAAATGCGTGATTTGTGTCATATTCTCAAGGAGTTGACCGATAAAGAGTTGATTTGGATAGCTAACGACTACAACCGAAAATACTTCAAAGACGGGACGTTCTTAACAGAGTTTATTGAGCACAAACTCTATTCCGCAGCAGCATACGACAGTGTACTTACTAGGCTCACAAAACTCAAGGCAAAGTAATGGCGAACATCTTAGATACTCTTGCCAACATCCTTTCTACAGACGAAATCAAGGATTTTATTACGGGCAAGAAAAAGCCTGAAATCACCGTGAATACCAACGTAGAGATGGAAACTGAAACAATCAAGAATATCGCATTCTATTTGTTTCTGGCACTCGGAGGTTTTGCTATCATTTTAGCATTCCTCATGTTTTGGGCAATGAAGTTTGCCCTATCATCATTCAAAAATTAACCCCTCAAAATGGCAATGGGAAAGAATTTGGATAAAAATATCAATATCAACGAACTCAAGGCACAAGCGGAGAAGAAAAGGCAAGATGCTGAGCTAGAGTTGCAACGAGTCGAACAACTGCAACAAGAACAAAAAGAAGCTGAGAAACAGCAAAAAATAGATGAAAGGCAGGCTCTTCTCGACAACGTTGCAACCTTCATGGCTCAGTCAAGGCAAGAAGCACTAGCAGGAAATCTCACAAAGGCAGAAACGCTCAAGGGATTTGCTGAGGATGCTAAAAAGCTGGCAAATGAAATCCAGATTGATGGTGAAGAATTAGAAGATGAAGTAGTTGAACTACCCACTGAGCCATTCTTTGGCAAAGGGTATTCGGTAGCAAGACGATGGATTCTTACAACATTATTCACTTTGGCACTCTTTGCTATTTCAAGCTATCTCAACCACCTTGTCAAGCTTGAGGGAACAGACATCTCAATGGCAGTGCGATCGGCTTGGATTGACTTTATTATCAAGCTTAATCACTGGTCGATTATGTGGCTCATTGTAGACGTCTCCTTGCTGATCAACTGGAGCGTTGTGTACCGATTCAGAAACAACCACGAAGCACCCGAACATAACTTAATATCGAAATGGTTTCTCAATTGCTCAGACGAATTCCAAGTAAAGCAAGCCTTGTATTTGGTATATGCCAAAGCTTTCTCATTTGCCATCATGTATTTAGCCAGTCCAATCACCAATTCCTGATTAGACAGGCTGTAGTAGACACGATGAAAAGCCTCTATAACAATCTGGAAAGACCCAACAATAGAGGCTTTCTCATTGACAAAATCAACAAAACGGCAGGTGCACCAAAAGGTTCAGCCTATTGCTCAAGTGGAATTATCTACATTGGTAAGTGTAACAGGCTTCCTGTAAAAGCCACCCCACGAGCGCTGTCATGGTTAAGACATTCAGCTATCAAACGACAACATGGCAAAGCTGTTAATAGTGAGCCTGTCGTAAAAGGTGATGTAGCTCTTTTCAATTGGTCAAAAAACCAATGGCACGTTGAGGTCGTAACCCAATGGAATATTGCAGGTGACAAAACAAGGTTTCGTACTGGAGGCTTTAATACGGGCTCTCCCTACGACCCCAAACGAAGGAAACAAGGTATTTTCCCACATCTAAGACGAAAACAAGATGCAATCATCCTCAACTACCAAGAGTTCTGGAAGCTCAACAGCAAAGAAGTCAAGGCTCTTAATCATTGGCTCATTCATCGGTATTAGTTTACTCTCCTGTTCTGATGCCCAATATCAAGTAGTGGACAATCTATTAGGCATTGAAACACCAAAGAAAAAAGACTCTATCGAAGCGAAACAACTAGTGCAGGAATTGACCAAAATTGATACAGTCCCTGAATTTGGAACGCTGGATTATTTTGATGCGACAGATACAGCATTCGCTAGGTTGGAAGAAAAAACACCTCAAAAACACAACCCATCTACGCCACCAAGAAAACCATACCGAAGACCCAGAGACCGATTGTCCATGCGCTTAGATAGCGAAATAGAAAAAGCCTTTGAAGAGGCAAAAAGAAAGATAGCTCAAATGTACGATTCGACTAACCACTAATATGTTACTACAAGTTAATTATGAGCAAATTTTCACACCTATTATTTTATCTGGAATAGTTGCTCTGGTGGTGTGGATTTTTAGAACTAAAACAGAAGAAACGAAAGAACGCATTGATGCAAGACAGGAAGAGATTAAGCACATTCAAGATAGACTCAATTCCTTAAGTGAGCGATTAGCAGTACTGGAGAAAGATTCTCAAAATCAGCAAAATGGTACAAATGAGTTAAAACAAGCACTTAAAGAACAAAGAGCCGAATTCAATTCTCAATTTAGTAACCTGTCCAGTCAAGTAAGTGAGATTCTTAAACAACTGAAAACATAATGAAAAAACTCATCTTTTGCTTACTATTCGGATTCATTCCGATGTTAGGTTTTTCACAAACCATCCGTCAAGATACCTTATCACCTCCTAGTGTGGTGGTTGTCATCGAGAATAATTACGTATGTGATTCAGCCGATTATCAACCACAAGCACCACGAAATTCCAAGAAGCCAAAGCCTCAAAAAGCTCCAGTAAAAAAGAAGAAATTCATGAAACGAGGTGATTTTTGGTCTAATGTACTCGACCTTACTAAGATTATTGTTCCTGCATTAGTAACCGTTTTAGCTGCTACAGCCAAATAATTATGGAAGAAAAGGAGCTTGTGTCACAAAAATTGCAATACGCTTCCATTATCGTTTCGATGGCTTCGGGTCTGATTTCGATTGTATGGGTTTCCTATCAAGCAGGTATCTTTTTCGGGCTGTGGGGAAAACCTAAACGTAAAACTTATTAAGCAAGTTTTCAGACTTTTACCACAAAAACATCGAAATAAGCGTATTAACGCAACATTTTAAAAATTACAATTGTAAAATGTCCCTAATCTGTCTAAACAAACTAGGTTGGAATGTCGATAAAGTCGCATTCGAAAAAGAGGTTAGGGATATTTGTTCCGATCCGCTAATTCGTATCAAAAACCCCAACTGGTTAACGCTTGTGTTCAATGCAGAATCCAGCATGAAGTATCCAAACGTGAATCGTATTGGTGCGGTAGGGTACATTCAAATTACAAAGTCCACAGCAAAGGATTTGCAAACTACAGTGGATCACTTGAAAACGCTAAGTCCGATTGAGTATCTGTACTATGTTCGCAAATACTTACGAATGCGAGTTAAACAATATGGAGCACCTGATTCAGCCTATGAGCTTTATGCACTGGTGCATTATCCAGTCGCATTCAAAAAGGCTGAGAACTATGTGCTTTATCGAAAGGGCTCAGATGCTTATTCAGGGAATAGCGATTTAGATTACAACGATGATGGTGCAGTTACTGTCAAAGAAATGAATCTGTTCTTTGATAAACGTCTACCACTGCTATATGACAAAGAGTTGCTATTCACTCCTGAAGATACAACGAGAGTTTACGTTGCCGATATAGAACTCAAGTATGTCCTTGCAGGTCTGTTTTTCGGGTTAGCAATGCTGGTTGGGATAGTATATTATTTTAAGAAAAATCAAATCACTAAATACCTGAAAAACCATGTTCTCTTTAGGAAAAAAGAAAGGATTCAGATTTGACGTCGATGAACAAGTAGAGTACATCGGTGAGCTAAAATCAAAAAAAGGTACATACACGATCGTCTCACGTAAACACCAAGATGATAAAGAAGTGTATAAGTGTCAAAAAGGTGCTAAAACAGAACTATTCACGCTCTCGGTCTTGAGAAAAGCCAAAGGGCTAGGCTCTGTAGATAAGCCTCTATCCATTTCAGACGTAGATAAACGAGCCAAGGAGCTTCAACGTCGCTCTGGAGTAAAAGAGGTCAAAAAAGTAACTACGTATAACCTATCTCGTAAGGAGGCAAAAAAGATTGCTTTCCAAGAAGCTAGAAACAAGTAGTTCACCCAATACCTAACCATTCTAAAAATATCATTGGTAGCAAAACCAACATTCCCTAGTTTAAAATTGTCCGTCAATTTTGGCTTTTTGCTACCAATTCATTCCTGGCATTTAGCATTTAAGCACGCCCGGTTATTCTTTTTTGGTAGCAAAACCAAATTTTAAATAAAATGAATAAACTAGCAAAAATTCTCTTAGTCGTTTTAACAGTTCTATTACTTGCTGTTGGAGGATACTATTTCTTAAATCGAAATAAAACGGAGGCAGAAACATTAGCCAAAACGGATGATTCATTCTACCTGCAGTATGCAGACAATGCTGATACCGTACATACTTTCAACATCAATCGTGCGGTAGAAAATAGTTTGGCAATCGGTTTTTCTGGCTTTGCCAATCCAACTGTTGCAGGTACATTTCCGCTTGTTGATGATTCAGATGCATCTAAGTTTAATGCTGCATCACGTCAGAAATGGGCTAATTTCATCAAAGATGTGTTGATGCCAAAGTTTGGCTCTTACGTGGCGCACGCCTCTGAGCTTACGAAAGTTCCCACATGGATGATTTGGGGTATCATGGTAACAGAAATCGACCCAGACAAGCTAGAATTCTCAAAATCTGCTTCAGGCGCAAGAGGTCCTATGCAATTAATGCCAATTACAGCAACAGATACCATCGTAGTAGCTAAGAAGTATAAGAACTATGTCCCTGATGCTCACGAGGCTATTTTGAAGAAAAATTTGGGTGAAACTCGTGCGGAAAAAATCATTGATGCAGTCGATAAGTTTGATAGAAGTCTAGTCGAAATCTCTAAGAAATCAAGCCTAAATGACCTCTACAATGCAGAGTTGAACATCCATATTGGTGCGTTGAAGCTTGCTAACTTACTTGACATTTACGGCGCCGATGATTTAGCTTCTGTGGTCGTTTCTTACAACAAGGGCGATGCAACGGCAAAAACGAAGTATGGTATTGCTGGTAAAAGTTTGAAATATGCACTAGCAAATACGAGTGGTGAGGCGCACGATTACATTCTTCGTACACTAGGCAAACATGGCGGTTTCGATATTGTCACTAACGATTTAGGAATTTTAGTCTAATGTATCTACTGTTCGAAAGCTTCCGCAATCAAGAGTCGTATATCTGGCAAAGGATGATGGCAGTGGGAGGCAAAGGAGAATGGGTTCATTGCGAAATCCTGTTTGACGAAAAAGCTTGGAGAAGAGGTTCTGCATGGCTTACTCAAGGGGTTGGGTTTCGAGAGTTTGAATCCATTGACCCGAAAAGATATGAAGTATATCAAATCGGGTCACAGCATTGGGAAAAAGCCTATCAGTATTTTGTAGAAAACGAAGGGAAAAAGTATGATGCCATCGGTGTGGTTGGTATGGTGTACAAGACTGTACTTCTCGACAACCCTGAGCATAAATTTTGCTCTGAGGTTTGTTATGAAGCACTTACTCAAGCACAATTTCCTTTACCCAAAGTCGATGCTCGATTGATTAGCCCCTTACAGTTAAGAAGGTTAATTAGAGGTCTAGGGTACAAACCACTTGTCTATCAAAATTCATAGGGCTACAACTTTTTTTGATGAAATTCGAAAAGAAAATCACTGTTTTACAGCCACTTAACTAACAACATTTGTAGGGCTACCAATAAAAGTTGTAGCCCTGTTTAACCACTATAAAAATGGCAAAATACTTATATGTAAAGGAGGATGTCGCTTATGCAGAATACTTCATCGCTCCCGATATTTCATCCCTTGCGTATGCAGCCTATTATGGTGCGTATCTTGGTGAACTTACTGGTCGAACTGTTCAAGGAATTTCGGGAGACAAGAATACTTTCTTAGAATTCAAAGCGAAGGATGGTGAAACCTACTATGTCGTAAGTACTCTTCCATACTGGGAAAGCTTAGATAATTTAAAAGACGACAAACCTGTATCTGGAGGAACAAATACCAATACAAATACCAACTCTTCAGGGAACTCTTTTGGAAAAATCCTTGATGTTGCCAAAGGGCTGTTTGGAATCCTTAGCGGTGGAAATAACAAAACGGTTGCTACTGATAACAAAACTGAGACTGGCTCAAGTGAAGAAGATAACGAAGATACGCCTCCTGTTGAAGAGGAAAACAAGTATTTGGTTTTTCTTAAGAAGAATATTGTTTGGTTTCTTCCAACGGTTATCCTAGTTCCCATTTTGCTATTCTGGTTAATTAGATGGGCGATTCGAAAGATGAAGAAACCTCCAATAACACCCCCAATACCTAATGGAGTATAGAAAGATAGCGCTACTGGATAGAACGGGAAAAGTCGATTTCGAATTACTCGAGCAAATTGCTAAGGCTATCCAAATTCAACTCCAACGAGATGTAGCACCCAAATGGGACGTATCGGGTGAGATAAAAGCTTTTCGAAAATTTGCAGAAATACCAGCAGGGTTTTGGACAGTGTCAATCCTTGAAGAAACAGAAAACAAGTTCAACGGAACACATTGGTATGACTCTACCACCTATATTCCTTATGCTCAAGCAAGACTGACCGACTGGGTTACACAAGAATACTCACAAAACCATCTAACAAAGGTTCTTTCTGAGGAAATTATCGAAATGTGTATCGACCCTTATGGGCAAAGAATTGTGAGAGGAAAGGATTTTGAGGATAACACCCAAGAGGTTGAATTCTTAGTTGAACTAGCTGACCCAATAGCAAATCCATCAATTGGCTATTTCATCAATGACATCTTTGTTACCAACTTTATTTATCCGTCCTATTTCAATGTGACGCATATCCAAGGCACAAAATACGACCATTTGGGACTGCTCAAAAAGCCCTTAGACCTCTTTGATAGAAGCTATCAAATCTTTCGTAGAGCTGGGCAATGGTTCAAAGCTTTTATGGTACAGGGGAAAATAGTTGTACGGAAAAGTTCGGAGGGTGTACCCTTAGAAAACGAAGAAAGCAAAAAGGTACTGCAGATAATTATAGGGGTTTTGATTATTGGTTTTCTACTAGTTTTTGCGAGAAGAATATGGAAACGTTTTGGTAGCAAAAACATCAAGCGACAGCTCTTCAAATGATTCCCGGGCTTTACGAATTGGTAGCAAAACCTTAGCGATTATCAACCTTACTCAGGACAAACAAAAAGTATTGGTAGCAACATGAAAAAAAGTAACAAAATCATCAGCATTATAGCCTTTGCCTTGTTCGGAGTGGTAATACTTGCCTTGGTTTTCAAAAAGAAGCTCGTGGAATACATTACCAAGACCTCGCCACAGAAAACCATTAGTGAGCTTACAACGAGTCTTTCTCAGGGAAATCAAGACCTTAAAAAAGAGCTTTTGGAGCTTGTTCAGCAAAAGATTGAAACCTCTACGAAACAGATTGTCAATCAGAATGGCAATAACATCATTTTGAAAGGGATTGGTTGGAAAAGAACAATCGCTATGCAAAATATCGCTAGAGGTCATGTTGTCAGAATTACTGAAAATGCTGGTATCGACCAATGCTATACGTATGACCCACTCGACATTGAAAACTATGGACTTGCCACTGGCATATCATTGCACTCAGCTACAGCTGGTCAAGAATGTTTCGTACAAGTTGAAGGAACGGCTGAGATTCCCGATTGGGGACTTACTCCTAATCAACTCATGTTCATCGGATCCAACGGACAGTTAACTGCTATAGCGCCTACACAAGGGCTTTCGCAATCAGCGGGTAATTCCATTTCAACGGATGAGCTTAATATTAATTTTTCAAATCCAATAATCTTAAACGACGAAGACAATGCCTAAAGACATTCTCTCAAGAGACACCTCATCTGGTAGACAGAAAGTTGTCAAATCAGTGACTACCTCAGCAGGTGCTGGGGATGCTGGTAAATTACCTGAATTAGATGCCTCAGGTAAAGTGGACAAAACCCTTTTACCCACAGTGGTAACAGGTGGTACAGCCTCACAAGCAGCAAAAGTACCCGAATTGAACGGTAGTGGAAAGCTAGACGTATCCTTAATGCCTAATGGTGTTGCCGTGAATAGTGTGATAGTTGTTGCAGCAGAAGCTTTAGCGGCCAACGACATCGTTTCACTTGACAACACAGGTAAAGCCGTTAAAGCTGTTTCAACTTCAACAGCCAAAACAGCGATGGGCTTCGTAAAAGCAGCCGTTGCTGCTTCTGCCAATGCTGAAGTTTTCTTCGGTGGTATCAATGGAGGCTACACGGGACTTACGCCTGGAGCGGATGTATTCTTATCCAACACAGCTGGTTTACCCAAATCAACGACTCCTGTGGCAGGGACTGATACCTATTCACAGGTGATTGGTACGGCTCTAACAGCCAATACCATTCTTTTTGAGATAGGTACACTCGTTACAGAATTGTAAGATGCCCACTGACAAAATTGTAACATGGAATGCAACTGCGGGTAGAGGTAAGGTGAAAACCCTTGCCTTTCTACCTAATGCAGGAACTCTTGACCAAGTTTTGGTCAAGAGTTCATCAGCCGATGGTGATGCTTCGTGGAAAACGCTTTCACAAGCAATGGTCATCTCTGCTCTTTCAGATGGTAGTCTAAGTCCAACTTTAATCGCTCAAAACACCAATAACAAATTCGTTACAGATGCTCAAATATCTACTTGGAATGCCAAAGTTAATACCACTGATTTAGCTAATTATCTTCCACTAGCTGGAGGTTACATGACTGGTTTACTTAGGTTTAATACCTACGGTCAAAACTCCATTGGTAAAGGTACTGGTGATGGTGCTACCACAACCACCTACAATGTAGAAATAGCCTCTTGGTATGGAATTGCTTTCAAGGATACTTGTTACAATACGGTCAGTATCGTATTTGATACCAGAGCGGGAAAAATTCAAGCTAAGAAAATTCAGGTCTCTGATTTCTTCACTGGAGTTGCAGATGTGCCTGTTGTTTCGCTTGCCGATGGAACACTAGCTAAAAAAGCTATTAGCGCAGCTTTTGTGACAGAGGCAACCGATAAGAGATTTGTGACAGATTCTCAAATTTCAAGTTGGAATGCCAAAATATCAGGAATTACCTTAGAAGAAGATGGCACATCAAAATCAACAGGCAATACTGCCATTAACTTTAGTCATGGAGCGTATGCCATCGTCTCAGTAGTAGGTAAAGTTATAAGATATAATGTGGACGTAGTCACAGATAATTCTCGTTGGTTAGACACTGTCACCAATCCTGTAGCAACAAACCTTGTGAAAAGTAAGCTAGATGGCAAAGCAGATTGGGGACATGGACATAGTTGGGACAGTATTTCTGGAAAACCTACTGAGTTCAACCCGACAGGGCACAGTCACCATTGGGATAGCATTTATGGAAAGCCTGGTGCTTTCAATGTACTCATTAAAGAAAATGGAGGAGACAGAAGTGTTGACTCTGCTATTAACTTTTCTAATGGAGCATATAACATCGTTCAGGTGGATGGAAATATCATTCGCTATCACTGTGACGTAGTGACTGATAACTCTCGTTGGGCTGATTGGTGTACCAATCCTATAGCAACCAACCTTATCAAAAGCAAACTTGATGGGAAAGCCGATTGGGGGCATGGACACAGTTGGGATAGCATTTCAGGGAAACCCACAGAGTTTAATCCTACAGGACACAGCCATTATTGGGATAGCATTTTAGGAAAACCAGCAACTTTTAACCCTAGTCCACATGGACACCATTGGAATGAAATTTCAGGCGCTCCACTTTGGGTATCGAACGGATCTGCTTTGATTTCGAACTATATTCTCTACAGCCCACAGGGATGCATTTTTGGAGATATGAGTTCATTTAATAGCATTTTAAGTAATAGCATTACCCTCACTGGTAGTTCCATCAACATCAAAGATATTCCACAAGTATCAAAAAGTAGTGCCCCTAATGGATATTTAACAAAGGATTCTTGGGGCAATGTCATTTTCGTCAACTCATTCAATTAATTATTTTTTTAACACTAAATACTAAACAACAATGTACAAAGCACAATTAGCCCCAAACCCAAAAGGTATCTCTGAAGTAGAAATGAACTACGATGTAATTTCAGAAACAAGACAAACTGCCAACGTCAACTATGTCGAAAAAATTGACATCTCGAAAATCGCAGATACACGCAAATTCCCTCAAGCTGAAGGGATGTCGTCTGTGCCAAAAAGTTGGGATGCTACTACAGACGAGTTCCAAGCATGGTATAATAACCAAGATGTTTTGTTAATCGAAACGATGTTACAATCACTTGGCTTCCAATTCACAGAGATTCAAAAGCTTGATATTACGACTGGACAATATCACATTGTCAAGTCAAATCCTTCAGCTCAGTAATCTCAATCAATTCCATGTTTCAGTTTCATTAAAACAGTAATCTAAAATGTCTAAAATCGCAATCAATTTTGATGTTCCATTCAAAGGGTTTGATGGTCAACCAGTACAAGAGAACGGAAACGTAATCAATTTAGGATACATTCTCTCACAACGCATTGCCTACTCGAATTCACCCAACTCTCAAAAACTCATGTATATCGGATTTCAATTGTACGAGGGTAAAGAAATTTCTCTTGACCCTGTAGATAAAGAAATCCTCAAAAAATTCATCGAGTCAGACGAGGTAATGACCAACATGATTAAGTTCAGACTTTTAGAACTGTTTTAATTCTGTAGCCTTGCGAATGCATTTTCGCAAGGCTTTAAACCTTACAAAAATGGCAGCACAAGCAGGAACAGAATTATTTAGCATACAGCTTAACGGAGCAATATGTTATGAAAACAGGTCTGGCTTCCCCAGTGAGCTTGTTACCGTTAAAACATTTTACGGTCAGGCAGGTGGAGCGGCAGAACCTCCCAAAACAAAACTATATCTCTCTGGAGAGAGAATAGGTGTAACTCTTGGTGAAACGAAAGCTGTTGGAAATAAACTCTATTATAAACTTAAAATCACTACCCAAAGGCGGGAAAAAGGTGGTTGGTTTGATTTAGGGGCGGGAGTTTATAATAACGAAGAAAGTGAGGCTTGGGTACTCTCTACTGACGTGACAGACGATAAACAAGAAGCTGACAAGTTATTAAACGAGAGAGTAAATGCCAAACAGGTTGCTAAAGATAAAGCAACCCAGAAAGTCTTAGATACAATCGATGACAATGAAAACTCCTTCGCAGGTACAGAAGGAAATAGCGATAATACACAATCTCTCAATGTCACAAAGCTACTAGCGATTGTTTTAGGTTTCATTGCTATTATCATCATGGGAGTCCTTCTATTCAAGTCAAAAAACAGGGAGCAAATTCAATTAGCAGGTAAAAAACACTATGGGGTTCTCAAAACAAAGTGGAAACAGCTCTTCAACTAACCAGAAGACAACCACATCAAATAGCTCAAGCAATTCGAGCACCAATAATCAAACGGCATTAAGTAGCTTACTTGGAAGTGGCTTTGACACCTCAAGCAATATCAGTGTAGGAATGAGCGCTGACCCAGTATCTGCAATTGTAGGCTCAGTCTCAGGTGTAGTTCAAGCCTTTGTCAATGCCGATTCTAAAAAAGAGGTTGCTAGACTCCAAGTAGAAGCAGAACAACTTCAAGTAGAGGCTGAAGATGCCAAAGCCGACCAAGAGTTATACAAGGTTTTACAAGAAAAAGTCAAGACCAAACAACAGCAATTGCAAACTGCAGCGGATAAAGCCAAACAAACAGCCACCAACAATATGCTGATTTTCTTGGGTGTTCTTGTCTTTGCCTTGGGAATCATCTTTGTCGTATTCAAGTACTTATTCGGTTCTAAACCTAAGCAAGCCACTATCACACCAAAACCAACCACGACCAATGTTCAAGCTATTCAAACTAGTTGAGATTTACAATAAGCTTAAAAGCCAGACCTATTTCTTTCATTCAAGAAACCAAAAAGTATCCTTAGTTATTCAGGATGCCAGAGTTACACAGGTTTTATTCAACAGACCAAACCCAAGTCCAGACGATATCAAGGACGCCATCAACCAAGGTGCAGAGCAGATTGAATCAGAAGTCAAAAAAACCTTTGGGCTGTAATGGACACACAACGGGCGTTCATCAATTTGTTTGCAAGCTTCTATCGTCTTGGATTTTCAGAAGCACAATCCTGCTCAGAAATGGGTGAGCAGGATTTTAGTGCTCAGTCGATTCTCAGGGCGCAGGAGTTCTACCAAAATAACCAACCACTCATTGATAATTTAGGTATTTATGCCTTTCTATATGAATCAGAGCTTACTTTTACAACAGCCAAAAAAGAATGATTATATCGAATTAATAAATTATTCGGGGGATGCTACTTTCAACCTAATCACACAAAATCTCATTCCAAAATCAGTTGAACAAACCACCGCTGTAGCTAATCAATTTAAACCTTACAGAAGTGTTGTTCTTTGTCAAAAAATTTACGAGTTTTGTAGAGCGTATATCAATTACCGTTTCGATAAAGAAGGTACTGAACAAATCAGATTACCAAGACGTACTTGGGCAGATAGACAAAAGGGCGTAGACTGCGAAGATTTTACCATTTTCATCTCTTCTATTTTACACAATCTCAAAGTTAATCATACCATCAAAATGGTTGATTTTGGGCAAGGATGGCAACATATTTATGTGGTTGTTGGAGACATAGTACTCGACCCTGTTCAAGATAAATTCAATTATGAGGACTCTTACGAAATAGCTCGTGAATATGACTTTAAGGTCTCCCAACTTGGCTCAATTGGTAGAAGCTTGAGCATATCTTCGGGTGAAAAAGAATTTGTTCAGCAGGTTCAGCTTGAGCTTGAGCGAAATGAAAAACATAACAAACGAAGTATTGAAAAACTTGCTAGTAAATTTGGCATCACTGACAAAACGGACATTAAAGAACTCACCGAATTAGCCATTGTCAATGTTTGTAGAAAGATTGCTAATGATAAGAATACAAGTGACTATGAAAAGTACCTTAGTATTCTTGAAACCTACAGAAATCAGGTCATTCTTTCACATAGAACCAGTATTTCGATTTTACTACAACAGTATTCTACAGCCTCCCCTATTGCATTTTTGGCTGGATTGTATGTAAAAAATGGAGCACAACATTATCAAGGTCAGATATTTGAACCAACAGCAGGTAACGGCATGATGACCATCGCTTTTCGACCAGAGCAATGCACTGTCAACGAAATTGATGATACCCGATATAAGAATTTATTAACTCAAGGTTTTAGAAAAGCAACACAAATCAATGCTATCTATAATACCCCAAACGAGAAGTTTGATGGAGTCATTACAAACCCTCCATTTGGGGCAGTTGACCCAAGGGATTATTTAAAGATTGACAATAAATACATTCTTAAAGACCTTGACCATATTCTTAGCTATTATGCGCTTAACAATTTGAAATCTGATGGTCGATGTGCCATTATCATCGGTGGCCACACACATTACGATAGTGAAGGAAGGGTTCAGGCAGGGAAAAATAGAGTTTTCCTAAGTTATCTATACCGCTATTTTAAGGTAGATGACGTAATTAACATTAATGGCGACCTTTACTCAAGACAAGGAACGAGCTTTGATATACGGCTTATTCTTATTTCGGGTGTAAAACAAATACCTGAGGGCTTTGCACCTCTCAAGGAGCAAGCCAGAAGTGAAGTAATCAATACTTTCGAAGAGCTTTACGAAAGAGTTACATCCAACTTTAGCCAAGAAACAACTAGCACTCTCAAAATTAAATATAAATATAGACTAAGGCTTCAATTACAGGCAAAGTCACTTTCATCAGTACTACATGAAAAAAACTAAAAAATCATTGATGGGTATTGCCCTTGGCATGAAGTACCCTGTACTTTCTCAGGGACAATCTCTCGATGTGGACACACCCGACTCGATGGGTTTTGAAATCAATCAAGCACTACAAAATCTCAAACAAGCCATAGGCGGTGACGTAGATGCCTTCGTCCAAGGTCGTTTGAAATACCTCACCAAGGCTGCTCTTTACAAAGCTTTGTCTGCTGAGCAAATTGATGCTGTAGCACTTGCCATCTACAACATTGAAGCAAAAAACCAAGGCATTATTATCGCTGACCAGACAGGTATCGGAAAGGGGCGTATCGCTGCTGCAATGATTAGATATGCTACAAAACAAGGATATAGACCCGTCTTTATTACGGAGAAACCAAACCTGTTTTCTGATTTGTATCGAGACATGGACGACATTGGAAGCAAATCGCTAAATCCTTTTATTGTAAATGCTCGTGATTCAAAGACGCAAATCAAAGACCGAAACGGGGACTTGCTGTATGCTCCACCCATGAAACCTGAACAAGATAGAATCATCAAGTCAGGAATTCTTCCAAGAGAATATGACCTTGTAATGCTGACCTACTCTCAGGTATCAGACTCAAAAGGCTCTCCCAAGATTGAATTCTTGGACAATGTAGCAAAGGGTTCAATTTTGATTCTTGATGAAGCTCATAACGCTTCAGGGGTATCCAATACTGGTCAAATTCTAATGAGTGTATGTGCGCAAGCCAAAGGGGTTACGTTTCTTTCAGCCACCTTTGCGAAAAGACCTGATAACATGCCTTTGTATGCCATGAAAACTTGTATTTCAGAAGCTGCCATTGATACAGAATCTCTCGTAAGTGCCTTCAAGCAAGGTGGTGTGGCACTTCAAGAAGTTGTAGCATCTCAATTGGCTAGTCAGGGGCAACTTATTCGTCGTGAGCGCTTGTATGAAGGTATAGAGGTTAACTATATCAACCTTGAGAAAAACGCTTTAAGAGATAGAAAAATAGCAGACGAGTTTACAGAAATTGTTAGAGACATCATTATTTTCCAGAAGGAGTACATTATTCCTGAAGTACAACAACTTGACAAGGAAGTTCGTGATATTCAAGCTCAAGCAATTATTGAGAATGGTACTAAACGTGCTGGTGTTGATGCCTCTCCCGCCTTTTCAAAGGTGTTTATGTTAGTCAATCAAATGCTATTTGCACTCAAAGCCGATGATGTGGCAAACCGTGCTATTTTGAGATTGAAAGAGGGTAAAAAGCCTGTCATTGCTTTTTCATCGACTATGGGGTCTTTCTTAGAAAATATGGAGGATGAAGAAGGTACAATGGTTTCAGATGGCTCTACCATTTCAGCTTCATTTAGTAATGTTCTACTCAAGTCCCTTAATGCGGTTCTAACGTATTCTATCAAGGATGAGGTGGGGAAACACCATAAAAATGCTTTCGATATTGAAGCCATGTCCATGGATGCCCGTGATGAGTATTTTCGTATTTTCAATAAAATACAAAATGCTTCACGCTCGCTTTGTATTTCGCCAATTGACTACATCAAGCAAAAAATCGAAGCTTATGGCTATAAGGTGGCTGAGGTTACTGGACGTAAATTGGAAGTAAATCTCGCCATCAATTTCAACAATATATCTCTTAATGGTCTTGGTGAAAGATTGTCTGAAAAAACTACTCAAAATTTTGTCGGTGTTGTTTCCAGAAGAAAAGCGGAAAATGTAAATGATGCCTTTCGCAAATTCAATGACAATGACATAGATGTCTTGATGATTAACCAGAGTGGTTCTACTGGTGCTTCAGCCCATGCTATCATTACTGCTAAAGTACCTGCGGACAAGGTTAAACAAAGAGTAATGATTGTTCTACAAGCTGAATTGGACATTAATACAGAGGTACAAAAAAGAGGTAGAATTAACAGAACAGGTCAGATTAAGAAGCCTATTTACGATTACCTAATTTCAAGTATTCCTGCTGAAAAAAGACTCATGATGATGCTTCAAAAGAAGCTAAAATCATTGGATGCCAATACCACCGCCAATCAGAAAAACTCTGAATCTTTGATGAAATCAGAAGATTTTTTGAATAAGTATGGCGATGAGATTGTGTTTAAATACATGCAAGAGAATACAGAGCTTTGCTTGCAACTTGATGACCCTCTGAACCTATTCGAAGAAGGTAAAGACCCCATCCAAGTTGGAGCAGCAAGTAAGGTTTCTGGTCGAGTGGCAGTATTACCAGTACTTGAACAGGAAAAGTTTTATGCTGAAATTTTAGAACGCTACCAAGAACATATCAAACAGTTAATCGAAGATGACAAGTTTGACCTTGAGGTTGAAACTCAGGACTTGCGTGCTAAAACATTGGAAAGAACTATCGTCCAAGTAGGTACAGGAGGTAGAAGCCCATTTTCTGACAATACTTTTATCGAACGTTGTGAGGTAAATGTATTAAGAAAACCCATGAGTGTCTCTGAGTTACACGACGAGTTGAAAGCATCATTAGATGGTAAAAGACCTGAGCAAATTACTCAAGAGATGATTCAACAGGCTGAAAATTCTTTTGCTCTCATTCTTAAAAGAGACATTGAGAAAATAGAGAAAAGTTATGCTTTGAAAAGAGAAAGGATTACTTCAGAGAAAGCATACCAAGAAAAAGCAGAAAAAGGACTTCCTGCTGCTTTAGATTCTTATGTTCAGGGCAGGTTAATTGAGCTAGAAGAATCTGAGGAGTCATCCATCAATGACTGTAAAAGAAAATCGGCAAATGAGTTATCTTACGTTAAAGAAATTGTAAGTTTCTTCCAAGTTGGAATGCCTCTACTATTTCCAGAAAATAATTACGAAAATGGAAGCGTAACTAGAGTATTAGCCACCTGCTTAGGATTCAGAATTAATCCAACAAAAGATAAACCTTTTTCGCCATCCAATATTGGGCTTCGTATTGCAATAGCTTCCTCGAGAAGATTACTCTCATTCCCGTCCATCTCAGGAAGTAATTCGGAAAGGATTTTTTCTATCAAAGGGACTTCGCAAAAAATGCCTCAAAATTACTCTTTCGTAAGGGAACTTTTACCTAAATGGGAGACTGCTATATCGAATAACTCAAAAAATAGAAGCATTCGTTATATCGTAACAGGTAATTTGATACAAGCATACCGTAATGATAATTTTTCAGGGCGATTAGTTCAGTTTACCACTCTTGAAAATAAAGTGAGAAAAGGAATTCTCCTTCCTGAAAACTACATTCAAAAAGTAAGTAAAACCTCGTCACAGAAAGTAAGTGTACCTATCAATAAGTGCTTGAAGGTTGTTTCAAGTATTTCGACCAACCAATCGTTACAATGTTCTAACACATTGTCTATTTTCAAAAAGGATCCTTATCACTTTAAACTGGTTGTTTCAGCTAGTAAGCAGGTGGCTGGAAATGTGTACTTAGATGAGGACATTCTTGCTTCTGTTGTTGGAAACACTTTCGAAAAGGTTTCTGCTACCATGACAGCATTAGTCCATGTCAGCAACCTAAGTAGAGTCCTCAATACTTTAGGGAGCAAACTGAAAGTAAGTGCTGAGCTAAGCCCTGAGCAATTTAAAATAATTGCTAATGAAGTAACCCTAGAAAACCAGTTTAGTGATGAGCTTCAGGAACTACCAGTATTTAACAGTCCAACTTTAGTACAGGAGCAACCGAAGAATGATGATGCGAAAAGAGTTCTAACCCTCAAGTATAAATATCGTTTGAGATTGCAGTTACAAATCCTTGAAAGAAACAAGCTTTTACAAAATGGTTAACGATAGCACAATAGGTAAACTCCCCCTTTCTCTATACAGTCAAAGAGAAAGGTTTTTGGTAGCGCTTTGGAAATACTTTAAAAGTACTGGAATCACTGGTGATAAAATCGTTGGAAATGCGATTCCCTTCTTGAGTGTCCAAGAACTAGCTGACTATATCAGAAAAAACTTTGAGGTCAACTCTGTTGAGTCTGTTTTTGATGCTAGTATTCTTAAACTGAAAGTTACGCTAAGTGACAACTCATCGGTTACCTTCAATCCGTATCGACTCTCAAACTTGATTTATAGAATCGAAGGAGAAGAAGCTCTTAAGCCAGAACCTAATGAATTGATTAGTACAACTAATCCTAAGTTTATGAAATTCATGGCAAAGTTTCTCGACCAGAGTTCCATATCACAAGACTACGGAATATGCTTTTCAGATGATGGGGTATTTAGTGCGAATCTTTTTTCCATGATTTGGATACACAACAAGGGTTCACAAAGAGGGCATTATACTGAGTATGGTCTCAAGCTCGATGCGAAGTGGCCACCCAACTACTTAAGAGGTGTACCAGACATTGAAAAACATACTTTTGGAATCAATGTCGCTGAGTTGCTCAGTATCGTCGAAAAGCTCAACAGAATCGATGTTGCTGAAGAAGTTGAACACCCAAGAATCACTATTTCAGGAACTAGATTTAGCGTTCGAGTCAACTCCAGCACCAATCTGAAATGGGCAGAAGGAATACAGACCAGTGGGCATTTTGTCCCACCTTCTGAAACCAATAGCGTCACTTTAATCAATACGACTATTCTACCGATTTTAAAGTTGCTTAAATCACAACAGGTAAAATATATCTACCTCAAGGTGAATCGTCAAAAAATTGTGAGGATTGATGTCAATCTCAAAGATTTTGGAGATGCTACCATTATTTTTTCTCAAAAAGCGGAATTGGATAAAGTAGAGAAAAAGGACGAGAAAGACCCTAAAATTATCTCGAAGAAATACACCTACCGATTAAGATTACAACTCCAGCAAATGGAATTACAAAAACTTAAATAATAACATTCACTCTCAAAATAAATAACATGAATACTTCAAAAAATATCACATTAGTAAAAAGTATTACCCCTTCTCAATTAGCTCAACTAGACAAAGTCTCACAAGAGAACTATCAACTACTAAAGGAAGATACTGAGGGCTTTTCGGATTTTGATACTTTGTTTTCAATTTCAACGGAAGCAGAAGAAACCCTTGACGCACTAATTCAAACCGCAGAAGCAGTAGGTATTTTCCAAAAACAGGAAAAGCCAAAATCTACAACTTCAAAAACTCCAAGTAAGAAAAAAGCCACCAACACAGTGGACAAAAGAGCTCAACAGAAGGTCGAGAAACAAACCTTGGAAAGAGATAATCTTGAGAAGGAAGTGGAAGAGCTCAAGGCAACTGTCATTTCAAACTCTCAATTCAAAGAGAAGATAGCAGCAGAATTAAGAAGATTTTTGAAAGTGAGCCAAACGGGATTATCAGGAGTATTGACCAAGAATCAAAAAGAGTTAACCTTGGAAGAGCAAATTCAAATTCTGAAAGGCAAAAGAAAATTCTATAAGAATCTCATCAAAGGAGATACCTCAGATTTCAAAGCCATTGCCTTACGTGTGGGATTAGATTTCAAAAAGTCACAACCAAAACCTAAGAAGCAAAATCTGTCAGGTGTTCCTCAAACCATTTCAGGTACAAAGAAAAACGCCTCATTAATTGATAGATTCAAGCATTGGTGGGATAATTAATCTTGCTACCAAAAATGAAAAACCGGGCATGAATTAAAAGTGAATACCAGGAACGAATTGGTAGCAAAAAACAACATCATACGGACAATATATAGCTTGAGGATTTGTGTTTTGCTACCAGTTTGAATGTTATTATGCTTTTGACATTTATCGTTGTACTCTATAATAAAACTTAGTGGTTTGACCTTTTTTATAATTGTTGTTTATAAATCTGGAATTATTAAAGTAAGAAACAAAGTTGAGGGAGTCCAGACTTAAAAATACATCATCTCTGTGATTGTATAAAGAGTCTCCCATAACTATAATATCAACATCTATCGTTTCTTTAGGGATAATGACAGACATGGTACAATTACCGTTAGTATCAGTTTGAGCATGAATAGAAAAAGAATCTAGAAAACTGAATAAACCTATTCGCTTGGTACCCAAAAAGGCAAATCTAAAATCTTTTATAGGTCTACCTTTGGTATCTGTAACATTCAGTTTAACGGTTGTTGGAGTTGTAATTTCTTCTTCACAAGAGGATAGTGATAACAAAAGAAGAATAGCGAGTGATTTAAGAATTGTAGATTTCATGAGAAATATTTAGGATAAGGTTAAAACCAATGTATAGAAATTTCTGAAACGTGAAATTTTCATAGAAGTTTATAATTTGTCTAGGAGCTTATGCACTCTCACAATTTAATGTATTTAACTCTGAAACAACAATTCTCACAGGCAATATTTAACCAAAGAGTTTGTGTTTTGAAGCTTGAATTAATTGTGCACAAAATCAACAAAACAAGTAAAATGAAACTTTGGTAATTGGTACAAGTTTTATTTCGATTTTATAAGGATTAAATAAGACTAATATAATGCAAAGTTCATGTACCAATTAAGGGTCGATTAAAGTACAAAGTATTACAAATAAAAAAGCCCTCCAGTAAAACCGAAGGACTTTCTAATTAATAGTTCTACACCTATTATATATAAAAACGAATTAACTCAAACATCGTCACACTAATGACAAATTTTTATTTTTTGGTAGCAAAAATATAATGGCCAGTCAGTCTGCTGATAACAGAATAAGTCGTTTTTACTACCAAAAATTTCTCAAGCT
Source organism: Cellulophaga sp. BC115SP (assembly GCF_009905545.1). Classification (GTDB taxonomy): domain Bacteria; phylum Bacteroidota; class Bacteroidia; order Cytophagales; family Spirosomataceae; genus Flectobacillus; species Flectobacillus rivi. The sequence goes on along the minus strand of NZ_JAAALB010000035.1, from coordinate 243 downwards.
TTGTCTGAGCAGAGCGATATCAGGAATGATAAAACTAACTATTGCTACCAAAACCACTAAAATGAAAAAGACGCTACTCATTATCGCAATTATTGTATTAGCAGTAATTACCTACTTCATTGGAAAATCGAAGGGATGGTGGAATTTATTTTCTAGCTCCACAAATCCTTCAACAAACAAATCAAGTAAATCGAATGCTTTGACCAAAATATCCAATAAAATCAGAGCCATTGACACAACAGT
>NZ_JAAALB010000034.1 GCF_009905545.1 Cellulophaga sp. BC115SP | reverse complement strand
TTTGCGTCCTTGCATACCTTTAAAATACGCATTTTTAGCCAATTTTCCAAGGTAAAATTAAAGGTTCTCAACAAGATAGAAGTCTATGGTTATTTATATATATTTGAGTTGTGCAACAGGCACATGGGTTTTGAGTCAGGCTGGGTGACGTGCAAACATAGAGCTTTGTGCTTCTATGTAACTTCAGTGCAGGTTGACAGTTTTGTGCTCCGAAACCCACCCCGAACGCAAAGGTCGAAACCGTCAGGCTGTGAAAGAACGAACTTGAGTCCTTTTTATACGCGGACACCTATCAGAGATTTTTTTAATTATTTAGATATTTTGATACTTTTACCAAATTCTCGGTAAACTCGTTCTCGTTGGAAGAAATGAAATAACAATAGAAAATGATTGAATCATTAAAAATGAAAACAAATGGAAGTAACAATAAAAGTTCATGAAAAGTCAATCAGTAAAGCCAATTTTGAATATAAATTCATAGTTACGTCAGACACCATTGAGGTAAAAGAATTAATATTAGAAAAGGTTAGACAAGAGGTACTTTCATACAATGAAAATATTGTTGAAAGTTTAAAGCAAATTAATATGTCCAATGCTTTTGAAACCGCTCTTAATGATGAGGCAAAAACATCTTTAGGAAATAAAAGAACATTAGAATTTGAAGATATAGAAAAACAATACTACACTGCCTTAGATGGTTTTAGCAAAAGTAAATATTTCATTTTTGTTAATAATAAGCAATATCATCATTTAGATGATAAAATAGAAGTCACACATAGTATGAATGTATTATTTATGAAAATCACGCCTCTTGTTGGCGGTTAAGTTTTACCAGATGATAAATATTTCAAATATTGCAGATCCAACTATTAGCCACGAATGGAAGGTCGTAATCGAATTCTTGGCTTCTCACACAGAACCCAAAAAGAATCCTCCAAAGTCATGGTACAAGGAATTATCCTCTTTAATTAATAGGAATATTAGCTTGGGAGAGTATGAATCTTTTTTGTTAGAAAATCTTAAATCTTTCAAAAAAGAAATACCAAACTTAGTATCCAGATACTCAGAAAATGATTATGCAAAAAGCCCTTTCATGAGAGGATTTTTACATAGCTCAATTCTATTTCTAGAAAACACAAAAATAACAGATATCATTGAAGATATTACTGTTACTTCTTTTAGTAAAGGCGCACAAGGTGTCCCTATTGGAAATGATGCTTTATATATCCTATCCGATTTACCTGTAGATAGAGTCGTGGGGTCACTTGGTAAACTTAGGGCTAGAATAAAAAAAGGACCTGTTCGCTCCAAAATTGCTACTATTTTAAATAATATTGGTAAAAAACATGGGAAAACAGCTAATGAATTAGAGGAAATGTCTATCAGTGATTTTGGATTAAATAACCAAAATGAACTTGTTTTTTGTGTAAATGATTGGAAAGGCATCATTTCTTTTGCCACTGTAAATCAAAGTGAAATATCTTGGACAAACGGGACAAAAGTACAAAAATCTCCTCCCAAAGAAATTACAACAGCTTTCAAAGAAGATTTGAAAGAATTTACTGAAAATATAAAAGAAATAAAAGAGCAACTTGCTAGCCAATGTTTTCGGATTGAATCTTTTTATTTAAATGATGTAAAATGGTCTTTTGAATATTGGGAAAAGTATTATTTGCAACATAATCTGGTTAGTATTATAGCCAAAAATTTGATTTGGGATATAGTTTGGGAAGGAAATAAGGTAAATGTAACTTGGAGCAATGGATATTTTATAGATTCTAATCAAGCCATAGTTGAGAATATTCCTACTAATGCCACTGTTTCTTTGTGGCACCCTATTTATTCTACGATTGAAGAAATTCGAAATTGGCGCAAATATTTTAATGAAAAGCAAATTATACAAGGCATAAAACAGGCATTTAGAGAAGTTTATGTCTTGACTGATGCCGAACTGAACACAAAGTCTTATTCTAATAGATTTGCTGCTCATATCATTCAAGTGGGGACTTATCTTACAAAATCAAGAAGCAAAGGTTGGATGGGTTCAGCATTATTAATGGAAAATTTTGCTTTAAAAATCCCTCATTTTGATATAAAAGCGGAGTTTTGGATTCAACGTATTAGTCAAGAAGGGGAAGATTGGTATGGTACAGGCTTAGGTGCAACAGATCAAGTAAGATTCTATAAAAATAAAGAACAGATTGATTTAAAGGATGTACCACCAATCGTTTTTGCTGAAGTAATGCGAGATGTGGACTTATTCATCGGTGCTTCAAGTATAACCAATAATCCTTATTGGACAGATAACGGTACAGGCAAGAATACAGATAGTCAAAGTTATTGGTATGAACATTCTTTTGGCTCACTACGAATGTCTGGTAATATTAGGATGGAGACGCTGAAAGAAATAATTCCAATGCTATCCATCAAAGATGTTTGTAGTTTTGAAGGTAACTTTCTAAAAGTTCAAGGGAAAATTAGAAACTACAAAATACACGTTGGAAGTGGGAATATCTTAATGGAGCCCAATGACCAATATCTTTGCATTGTTCCTGATTCTTCAAATAGAATGGCAAAAGAGAAGATATTTTTACCATTTGATAACGATGAAACATTATCTATCATCATTAGTAAAGCTTTATTGTTAGCAAAAGATAACGAAACAACTGACAGTACAATTATTTCTCAAATAACAAGTAAATAAATATGAGTCATCCCTAATTTTTAGGATTGGGATTATTCTCCAAATTTTTATCAAAAAAGCGGTCGAAAAATATGTTTTCGACCGCTTATTGATGCTACTATGCTAGATATGAGTTGGTCTAAGACGCAATCATTGCGTCTCTACTGATGGAAAACAAATTTTTACATAATCACTCAACCACTCATTCACTAAATCGCTAAATTCGGGATGACTCATGTTTAACTCATGAATAAGTCAGCGTACTTACTCTCGTCTGACAATACGCCTGCCCTTAACATAGTAATTATGAAAAAGAGACTGAGGGAAGTTACTCAATCGTATGGGCGACCCTGTTTGGGACAAAACCCAGCACCAATTTCACATCCATGGTCAGTGGAACACTCGCCAAGGATAGAAAAATTTATATTCACAATTCACCATTAAAGCTTACTCAACCCGTTTTGCCTCAATCAATCTTACTGGACCCACTAAACCAGATGGTTTTGGCGACCATTTTGAAGCGTCAAAAAGACCTTCCTTATTACGATTTTCGGCTAGTCTGGCGGCCATGTTGATGTTATAATACTTTTTCCAAGGCATTCCATTTTTATCCATCCAAGCCATACGGTTCGCCATTAAATTCGAAACTTGTATCTCCAACGTGTTTTGGTCTTGTAATAGGTTCGAGGGAATCTCAACGGTGTATTGTGGTCCTATCAAAGTTGCCACAGGTTTACCGTTTATGATGACTCTTGCAGTTTCGTGTACTTCTCCTAAATCCAACATCCAGTGTTGCGCATTGCCAGATGGCTTGGCAAAAGTAGTTTTGTAGCTGGCTGTTCCCGAAAAACGATTCAATGCTTCCTCCGACCATGTAGTCCATGAGCTTAAGGTCGAAATCGTTCTGGTTGCAGGAAGTTCGGGACCGCCTTCTACGAAACTAACTTGCCAGTTGTCCTTAAGTTCCTGAGCTTTTTCTGCTGGTGCGAAAAACGGATATTCTTTTCCTTTGAGAAGATTTGGCGAAACTTTTACGATAATTGACTCATTGGGCTTGAGCGAAACAAATACAGAAGTCCCCGAGTCAGCTTTTTGTACTTTTCCAATGCCTGACTCGCCAGTCATCGGGTTGAAAATAGCCGTGCTAAAGCCTTTTCGTTGTAGATTTACCCAATCAGAAAACGTCGTTTTATTCTTATTCCAAACGAAATAGATGGTTTCGTTCCCCATTTTTTTACGAATAAAAGACAACCCTTGTTGAGATAAGGTTTCCTCTTTGACGCCATGAAAAGCCAAGAGTTTTTCAAATGATTCTCCTACACTTATTTGTCCCAAGCCCACTTTAGCATTCTGAATTGAACCGTTGGTAGATTGTAAGGGAATACTGTTTTTGATTTGAGAAAAAGTCTTTTGTTTTTCCTCCAAATTTCCCCAACCTGCTACCGATTCAGGTAGTGCGTCGATAAACAAAATCTTGGCACCTGCTTTTGCCAAGGTATTCAGTTTTTGCATGGTTGCCAAAGGTATATAAGTACATTTTGGTACTAAAATCACCTTATAGTTGGCATTTATCGCCTGAATTTTTCCGCCAGAAGTGCTGAGCTTTTGTAGTTGACTATCAGAGATAAAATCGTAAGTATAGCCTTTTTCTAACAAATTTTCAGCCAAATGAGAGAGTTCTGGCAAACCCAATTCTTTGCCTAAACCATCGTAGTGACGCAACAGCGATTTGCTAGGTTTTGACCAACTATCCGAAATAGGGAAATAGACAAGCACATCATTGTCGGCAGTAGATTTTTGTAAAAATGACTGCACACGAGTCACATATTGGTTGATACTAGCGAAGTCTTTCCACCAAGGATTGGCAGGTGTAAACTCCGTTGCGGCATAAAATAATCTGCCAGGCCAAGGTTCATTTTCAGGAGAATAGGCAGTTCCATGATAAAAAATATGGTTAATACCCCCTAAAAACATCAAATCAATCGCCTTTTTTACGTCGGAAAGATTTGAGACAAAGTGCTCGTTGAGCCAAGTGGCAGTTTCGGAAGCAACGAGTTTTTTACCAGTCAAGTTAGCGGCGGAACTCGCAAATTTGAGTCTTGGCACTTCCATGCCCTCTGCTTCAGGAATGTCAGCAGCTACGTACAAATCCAAAATATTGGCAGGGGCACCATGACTTTGATTACGGATAATCTTATGGTTTTTATGCGACCAAGAACTCCATACACCCATGTACTTTTCTAAGATTAAGTCAGAAATCGTCTCACGATAATCACAGAGAATACGAGCATTTTTTTCTGGGGTGTCTTTTCCGAAAAGCGCAGGGAGAAAATTCCTTAAATCATAGCCTCTGCGTTTTTGAAACTCATTGAACATATCAGGTGTCCAATCGCTTTCGCCTTTGGCATCGTCTACCTCATAAGAATCGTTGAAATAGCCTCGGAGGTAGCTGATATTGGCATTTTTGAACGCTTTGTCAAAATAAGTAAGATAGTTTTGGATAGCTTTGGTCGAAAAATGGTCAATCACTTCGCCTTCGCCACCAGGTCCAGCACGCTCGACTTGTTTGCCATGCAATCCCATAAATAAAGCCAATAATTTCCATTCTCCTTGGGGAGCAGTCCAGTTTAATTTTCCATTTTTGTCAACCTTATCGGTCAGATTCAAAATTTCATTTTTATCAGAGTAAGCCATCAAAACCTGTAACAGAATTGGGTGCTCAAAACGGATTTGCTCAACAAAATCTTTCTGTAAGTTGGGGTTGAGATAATAAGGTTCTTTTAGGTCTTTGAGATTTAAAGACTTATTTCCTGCCTGAAGCAAAGGCTTTTGGATATAAGTTACCGATTCAGACAAAGTCTGTCCCTCTTTCAAAGTCCAAGATTTTTCGGCAACATATTTACAAGCATCATCAAGACTTACCCACGGTCCACCAAAAGGCCAGCCTGAGGCATTAGCCAAGTCGATACCCATGCCCAATCGCTTACTTTCAGAAAGGGTATGTTCAAACACCTTCACCCAATCAGGAGAAAGGTAATTGATGAATTCTTTTTCTTGATTTTGGACACCATAAATAACTGTAACCTCAGTCCCTCCAAGCCCCACTTGTTTGTATTTTTCTAAGGCTGCTGTTAATCCTTTGGGCGTCACTTGGCTACCATTCCACCACCAGCGTGTCCAAGGTTTCGTTTCAGTAGTAATAGCAGGCCATTGAGTTTGGGCATGGCTCATGATACCAAACCCCAGAAGAGGTAAGATAAGTGTTTTTTTAAGCATAAGTTTATTGTTTAATAAATCAGGTTTTCTTCGGGTAGAAATAGCGTACATACAAAATTTTGCACACTATTTACCACCTCTAATCTAAAAGGATAAGAAAGGGTATTTCTAATGAAAGTAGGGAAGGAGAAAAGCTGCAAAGAAAATGAGTTTGGGTGATGTCGTAGAAATAATTATGGTTAGTGAAGAAATTAGATATTTTATGTATTTTTATGGTATGTTTTATCATTAGTCTAATTTATAAAATTTAATGGATTTTTCTCTGGTTTAGGTATCGCCATAATGGTTTCTATTACTCTATTTCGCTACACCATTTATCTGCAAGTATTTACACTGCATTAGGTGAAAGATATAAGGAATTAGAAAATCGTTTTACCTCAGTGTAGTCCAAAAACAATGTAATCCACATATATGCGCAAATTTCTACTAATACAGCTATTCATATTTGGCTGTTTTCTACAGGTTTTTTCACAAAGCCTAGTTATGACAAAAATGCTCCAACCTGCTCAGAGTACTCTTTGTGCAGGGGCGAAATTTATCATCGCTTACCAAAAAACAGGTAATTTTAACTCTGATAATAAGATTAACCTACAGTTTGTTGACTATTACAGCAGTAGTAGAGTAATCCTAAATATTGATACTAAAGATTCTTCTGGTTATTTGGTAGGAGTGTTTCCTGATTTCTTACGAATTCCTGAGTTAAACTACTATCTTTCTGATAGTTACAATTCCATGACATTGCGGATTGCATCTACTTCACCTGAAGTGGTCTCTGCACCATTGGTTTCATATTCGACTTTCTCACTCGGAATTCGCCCGAGTATCAGAATAGATACAACAAGTACAACTATTGCGCGAGACAAAGTTTTACAACTCAGAATATCTGGCAGTGCTACAAGTCCATTTTCAATTACGACCTCTGAAGGTACGGTGTATTCAGTGAGAAATTATTGGCTATCGTTCGCAGATGAAAGGGTAAATACTTACCCCAATAAATCAGGCGATTTTTATCTTAAAGAGGTTTCAAATATTTGTGGGATAGGGACGTCCCAAGGAAAGGTAAAGCTTTCAGTTTCGGATAATTCATTGTATATCTCCAATTTATCCAGTACAACATATTGTACAGATGGTAATATCAAGCTCAGTATTGAAAAAAGAGGAACATGGAATGCAGATAATAAATTCATGATTCGATTTATAACTAGCAATAACCCTGCTCAGTATTATGATGTGGAGGCAAAAGAATCAGATGGGATTGTTTCTGCAAAAATTCCTGGACTAGTACCACGTACCAGTTTTAATTTAAGTGTGGTGGCTACAAGTCCTTTCACTATTTCACCTGCTCATACAACATCAGTGAATGTAAATGAAGGCGCAAAAATTGATATTCAGTCCGACGCAAAGACTGTTAGATATGGTAGTTTGGCTTATCTCAATCTCAATTCTAGTGGTCTTTCACCTATCAATTTTGAGTTGACGGACGGGTTTAAATACAATATCGGTTACACAGGATCCATTACTTCAATTCCTATTTACCCTACCAAAACTTTAGATTATAAAATTAACAAGTTCACAAGTGAATGTAATACTGGGGAAGGTATTAACGTAAGTAAAGTGACGGTAACGGATGCTATTAAAGTTGAAGAAATATTAACTAAATCGGTTTGTCCTTCAGGGGTGTTTAAAGTGAGATTCTCTAGTCAGCCAGTAATGGAGGTCAATACACCCATAAATATGGCTCTTTTGTTTAGCGATGGAAATAAAACAGCACTTACAGGGAAGGTGACAGAGGCTGGTTTAGCGGAGTTTACTTTTCCGAGTTCAAACCCGAATGAAGGCAAAACCTTTACTTTTGGTCTTTTCCCCAATCCGTTAATAGGTTCAACATTCGAGTACGGAGCTACTCGATGTCTTTTCAAATCAATCCCCAAATTTGCCTACAGTAATACTAGTAACCCTTATATCATTGAAAAACCAAGCTGGGCTTATGGCAGTCTTGGTTTTTCAGGAGGGGGGAGTATTGAATATGAAGATAATTTTGGTAAAAAATCTACACTCTTTATGCCCGAAGGTGGTGTAGCCTATTTTAATTTCAAAGTCTATGCCTCAGATAATATGACATATAAAGTCAATAAGGTATCGAATGAATGTGGAGTGAATAATGATATAAAACTGAGTTTGGATATTCAAGTTTTAAACCCTGTAAAAAGCCTAAAACTCCTAGCGCCATTTGGTCAAGGTTCGACCATTTGTGCTGGGTCTACACAGGAGTTAACCTTACAGCGGAATGGTCCTTTCGACGCTGGTGCAAGATTTTATTTGGATTATTTAGATGATTCAGGTTTTATAGTTGAAGCTGGTGTTGGTGAGTTTATTAATGATAAGTTGTCGTGGATAGTACCCTCAAAGTATTCCACTATCAATTTACAGGTAAGAGCTTCGGCTCCCTATACTACGGGCGAGAGGTATCTTGTGGAGGTTGGGGATATTCCGACTTATTCTGGACCAAAAGAGATTAATGCCATTGTGTCTAATAGCAATTATTACAGTGGGACGTTAAGATTGGATAACAAGCTATACACTACCGCTGTGTTTGATAATGGACAGAGAGTATCGGGATATGGAGGTTACTTAGGTTATTCCTTTGATGTAGTGAATTCTGGTACTTTTGCAATCAAAAAACTAACGAATGGCTGTGCTACAAAAGATGTTGATATCAAAATAAATGTGAGATTGGCTGACAGAGTAGTTGAGTTTAGAGGCATCAACTACAATGTTACTGCATGTGCTGGTAAAAAAATAGAGCTTAGGTATACCGAGATAATGACCAGACCATCAAACCGTGTGGCAAGTTATAGATTAATGCTCTTTAAAGCGGATGAAACCTTATATTCTAAGCAAGCTATTCTGACAGGAATCAAACAGAGTCCTTTTGAAGTAACTTTACCCCAAGACCTAGCGGAGGTTAATTACAAGTTCCGATTAGTTGATGAGTCAGATTCACTCTTGTATAGTTACGCAAAAGAAATTCGAATTCAAAAGGCTCCTAATGTATCTGTTGTTTTGGCTAATAATCAAAAAGATATTGAGCTGAGTTATGGTGAGTCGATTCAACTTAGTATTGTCGATAATGGAAATTCAACTTTTGAAGGTGTTATAAGAGGGAAGACTGGCGAGGCATATCCTATTGATTACTCTAATTATAGTTACATCAAACTTTCACCTAGTTACTCTACAGTTTATACTCTGCCTTCAGTTTCAAATCAGTGTGGAGTACAAGATTTGAATTTTTCTCTTAATGTACGAGTGAAGCCACAAATTAACTGGTCAGTTATAAACCAAAGTTCGATTGGCTTAAACAATATCTGTCGTAATGATAAGCTTCAGATTAATTTAGCTTCTTATGGGGATGTGGATACGACACAACTTTATAAAGTGTCACTTTTTACGTCTGAAAGTGGCGCTTCTGTATACTATGAAATCGCAAAGATTAAACCTTATGGTCGATACTCTTTATCAATTCCAGCCAATGTCCCACTTGGTTCTTACGCGATGGTTTTACAAAATATTTCAACGCAAAAAGTTGATTTTAGAGGTTCGTGGTATGGTACTTTACTAGAGGTGCCAGAGCTTACCATCGCAGGTAATGTCACCACAGTAGCCAATCAGGCAGTTATTTTGACTGTGAAGTCTACAAGTACTGCAGAAGGATACTATTTGTTTAGTAGCAATCCAGCGTTTGAATTAAGTAATGGTTCGATTGGCAAAATCACAAATTGGAGTAAGCAAACAGGTTTTGTAAGTTTTGTAGCCCAAAAATCTGAGACAGTTACCTTAAAATCAGTATCTAACCAATGTGGAGTTGCCGCTGGTAAAGGTTCAGCAACTATAACAGTTTTGCCTGAATCTGCCAAGTATATTTTAACCATGGGTTCAACCTTGAATAATGGTTATAGCTACCTTTGTGCAGGAACAGAAACAAATGTAGGTTTCAAATTAGTAGGTATTACTGGTGCAAATCCTAGTCTTGGACTTGAAATGTCAGATAGCTCAGGGGTTAATTTTAAGGAGATTGAGACACTTGGAGCCTCATATACAACAAATACAATATCCTTTAAAATTCCGAATAACACTCCTGCTGGACAAAATTACCGTTTTAGAGTAATTGCTAAAGAAAGTGGCATAAACTCAACTACGAGTGTTAATCCTCTCGAAGTAATAAAATCTCCTTCAGCCTCATTTGATACCACCGTGTATTATTTCTCACCTGAAAAGAAGGTTGATTTAAAAGTAAAATTGACGGGTAGTTTTCCTGTAAGTTTTAAATTAGGTACAGATGAATTAAACGCAAAAGACTTTAGCGCACCATCCTCGCCATATACTGTTATTTTGAATCCTACGAGTCCAACTAAGTTTAGATTGTTCAACGTTTCTGACTATTACTGTAGCACAGGAATCATCGGTTCAAACTCAACAGTTAGTCTGGAATTAGTCACTGGCTTCGAAGACATCCAAAACTTAGGCGTTACCATTGGTCCTAATCCAGCGACAGATTTTGTTATGATTAATACCGATGAAAATGGTATCAAAGCTGAATTAGTCGATGTTGCAGGCAATGTGGTTTCTGAAACAAAATTGCAGTCTGGCAGTAATCAACTTGACCTCAAAAACTATCCGAATGGAATGTATCTTTTGCGCATTAGCAAAGATCAGAAGGTGGGAATATTTAAGTTGATGAAGTTTTAAGTACGTTATTTGTTAATTGTATATTAGTTATTTGAAGGAGGGTATATTCAAAAAATTAAATCTTTCCTTATACTTAATTGATGTTTTCAGAATAGCGTAAACCTGAGTTATCCCGAGCTTTAGCATTGGGATTATTCTCCAAGTTTTTATCAAAAAAGGGGTCGAAAAATATTTTTCGACCCCTTTTTTGATGCTACTATACTAGATATGACTTGGCTTAAGATGTAATCATTGCGTCTATTCTGATGGAATACAAATTTTTAAATAATCACTCATTCACTCAATCTCAATTCACTCAATTTGAGATTATTTCCAAAATTTATAGTTACCCATCGTAACGGTTGTACCAGCAAATCTGTCGCCAATACGTTGTACTTTTTTCGAATAAATAGCAGAAATAATGGCGCCTAATCCAAGTGTTAGATAAAAATCGAATATCACACCAAGCCATCTGAAAAAGGCATGTTTGGGCTCAATCATTTTCCCGTTGAGTAGCCTTACTCTAAGCCCACAAATGAATTTTCCTAGGGTAAACCCAAAGGAGAGATATTCGAAGAATAGTTCGTACAGTACACAAAATGGAATAAACAAAATCATCTCTTGAAGACCCGTAAATAATCCATCATGAGGGACGATAGCGTCTCGGTTGAGAAAGTCATAAAACTTACCAAAACAGTAATTTAAAAAGATAAGGTCAATGAGTCTAGCAAGTGCGCGAAGTAAGATTATTTTAGTTTTTTGCATGGGTTATTTATTAAACAAATCGGTAGGTCGATCATCATGGTGCTATCAATGCTATGTAGTCTTGATAAATGAGATTTCGTGATAATATTTTAGAAATTAGACAAAACGATTTCATTTTTTCATGAGAAATGCATCGACCTTTACCCACATACTGAACTAAAAATCTAACGTATGTATTTGATTCTCTACCGTAAATTTAATCGAAACGCTATTCTTTTGTGCAGGATGTTGGGTCGGATACCAATTTCTTCCTGTTCTGGACAAAATTAATAAACCATTGTGGTCACCCAAGGCTGTGAAGTCAGAAAGAATTGGCCCTTTTTCAAAATAATTTAATCCATATTCTTGAATTAATTCTTCTGCAAGAGTTAACGGCTCATCACTTACCAAGCCAATTTCACTAACACATCGAATTAAATTACTTGAAAAACTCTCTGAACTATGATCATTCAGGTCTTTACGGGCAATAAATTCTAAAATATTGCCATTATTGTCATAAAAATAGACACCCTGAGCATTCCAATCTTCAAACTTTGTAATAGATTGCTCGTTGGTATCTAGAATTACTTCAACTTTGCTTTGTAACCAACTTAAGGCTGATTCTACTTGGTTTTGTGGAATGTTGAAAGCAAAATGATAAATTGTGTTAAAGGATAGGTTTTCGGTAAAACGTATTAGCGAAGTTCCAACCCTGAAAATCACTTCATGTTGATTTTTCGTTACTACTTCAAAATCGAGGAGTTCTTGGTAAAAAGCAGTAGTTTTTTCAAGATTGTTAGTGAGAAGCTTAATAGAAATAACGTCCATTTTTTGAAAAAGTTTGGGGAGGTTGTTTACCTATTTTAAACCTTTTAGCAGGTAAATCGTTCCAAGAACTCAGGAAAGGTTTTTTACTTTCGTGCTCCTTTTTATGTTGTTTTTACAAAATTTACACTCAATCAACAAGTTATGCATGTATTACTAGTGGAAGATGACCCCAAATTGGCAGGGTTTATTCAGAAAGGTTTTTCTAGCGAAAATATTAATTTAGATATAGCTTACGACGGTTTGATTGGTCAAAGAATTTTGTCACAAAAGCCCTATGACGTGGTAATTCTGGACGTTAATCTACCAAGTATCAATGGATTTGAGCTTTGTAAGTTTGTTAAAAATAATTGGGCATCTACACCCGTGATGATGCTAACCGCATTGAGTACCATCGAAGATAAAGAGATAGGATTCAATGCTGGTGCTGATGATTATTTGGCAAAACCCTTTGAGTTTAAAGAGCTTTTACTGAGAGTTAAGGCACTTGGTCGTCGAAATATGTTTGTTTCTAAACCAAGCAAGATGCTGGAAATTGCTGATTTGAAATTGAATCTGGATACGCAGGAGGTATCTCGTTCAGGTAAAAAGATTGAACTTACCAAACGTGAATACGATTTGCTGGAATATCTGCTACTCAATAAAGGCAAAGTCGTAAGTAGGGTAGATATCTTGGAAAAAGTCTGGGACTTAAATTTTGATACAAATACCAACGTCATCGATGTGTATATTACGTATCTGAGAAGGAAGTTAGATAAAGATTTTGAACCAAAACTGCTTCATACTATTATCGGTAGAGGCTATTCCCTACGAGAAGAATGACCATTAAGCAACGAATCATCATTGCCTTCCTCTTTGTAGTGTCGGCTATTCTCATCTTATTTTCTTTGTATGTGTATTATTCTTATGAAAGCTACAGAGAAAATTTGATGCACGACCGTTTGATTTCGAGAACAGAGGCTACAAAACGCTTTGTAAAAAGCCTGAGTCGATTCAAAAAGGAGTTTTTCTTTCCTTTGAGTGAACAATACGAGGCGGTGTATGATGACAAAAATAAAATCGTTTATACATCAGATGCCAACCATGATTATTTTCCCGAAACAAGTCTTCTGAACCAAATTAGGGCAGAAAAAAAAGTCTATTTTACCTATAAAAATACGCGCTTGGGTTATCCTAAAGAAGGCTTAGGAATTTCCTATTGGCAAAATGGAAGAATATTTGTAGTTATTGTCACCGCCTACGATTTGCATGGACACAACATGAGCGATACGTTGCGGTATTCCATTTTGATTGGCAATCTCCTAGCGCTGATTATTATTAGTTTGACGGGGTATTTTTTTTCAAAAAGAGCTATGCAACCTTTCGACCGCCTCAATGCGCAGTTGGGAGAAGCGGCCATTTCTGACTTTGGTTTTCGTATCAAAAACTTTGAAAATGAATATAATGAGGCATCTGTTTTAGCCGATGCTATCAATCAATTATTAGAAAAAATTCAAAAACTGGGAGAAAACCAAAAACGCTTTATTTCGTACGCTTCACACGAATTACGAACACCTTTAACCGTAACCAAAGGGGTATTACAGACTTCTCTAGCGTATGACCAAAGTGAAGACGCCCAGAAAAACAGTATTCAAGAAGCCCTTACGCAAGTAGATAGAGCCATTGATTTGTCCAATAACTTGTTGTATTTGACAGAAGTAGAATCTATTTCATCCCCGATTTTTATGCACTCAATCAATATCCTCGAATTACTTATGGATACCATTGATGTGATTAATCAGAAATACCCCAAACAGCCACTTAATTTCAAAATTGACGATTCCTTTACCGAGTCAGAGGAGGGAGAACTTGTCAATGGGATGTTCCATTTGCTTCGTTCAGCGCTCATTAATGTGTTGGATAATGCCTGTAAGTATTCAAACAAGAAACCTATATCTGTTATCCTTTCCAAGGAATCTCATTTCTTAAAAGTTGAAATCAAGGATCAAGGTATTGGCATTTCGAAGGAAGATATTCAAAATGTATTTTTGCCAATGATGCGTGGTAAAAATAGTACACATATTCAAGGCTCAGGCATTGGGTTGACTTTGGTTAAGAAAATTATTGAAATCCATAAAGGTAAATTCGACATTCAATCAGAAATTAATCAAGGTACTTGCGTATGTATTTTGCTGCCCATTGTATAAAATGAGGTTATTCGTTAATTGTTTATCAGTGAATAGATTACACTCATAAATAAAAGCATACTGTTTGCTCAACAAACTTTAAATAACTAGTTCAAGACTTAGTCTTGGACTAGTTATTTAAACTGAAGTGATGACTAGCATTTGTTTAAAATTCCAAAAGCATAAAAATGTAACCCTGTAGAGACATAATATTTTACGTCTCCAAACAAATTCTCCGTCTCAAATACTTCCATCTGCCCATTTCCCCATCCTAAAATCACACAATCTTTCCCTATTTCTTTAATCTCTTTTTAATGTCTCTCTCAGAAGGCTCTTAGTCGTGGCATATACCTTTGATTCATAAACCAATCAGAGATTATGGATAAAAGAGTATTTGTCTATTGGGGAATAGGTCTGCTAATGTGCTGTACGATAGGATATTCTCAAAATAGTCCCAACAATTTAAGTATTCAACAAGCCGTCGAAACAGCAACTGCCAACTATCCAACGATACGTGCCAAGATGTTGGCAATGGACGCAAACGAACGTGATGCCGAAGCCAAAAAGTTGAACTATACCATGCCTTCGGTAGTGTTTCAGGCGCAAACCTTGTTTGCGAGTTCTAATCAGGTAAGAGGAACTTATTTTTCTAATGAGGGTGCCGCTATTCCGTCTTCGGGGACTACCAATATCGATGGATTTGCTTCAGAACCAGTATTTAGCAGTTTTACCACCATTTTGACGAGCTATAAACTAGCCACTTTTGGAAAAAAAGAAGCCGACTTAAAAGTAGCTAATGCCAGTATTCAGCAGGCTAAATTGGATTACGAAAAGGAAGTCTATGTACATAAAGCAAAAGTATCGGATGCTTATATTCTGAGTTTGGTGTTCCAAGAGGCTACCAAAATTCAACAAAAAAATCTGGAACGAGCACAGGCTTTTTACCAAACGATCAAAGCCAATGCCATTGCGGGCTTACGTGCAGGTGTAGATACTTCTTTGGCAGTTGCAGATATTGCCAAAGCTAAAATCTTACTGATAGAAAGTCAAAAACTGGCAGAGCAGCAAAAAGTGAGATTGGCAGAATTATTAGGTTTACCACAAAACCAATATCAGTTACTCGATACCAAATTGGATGGTACTCAGCCCTTTGCTTTAGCCAATAATTCTTCCGATAATCTTAATAATCACCCTATCCTTAGGTTTTTTGAAGCAAGGATAAATACCTCAACGCTCAAGATCAATAGTATCCAAAAATCGTATTTACCTGCCATTATGGCTCGTGGGGCGGTATGGGCAAAGGGTTCGGGGATTGAAGATCATTTGGGTGCCGATGGCAATTATGTCTATAATCAGTCGCTTTCGGGACTTGGCTTTAGAGCCTATAATTATATGTTGGGTTTGACTACCGTCTGGAATATGTCTGATATTTTCAGAATCAAAAAAGAAGCATCTGCCCAACATTCACTTAGTCAGGTTTATCAGAAAGAAAGAGATGAAGCAACTATCAAAATTCAATCAGAAGTAGCACAGTCGGCTATCGAATACCAAAAAGCAAAGGAAGTTTTTGAACAAATTCCATTGCAATTGACCTCCGCCAAAGCTGCTTATGCTCAGGCACAGTCACGCTACCAAGCGGGTTTGGGGACTATTCTGGAAGTAACTCAAACCCAAATGATTCTAAATCGTGCCGAAATAGACGAAATCGTGGCACGAAATAATGTTTGGAGGGCAGTGCTGCATCAATATGCTTCAAAAGGTGAACTAAGTGTTTTTCTCAATCAATTTAACTAAAGAATTCGAGCGATAGGGTTTTGATAATTTCAATCACCTATCAACTCAATGATGATAAAATATGGACAAATTACTCACAGGAGCCTTATCGAAACCCATAACTGTCATTGTGGCAATTCTTGGGCTGACGATTTTTTCGATTTTGGCTTTATTCAAAATACCCATTGATATTTTCCCAAAACTGAATTTGCCAACTATTTATATTGCGCAACCCTACGGTGGAATGACGCCCGCCCAGTTGGAGGGCTTCATTTCTACCCGTTACCAAAACCAAATGTTGTATGTCTCGGGGGTAAAAGATATTGAAGTACGAAATGTACAGGGGCTATGTATTGTGAAGTTGACTTTTTACGAAAATGTAAACATGGCGCAGGCAGCAGGGGAGGTTGCCAACAACGTAAACCGATCATTAAACTATATGCCTCCAGGGACAGTTCCCCCAACAGTAGTACGTTTTGATGCGACTAATTTGCCTGTAGGTCAGTTAGTTTTTAGTAGTAAAAAAGCAGATTTGAATGAGCTACAAGATTTGGCGTCTACCAAAATTCGTCCCTTATTTTCTCAAATTCCTGGGGCTTCTTCACCTTCACCTTTTGGCGGTAACGAACGTACTGTTGTGGTGAGAGTAGATCCCGAAGCAATGCGTAGTTATCAGCTAACACCTGATGAAATTGTGCAGTCGGTGGTTAAAAACAACCAAATTTCACCTGCTGGGAACGTACGTGTGGGCGACTATACCTATATGACGCCAATCAACTCGGTGATGAAACATGTAGAGGACTTTTTGAATGTGCCAATCAAAAGATTAACGGGTACTACCGTTTTCTTGCGAGATGTAGCCTCAGTCGAAGATGCTGCCGATGTCACTGTAGGATATGCCTTAGTAGATGGTAAACGTTCGGTGTATATTCCCCTTACCAAGACTTCAGATGCGTCAACGATGAGTGTAGTAAGAGCTTTGAAGGCAAAAATGCCAGAAATGCAATCACTTTTACCGGACTATGTAGAGCTAAAATATGTCTTTGACCAGTCGGTGTATGTGACCAATGCGGTCGAAAGTTTAGGAACAGAAGGTTTGATTGGAGCATTGTTGACGGGTTTGGTAGTATTACTTTTCTTGGGTGATTTAAGAAGCTCACTTGTGGTTATCATCACGATTCCGACCTCATTGCTAGTAGCAATTTTGGCGCTGAATTTAGTAGGTGAAACCATCAATATCATGACTTTGTCTGGGCTTGCTTTGGCTATTGGTATCTTGGTTGATCAAGCTACCGTAGTAATCGAAAATATTCACCAACATTTGGAAATGGGCAAATCTAAAGCTTGGGCTATTTTGGATGCCACTCGTGAAGTTTCGTTTCCCTTGGTTTTGATTACACTTTGTATTTTGGCAGTTTTTGCTCCTGCTCTATTGATGACAGGCGTTCCCAAAGGAATGTTTATGCCTTTGTCGTTAGCGGTTGGCTTTTCGATGATTGCGTCATTTATTTTTTCACAAACACTCGTTCCAGTATTGGCAAACTGGTGGCTAAAAGGACATGACCATGCTAGTAAGCATGAAAAGAAAATATTGAATGATTTGGATAGTCCACACGAAGAGGCTATGGAAGAGTACGAAGAAAAACATCCAGAAAAAACTTCAGGATTTGAGAAATTCAAACTGGGTTATCTACGACTCTTAGAAAGTTTGATGAATCAGAAAAAGGCTTTAATTCTCGGCTACCTTGTTGTGACGATTGGTGTTGTTGTGGTTGGTTTTATGAAAATTGGAAAAGATATGATGCCCAAACTCAACCACTCTCACCAATTTCAGGTAAGAATTATTGGACAACAAGGTAAACGCATTGAACGTACCGAATTAGCCGTAAAACAGGTTATAGGCATTATTAAAAGCATTGTTCAAGATAAGAATATTGAAATTTCTTCGGCATTTGTTGGTATGACGCCGTCTAGTTATGGAACAAGTTCCTTGTATGTATTCAATGCAGGTCCTCACGAGGCGACGCTTCAAGTCAATATTGCGAAGGAATACGAAATGACTTCATTAGATAATCTAAAAGATGAAATTCGTAAAAAGGTGCGTGAACAATTATCAGGTGTAAATGTGTCTTTTGAGCCTATTGATTTAACGGATAAAATTATGAGTCAAGGTTCGTTAACGCCGATTGAGGTGAGAATAGGAGGAAAGGATTTGAAAGATGGGCAAAAGTATGCCAATCAACTAATCACTGAATTAAAGAAGATTTCATACCTCCGTGATATTCGTATCAACCAACCATTGAACTATCCAAGTTTTGATATTAAAATAGATCGAGTTCGTTTGGCTCAGTTTGGACTGACCGCCGATATGGTATCCAAATCGGTTGTAGCAGCCACCTCTTCGAGCCGTTTTACAGCCAAAAACTTTTGGTTAGACGAGAAGAAAGGATATGCTTATCAGGTACAAGTAGCTTTACCTGAGTACGAAATGTCTTCGGTACAGGATATGGAAAATATTCCACTGATTTCGGGACAATTACGACCAACCTTGGGAGATGTTGCTACGATTACGCCAACAACAATTCCCGGAGAATACGACCGTGTAGGTCCTCGACGCATCGTAACCGTTTCGGCTAATATCCATCAGGTTGATTTGGGTACAGCGACTGTCGATGTTAATCGTGCTATTGCTCAAGCAGGTGAAACGCCCAAAGGAACTATCGTAGAATTGAAAGGAATGGCGAAGCTTTTAGAAGAAACCCTTCAAAGCTTAAGTTCTGGCTTAGCACTAGCTATTGTGGTGATTTTCTTGTTGCTAGCGGCTAATTACCAATCTTTTAAGGTGTCAGGCGTGGTATTAGTGACTGTCCCTGCTGTATTGGCGGGTTCGATTTTGATTCTTTTGGCAACTGGAAGCACGCTCAATCTACAATCCTACATGGGGATTATTATGTCGGTGGGAGTATCGGTTGCCAATGCACTTTTATTGGTAACGAATGCCGAAACACTTCGATTAAGCTACAAAGATTCATATCAAGCTGCCAAAGTAGCAGGAGCCGTTCGTTTACGACCGATTTTGATGACTTCTATCGCCATGGTCGTAGGGATGATTCCGATGGCAAGTGGTATGAGCGAGTCAGGTGAACAAAGTGCACCACTTGGGCGAGCAGTTATTGGAGGTTTGGTTGCGTCAACTTTTGCTGCCTTGTTGGTATTGCCTGTTGTATTTGCAGCCGTTCAGAAAAATAGCTCGTTAGTATCACCTTCGTTAAATCCTGAGGATAAAAATTAGTATTCAGATTCAAAATATTGAACGTTATGAAACTCTCACATCTTATCATATTAGCGGCTTTGACAAGCCAACTTTTATTGGATTCTTGCACCCAATCCAAATCAGAACCTATCAGCTCTAATACCGAAGAGCAAGTGATATATCCTGTCATTAAGGTAGAAAGCGCTAAGCCTAGCCAAGAATTACAAATTCCTGGCGAATTAGAAAGCTACTTTGAAACCGACCTTTTCCCTAAAGTAAATGGATATATCAAAAGAATTCATGTGGATATTGGCGACCGTGTGAGCACTGGGCAAGTATTGGCCGTACTCGATGCTCCCGAACTAAGTTTGCAATTAGCGGAGGCTACTGCCAAAATGCGTTCGGCTGAGTCGCAGCTCAATACGAGCAAATCGGTTTATAAAAGATTGCAAAAAGCCAATCAAACCCCTGGGACAGTTTCGCCTAATGATTTGGATATTGCTCATTCAAAGATTGTGTCGGATAGTTTGACTTGGTTAGGAACAAAAGCTGTTTATCAATCCATTCAAGTGATGACTGAATATCTATCCATCAAAGCACCATTTGATGGCGTAGTTGCCGAACGTCGTTTGTCGCCTGGGGCTTTTGTCGGACCTAATGATAAAAGTGCTGTCGCTATTTTTAAAATCAAACAAGAAAATAGACTTCGTTTAAGAATTCCAGTGCCTGAACGTTACATCAGTGCCATTCGCTTGAATCAACCTATCTCTTTTTCAGTAATGAATTTGCCAGACAAGCAGTTTACAGGAAAAGTAAGTCGTATATCACATAACGTTAATAAACAAACTCGCTCCGAACTCATCGAAATTGATGTTCAGAATCCTCAATTGCAGTTGGTATCGGGTACCTATACACAAGTGACTTTGCCTTTTCAGCGCAATACGACTAGCCTTACTGTACCTAGTTCGGCAGTAGCTACTACCTTAGAAAAATGCTTTGTCGTAAAAGTAGAAAACGGAATAGCTTCATGGGTTGAAGTAAAAAAAGGCATAGAAGCAGAGGGAAAAGTAGAAATTTTTGGTGACATCAAATCTGGCGATACGGTGCTCAAAACGGCATCTGACGAAATACCGAATGGCGTAGCTGTAAAAACGAAATTATAAGAAAAGCACTGGTCGAGTAATCTGTTTAGTAAAAACGACCAGTGCTCCAAAATACTTACCAACAATTTAATAAAACAAAACTATGAGAACCATTATTTCACTTTTGCTTTTAAGCCTGTTGACATTTCAGACTAAAGCTGGAAAACAACCCAAAGGCAATCATATTTCAAGAGTTTTGGGTAATAGTAAAGATATTGCCTTGCCAAATATTGCCACGCAAGACATCCGTTCGGTGGACTGGAAAGCGAGTAAAGGGGCGATAGAAGTGCATATCAAAGATGGGCAAACTCAAATATTGGACATACATCATTTTTGGGGTTATCAGCAAGAAGATAAAGACGTGTATCGTTTTTTTGAAGGTAACTTTTACAAGGTTGAACAATTAGGGAAACTTGTAGTTTATTCACAAGAAAACTATGTAGGTGATACCAACAATACCCTTTATTATTTTAGTGAAACGCCTGATTCTCCGATTTTATGGATGTCTCGCCAAAATTTAAAAATGGTTTTTCATGATAAAAGTTGTGTGCTTGAACAACTTGAAAAACTTCCTTGGACAAAACCTATTGCTGCCTATTCCAAAAAAGATAAAAGCTTTATGATTGAGCATTGGTTGGAAGATTGTCAATAGTTTGGGTATTTGTGACAGATGTTACAGAATACCAAGAATCACTCTGCTAACTTTGAAATACATTGATTGATTAAATAAGACAATTCTAAATTCACTCATTTAGTTTAAAGTTATGCAGAGCAATATCGAAAATTCTTTGGGTTTCTCTACCAAAATGATGCTAGGACTGGTTTCTGTTCTAGTTGTTTTGGTTTTTACGGTTTTAGGTTTAGTGATAAATGAAAAACCATCAAGTAGTTCCAACTCAACAGACTCACTTTTAGTAAAAAACTATCAAGCTCCAGATTCCAATTTTACACACTTGTGGGAAGCCCCTGCCGATTGGCGATTAGCTCAACTCGATAAAAATCAGCGTGATTTGATTCACTATGGGAAAGATTTGATTGCTAATACTGCTGAATATTTAGGCCCCAATGGCACAGTATCTCATATTTCTAATGGAATGAATTGTCAAAATTGCCATTTGAATGCGGGTACTAAGGCATGGGGAAACAACTATTTTGCAGTGGCATCTACCTATCCCAAATTTCGTGCTCGTTCAGGAAAACTTGAATCGAAAGAGAAACGAATTAATGATTGTTTTGAGAGAAGTTTGAATGGAAAAGCATTGGATTCGACTAGTAAAGAAATGCGTGCAATGGTGGCATATATGGACTGGATAGGCTCCGACGTAGAGAAAAAACATACGCCAAAGGGCACGGGTATTTTCAAATTAAAACTACTCCAACGAGCAGCTGACCCTACAAAAGGTGAGGAAGTTTACACCCAAAAATGCCAAAGTTGTCACCAGACAAATGGGCAAGGAATATTGGCTGAAGGAGGGAAGAAATTTACCTATCCTCCGCTTTGGGGCAAAAACAGTTATAATGATGGCGCAGGTTTGTATCGCTTGTCCAACTTGGCTGGCTATGTCAAATACAATATGCCTTTAGGTGTTACTTACCAGAATACCCAACTGAGCGACGAGGAGGCTTGGGATGTTGCTGCGTATATCAACTCACAAACCAGACCGCATAAAGATTTGAGTCAAGATTGGCCTAAAATTGCTGAGAAACCATTTGATCATCCTTTTGGTCCTTATACTGACCCTTTTTCAGAACTGCAACATAAATACGGTCCTTTCAAAGCTATTAAAGACTGGAAGCAGAAAAGAAATTAGTTAACTTTAAGCGCTTCTGTTCACAAGTTAGTCTTCAATATTTTAAACTCAAATTACTCTATAACAATGAAAAAAATACTTTTTTGGGCATTGGCTTTCTGGTGCATACCTAGCCTTCCCTCGTTTTCACAAAAAACTAAAAAAATGAAAGAACACGCGATTGTATTTCATCTAGCAACACCCGACACAGCGGCTTATCGCGCATTGACCAAACAATTAAATAACGTTTTGGAAGTTTGGCCAACCGCCAAGTTAGAGGTAGTTGTACACAATAAGGGTATTGGATTTATGAAAAAAGAAGGGAATGTTCTCACTCCTCAAATAGAAGCACTCACCCAAAAAGGCGTTGTTTTTGCGGTTTGTGAAAATACCATGAAATCCCAGAAAATAACTAAAGACCAAATTCTAACTGTAGCTCAATACGTTCCTGTTGCACTAATCGAATTAGCACTTAAACAAGAAGAAGGCTGGTCGTATATAAAGGCAGGATTTTAAGCTATTGCGGATTGGAGATTTCTGATTTCGGAAATATGAGAGGTAGCCTCTACAACAACATTCTTGAAAAAAATCTTCTTTGAGCGCCGTAAGTGTGACAGAAAGCGAGCTAGATTGCTTTCTGTCACACTTACGGCGCTCTTTTTGTGGTTCAGGAAAATGTTCAATATTACCAAACTATCGTGCCTACAGAGCTACTGTTAAAGTGGTGCCTCTTGAGAATTCTCAAGTAAAAAGGCAAATTATTAACGCATAATGCCTACAGCTCTGCGCCTACAGCAAAATCTTCCTAAAATTTCTTCTGTAACAAATATCACTTTTTAACATTTTTCTCTTTGATAATTTTGGGCATACTTAATCACTTAGATGTATGCGTAATATTTTTCAAATAGTCATTTTCTTTATTTTTCCATTGTTTTTACAGGCACAAACGGATAGTAGTTTTGTCGGAGCATTGTCCAAAGGAAATATTACAGGTCAAGTCAGATTGATGTCCATTTCGACTTGGAATAAGGACGAACTCAGCGATTATTCGGCTGGCGCTATTGGACTTACGCTTGGTTATCAAACTTTATCATTCAAGGGTTTTCGATTAGCTATTTCAGGTAGCTTGACGCAACAGATATATGCTCCTAATTTTTCTATTCCAGACCTTAAGAGTCTTCAGTTAAATCGTTATGAGTGGGGGATGTTTGATTTTACCAATCCTAACAATAAGGATATGCTTTTGCGTTTACAGGAACTCAATTTGCAGTATCGCACCAAGAAAGTCCAAGCATTGGTGGGTAATTATATTCCTCAAAATATCTTCTTAAATGCCCAAGACGGACGCATGAGTCCAACCTTGGTGCAAGGACTTTACCTTAAATATATTCCAAGTAGTAAGTGGCAAATTGGTCTTGAAGCAATTACGGGCATAAACCCAAGGTCGGCCGTAAAATGGGTTTATGTGGCAAACTCCTTTGGGATTTATCCTGTAGGGTTAAATCCAGATGGTACCAAATCGCAATATGCGGGTCATACCACCACCAAGGGTATCGGTATTGCGGAAGTAATGTTTAAACCAAATTCAAAGTGGCAAATCTTGGCGAGTGATATTTTAGTCGAAAATGTTTTTCATACGGCCTATCTCAAAACAGAATACCGCAAATCTATTTGGAACAACCAACAGTTAATGTTGGGAGGATTGCTAGCAACCCAGCGACAGCTTGGCAATGGAGGGAGCGATGTAGCTAGTCAGGTATATTTTACTAAAGAAAATAAGCCTGTTATTATTAATGTCAGATTAGGTTTGAAAGATAAAAAATGGGAAGGCTCACTCAATTTCGGGCGTATTACCGCACAAGGACGTTATCAGATGCCACGTGAATGGGGCGTAGAGCAATTTTATACTTTTATTCCCAGAGAGCGCAATGAAGGTTCAGGAGATGTATGGGCGTATACCGCCAAATATGCTTATACTTTCTCCAAAAATTGGAAGCTTGAGACTGCCTATGGGTATTATAACATGCCAGATGTAAAAGATACTCGACTGAATAAATATGGCGTTCCAGATTATTCGCATACGATGCTTAATGTGCAGTATAGTTTTCTGGGAAATTTGAAAGGACTAAGCCTGCAAGCGCTCGGCATATACAAAGCAAATCAGGGCTTGGTCTATGACAATCTCAAATATGTCCAAAACAAAGTGGATATGAGCCAGTTGAATTTGGTGGTTAATTATAAATGGTAAGTAATTTAATTTGAAAATTTGAGAATTTGAAGATTTGAAAATGGATTTATAAATAATTAATAGTCAATGTTTTAATTTTTTAATGGGGCTTTTCTAGGAGTTTTGTTTTGTTCAGAGGCATTCCCATCATCCGCATTTTAACGTAGTGGCAACCCTTGGGTTGCCATCACAACTAATTCACAATTCGAGATTCACAATTCAAAATTGACACATGGTATGGAAAATAAAATGAGATTTTTACCTAACAAATGGAAAGTATTTGGCGCCTTAATCGGTGCTATTGGAGGATATTTTTATTGGTCAGAAATTGGTTGTTTGACAGGTACTTGTCCGCTCAAATCGCAGTGGCAAACGATGGTGCCGTATGGTGCAATACTCGGTTTTACGATTTCTGGAATCATAACTGATATTTTGAAAAAGAAATAAAAGTCTACAAAAATTGCTTGAGGCAAATGGGGAAAGAGAATTGTTATGATTTATCCTTAAATTGTACAAAAAATACCTTCTTTTCACATTTATTCTATTCATTATGTTATTATCCAAAAAACTTAAACTTGTGCTTGTAGGCGTGTTTTCACTGCTTACATCAGTATCTTTCGCTTCGACCGTTGATAGTTTGGATGTACCAAGCACTGCCATGAACAAAACTTACAAGGCAGCTGTGGTACTACCCAACTCCTACGCCAAAAACAAAGCTTCTTATCCTGTGCTTTATTTGCTTCATGGAGGAGGCGGACATTTTAGGGACTGGCTAACGTCTACGCCTGATAAGATGCTGGTCAAAAACTTGGCAGACCAATACAATATGATTATCGTAATGCCCGAAGGTGAAACTTTTGGCTGGTATTTAGATAGTCCTTACGACGCCACAAACAAATTTGAAACCTATATTACCAAAGAGGTCATTCAAAAAATAGATAACACCTACCGAACGGTTAAGGATAAAAAAGGAAGAGTTATCACTGGTTTATCGATGGGTGGTCACGGTGCCATGTATTTGTCTACTCGCCATCCCGAATTGTTTGCTGCCGCAGGAACGATGAGTGGTGCTATGGATATGAATTATACCAAATTCAAAATCAATGAGGCTTTTACCCAATCGCTCAAAGATAGATTCCAGAAATTACTGGGAACTTCGGATGTAAGTCAGGAAGTATTTTTCAAAAATTCCGTCGTGAATATGGCAGAAACAATTAAAGCCAATAATCTGCCAGTGACAATTGATTGTGGTGTCGATGATTTTTTGATAGAAGTAAATCGTGAATTGCATCGACGTTTAGTCTACAACGGAACGCCTCACGATTACACTGAGCGCCCAGGTGCACATACGTGGGAGTATTGGCAAAATTCTTTGCCGTATCATGTATTGTTTTTTCATAAAGTTTTAAAAACAAACGGTGTAACTGTAGAATAGAAAAACGTATAACCGCCTCAAAGATTTGCTTTTGAGGCGGTTTGCGTTATCATCGGTTTCATTTGCCCATTTGAAAATATTCTACTACCTTCAAGCACATAAAATACGTTTACTAATTCCTATTTTAATAATTTCTACCCAACATCTACCATGAGAACAAACACCAGCCTATCATTTATCAGTCTACTATTGCTGTTATTTTCATTTAAAACTAGCTTTGGACAATATGGTATTCGAGCCGACGGAGTAGTTTATGTCAAGAACCGAGAAGCGCCTATCAAAGGATCAATCAAGTTTACAGATCATTACACCAAAGTGTCGATTTTAAAAGAAAACGAGCAATATACAACCTTGCCAATTTCACAAATCGATTCAGTCAAAACGGAAGGCAAGTATCTATTTGTAGTCAAAGAGTTTAAAGAAAATCCAATTTTACTAGAAGCGAGTGTCATTGCACCTGTGTCACTATTTTTCA
Source organism: Cellulophaga sp. BC115SP (assembly GCF_009905545.1). Classification (GTDB taxonomy): domain Bacteria; phylum Bacteroidota; class Bacteroidia; order Cytophagales; family Spirosomataceae; genus Flectobacillus; species Flectobacillus rivi. The sequence continues at coordinate 38,964 of NZ_JAAALB010000034.1, read as the reverse complement.
GTAGAAAATTACAGTTGTATTTTTACTCAAAAGGTAAAGAAGTTGTCCTGATTCCTAAAGAAAAACTTCGAGGATATTTGCTCGTCTTTTTTCCAGATTTTTCTTACACTCCCAAATTGAGATCAGCAGGCTATCAGAAAATAAAATACAAGGAAGAGTACCTGTCGCAACTGGTTACAACCTACAACGAGGAGATTTATCCAAAATATTATCCTAAGGTTTACCCGTTGCCGAGTCAGAGATTAAAGGCTTCTATTTCGCCTTACTTGGGTGTTGCAACAAGTGCACATAGCCTTTCATATTCGCATACAACTGATGTTCTTTATTATGACATCAATGCTCAACCTCAATTTGGAATCAATGCCGAATTTGAAGGAAGAAGTAGAATCTCATTTGGTGTGGATGTTTTTTGGACAAAAATCTATGGCGAAATACCCTATAAATTAGGAGTGCCCTACACCAGCATGGAAGAAAAATATCAATACAATAGTGTAGGGGAATTTGATATTTCTGGCATAGGTATAGATACCAAATTTAAGTATGCATTGAGTGACTTGAACAATACCAAACATCAGTTTAAGATATTTATTGGACCATCATTTTTTGTTCCAATGGGGGGCAAAATGACAGCTTATAGTACAATTCCTCGTTATGTGGCTCCCGATGTAATTTATAAACCAGAATTATATAGAGAAGATACAAAACCGAATTTGAATGTTTTTTATGGGCTCAATATTGGGGTAGATAGTCGATGGAAAATGACTCCAAAATATGATTTGCACATAGAAGCTAAAGCAAAATATTTACAAATGCCAAGGTTTGATTCCAGACTGATAGGGGCATCTATAAGCTTTCAAACCAGCACTTTTCAGCTTGATTTAGCAATGTTCCTTTCAAAACGGTAGAATCACGATTGTAGATTTCGTAAATGAGGTTGTATTTCTTCAATTTTTGAAAAGAATAAACTATACTTCCGAAACCCAACATCCGACATCTGAAATAATTACTTCTAGCGGGCTTTCAAAAGAAGTAAAATAACGCTTGTTTATCCAAAAAATTAATTAATCCAACGGGTATTCAAGCGTTTCTCCTTACTTTCGTAGTCAAATAAAAGGCATTAAACATGATGGATATTCTAGTAATTGAAGACGATTTAAGAGTTTCGGAGCTAATCAAGCGAGGTTTGGAGGAGCAAGGTTTTTCGGCTACAGTAGCGTACGATGGTGTTATGGGGAAAAAATTAGCCCTTCAGCATCCTTATGAGTTGATTATTACAGATATTATTTTGCCTAAGATGGATGGTCTCGAATTGTGTAAGCAATTGCGAGAAGCAAACCTCGAAATTCCTATTATCATGCTCACTGCCTTGGGTACTACCGACGACAAACTCGAAGGCTTTGATGCTGGTGCTGATGATTATTTGGTAAAGCCATTTGAAATAAGAGAACTGATGGCGCGTATTCGAGTGCTTCTCAAACGTCAAAGCAAAACTCCACAGACTTACAGCAATGTGCTCAAATACGATGAGTTAGAATTGAATCTCCAAAACAAAACTGTGAAAAGGGGAGAGGTAGATATCGATTTAACTCCCAAGGAATTTAAGTTGCTAGAATATTTACTTCAAAATCCAGAAAGAGTCCTTTCTAGAACTGAAATTGCAGAAAAAGTTTGGGATACTCATTTTGATACGGGTACGAATTTTATCGATGTGTATATAAATTATCTTAGAAAAAAGATTGATAAAAGTTTTGAGAAAAAATTGATTCACACCAAATCAGGAATGGGCTTTATTCTTAAATCAGACTTATGAAAATTCGGACCAAAATTAGCCTTTTGTTTATCTTTTTGTCAGTTATTATTTTGTTTGCTTTTGCAAGCTTGATATACCTTTCTGCCAAAAGAGATAGAGAAGTCCAGTTTTTTACCAGACTCAAAAAAGAGGCTGTAACGAAGGCTAACCTCTTTTTTGATGCCCAAGTAAGTGCCAAAACCCTCCAAAGAATCTACAAAAACAATCGCCAGACTATCAGTGAAGTGGAGGTAGCGATTTATGATTCTACCTTTAACTTGGTATATCATGATGCCTCGGAACTGGATTTTGTGAAAGAAACCAAGGAAATGATGCATACCGTTTTTAGTAATGGACAAGTGCGTCTACAGAAAAATAATTGGGATATTATCGGTATTAAATACAAGTACGAAGGGAAAAAATATCTAGTAACAGCTGCCGCTTACGACCAGTTTGGCTACAATAAATTGCAAACACTTTTTGAAAGTACAATCGCTTTTTTTGTGCTTTCCATCATCATGATTTACATCATCGCTTATTTCTTTGCGCTTCATGTGCTTGACCCTATCAGAGAAATGACCGATAAAGCCAAACAAATTTCGGGTACCAATCTGGATCTTCGATTGGTGACTACACCAGACAAGGATGAATTAACAGAATTGGCCGAAACTTTCAATCAAATGCTAAATCGATTGGAAAATTCGTTTGATGCCCAAAAGAGCTTCGTCTCCAATATCTCTCATGAACTACGTACTCCACTGGCAGCTATCGTGGCAGAACTGGAACTAACTAGCGAAAAGGAACGCACAAATACCGAGTATAAATTGGCTATCCATAATGCCCTCAACGACGCCCGAAAAATGGTACGTTTGTCTAATAGCCTCCTCGATTTTGCCAAAGCAAGTTATGACCCTTCCGAAATATCATTTCGTCCTGTGAGAATCGACGAACTGATTTTGGATGCTTGTTTGTTGATTCAAAAATCAAATCCAGATTATAAGATTGATATTCATTTTGAAGAAGATTTTGAAGATGACGCCCAAATCTCAGTCAACGCCAACGAATATCTGCTCAAAACAGCTTTTGTGAATTTAATGGAAAATGGTTGTAAGTTTTCACCTGAAAAACAAATGTTGGTGTCAATCTTCTTCGATAAAAATGGTATTTTAGTCTCCTTTGAAGATCATGGAATAGGCATTTCAGAAAAAGACTTGGAAAGACTTTTTACACCTTTTTTTAGAGGAGAAAACAAAAGCCATGCCGATGGAAACGGCATAGGACTATCACTTACCAAACGTATCGTAGAACTACATGGCGGAACCATTCAGGTAAAGTCCATAAAAACTCAGGGAACAACATTTCTTGTCCATCTACCATATACCTATTAATTTCATCTATACCTTTTAGTGAAACAACTTATAATTCTTCTATTTTATCGCACTCTTCTAATAATTTTCTAATTTTTTTCTATTAGAGCTCTAACAGTCTTTCTTAATCGTAAAATATAGTTTTGTACCGCTATACGATGACCCTCAAAGCAATGATGAAGAGAATAAAAATAGTCCTTTTACTCTCGCTGGTAGTCGGCAAAGGTTATGCTCAAAATGTGATAAGCCTAACACAAGCCCTCAAAACTGCCACCGAGCAAAACCCCTATATGAAGGTGGGAGCTTTAGGGGTTGACGCATCCAGAGCCGATATTGTTACGGCTAAGCTGCGCCCCAACCCAATACTCAATAATCAGTCTTTACAGGCTCTTAGGCCTTCACAACTCGCCAATAATCCCAAATTGCTTACAGGTGAAAGTATGCAAACTTGGTGGCAGTTGACCAAAGAGATTCAGTTGAGCGGGCAACGTAAAAATCGTATCGATTATGCTAACCAAAATGTCAAATTAGCAGAAAAAGAATACGCCGAATTTCAACGTGGTCTTTATACAGACGTTGCGTTCAAATGGGTTGAGGCTTGGAATACAAGAAAGCAAATCGATTTATTAAAAACAGCCGTAAACAATATTGATACTTTGGTGACGATTAATAGCTACCGTTTCAAGAAACAAATTATTACTGAAACCGAGCTTTATCGTACTCAATTGATTGCCAAGCAATATAAAATTCAGATTTCTGAGCTAAATCAGGAGTTAAGACAGCAATTGAACGAACTACAATTGATGATTGGTGCCAAAGAAAATTTGTCTATTTCAACTAGTGCTGATCTTGGTGTTGATAGTTTTCTGAAAGTAGATTCCTTGCTTGCCGATGCCTACGCAAGTAGAACAGATTTACAGTATTTTCAAACGCGACAAAGCGTAATGGAGTCGAATATCAAGTTGCAACAATCTTTGGCTTTTCCTAAGACAGAGGCAGGGTTTATTTATAACCCACAAAATACATTGCCATATTTTGGGATTTATGCCACCGTAGAATTGCCATTTTTTGATAGAAATCAAGGCGAAATCAAAAAGGCAAAAGTGCAACGAGAACAAGCGCTTACACAAATTGAAGCCGTACAGAACACCATCCGAACTGAAGTTCAGAACGCAAGTTTGCAAAGAGAAACTAATCAAAATAATCTGAAGGGTTATGCTTTGATTACTGAGCAAGCCGATCAAATCTTGAAAAATGTTCGCTATTCCTATTCGGTGGGTGGTACCACAATTATCGACTTTTTGGAAGCACAAAGAAGTTGGCTTGAAACGCAGCAACAATATACCAATCTATTGCATAAGTATCACCAAAGCCAAATTCAGCTATTAAGTGTTACAGGTTTAATCAACAAATTGGCACAATAATGAAAAGAATCTTATTCATAGTATCTCTAGTTTCGCTTTCAATTTGGGGGTGCAAAAAAGAAACAAAGAATACCAACAACGATATTCAGTCGCCATCGGTATCTAAGGATGGTGTTACCATTTCGATTCCAGATAAACAAAGTGCTGCATTTTTCAAAACAGAAACTGTAGCTAGCTCACTTATTTCGGCAGACTTGACGGCCCCTGCGCAAGTAGTGGCAACGGTTGTGGCGGATAAAGTGGTTTTGTTTAGCAATCCTGATTTAACATCAGATTATACCGAACTCTTGAATCACCAGTCTGCTATTGCTCAACGCAAAGCAGTGGTATTGCAAAAACAATCTGTCATTGCTCAGAAAGACGCTATTATCAAACAAAAGCAAATTGAAATTGAGCGTTTTGAAGACTTGAAAGCTCATGGTTCTGCCACAGGCAAGGACGTTTCGGATGCTCGTACAGATAAGTTGTTGGCAGAAAGTGAAAAATCAATCGCACAATCAGAAAAAGCCAGTGCCGAAGCTGATTTGATTGCCGAACGCAGTTTGATTATTGAGCATAGTACCAATCTGAAAGTGGCAGGATTTGACCCAGAAACTTTAATTGATTCTCCTGTAGGAAATGGTTGGATTATCGCAGATGTTTCTGAAAACCAGATTCTTAAAATCCATAAAGGTGCAAAATGCCAAATTAGATTTACGGCCTATCCTGAAGAAAATCATGTGGGTATCGTCAATGGTATTGCAGATGTAATGGATAATACCAGCCACATGACTAAGGTAAGAATCTTGATTAATAACAAACAAGCTAAATTCCGTTCAGGGATGTTTGCTTTGGTTTCATTTGGGATTAGTGAAGGTCATTTTATCAGTGTAGATAAAAATGCGTTGATTACCGTTCAAGGTAAAAACTTTGTTTTTGTGAAAAAGGACAACAAAAGCTTTGAACGCAGAGAGGTACACACTGGACAACAAATTGGCGATCGTGTAATCATTTTTAGTGGTTTGCAAAACAACGAACAGGTAGTAAATACGGGTGCTATTCAGCTCAAAGGCTTGTCGTTTGGATATTAGAGGTTGCTCTTAGCTTGAATGTTTAAGTTAAAAGCTTGTTGAACGGGGTTTTTATAAAAGGTATAATTTGATTTTTCTCCCCAACACCACGTATGACTTTTAGAGAAAAAATCTTGAAAAATGACTTTTCAGACTTATTGTTTAAGAGAGGTCATAAAAATTATGTGCACCCATCAAAAGTAGCGCAGTTGTTTGAAACCCTACCTTTTGAAAATGCACTGAAAGCATATTTAGCTTTTGATGAGGAGAGTCAAGTCAATGTTTTTGCGTATCTCGATACTGTTTTACAACAAGATTTGTTAGAAAATTTTTCGAGCAATAAAGCAAGTCATCTTCTTAGCAAACTCCACTCTGATGATAGAATGATGTTTTTATCGTCTTTGAAAGATTGGGAACAAACGCGCTATATCAATTTGCTCAATCAAAGTCAAAAAGAACTGACACATAATTTGTTAGGCTATCCCAAAGACAGCGTTGCGCGCATTATGAATACCAATGCTGTAACTATTCAGCAAAACAAAAGCGTATCGGAAGCCATTGATTACATCCGTCAAAATTACTCAGATAGCGAAACCGCAGATGTAATTTTTGTTGTAGACGAAAAAAATAAATTGATAGACGACGTACCAATTCGCCGATTGGTATTCAATGAGCCAGACCAACGAATTGGAGAACTTTTAGACCATTTTTGTCCAAGTTTGACCATTCAAGAAAATCAAGAAAGTGCAGTAAGTATGTTTAAGGAATACGACAGGGTGACATTGCCCGTCGTAAACGAACAAAATGTACTCTTGGGAGTGGTTACGATTGATGATATTTTGGACGTCGCTGAAAGAGAAAATACTAAGGATATTCAGAAAATAGGTGGTTTGGAAGAGTTGGATTATCCTTATGTGCGTACGCCCTTCTGGGACTTGATTAAAAAAAGAGCAGGCTGGTTGATTGTATTGTTTTTGGGGGAAATGCTTACCGCCTCTGCAATGGGGCATTTTGAAGCAGAGATTGCCAAAGCTGTGGTTTTAGCACTTTTTGTACCCCTCATTATTTCGAGTGGAGGCAATAGTGGTTCACAGGCAGCCACTTTGATTATTAGAGCGATGGCATTAAAAGAAATCACTCTCAAAGATTGGTGGTACGTAGCTCGTCGAGAACTACTTTCGGGCTTGACCCTTGGCTTAGTGCTTGGTGCAATTGGCTTTATTCGAATCGCTTTGTGGCAAAATATGGGTATTTTTGATTACGGACAGCATTGGGTATTGGTAGGCTGGACAATCTTTTTCTCGCTGATTGGTATCGTGCTTTGGGGTACTTTAACTGGCTCACTGATTCCGATGTTCCTGAAAAAACTTAAACTTGATCCAGCTACTTCATCAGCACCATTTGTCGCAACATTGGTCGATGTCACTGGTTTAGTAATCTATTTCTCAATCGCTTCCATCATTCTTAAAGGTGCAATACTATGATGTTTGCGGTAGGGAATAAGCTTTAAGCAATAAGCAAATGAGATGCTATAAACATTTTGCCTAGTACTTAAAGCCTACAACCCTAATTATTAGTTATTGAATTCAATTGGATAAACTTCCTAAATTCTATATTCCAAGATGGTAAAAAAGTTAATCATATTTTCATTAAATAACCGCTGGGTAGTAACTGGTATTGGTATTTTGGTGATGCTTGTCGGCTATTGGTGTTTTACTCAACTCAAGATTGAAGCATATCCTGATATTGCTGATACCAACGTAATTATTGTAGCCAAATACGAAGGACGAGCAACTGAAGAAGTTGAGCAACAAGTAACCGTACCAATCGAGCGTGCTTTACAAAATACCCCCAACGTATTAGACCGCCGTAGTCGTACAATTTTTGGTTTGTCGGTAGTACAATTGACTTTCCAAGATGGTACAGATGATTACTTTGCTCGCCAGCAGGTAATGGAGCGCTTAGCTACGGTTGGCTTGCCTGATGGTGTTCAGCCAGAATTGGCACCGCTTTCAACGGCAGTAGGAGAGATTTTTAGATATGTGGTTGAAGCGCCAGCAACGTATTCGCCGACACAATTGAGAGATTTACAAGATTGGGTCATTAAGCCTTATTTGTTACAAACCAAAGGTGTCGCTGATGTGGTAACTTTTGGGGGACCTCTTAAGCAGTTTCATATTTTGACCAACCCTGATAACCTTCGTAAATACAAACTCAGTATTTCTGATATTGAAGAGGCGGTTTCAAAAAATAATCAAAACTCAGGAGGTAATATCCTCGAACGTGGAGGACAAGGCTTTGCAGTGCGTGGACTAGGTACGATTAAGACCGAAAAAGATATTGAAAATATCGTATTAAAGTCTGAAAATGGCGTGCCTATTTATATCAGAGACGTCGCTTCGGTTGAGATAGCTCCGCCACCTCCAAGTGGTATTTTGGGCTATAATATTCCTGCGGAAAAAGTAGCAGTAAATAGTGGGGTAGAGGGTATTATTTTGTTGCGTCGTTACGAAAACCCAAGTGAGTCATTGAAGGATTTACGAGAAAAATTGACCGAATTACAAGAGAAAGAATTGCCTGCAGGTGTCAAAATTCGTCCTTTATATGATCGTAGTTTCTTGATTGATAGCTCATTGCATACAGTAGGCAAAACACTCTTTGAAGGAATTAGTATTGTAATTGTAATTTTGATTTTCTTCCTTGGAAATTTCAGAAGTGCCCTGGTGGTAGCCGTTACGATTCCCTTTTCTTTGCTGTTTGCCTTTATCATTATGCGATTGACGGGTATTCCTGCCAACCTCTTATCATTAGGAGCGATTGATTTTGGGATTATTGTGGATGGGGCTGTGGTGATGGTCGAGCACCTGATAAGGAATTACCAGAAAGCGACACACGAAGAAAAGAAAAAAGGTATTATCGCCTTGACCATTCAGTCTGCTAATGAGGTTTCAAAGGAGATTTTCTTCTCTGTAAGTATCATCATTTTTGCTTATATGCCAATTTTGATGATGACACGTGTTGAAGGAAAACTGTTTAGCCCAATGGCTTTGACCTTGTCGTTTGCGGTAATTGGTTCGATGGTATTTGCCTTGACAGTGATTCCTGTGTTGACTTCCTTTATTTTCCAGAAAGTCATTAACGAAAACCATGAAATCAAAGAGCATCACAATTTTGTATTGACTTTTTTTGATAAAGTATATGCAAAACTCCTTCATGGCATCGCTCGTTTTTATAAGCAAACTGTAGTGGCAGGCTTTGTAGTTGTTATTGCTTTGATTAGTTTGGGTGGTTTTCTAGGCTCTGAGTTTTTGCCAGAATTGGATGAAGGTTCGATTTTCCTAAGAGGAAATTTTCCTGCTGGAATTACCATTCAAGAGAATGCTAAATATGCACCAACGATTCGTTCGATTATTTCCAAATATCCACAAATCTCATTTGTGATTACCCAAACAGGTCGCAATGACGATGGTACGGACCCATTCCCAGCCAACCGTAATGAGATTTTGGTAGGCTTAAAAGATTATAAGCTTTGGACGGATACGGTTTCTAAAAAGGAATTAGTTCAGTTGGTGACAGCCGATTTGGAAAGAGCTTTGCCAAGTGTAAAATTCACTTCTGGTCAGCCAATCATTGACCAAGTAATGGAAATTGTAACAGGTTCGGCAGCCGATTTGGCAGTATCTGTTGTTGGTGATGATTTATCGTTAATGCGAGGAAAGTCAGAGCAAATTGCTGAGATTGTCAAAAATATGAAAGGTAGCAAAGGCGTAAATATTGAGCAAGAAGGCTCACAAGAGCAACTTGCCATCAATATCAATCGAGAGCAAACAGCTCGTTATGGCATCAATGTATCTGACGTCCAAAATATGATTGAGGCCGCAATTGGTGGAAAATATGTTTCGGTACTTTATGATGGAACTAAGCGATATGACATTTTGGTACGCTATCTGCCACAATACCGCAATAACATCGACGAAATCAAGAAGTTGTTAGTGAGTTCATCGTCTGGTGCTTTGATTCCTATGAGTGAGTTGGCAGATATTCGTTTTGTCGCTGGTCAGACCAATATTTACCGCTATAACAACAAACGAATGATTACGGTTAGAACCAATATCCGTGGACGTGACCAAGGTGGTTTTGTAAAAGAATTAAAAGATAAAATTGAAAAAGGAGTAAACGTACCAAAAGGATATGAGGTGATATATGGTGGGCAGTATGAAAACCTTGAGCGAGCAGGTAAACAATTAGCCTTTACGATTCCACTGACGATTGTGTTGGTATTTGGATTGTTGTTTATGCTGTATCACAATTTACAAGATACCTTATTGACGATGTCATGTATTTTGTTTGCCTTAGCAGGTGGTATTTCAGCGCTTTTGTTACGAGGTTATTACTTCAATGTATCGGGTGGTGTGGGTTTTGTGTCTATTTTCGGTATCTCGGTAATGGCAGGAGTCATATTAGTCTCAGCGCTCAACCGAGCCATACACGCCCTAGAGGTAAGTCAAGATACGATTAATAATGTTGCTAAAGAGCAATTGAGAGCCATACTTTCCATCCTTGTTTTAGCCATCTTGGGTCTGATTCCTGCGGCAGTATCCACGGGAATTGGCTCGGATGTGCAACGCCCATTGGCAACAGTAATTATTGGAGGGCTAATCAGTACACTGATTTTCACCCCAATTCTGATTCCTCCGTTGTTTTATTGGGTAAAACAAAAAAAAGCTGATTCTTCTAACTAATTAGGAATGTAATTTCTCAATAAAGCCATTGAAAACTTAAAATAAATCTCTTTCAACTATATTTTAATTTCCATTTAAAACCTCAGATGGCGTTTTTTATCGTCATTTGAGGTTTTTTTGTCTACATCTTAGATTTAATTGAACCATAGCAATATTATTTAGATTTATTCTAAATAATATTGCTATTCGTTTTTATTTTAGTCAAATTTGAACTGTTATTTATAATTAGACTTAATAAAAATGAAAAATCACTACTCTTTACTACTCATCTTATTCCTGTTTTCACAACATGTATTTTCACAAAAAATAACAGGTCTGGTTCACAACTCCCATAACGAACCTATTGCAGGCGTATCTGTTTCTATTCTCAAAACCACTAAAGGGGTATCAACTGACCCAGAAGGAAGGTTTCAAATAGAGGGAGTCTCAACGGGACGTTATACACTAAAATTCACTTTCGTGGGTTTTGAGCCTCTTTTTAAGGATATCACTGTGGATAATCAAAATTCCCCTAGTTTGGATATTGAGCTTACAGAGACCTCAGAGCAATTACAAACGATAGAAGTGGTAGGTCGTAAGGAAACAGAATATAAAAATTCGGTTTCCTTTGTCGGTACCAAAACAGCAACAGCCTTGAAGGATGTTCCGCAAAGTATCAGCTATGTCACGAAGGAACTGATTCTAGATCAAGGAGCATTTCGATTGAATGATGTCGTAAAAAATATGAGCGGAGTGACGCAATTTTCGTTTTATAATGATCTCACCGTACGGGGTCACAGAATTCAAGGTGGGCAAAACTCGTCGATTTTGGTCAATGGGCAACGTGCTTTTACCAGTTTTTGGAAACAACAATTAATACCACATATAGAAAGGGTAGAGGTCATCAAAGGGCCTGCCTCGGCATTATTTGGAAACGCCTCCGCTGGTGGTACGATCAATAGAGTTACCAAAAAACCATTAGACGAAAAAGCTCAATCTATCTCCACAACCTTTGGAAGTTTTAATACGATGAGAGCCCTAGCTGATTTTACAGGACCTTTGACGCAAGATAAAACGGTATTGTATAGAATCAATTTAGGCTACGAGAATTCAGGTTCTTTTAGAAATATGCAGTACGACAAAAACCTGATTATTGCGCCAAGTCTATCGTTTTTACCAAGTAAAAATACCCGAATCAATGCTGATTTAGTAATCCAAACCTCAGAAGGGAGACTTGACCGAGGACAATCAGCTTTAGGAAATGGGGATTTGTATTCGACCTCAATAAAGACTTCCCTAAATAGTGTAAACGATTATTTGAAAGAAGAGACGTATAATTTCACTTTAGGTTTCTCTCAAAAGATTACCCATAAATTAGTGTTCAATGCTTCTTATATGCACAGTAATTACAACGAAGATTTGCTTGAACACCGTTCTGCCAATACCTATGCAAAAGACGGCAAAGGTGCTGTTATTCCTTCCCAAGTTGAAATGCAGGTATTTATCCGTAAAAGAACCTACAATGCGGATAACTTCACAGGCTACTTTAATTATGAGCTAGAAACAGGGCGTTTGAAACATAAGCTGTTACTTGGATATGATTATGCACAGCAAGAGCTAATGCCTGGCGGCTCTCAATTACAAGCACGAGGTTACAGAAATGCTGCCAACACTGGCGCTATTAATTCTTATAACCCTGCACAGTCAAGTAGGTATCTATTGGATGCTAATGGTAATCCCGTTCCCAACGTTCCTCATTTTGATTTGACGGCGAGCAATCCGTATGTCTTTAGAGATATGTCAAAGTATTTTTATACGGTTGTAAATTACGATCCTGAATTTTTAAGAACGCAAGGGGTTTATTTGCAAGACCAGATCCAAATGGGGAAATTTCAGGCCTTGTTAGGTTTACGTCAGGATTATTTTACCGATATAGTAGGTTATAATACTTCAAATGCGACAGAGGTAACGCAACATGCTTTTTTACCGAGACTAGGTTTAGTGTACAGCGCCAATCAGCATATTAATGTGTACGGAACTTATGTAAATGGTTATCAACCACAAACGGCATCGGTAATTAGTAATCCACTCGCTGGAGGGCCATTTGATCCATTGATTAGTCGACTTTACGAAGTGGGTGCCAAATCCGAATGGCTTGACAAGCGCTTGGTTGTTTCAACTGCTATCTACCACCTATTGGTGAAAGGGCAATTATACAATGCAGGAGAAGCAGGAAACCCAGATAAAATGATTCAAATGGGAGAGGAAATTTCGAAGGGTGTTGAACTTGATGTGGTAGGCTACATAGCTCCTTATTGGACAATTACCGCAAATTATGCCTTCAATGATGCGAAAATCACCAGTAGTACTACTGAATCAGATATTGGTCGACAAAAGCCAAATGCGCCAAGACATCAAGGAAATTTGTGGACAAAATATACTATTCACAAAGGAAGTTTATCTGGTTTGGGCTTAGGTTTGGGTACAAACTACGTGGCAGACCGTTATGGGTCAATTTTTGATGCAGGAACTCAGCCACAGGTATTTCCTGCTTATCAGTTGTGGAATGCTGGTATTTATTACAACCTTAAAAAAGTAAGGCTTCAATTGAATTTGAATAATCTCACCAATAAAACCCATTGGGTAGGAGGATATGATTATTTGAGAGCTTTTCCGGGCGCACCAAGAAACTTTTTGATGACAGTAACTTATAATATTTAATAAATTGCAAGTCGTCCATAATTTAGTGAATTGAAATTGAGTGAATGAGTGATTATTTTTATATCTACATTCCATAAGTAAAGCATGCAATGCTTTGCCTCTAAGGATATATGATTATAGAATATAGTATCAAAAAAGGTGTTCGAAAAACTCATTTCGAACACCTTTTTGATTAATAGTAAAGAAATGCCTAATGTTTGAGTGCCTTTTTCCCAATAAGGACAAATGAGAGGTCTCTATTTTCAATCATCCATCCCAAAATTCAGGATGACTCATGTTTTTGTTAAATATTTGTTAAAGCCCAAAATAAAACTTGTCCCTAAAACTTTATATTTAATATTTGCGCCAACTAAAATACTCTACCTATGAAACGTACCTATTTTCTACTAATGCTCCTCATGTTGTCTGTTTGCTTTACTCACAAAGCACAAAGTCAAGAACTAGATTATGCTAAATCTCGTGAGTATTGGGTTGTTGACGAAAATCAAAACCCTGTAGTTTCAAAGGTATTTGCATTGCCTTCAAGTGCAACAAAATCAGATGTTTACGAAGTTGTCATGACGTTTGTTGCACTAAATTATGCGGCGACTAACTTTAAACTCTTGTATGCTGATAGTACCAAGGGAAAATTTATTATTAATGCGAATTATCCGCTTGTCTACTCAACAATGAGTGTTTGGCATTCATTAATTGTTGAAACCCGTGGAAATAAAATAAAGGTTTCATTTACTTTAAACTTATTTGAAAGACCCTATTTTTACGGAGCAGAACTCTCTAGAATGACTGAATTTCTTTCGATAGCAACAGAATATCCTTTAAATCAAAGTAAGCTCAAAAGAAAGATGCAGGAACAAACTTTTCTTGCCGCAGTTCAGAAGTCATTAGATTTGTTGGGAAATTTTGAGCGAACGCTTACGAAAGTAGTAACTGCTAAAAATGCCGATTGGTAGTGGTTTATCTATCTCTATTTAATACACAAAAGCAACTATCAAAACCTATGAAAAAAGCGATTATTATCTCTGTACTTTTGCTATGTTCCAAATTTGTAGCGATGAGTCAAAATGTCGATGAGAAGCTCTCAAGTATCCAAGGAAAATGGGCGCTTGACGATAGAAAGAATGTCACCATTCAACGAATAATAGAAGCTCCTTCTCTCAATAAAGAAGAAATCTATAATCGTGCACTGAATTTCTTTGCTTACTATTACATCGATGAGAATATCAAAATAGTTAACCTTGACAAATCGCATGGATTAGTGGTTGCCAGAGGGGTATTTGATAATTTGAATAATAGTTGCAGAGGTTGGCATGTGATTAAAATTGATGTAAAGGATGGAAAAGCGAAGATTTTAGTAACACTGACCGAATATCAATATCCCAAAAATATCTCTACAGATGGAGTCTTTAATACTTGGGCTCACTCAAAGGTAAGTGACGAAGTTCCTATCAATGCCAAAGGCAGTAAATATGTCTATTGGGGTAATGCTTTTTATAGTTTCTTTACAAAAGCCACTAGCTTAGTAGATAGTTTTGAGATAGCCGTAAAAGAAGGAAATACCTCTAACGAGATTGAAAGTAGTGCTTGGTAATGTTTTTTAACTAATATATCTCATCTTGGTTTATAACTAGTAGTTTAAATCAGTTAAAATACTAAAGCAGGCAAAATTAAATTATTTTGCCTGCTTTAGGCAGCCGTAGACTAAAGGTTAAAACGCATTTCTCATAAAAAAGAGAAGCTTTTACCTTATGCCTATAACTAATAACCTAAAGCCTATTAATTCAATTTTATTTTGCATGATTCCTAAATTAGCTTTTAGGAAATCTGCTAAAGTAATAATGCATATTGTACCTAAATTATAAAGAAGCCTTTTTAGAGTAATTACCCAATGAGACTCTAAAAAGGCTTTCTGTCGAATAACTCTTGTTTTTGTATTAAAAAAACTACCTCATGAAAATTAACCTAAGCTTTGATTTTCCCATGTAACCATTTTCTCACTGGCTCATCATATAGTTTTAAGCTTATCATTGCCAAAACAATAGCTCCTCCAAAGGTTAGTAAAGCCGTTGGCCAAGCTTCTACAAGGGTTATACCTTTATGATTACTAATCCATGCCACATAAAAATAAACTAGCACATAGTGCGTCATGTATAAAGGATAGGAAATGTCTCCTAGAAATTTACAAATTTTATCTTCGTTTGGATGTAATATTCCACTGGCGCCAATATAGACGATCAATGGAAAGATTACGATGATACAAAATGCTTCAAACAGTCCATTTAACCATAAATTTGATGCTCCGCCAATTCTTGGCATCAATAAAACTGTTATAACCAAAAGGCTACACCACAAAAAGGCATTTTTAATTTTGGTCGGTTGAGTGACTCTGGATAAAAGCAAGCCAGCAAAAAATGGGAAAAGAGTTCTTGTAATCCCAACCCGCATGTGTTCATAGTTGAGTGTCCATCCTCCAGTGACATCACCGTTTGGATTGGTGACTGCAAAATGTATTAATAGCAAAGCTGACAGTGATACAAATATGGCGAGTGATTTATTTGATAACTTTCGAATACCAAGAGCATACATCATATTGGCGATGTATTCGAAGAAAAGTGACCAGCCAACACTATTGAGCGGGTGCATTTCTTGCCAACCTCGAATATCCATCGAAAGTGGTATCGGTAAAATGGTGTACCCAATTAGCATTACAATGATGAGTTTCCAAAGTGGAACTGTATGAATCATTGGCCAAATTGTAGAGTCTGTAAAGTAAAAGGTGATTCCTCCAAGCGTCATACCCAAAATTACAAGAGGTTGAAGCCTGATTAACCTCCGACGAAGAAAGCTTTTAAAAGTTAGCGTCCTCCATCTATCATCGTATGCATATCCGATGACAAAACCAGAAAGGAGAAAGAAAAAATCAACTGCTAAATAACCGTGGTTTACGACGTTGTCAAGGTGACTACTAGCGAGTGGTTCTGCAAGGTGAAAGAATACAACGAGCACAGCGGCTACTCCACGAAGCCCATCCAAAATTTGAAAATGGGGCTTCGAACTTAAATGTTCTTGATTCATTTAGATTAAGTGTTTGTTTATCAGTTTTTTATAGAATTTGGGTTTGTTTTAAAGAATAGGGCGTTTTTCTATTTACTGTAAAAAATGAGTATAGTTTTGGGTAGTTTTTCTATTTTTTAATATTCGAATGTGCCAATGCACAAACCAAAACCATGGACGCAGTTTCGGTTTCATCTATTACTATCGTGACTCTTTCACCAACTTTTAGTGCTGAGGCTGCAATGGGACCTGATGAAGTTTTGACTATCGTTTGGTTTGTTAGTCGAATTTGTTGTATAACACCATCATTTCTTTTGATGGTAAACCTATTTACACCTGTTTTGATAATCTCGCCAGTACCGCCAGTTCCTCCACATAAATCTTCGTTTTGAGCTAGCTTTTTAGGTTGTAATTGACTTGAAGCATTTCCTTTTGGGAAAAAGGCATAAAAACCTCCGAACGAAATAATTAAGACTAATAAACTAGCCACAATCATGAGGGCATATTGCTTCTTTTGCCACCAAAAGAGATAGATTGTATAAGTCCAATAGCCGATCATGACACCCAAAGCATTTAGGATAATATCGTCTATGTCAAAGATTCCTACCTGTAATATTACCTGCATGACTTCGATGGATAGACCTGAGCAAAAACCTAAAAGCAAAGATTTTTGCGTATAAAA
Organism: Cellulophaga sp. BC115SP; assembly: GCF_009905545.1. Classification (GTDB taxonomy): domain Bacteria; phylum Bacteroidota; class Bacteroidia; order Cytophagales; family Spirosomataceae; genus Flectobacillus; species Flectobacillus rivi. The sequence goes on along the minus strand of NZ_JAAALB010000034.1, from coordinate 22,160 downwards.
ATCTTTAAACACCAAAGGAGTTAATATCCCTATTGGAATCAATAACCCAATATTTCCTAGTAGGTTAATACTGGCGATAATAAGTCCTTTGTGACCGAGAAGATACGGGTAAATGGTGGTGAAGGGAATAAAGTTTGGGGCGTGCCCAGGGTTTGTTCCTGAAAAATTTAGCATCAAACCTCCAATATTTATCGTTGGCAAGTCTTTGAATACCATGATTTTGATTAATAAAGCACAGTATAACAAAAGAAGAGTTACGGGTAAAATTTTAATTTTCACAGTAATTTAGAATGTTTTGTATATCGTATGAGGTATTTACCAAATATACATTTTAATGGAGTATGGTTTTATGTTGTGCTGTGTTGGTTGAATGAATAAGTTTCAATTTTGCCAGTAAACCAATCGTACCCGACTATACTAAGGTATTCCTTTGGGACTTTATTAATGACCTTGAGAATGTTCTGATTAGTTTCTGATTTTCTGCTTCGAAGAATAAGGAATTTCCCAGTTTTCTCTCCATTAGATCTTTTTTGATAGGCGATGAATTCCAAAGTATCAATTTGTCGTCCTCGCCATTTATACTTGTACATTTCGGTATCGCCTGCTTGTCCGTAACAGATTCCACGAATGATTTTTTCTTTTGGTGAAAAAGTGGGATTCATAAACTTGTAGGGATTTACCACAAAACGACCTTGTGTTTTTTGTACATAAACCTTGCTAACAGCTCTTAGACAGCAACCACAACAACTATATGTTCGAATGACATAATCTTTAAGTCCATCACCATCAATATCTTGTATGGTATCTGAGACATATTCTAAGACCTCTTCTTGTAAAGAAAGAACCTTTTTGAAATCGTTGCCTGCTTTTACAAAAACATCGATTAAAATCTGCTGTTTATTAACTCTTCGGATAATAAGATGTGATTCGTTTTTTGAAAAATAATAATCTCTACTAATATGAATTTGGTACTTAATATTTGGTTTGCAGTACTTGATTCTTTTTAAGAACTTATTTTTTGCAATGTGCTTTTGCGCAATATTCAAGGCAAATTGAAGAGAAGAATCTACTTGTTTCTTTAACTGGGGACTTTTTAGTAGTTTTTTAGCGTTAGCCTCAGGTATATGAGTTGAGTTGATAGGCAAAGGTGTCAAGACGGTTACTTCGACCTTATTAGGCGACTTTTGAGCACCAATGGTATTCAAAAAAGCCCATATCGATAAAGATAGTATTGAAAATGAAACGGTTAGATAATTTAGCATGGATTCATAATTGAAAATAGAATAATATACTAGAATGAGCTATTCATTTAACATCCCAATATAGTATGTTTACCAACTAGCATCAACAGTTCATTATTGTTCGCAGGTTTAGATAAATAAAGGGTAGTTCTTTCACTATTGTAGTGGTTGGAGGTATCCAAAAGTAAATCCAAAATTCCATCTCCATCCATATCACCGACGAAAAGGATACTGATCATCGTATCATTAAATTCTTCAACACTCACCAAAAGCGTTTTTCTGATTTTACCGTGAATCCTTGTAGTAATGAAGAGTTTATAATTTTTCACCTCATATATATCCGGCTGATCAGAAAGCTTTATCTTTTGGCCTGTAGCATAAATCTGATAGTTGTTGCCCATGTAATTGAGCTTTAGGGTATCTTGAGGATATACATTAGATTTTGGTACCTCAATTTTTTGGATTTTTCTCGGAGTCAAATAATTCATAGTTTTTATTAAAACCAATGAGGTGTCTTTACTAGCAGTTTTTACTTGCCACCCACTTAGATTATCTTCCTCCGAAATTGGATCGTTTACTTGTGTAAGCTTCAATTTAGTTTTTGCAAGGTAATAACCTTGTTGATTTTGGAAAAGCCCAAACCACTCCTCATTTGCAGCCTTTGGCCATACCTCATCGTTATGAAATACTCCCTCAGTTAAAAGCCGAGTGGGTAAAAGACTATCAGCCATTTCAGTTGATTCAGAATCGGAAGAATCTTTGAATTCGTAAGACAGGATGGAAGAGGCGGTGTCTTTGCTTGTGAATTTCACTTCTCCTTCAGGATTTCTATTTTGATTATGGCATCCAATAAATGCTACAGATAATAGCAGAATGAAGATTTTAAACTTTTTCATAAATAGATTTAGGTCGTGAAGTAAATGGCTTATTTGCTTAGTCCAAAAAGCTTAGTAATATTTTTTTCATAATGTCCGTTCACTTCTATTTTGGTTATTTCCTCAACAGAGATTAGCAAGAATTTTCTATCAAGTGTTGATGTTGTACCAAATTCATGAAACAGTAAGGTGTTGTTATCGATTTCTTCAACCTGTCCAACAAAGCAAATATCTTTAGCCAAATGTTGAGTATAAATGGTAAGGACACTAAATTCTTTTGCCAAATCCACTATGAGTGAATTAATGTTTTCAAGATTTATCGAAGATTTCCACGAAGTTTTATGTTCTAAATCTATCAATTTATTGATACTTTGAAGGTCATTGCCCGCCCATCGTACTCGTGTAATATCATTCCGATAAAGAATGCAAATCCCATCAAATTTGAAATTGATATCAACTTTTTCAAAAATCAAAAACTCATCTGTAAAGTCCAATACATACCCGTCGTAGGATTCATTGAAATGGTCAGTAAATAAGCAAGTTAAGGTATTTTCTTCCTTTAGTTTTTGTAAATATTTAGTGTAAATTTCCATTTCCTTCATTTTTAAAAAAGCCTAGTTAATAATTTCTCCCTTATTGTTATCTAGTTTTTCTTTAAATTTTTGTATTTCCTCAGGACTACGACGTGCCCATTCTTTTATTTCTCCAACGATTTTCAATGGTGCTTCCGAACGATAAGAACGGGTTGGGTTTCCTGGGAATTTTTTATCTGTAAGATTGGGGTCATTTTCATAACTTCCTGTTGTCTCAACCACATAGACTCTTTCAGTACCTTCTCCATTTGCTAGTGCTGCTGCTAAACCTGCACCATCCACCAAGGCAGTAAAATAGATATGGTTCATTTTGAGATTGTTCTGATAATTTGATTTTCCACCCGCTACTAAGAAATCGCCAACTGATAAATCTGCTTTTGTTCCATGATAGAAAGGTCCCTTATCAGAAGGGCTATATTGATGAGCCTCTGACTGAGCTAACAGTTCCTCTGCTTTTTCAAATTCACCTAATGATTTGTAACATTCGGAGATAGTAAGATATATAGTAGGCAAGGCTGTATTGACAGCGGGACTATTTGATTTTAAGGCAATGGATAAGGTTGACTCTAACCAAAATAACTTTTGCTGAGTGTCATCTTGGAGCTTGGCGATATAGTAGGAGGTAAGATACTTTTCAAAATCGTTGTTTGCCTCATTCCATCCTTCTAAATAGATTTGTAATGCTTTTTCACGATTATTTTGGGCTTCTAATTCCATGCCTTGTAAGCATAATTTGACAGTTGGGTTGAAGGGAGAAAATTCCATAAGTAAAAGGTTTTATAACAGTTGAATATTATTGATGCTTTTGCCAGATGAGTAATGTTGAGTCTTGCTTCGAGCGAAGAGTTACATCGTACTTATGTATTCCGTAGACGATTTTTATTATTCCATTTCCACAAATAGGAAAATTGTAGTTTTGTCTACCATGTCCATTTATTTTTGCCTGTGGCAAACCCAGTGGTATGCTATCTTGAACAGAAATGCTTTCGTAATTATTTAGCGTCAAGGAATCTGAATTTGCCAAGTGAAAGTAGTGACCCTCAAATTCAAGAGAATCGAGAGCATACCCAGTTTTATTAAAAATCATAATTTGAAGCTTATTCTGGTCGCTCTCCAAAACGTACAGTAATAGACTGATCAAAATCGCTAAAAAAGATGAAGAAATAATTCTATGTATATATACCGACTTAATACCCATAACTCTCTTTTAGTTTTCGCATAATAAGTCTTACTGCTTGTTGTGTATTATTGTTGAATGAATTGGTGAAAATGATATAGGCTCGAAGTTTTATACGGTCGATATGCACTAGACTAAAGTAAGTAAAAGCGCCAGTACCAGAATGAACAGATAACTCATTATTGTTTTCATAAATATTAAACCAGCCGAGCGAATAATTTTTGATTCCTTTATGAATCAGGTTGTAAGTTCTAGCTGTCAGATAGTTATTATGCCCTTCAAGTCCGTCAAGGTTCATTTGAATGAATTTTATATAGTCTGTTAACTTTATGTTGAGGTCTCCTGCTGGTTCGGTGAAATCCAGATGAAAATCATTTTTTGATGGAACGGGCGTAAGTACGTCATTTTCGGTGAGGTGCCCCCATGTATCTTTATTGGTTTGATTTTCAGGCCATGACAGTTTTACATTGAGTTTTAAATCCCGATTAAAGATCTGATCAACTAACTGCTCCCAACTTTTACCCGTAACCTTTTCTACCATAAGTGTTGCAAGGGTATAACCTGCATTTGAATAAACAAAAGGATGCTCATCATCTATTTTTACAGGTGAAAATGTAAGGACGAATTGAGCAAACTGTTTTCTTTTTTGAATATTATTTCCCTTAAAGTCAGGAATTTGTGGGTCATCTTCCCCTTGAAATGGTAAAATTCCAGCTCTGTGTGACAGTAAATCCTGAAGAGTCATTTTGGCATATTCTGGTTTGCTCTTAGATTTCCAGCTCGGGAACAGGTCAAAAAATTTGGTGTTCCAATTGAGTTTTCCTTTTTCTACATATTTGGCAATAATGAATGCTGTCATAGCTTTTGTATTTGAGCCAATATGGAAACGGTCGTTCAAGCTGGCCGTATCGGTAAGTTGAATCGAGTGTTTTCCTAATGCTGCTATCTCCAAAACAGTTTTAGCATCCACGATTGCATAACTCAACTCAGGTATGTGGTAGTGTTTTCTAATGGAGTCTGCGTAAGCAACGTTGATTTGTCCTTTACAAATACAGGCAGTGAGTAAGCAAACAAGGAGAAGGATATTTTTCATGGTGATTAATTAGGTTTTGCTAAAGGTCAAATTGACACCTATTTTGAAATGGCAAAAAAGATATGCTAAAAAAATATGAATGCAAGATTTGAATGGTTTTGCCTTTATAAAACATTGTGATGTTTGTATAAAGATGGAAAATCCTATATTTCTGTTGTAAAAAAAATAAAACTAGATTTCAATACAAACGATGAAATCGAGAATTAGTCTGTCCAGAGTGTTCCAACAGAGTAAGTTCTAGCCTTTCCACTGATAATTACTCTATCTCCAAGGTTTTCACAATACAACTTGCCTTTCCTCTCTGAAATTTGTGAGGCTTCAAGTACATTTTTACCTAATCTTTCTGCCCAAAAAGGAATCAATGAACAGTGAGCTGAGCCTGTGACAGGATCTTCGAGTATAGAAGCTTGAGGAGTAAAAAATCTGGAGACAAAATCGTCTTTTAACCCTCTGGCAGTGACAATTACCCCACCTGGGTCGAGGTTTATTTGGTCAAATATTTGCCTATTAATCTGTATATCCTTAATGTCCTGTTCACTTTCATAAACTAACATATAGTCTCTTGACTTGAAAATCTCCTTAGGTTGAATACTCAAAGATTGGGAGATAATCTCAGGTAATGCTGCCTTTGTTGGCATTCTTGAAGGAAAATCCATTCGATATACATCACCGTCGACTATCACTTTCAACTCACCACTGAGTGTTTCAAATCGAATAATATCAGAAGAATAGCCAAGTATTGTTTTTAGACAATGGGCCGTTGCCAAGGTCGCATGACCGCATAAGTCCATTTCGATTTCGGGGGTAAACCATCTTAAATGAATATAGTCTTTGTGTTGGACAAAAAAAGCAGTTTCGGCGACAGCATTTTCTTGGGTTATTTTCATTAATAAATTGTCAGGTAACCAATTGTCGAGAGGTACTACACACGCAGGGTTGCCTCCAAAGACACTGTCTGTAAAGGCATCTATTTGATATAAATCTAGCTTCATGTTGATGATCAATATTATTCAATACTTTATTTTAGTAAGCACAATTCTTTTTATTCCATTTATAAAGTCCATGTAAGTGAGATAGACTTGCCAATTTCAAGATTTCTCCAGTGATTTTGAATAGTTGCTATTTCTTCGAGGCAATTGTTTAAGACGAGGTCGGATATTTCAAAATTCAGATGATGGATGAATTGAGAAAATTGCTGTTTAGGCAAATGCCCAGCATATACAGATTGTATAGGTCCAACGATCTGTTCAATAAATCGAAGTTCAGGAGTCAAAGGGTTTTCTTTTCCGAAAAGCTCTTGAAGCGAATGCCCGATTGAAAGCATTCCCCAGAAGCCTTTCTTGAACTGAAGTTGCTTTTCGACCACATAGTGACAAATATCATGTAAAAAATAAGTCTTTGTCTCAAGCGTAAAATGCTCATGAGTTGTATCATCTCTGGTAATGCTGTATTCACAAGCATACTGAGTCTTTTTACAAATTTCTATTAACATAAATATATTTTCCTACCTTGAAAGGAATTTAAGGATCATCTTCTGAAGTTTTCAATTAGGTAAAATTTGAAAGAGGTAAACGGGTAAAATAATTTGCTTTAATCAACTCGGCAAAAGTTTAGTGTTTAAGATATATACGCTTATCGAAACTTATCAGTGGGTTTTATTACTATATTGGTAATGTCCTATGATTTTGAAACTAAAGAGACAATCCTCCAATACTTGCCCACTACCAATGTTATGAACAATCAAATATCGCTGCTGGCCAATGGTTTTCTTTGATGAAACAAGTCCAATATGGGTAAGTCTGTCTGAAAGTTGCCAGCACACAATATCTCCTGGTGTGTAATCTTGAGCGTTTTTCGTGATAGGTTTAACGATACCAAATCTAGAAAAATAGGTCATCAAATTAGGAACCCTTCTGTGGTCTATATTTTTGTCAGGGCTTTTAAGACCCCATTTTTGGGGATATTTTTTGAAATGAGATTTCATATCTTCATGAACCTCTTTTTGCAAATCAACTCCCATTTTTCTATAAGCTCGGATGATTACATCCGTACAGACGCCTCTCTGCGGTGAGACATCACCATTGGGGTACGGTATAACGGTATAAGTTGGATCGTAAATAACCTTTTGATGTGTGAGAGACAATGCCGCTTCAGCTAATTTTTGATAAAATGTAGGCTGAATAAAACCAGTAAAAATCAAAATGCCAAGGAAAATAACGGTAATTGAATAATTTCTTTTCATAGCAAGAGTTAGTAAAATGACCTTGTTTAGCAAATTTTATCTCAAGAGGAAAACCTAATGATTTGATGTCTCCGTACGACAATTTATTTTATCCTAGGCAATAATGCAAAATAAGATTGTATTGTTGTGCTTTAGACTGTAAGCAAAAATGTTTCCATTTTTCATGAGAAAATCGTCTAGGGTTTTAGCTTACAGTGTACAGCCTAATACCTACTTCTAACAAAGTTGATTTAATCTTATTGCCCGCAATGATGTTTTACCTAACAGTTTTTCAAGCCTCAGATCCATTCTAAATTTAGAAAATGGCATTGATAAGTTTTTTAATAAAGCCACCTATGCTTTTGATAATGAACTCAACAATACTCTCGCTGGGATTATTTTGAGAAATATTTACCGAGGCAGTATGTTTCTTCGAAGGTGTCTGGTTTGCTCCTTGAGTAGCTTCTGGACTTATTATAAGCATTAATTCGGCCGCATCTGGCTCCTTCATATTTTGATTATTCTTATACATGAACAAATTGGTCATAGTTCCATCTGAACTTGTAATACTCTTGGTAGAACCATTATTTAAAATGGTTATCTGTGTGCCGTTACCACCAGTGATAATACTTCTGTCGCCATTTTCCATTATTGTAGAAATGGAACCGTCTGTGTTAACCATGGTTGCTAGAGAACCTTGTTTGACAAGCGTTGTAACACTTCCGTTTGAATGGGTGATTATTTTATGGGTTGGTGTACTATCAAATACAGTGCTTATTTTCCCATTCGGGTGGATAATAGTTTTAGATTGTCCATTTTGGTGAATAATGGTTTGCACACCATCTGGGTGCACAAGGGTGATAGAGCCTTGTACGAAATGATTAGTGTCATTTTCGGAAGGGAAACCCGCCGCGAAATAGGACACAAAAGGTATTGAGGAAGTCAATAGGAGGAGAGACAAAATAGTATTTTTCATGTGTTGAATAAGTGTCTAATTCTTTGATTTTCTGGAAAAATATTCGTTCAAATATACAGTTGGATCTAAAAAAGTCATTTTTCTCCATCCCTGCCGACTTTTATCAATTCTCCAGAAATATGGAATAATAGTTTCAATAGAGTAGTGTAAATGTGGGCTTTTCCCAGATGCATTTCCAGAATCTCCAACTGTCCCTATCATGGTTTGATGGTTTACAAAATTTAAAATATGAACAGTAGTTTTTTCTAAATGTGAATAATAGTGAAGTCTCCATTTGGGTCCGAGTATAAAAATGATTTTTCCCACCAATTGGAATTTCGCCCTGAAATAACACGATACCATTAGTCGCAGAAAAAACCTTTGTGCCTTTTTTAGCAAAAATATCAACTCCCTTATGAGTAACAGATTTTCCCCATGGGTAATACCAAAATGATTGTTGGTTATAGCTACTTTTGGCAGCTCCTTCAACAGGCATCCTCAGGTTCTGTGGAATACAAAACCCTATGACAATAATAGTTGCGATATATAGAAATAATTTAGAGAGTTTTATTTTTTTCATTGCAAAAAGTGGAAAGGAAGATCTAAATTTATCTTCTTTGTTTATGTATTAAAGTCTGATTTTGTGTTTTGTATTCATCATTTGATTTTTCATTATGAGATTTAAAGAGTAAATTTTTTTAATTCTAGTTTATCATCTGGAAGAATAAATTTGTCCTTGTAATGTACTTGTTGTGAGATTGTTAGATTTTGTGGCATATAAGGAGATTCTTGCCTCCAGAGCGATGTGCCTATTGTTATTTAGGCATATTATTCTCTTCTAAAAGCCTTTGCAATTGATTTGGGTAAAGTTTTATAGTAATTTGGTTTGATTCTATTGACTGATTATTGTAAGTCATCATAAATTTATACTTCAAAGAGATTGTACCATTTTCCTGATTGACAGGTGAAATATTATAGCAACTAACAGCATTGGGTAGAAAATGAATTTTTGGAAGTGGTTTACGACAGAGCCATCCTGCTTTTCTCCTTAGAGCTATCCATTTATTTTCTACATAAATATACTCGATTAAGCCTTGTGGAGCTGTACCGATGCTAGGGACTGCGACCTGCTTAGCCGAAAAATTAAAGATATACAGCTTTAAGCCATCCGAAGATTTTTCTAGCAGATTTTTCTGATTGTCTGAGATTAGCAGATGTAGCACTGTTTTTTTTAGTCGAGGAAGAGTATCTATATTCTTATCATTCACTTGGTTTGCCACCCTTTGCTTAAGATTGAGTGGAGAAATATACCCTGTCTCTTTTACAAAAAACTGCCAAGTTTGTTGATCGTGTCTTGAAACATTCGTTTCCCTAAACAATAGATTTCCTAAACTATCCTCTTTGCTGATCCAGTTGGTTTGAGATTGTGCTTGTTTGCAAACACAGAGAAGAGTGATTGAAAAAAGTAAATATTTCATTTGCTGTGGTGTAAAAAGAGGTTGTTTTAAAGGATTGCTTAGAGATATACTATCAAATCAAATTAAGCTTTAGGAAGTGCGTCTGAAAAATAATCATTGAATGTGGTTTACCACTTCCAATTAAGATCTGTGGTATAACCAATTTCAAATCTTTGTGCGATTTGCTTTAATTCTGACTGCAAATCTTGGATGTTTTCAACTGGATTTTTTGGAATGATAAATGTATCTCCAATTTTTAATTTCAAGTAAAAATATTCGCCGACCTCAACAATTTCTCCGATTTGTTGAAGTTTTATTTTTGTTTCACAATCTTCAGAAAAAGACCTTAAATAATCTTCAGTAAGTACTATTGTAAATTCAATGTCGAACTTATTACTTACATAATCTCTTAGCTGGGTTCTCAATCTTTCTTTATATGATTGCTTATAATAAGTAGGAAAAGCGATAAGTGTTATCAATCCAATTATTATCATGGTATATCCAAAGAAGTCCTTTTTAAAGTAAAAAGAAAAACTAACTGTAATAATGTACAAAACGGTAATTGTTATCATACTTATTTGTCTGAACTTTTGAAAAGTTCCTTTGCTCTTTATAATGAATATCTGACTATTGAGAAAGTCATCTTCAGATAAGCTATATGTTAAAGTCATAGTAAGTAATAATGTTTATCGGTTAATTTATTTTTGACTATGAAGCTGTTTAAACTTTTCAAAAACAGTTATATTGATTTATTCTTCGCCTTACTTTTTAACTAGGCGTTCCCGCCTTGATACAAAAAGTAACCGCAGCGGCGGCCGCAAAAAAATCAAGAATTTATAATCGGAGTGGCGTCCCACCTCGCTTCGCTCAAACAGTATAAATTCATTGCTGACGCAAGTAATTTTACGAAAGTTTAAACAGCTTCTATCTCATTATTCAGTTTTTTACATAAACCTCAAACAGTTTATATCCATCTTTGGTCTTAAGAAATTCAAATCTTTCCTGATAATCAAGTTCAAAATTGATATCAAATTCTGATGGTTTCCAATTTGGATCTAGCTTGGAAATACTCGTTAGATCAAGTGCTTCTTTTCTTTTTACATAGTAGTTTATGGCAATTAAGAAAGCAGGAAACTTCTCTTTTTGGTGGCGCCCACAAGCGTCTAGATATTTTTTATAAACAGGTTTTTCTATGTCGACGAACATTAAATCTCCATTCATAATATTGATTTCTTTTAGGAGATTGGCTTGAAATCGTTCGGGTGTAACTATTTTGCGAATAAAAGTATTGAAATTTTTTTGATGGGAATTACTCGTACCTAATTTCTCTGATTTAATTTGTAAACCTGAAAAAAACAGCCTTCTCAAATTCTCCTGATTGTATGATTTTAGAGCGAATAAAAATTTCGTCTCGAACCAATGTTTGAACTCTTTTTGATAGTCTATAAATGAATAGGTATTCCCATTTTTTCCCTTAATGGTAAACCAAATATTGGTGTCTAAGTCGGCTTGATTTGTTTTTAATGAATACCAATTAATATTATCTGGAAGGTTATGAAGACTATCCGCTAAAATCTCATTTTTATCGTTAATTAAAACTTGGATTCCTCCTTTCCAACCTAGATGTTCACAGTTTAGTGTATCCTCCTTTTCATCCCAGCATGCACGTTTTGCATTTATAAGTGCTCTGGACACACCATTATAAAACGGAGTGGCATAATTATAAATGGCAGGAATGACGGCTTTCCCATTTTTATCTAAAAAACCAATTCTGTCATTTTTCCTGTTTTGGAATCGGATTTTCCCTTCACTTTCACAATCAACAGTATAGTCTAAAATATATAAGCTGTCTAAACCAACTTTTTTCCCATTTTTTAAGAGATAATAGGTCTTGTAATTATGCAGATTTTCTTCTTTTACAGAGATGATATTGTAAAATGAGTCAGCTTGGGTAAAAAATTTTTCGAACTTGGCAGGAATTTTAATTTTACCTTTTAAATCTTTGTAGCCGTATAAATTCTTGGCTTTATCATGGTAGCGTATCCAGACGTCGTTTTTTTGTCCTAATGCTAATCCATGATATAGCATAACGATATTGAAGACTAGGATAAATTTTACCACTTTGAAATCAAGGCTTAGCATAATTATGTTGGATTAGAAGAATCGATATTTATTGGCATGGAAAGATAGAACTATTTACGAATATTTGAAATAGTTGACCCAAAAGCATATTTTCTTCCTATAAGCAAAATTATCTGATAAAATATGCCAATTAATCTATCGGTTATTAATAAGAATAAAGCTTATTTTTAGCTGAAATCACTACCAAAGTTCAGCCATTTGTTCATCCGTATCAAGAAATAAAATCCACTTTCCGTTCTTACGGATATAGGTATTGGTTGATAATTCTACCTGATCTAATATAGAGGCTTCGTAGAATTTTTTTGAAATTGGACGCATCGTTCTGAAACTCTCCATCACTTTCATATCGGAGAAGAAAATAATATTTTTCGCTGGGATTGTTACCGCAATGGTATCAATATCAATAATTTCTTTGATACTCGACTCCCAAAATTCATCCAAAAGCATAATGGAAGGATTCAGATTACTATCAAATTCCAAACGATAAAAAGGCTTGATGGCAGGATTGCTCGAGGAATAATCCATAATCGAAATTTTACAATCTTCATTTACTCGGTTGATGAGATTTCGTCTGCCTGCGTCACGTATATCATCAAAGGTTAGTCCAAAGCTCAAGAGATGCCTTGTGGTTATAAACTCAAAATTTTCCCCCATATCTATTACGTAGCAAACCACAATTTCTTCTGCGACGGGGTCTTTAAGAATTTCTCCTGCAGAAATCGAATTGATATTAATCTTTGGGTCATCAGCTCTTTTAATGACAGGGAAAATACTTTGTCCTAGGTTTATAGTGCCTTCTCTAGCCTTTTGTAGTTCAGAAATAGGTATATCGAAGGCGGATGGTTCTTGATTGCTTTCGGTGTTTTGGTTTTTTTTGAAAAATTGATCGAAAATTCCCATGGTTTGGTGTGAAAAGGTTTTATATTATTTATTTGAATACTTTAATAAAATACGAAATAATCAGGTGTTAAATTGGACTGGGTGGCACTACTGCTGTTCTCTCAGAATATCTTCTAATGAAATTTTACCATCTTTAAAAAGTCTTGATTTGTACTCGATACCTAGTTTGTCTAATAAGCGAGCCATATTGAAACCAGTGGCGTAAAAGTAGGTAGTTTTGTCAGTCAAGTACAACCACTTATCCTTTTGAAGATTATAGTTCTTGAATTTTGCAAATGATTTAAAAGAGCTATCAGATTTTAGCAAACTTTCATCGGGTTTTCTAGTAGCAAAATCCTTGTATAACGAAAATTCAACATATCTGGCAGTGCCTTCCATGGTTTCATAACACTTTTCAAATTTGTCAAGGCTAAATTTATGTTTCTGTTGAAATTGCCCTCTTCTTTGTTTTCGTTTATTCCAAAAAGCCTGAATTAGCTTCTTTGTTTGGATACTATCTTTTTCGGCAATTGCATCGAGTAGTAACTGGTTTTCGGCATCGATTGATTGTTTAAACCAAGGGAGTTTTTTGTAGAAAGTCGTCAAGCTATCTGGTTGGATCTGTACGATTTCGTTCTCATAATAATCCATATAAGGTTTGTGCTTATACTGAAAACCGTGAAAATATTCGTGAATAATCATAGTTGTCCATTCATCCGTAGAGCCGACATCTGGAATAGTTTTGACGGTTTCTTCAAAACTACTACACATCATGAAAGGTGAATGGTAATTAAAATCAGGGGTAGGGTCGCCCAAAGTCATGCCTGTCTCCATGTGAAAAGGAGAGTCATCCACTCTTTTTTGAGTTTTGTAAATTTTGATAGTGCCATCCTCTAATACGAGTTCAGATTTGAAAGTTTTGAGGAATTTTTCGGTAGGATTTGCCACATAAGAACTCGAATCAGTGAAGTATATTAATGGCACATCGTATTGAGGATCGTCGAATGTCATCCATGTATTTGCTTCTACGGATTGTTTTAAGTGATACACAAATAGGATTCTGTCAAATATCTTTTGTTCGGGACGCTGTTTGTCTTTCTGGCAACCCAATAGACAAAAAAGGAGTAAAAGGAGTGGTGCTTTATTCATAAATGATTTGATGGAAGATTTTGGCGTAAGAGGTTGATTTTATCTGAATGTTCAAATGTATTTAACGAAATGACGAAATTACGTTAATCATAATTTCAGTTCTTATATCGCATTCCAATAAATTTTCTTGTAATTCCTTTAGTCGATTGAGTGAACCACATTGTAAATCTTGAACTTTATCAGTAATTATTCTAGAGATTTGTGTTAAATCAAGGTTTAAGCTTCTTTTCAAGAAAAGGAGTTGTTTTTGACTAAGTGAATCTATTTCCTTTAATGTTAATTTCCAAATATGGTTTTCTTCTTCGTATTTTACAAGGAGAGTGTCCAAATCGAACGCAGTTGAGTAAGTACTTATTTTGCCAGAATACTTGTTTACAAAAACTAATGAATTACCAGCTATCTGAAAATTTACATTATTGGTTTCAAATACACGCTTGGAGGTGTAGGTAAAAACCCAAGCAAAAGGTTTTTCAATGGTTTGAGTTTCAATAACCACTAAAGTGTCATCAATAAGGCTTAGCTCTAAGTTAGAGACATAGTTTTCAACGATTATTTTCGCTTGCTCGTACGATATCATAGCAGCTTGACTTTAAAATCTATAAATTTCTATATCTAGTTCAAGACTTAGTCTTGGACTGATTTTTTCAGCAGTTTTAAAACTGAAAAATACACACCCGTAATTATAACTTTATAGTTTCCCCAGTATTATAAATTGTTAAGCTATATCGTTTTGTGATAGCGCATTTATCCTTGGCTGAATGACCCAAATTCCAATAAAGAAAAACCATATCAGAAAAAAATCTCCCAAACAATCACCAAAACTTACCTTTTCTTGACTTTCTACAGTTTTTATAACTTTTGCAACAAAATATATGCAGTAGAATACACAAAACATTGAAAATAAGTGAAGAGGAAATATCATGAACAGAATCATGGAATTGGGCTCAACCGACTGACTCATGTTAAAAATAAAAAAGCATATAAATCCAATATAAACGACTGGGAAAACCAAAAAGGTTTTGAAGAGCATTAGGTTCATTTTTACAGAGGAAGGTAATTTTTGGTGCAAATTAGAGCCAACAGCATAAAACCAACCAAAATACGTACCCATGAATACAAGTGTCAAAAGCGGGAAGAGATAAGAAATATAAAAAAAGTTAGCTGGGGTTTTACTTGCAAAAATTGATACTAGTGCAATGATTTGAAAAATGATTGGTAACCCGAAGGAGATTCCGAATAGTTGCCAATGTTTAAGTGTAAGAAATATTTTCATTTGAGTTATGGTTAAGAGTCAATTTTTATTTGCTAGAAGTATTAATTTCTGCACTAATTTAGAATAAGTAGCTTATGAAGTTATAATTGAATCGGCAAAATAATTATTTCAATACCAATCGGATAGAATCCTAAGAAATGGTCGGTGCTGGATAGGAATCCAGCACCAGCGGGTGAACTGGTCGGAGCTGGCTAGGAATCCAGCAAAGGCAATACCTAATTTTGCCAAGGTCCATTACGCTTTACCTGATAAAATCTTGTTTTATCAAAATTATATAATCCTTGACCAGTACCCCACCATACATGACCTGATTGATCTTGGAACATACTTTGTACACAACAAGTAAATCCATCCGCAGAAGTGAATACACTAAATGCCTTAGGGTTTGGTAATGGAATGGATGGATTGAATCTAGTGGTGCTACCTCTGGCAGTAATCCAGATTATCCCAGATTTCTCTATTAATATACCCCAAAACTCAGTTCCTCCTAAGCCATCTTTAGCGGTATATTCTGTAAATGTTTTACCGTCATATTTACAGATGCCATTTTTGAACACAAACCACATATTGCCTGCTGGATCTTGCGCAATTCCTCCTGCGTAGTTTTCTCCTAATTGGGCTTTTTCATTAAAATTTGTGATTGCTTTTCCATCATATTTAAAAACTCCTTGATTGGAGGAAGCGAACCAAATATTTCCAGTTTTATCTTCAAATATATCAGCTGTGTTGATTTCTGGTAGTAATGAAAATAAGCTAAAACTTGGCTTCCCTTGCTGGTCTGCCTCGGCATTATATTGATACACGCCTCGATGAGTGCCTACCCAAATTTTACCAGATTTGTCTACAAGGATACTTCTACGACTGATATCTAAATGCTCGAGTCCGTCTTTTTGATTAAAGTTTCGAAAGGTTTTACCATCGTATCGATAGACTCCTTGGTCTGTTCCAATCCATATATTTCCTTGATGGTCTTCATTTATGGCAAAAACGCTATTTGAAATAAATCCCTCTGTGTTTGAAAAATATTGCAAGTTTTTTTTGTCATAGCGTACCACGCCATCACCAATGGTGCCAAACCACAAATTCCCTTTTGAATCTTGAAAGATACTCCTGATGTATTGACTTACTAAAGTGGTATCAAAATCTGGCGCTAACCCAGTTGTTTTAAAAGATTTTACCACTGTAGGAGCTGAGTTATTTTCTTGTGTTTTCCATTGTCCAAAACAAGAAGATAACAGTGTAAAAAGGCTAAAAGTGATAGTTGTTTTGAAAGAGATCATCTGGATTTTGAAGGTTAGAGGTTCATGTTGGACAACTTTCTACAATTTAACAAAGTAATTTTTTCTTTTCAAAGAAAGCTCAATATTGTTGGAAACGATACAAGCTATAAAAACAAAATTGGGTCAAAGAGAAATCCACTATCTCATTGACCCAAAGAATACAAAGTATCTAAAAAGGGATAAAGTTATAAGAAGCTTTTTAGAAAAGGCTTGCCTTGTAAAGCTTGAATAAGAGTACTTAAAGCAAGAAGACCATATACAAGAGCGAGTCCAATGGTAAGTTTGGTATCTTTTAAGAAATAAAAGGAAACGATTGGCAGTACTTGTAAAGCATGCATTCCGATAAAGTGTGCAACTCGCAAATCCCCAACTGTTTTACTCCATGCAATAATCCATAAATTTGAGTTATCGTTAAGCGCTCCTACACTATGATTGAGTCGTGAGCCCATGGCGAAACCTTCAAAAGAGAAAATTACAAAGAGAATAATCCCCAATCGGATTGCCCATAGGTAATAGGTTGGTATTAATAGGAAGTCATCATTGAAAAATAAGAATCCAACATAAGCAGTGTAAAGCGTGACTACAGTTGCCGCAATTGCCATTAAACCATACAATATTGTATAAACTGGAGTCGATAAATTATAGTGTGAAAGTTGTCCCTTACTTGCTTGAAAGGCAATATAAATGAGTTCAAAACTCCATAATACTACTACTGTCCAGTTGAATAAGATTAAATTAAAATTGGGTAAATAATGACAATACCATGCCATAGTCCATGAATATACACCCAGTGATACGGCAAATTTAAAAGGTTTGTACCATGCGCTGACACCATAGATTTTCAGAGGAGAAATTTTTGAGAGCACCAAAAATACAATCCCAGCCCCAAGGCATATTTGACCAAAATAGAATAAGGTTTCGTTTCGATTTTTTAATTCTTGGATAAATTCCATCATCTTTAAAGACTTATTAAGTTCTTTTTATCTTCATCATGCTATTTAATGGTAGGTTTTTCACCTTTGCTTACCAAATACAACTGCTCAGACATTCCGTACAGATTTGTCCCGTTGGTATTATTCAAAACTAAAATACATCTTTGGTCTTCCAGCGAATGTATCCAGTTTGAGCTTGCACCTAAAATTCCGCCAGTACGATAAATAAAAGGTTTGCTAAATGTTCCATATCCATCGGCATACCATACACCAAAGGCAACATTGCCTAGTTTGGGATTGGGTTTGAGTAAGAGTTTAGTCGTTACGGGTTTGAGTAACTTCTCTTGAAAAATCCCTTGATCAAATTTGAATAAGTCTTCAGCTGTTGAATACATCGCACCTGCGCCGAAGTAATTTTCGGCAAAGTAAGGTTTATCTTTTGTAATAACCTTGGTGCTGTCATCAACAGAATAGGAAGTCACAAGTCCCTTTGGATAATCTTGAGTATGAATCATTCCCGAATGAGTCATTTTTAACGGTGTCAGAATTTGCTCTTGGAGAACCCTTTCGTAAGGCTTTTTTGTAATGTTCTCAATTATTTTGGTTAGAATAATGTATTCAACATTGCTGTAGATGCTTTTGTCTCCTGGTTTATCGACAACATTTTCACTACAATACAGATTGATAAAATCATCAAGTTTCAACTGTTTCTCGTAGGGTTTCATGTCTAACTTAGCCCCCTTGTCGGGAATACCTGAGCTGTAGGTTAACAAGTTTTCGATGGTTGCTACATTTTTCGCATTGCCTTTATAGGAAGGAAAATATTTACCGAATGGAACATTCAACTCTAATTTGCCTTTTTCATAGAGTTGTAAAATCAGTACAGCCGTAAATGCTTTGGTAATGGAAGCTATTCTAAAAGTTGAGTTATTGGTAATCTTCGCTTTAGTATCTCGATTGGCAAGCCCAGTTCCACCCAGAAATTCTATTTTCCCTTCCTTTGCTACAATTACTGTCCCATTAAAATTTTGATGAGTTTGATAATAGTTTAACACTTCAGTATATGGGCTATTTTGACTGAAAGCCAATGGGGCAATAAGGATGAAGAGGCAAATAGAAAAATACTTCATGAGGAGGAATGGATTTATGAGGATTTAATAGTTAAGGTTCTTATTTTATTTTCAAAATAACGGGAATCTATATAAGCTGTATCAATGAATTATTTGGAACTTTTCTTGAGTTGTTCAAGATGTTGAATAGCTTGATGCTGGTTGTAGTCCTTTCCATCTAGCTGCTCTTTTACTAGATAAGTACCGTAATTTTGTAGCTTAATATTTTTGCCAGTCGGAATTAAATTTAGCTCTAAACAAGTGACACATTCCGCAACCAACCAGTCTGTTTGTGCGTTATGGTCATTTATGTCTTTGATAATGAACTCAATCATACTACTACATTTAGTACATACTTGTTCAATTATTTCCACTTTTTTTTGAGACTCAAACATTTCTTGTAAGTATGAAATGGTGTCAAGGGTGGATCCATAGAGCCAGTTGTTCAAATCTTCACTAATTTCTACTTCTACCAACGAGGCTAATTCATATAATAAATCACAGACGAATTCATTTTCTTCTGTATCAAAATCATCCTTTTCCAACGTGGCTAACTGTGAATTAAAGGTCTTTTGGAGTGTTTTAGATGCGCTATTTTTTTCAATATTTTTTATGAGTTTTTGAGCAGTAATGTTAAAAAAAGCATTCAATTCTTGACTCATTTCATCACTAGATGGAAGAAGCCCTCGTTGATTCCATGCTTCTTCGGAGAATTTATCTCTTTTTATAAATTCTTCTAGTTTCTCGATTTTTTGTTCTTTTGATAGCATAGGTAGGTTGGGTTTTATTTGGAATTATATCTATAATTTGAAGACAGTTCAAGGACGAATAATTAAAAAGTACTGCATAGGAATCCAGCACCAGCGACTGAAATAGTAGGAAGAAAAATGAAAGTAGCCAAATTGTCACTTGTTGAGAATTTAAAAATTGATCTGTAATTTTAATAGCAGGTAAAAACTAACCAAACAAAAGGGCGTATCCAAGTCCGATGGTTATAAATAAGAAAAGAATTGTCATGAATACATCAGATGAGTTGTCTAATAGATATAAGAATCTATGCTGTTGTTGAACTTTGATTTTACCTTCACTCTGTCTCAACCTACGAAAGGTTTTGTTTAATTCTTGAAAATCCATTTCACCAATACTGTAAAGCTTAACTACTTTGTCATTTTTGAGCAGTATTGTAGTTGTTATATGATAAAAACTACAGCCTGATTTCGAAAATATGCCCTCGTTGACAATAACCTTTTCTTTCGTTTGAAGTAGACTCCTTACTTCTTCAAATTTGAATTCCTCCCTCATTGGTAGATTCAAATGATAAACACAAAGTGTTTTTCCGCTAAGCTTAATCCCTCGCATGGTAAGGAAATAATACAGTGCGGTTAACGATAGCGTTTCAAAAAATATAATAAATGATATAGATAAAACGCTGAATTGCGTGTTTACACTTTTGATTATTAAAATACTTAAAAGCTGAAAACAGGCAAAACCACAAAGTGTTATACTCAAAAGAATAAGCCTCGGTCGAGTTTTGTAGATGATTATTTCCCTTTCTGTCATTGATTCTGAATATACACTAGTAAGATTGCTATTAGAATGACTAGCTTTTGCTTCATGTATTTTACCAGTAATTAATAGATAAAACTCTTTCCTAAAAGGTACTCCTTTTCATTAAAAATAGATTTATTATCAGACCAATAGTTAAGATAAGAAATGATGTAAGCCAAAGCTTATATCCGATACCTAAAGCTATGATTTTGGATGTACTCCCTGACTCGCTAGTCATAATTGTATCAAGTTGAAGGAATAGGATTGCAGCGGAGGTAGAATATAAGGCAGCTTTTAGACTGTGAGCATTATTGTTAATCGTCCAGATAATTGAAAGAAAAAAAACAGGATTGGCTAACCAAATTATAAATGGAATATAAGCTCCACCTAAAAAACTCATCCAGCCAAATAAAAAGAGGAAAAAACTATCATTGAGCCCATCTGAGTCACCAACATGCTCTACGTAAAAGGAGGGTTGTGTTAATGAAATGATAAATATAAATAGACTCAATCCTATCGTAATCTTAAGACTTGTTGGTAGACTTTTGATACTGTTCAAAAATGGTTTCATAAAGTTTCAAAACATTAATGTTAAATTTAAAATACACAATTTCAATGTAATGTTATGCTAGTTCTGCTCTAAAGTCAACCCCTCAAGCAACCTCTCTCTATATTTAATCTCCTCTTGAATTTTTACAATTTGTACAGTCCAGAAGGCTGCCACGATATTGATATTAAAGATAATCAGCTCATCTTTATAGTTCCAATTGAGGGAAATCATTGAGAAATCACTATTCATGATGAGCTTAAATGATTGAGTATAGTCAATGCCAATCGAAATAAGAAATCCTGAAACTAAAGTGAATCCAAAACCAGCGATAGTAAAATTGATAATTTGTGGTATTTGAATGAATAATGAAAGTAAAAGTCCTCTTTTAACATTACCTACTATTAATTGCTGACCAGAAAAAATAGTGAATAGATTAAACCCTATAAGCGTTACAGATAATAAATAGAAATAACTTGCTGGTGACTCGCTTTTGATGATTGAATATATTGATAGGAGTGTGCCTACGCCTCCACCGATTATTTGATAATAGGCTAGTCTTTTTATTTTTGCTTTGGTGTCGTTTGTGATAATCGTATCAGTCATGTTTTGGATAAAAATATTTTAAAATAGAATTATTCTTGTAAAAATATCTAATAGTTTAGAAAAAACATATTTGAAGCATATTTGTCAAGTTTGCCATCTTCTGAATAGTTTCGCTTTATTCTTTCTGGCAAATTGAATTGACTTTTATGGATTGTCCCTCGGTAACTATTGGAGTAATATACTTGCAGATTGCTCCTTAGCTTTAATCGAAGGTCAGTGGCAAAATTTCCTTTGTATCTAATTACCCGAGTAAAGACTAAACCATTCGACATCAATTCGATAGGAGAGCGGTTATAACCACACCGAGGAAAGATCCAATATTCTATAGGTCTCCAAATTCCTTTTTCGTTCTTGGCTTCTTGAATCATCGTCAGTTTTTCATCCTGCTGTTCTAGTAAAATCGTTTTAATTCCTGAATTATAAATGAAAACTGGTATCGCCTGTATTAAATTTCTTTTTCTAGAAATCCATTTATTGTAATCCTTGAGCGTGGCAAGACTATCAATCTCTGAACTATTCTCTCTGAACCTTGGGGCTGGCGGAATGGAATCATAATCTGCAAACATCGCCATATTTTGTGTTGGACACACTGTAACTTGTAGCCCTTCTGGTTCGTCATTCTTTTTGATAAGCGTATTACTGGCTAAATGTTGGTTTAGTGAAATTTTGTACAGGTTTAAATTGATAGTATCGGAAAGAGTTCCAAAAAATAAGATTTGATTTTCAGGAAATATCATGTTTGGGGTTTCAAACTGGGTTTGACCTTCTCGAAAATTATCCAGAATATTGGGTGAGTGAAAGTAAGGATAGTCAGCCGGACTAGAAATATAGGTTTCTTGTACACAAGAACTAATGAGTATAGCCAATAGGTAGGGGAGAGTCTTCATGTAGATGATTTTTATTTGAGGTGTGCTTAAAGTAAATAAGGTTTGTATTAATCTAATAAAATGAAAATAGGAATATCTTAAAAATAACTTAACTATTAGGCATTCGCTGAAAATTAATCAAACATGAGTCATCCCGAATTTTTCGGGAGAACTTTTAAAAACGAAACCTCCTTGTTTATTTTGTGAATCACGACAA
>NZ_JAAALB010000033.1 GCF_009905545.1 Cellulophaga sp. BC115SP | reverse complement strand
TTCAAATCTTCAAATCTTCAAATCTTCAAATCTTCAAATCTTCAAATCTTCAAATCTTCAAATCTTCAAATCTTCAAGGAAGACTTTCTCACAACCAATTTTCCTTGTACGATAATATCTTCTGGTACAAAATTATCACCATCGATAATATTATTGATGAGGGTATTAGCCGCTATTTCGCCCACTTGTAAAGGAAATTGATGAAAAACAGTCAAGGCTGGCTCTATTAATTCAGCAATTTGATCATCCCCAAAACCTGCCACAGCAATTTGCGCTGGAATTTTGATGCCTCTCTTTTTCAATTCTACCATAAGCTCAATCGCATTGCCATGATGAACCGCAAAAATGGCATCTGGTGGCGATTCCAATGATAACCATTGATTTAGCGCATCAACAGCCTCGTTTTTTCTAAAACCTATATGATAAACCAAATCAGGGTCGAAACTTAATCCGTATTCTTGTAAAGCAGATTTATATCCTTCAAATCGCTCCTGACTAATCAGTAGCTCTTTAGGACCAGCACAAATAGCAATGCGTTTACACCCTTGCTTTATGAGATGTTCTACCAACAAAAAAGAACCTCTGAAGTTATCAAGAATCACTTTAGCGGTTGGAAGCTCATAGGCAACTCTATCAAAATGAACAATCGGAATTCCCCTATTCAGATGGAGTTTAATATGCTCAAAAGAGGTTGTTTCGACAGAATGACTAATCAACAAACCATCTACCTGACTACTCATTAAAGCCTGAACATTGAGCGTTTCGGTCGAATGAGATTCATTTGACTGGCAAATCATCACTCGATAACCCGCATTACTCGCCACTTGTTGAATACCAGACAATACCCCAGCGAAAAATGGTCGCTGAATATCTGGAATCACCACGCCAATGGTATTTGTAGCTCCCCTATTGAGGCTTTGTGCCAACAAATTAGGGCGATAGTCGAGTTCTTGAGCTACCCTCAAAATCTCTTGTCGAGTATTTTCATTAATTTCTTTGCTATTATTTAAGGCTCTCGAAACAGTAGATGGCGCAACGCCCAAGGCCTTTGCAATATCAACGATGGTCGTTTGGTGGTTTTTCTTAGCTGGCGTAACTGGTGTAGTTTGTACAGTGAAATAACTTTCGCAAGATTTACAAAGAAACCGCTGCTTGCCTCTTACAAAGCCTGCCTTTACCAAATTTTGTGTTTCTTGACAATTAGTGCATTGTATCATATAGTGTATGCTTGATTGTGTCTTAGTAAGTTTGTGGGTATTTTACCCGCAATAGTAAGCTATTTGCTGTAAGCCTAAAATATAGAAGTGTTTTTAAAAAACCATAAATACATTTTTGTCTAAGGCTTATAGCCTAATGCGTATTAATGTAAATGTAGAATAATTGCCTGAGTCAAATACTCCCTTACTTCTTGGCATAATTCTACTATCTCCAACCTCATTTTTGTATTTTTTTTATACATAACATCTACCTATTCTATCGTCAAAAATACAAGTAGATTCGCATTTCTAAAAGTAGAACTTTTTATTGAATATAGCGATATATATCGGCTTCGTTTTCGAAAACGTTTGCGATATTTTTATAAAAATATATCAAGAAAAACTTTGTTTAATATAAAAATATAGCCTTACATTTAGTTCAAATCTCCCCAAATTAATATCAAGTATCGGAAATGATTTCCGAAAATCTTGAACTTTTTAAAGAAGTACTATTTCCAAAAACTACTGAGTATGATACATACTATGCGTTGGTTTGGCCCTAAAGACCCTGTCTCGCTCATGGATATTCGCCAGGCAGGGTGTACGGGGGTTGTTTCCGCTCTCCATCAAATTCCTGTCGGTGAAATATGGTCTAAAGAGGCCATTCAAGAAAGAATTCAAATCATTGAAGCTGATAATCAACAGTATTCATCCTTAAAATGGCTCGTTGTAGAAAGTCTCCCTGTGCACGAGGATATCAAAAAAGGACTTCCTTCTCGTGATTTATATATTGAGAACTACAAAGCTTCTCTACGCAATTTGGCGGCGTGTGGGGTTACTATTGTTTGCTACAATTTTATGCCTGTGTTAGATTGGTCGCGCACCAAGCTCAATTATAGCATGCCAGATGGCTCTCAAGCCCTACGCTTTGTTTGGCAAGATTTCGCCTTGTTCGATTTATATATCCTTCAACGTCCCAATGCTAAAAATGATTATACGCAAGAGGTTCAGGAGGCTGCAAAAGCTAAATTCGAGCAAATGACAGAGGATGAACTTAAGGAGTTAACCAATACTGTTTTGCTAGGTTTGCCCGGCTCAGAAGAAGCATTTAGTCTTACTACTTTTCAAGGTTTATTAAATAATTACGCTCATATAGGTGATGCCGAACTTCGTGCCAATCTGTATTACTTTATTCAGCAGATTGCACCGCTAGCCCAAGAACTGGGCGTCAATCTATGTATCCACCCTGATGATCCTCCAAAGTCTCTTTTGGGCTTACCACGTGTTGTGAGTACCGAGTCTGATTTGGTACAACTCATGCAAGCATGCGACGTCACAGCCAATGGCATTACATTTTGCACTGGTTCTCTGGGAGTTAGAGAAGATAATGATTTAGCAGGAATGATAACTCGTTGGGGACATCGTATTCATTTTTTGCATTTACGAACTACCAAAAGAGAAGAAAACCCATTGAATTTTCACGAAGCTGCACATCTCACTGGCGATGTCGATATGTATGAGGTAGTGAAAGCGGTAGTTTTGGAAGAAAACAAAAAAGGAGCCGAACGTCAAATCCCAATGCGTCCCGATCATGGTCATTTGATGCTGGATGATTTGACGAATGGGAAAAAAACCTACCCGGGCTATTCTGCCATTGGTCGATTAAAAGGGCTTGCAGAACTTAGAGGACTGGAATTAGGAATCAAGAGGAGCATATTGTAGTAAAAGGCACTAGGCAACAGGAACAAGGCAAAGAGTTTTAAAATGTTTTTAATAACCACAGCCATGCTTTTTTCCAAAGCCCACCGCCGAAAGCCCTTACCTGAAAGCACAAAGCACAATCTTAAATTTTATTTTGCCTACTAACTTACCACGTATGAGATATTTTCAAAAATTAATTATCATTCTACTTTTGAGCATCACTCAATTGGCTCATGCGGATGATGGGTATAGGCTTTGGTTAAAATTTGACCTTGTTGCTAATATTCAACAAAGAAATAGCTATGCTCAAAAATGTCAGTTCATTTACTCTGATAATCAGGATGCTATTACAAAAACAGCCAAAAAAGAACTTCAAGCTGGTTTGTCTGGATTATTAGGGAAAAAGATTTCGATTTTAACTACTCCAGCAGGAAAAAAGGGAGTTATCATTCTTCAAGTTATTCAAAATGAACAAACGAATCAACTTGCGGAAGATAGTTTTACGATTCGAGAAGAAAATCAGAATATCGTAATTCGTTCTCGTACAGCTTCTGGCGTATTATATGGTTCTTTTGCTTTTTTGAGACAACTACAAAGTGGAAGTTCAATCGCACAAATCAATATCACGGATTCACCAAAAATCAAGTACCGAATGCTCAACCACTGGGATAATCCCCTTGGTACTATCGAACGTGGTTATGCGGGTTCTTCTCTGTGGAAATGGTATGAATTACCAGAAGTAATAGACCAACGATACATCGATTATGCTCGTGCTAATGCCTCAATCGGTATCAATGCGGTTGTTTTGAATAACGTCAATGCCAGTGCTAGATTTTTGACCAAAGAATATATCGGAAAAGTAAAAGCCCTAGCAGATGTTTTTCGTCCTTACGGGATAAAGGTATTTCTTTCCTTAAATTTTGCAGCGCCAAAACTTTTGGTTGGTGCAAAAAATTCTGACCCAATGGCTCCAGAAGTGAGAAATTGGTGGAAAAATGTCACTAAGGAAATTTATGCTGCTATTCCTGATTTTGGAGGATACTTGGTAAAAGCTAATTCTGAAGGTGAGCCTGGTCCTCAAGACTTTGGCAGAACTCATGCCGATGGCGCCAATATGCTTGCCGAAGCAGTAGCACCTTACAAAGGAATTGTCATTTGGCGTGCTTTTGTTTACGCTGCCGATCCCAAAGGCGACCGTTTCAAAGAAGCTTATAAGGATTTTAAGCCTCTTGATGGCACGTTTGCTTCTAATGTGTTAGTACAGGTAAAAAATGGACCGATAGATTTCCAATCTCGTGAGCCATTCCATCCGCTTTTTGGTGCTATGCCAAAAACGCCACTTGCTATGGAATTCCAACTTACACAAGAATATTTGGGCTTTAGTACCAATCTTGTGTACGAAGCACCACTTTTCAAAGAGTGTCTAGAAAGTGATACTTATTCTAATGGCAAGGGTTCAACAGTTGCAAAAATCGTTGATGGAAGTGTTGATAATCATTCACTTACGGCTATAGCTGGTGTAGCTAATACAGGTTCAGATCGTAACTGGACGGGGCATTTAATGTCTCAAGCCAATTGGTATGCCTTTGGTAGATTGGCGTGGAATCATAGTCTTAGCTCTGAACAAATTGCTTCAGAATGGATAAAAATGAGTCTAACTCAAGAGCCTAAAGCAGTTGCGACGATTCAAGATTTGATGATGAAATCCCGTGAAATTTATGTGGATTTTACAACCCCTCTTGGCCTGCATCATGTAATGGGACAAAATATTCACTTTGGTCCCGAACCTTGGCTCGAAAAAAGTGCACGCCCCGACTGGACAGCCATTTATTACCATCGCGCCGACTCTGTAGGTCTTGGTTTTGACAGAACTGCCCAAGGAAGTAATGCTCTTGGGTTATATGCCAAAGAAGTTCAAACTCAGTGGGGAAATCCAGATACTTGTCCTCTCCCCTATTTACTGTGGTTTCACCATGTTTCTTGGAATAAAAAACTTAGTTCTGGCAAAACGCTCTGGAATGAATTTGCTAGTCGCTACTACGAGGGCGTTAAATCAGTAGAGTGGATGCAAAAACAATGGAATTCTGTTCAGTCTTCTATCGACCCACAAATATTTGCTGATGTATCTGGTCGATTAGCCGCTCAGCATCGTGAGGCACTGAATTGGCGAGATGCTTGCGTGTTGTACTTTCAACAATACTCAAAACAAGCCATTCCTGCCCCATATCAAGCGCCATCCAGAACGCTCGACGAAATGAAAGAAATTGTTCGAATTTATCAACTTAAGTAATAGGCATTAAGCCTTGAGTAAATAGACATTCATTTTGCCTTTGTGGAAATAGCTCCATTAATGGTAATACGCTTACAGCATAACATTCAATTAAAACTTCGAGCTAATAATCTGTCAGTAAACATTTTAAATCAGAGTCTTAGCTCGACACCCAAACTTAATTACCTTATGAATTTTAGACTTGATAATAAAATTGCCCTTATTACTGGCGGCGGAAGTGGTATTGGCTTTGCCATAGCTCAATGTATGATTAACGCTGGTGCGACGGTTGTCATTACAGGACGTCGTGAACATGCACTTCAAGAAGCCGTTCAGCAATTAGGAGATAAAGCCAAATATGTGGTAAACGATGTAACAGTGCTTGACCAATTAGAAAACCTAGTTGAGCATATCGAAACACAAATCGGGACTATTGACATTCTCGTTAACAATGCTGGAATAAACATGAAAAAACCAGCCTTAGAAGTAACTGATGAAGAATTTCAACGAATTATTCATACGAATCTTAACTCTGTATTTTCTTTAACAAGAGCTGTCGCTCAACGAATGGTGGGTCGTAAATCGGGAAATATTATCATGATTTCGTCTATGGCTGCCTATTATGGTATCGACCGAGTACCTGCTTACTCTGCCTCAAAACACGGCGTCGAAGGACTTGTAAAATCGTTAGCGATGGATTTATCTCCTAGCCAAGTTAGGGTCAATGCAGTAGCACCTGGCTTTATCGAAACAGCCATGATGCAAACAGCTATGAATAGTGACCCTGCACGTATGAATAAAGCACTTGACCGAACGCCTATGGGCTTTTTTGGAAAACCAGAAGATATTGGTACGGCAGTAGTATTTTTAGCTTCAGACGCTGCAAAATATATTACTGGTGCATCATTACCTGTAGATGGAGGCAACTCTATTGGTTTCTAAATAATATTGCTTTGATTTTATATAAAAAACTTATAAACAAATATTTAAGTAAATTTTAAATATAATTATTTTGTATTATTAAAATGAAAATAAGAAGTTTAGGTATATATACATCAGCATTTTTTTTGCTATCGCAAATCTCCATTGCTCAGCAGAAAAAACAGCCTATTTCTCAACCACTCGTAAAGCATATCTATACGGCGGATCCTTCTGCGCATGTTTTTGAAGGAAAAATTTATATCTATCCTTCGCATGATATTGAAACGAATGTTAGTAGAGATGCAGATGGAGCCAAGTTTGACATGAAAGATTTTCATATTCTTTCAATGGACAAAATCGGTAGAAAAGTTACTGATCATGGTGTTGCATTAGATTTGAAGGATGTACCTTGGGCTAGCAAGCAATTATGGGCACCAGATGCGGCCTACAAAAACGGTACGTATTATCTATTTTTCCCAGCCAAAGACCAAGAAGGTATTTTTAGAATTGGAGTAGCCACCAGTAAAAAACCTTACGGTCCATTTAAAGCTGAGCCAAAACCCATCGAAGGCAGTTTTAGTATAGACCCAGCAGTTTTTAAAGACTCTGATGGTAGCTATTATATGTATTTTGGCGGTATTTGGGGTGGACAATTGCAACGTTGGAAAACAGGTAAATATGATGCTAATGGCGCTCTGCAAAAAGCGAACGAAAAAGCGCTACTACCCAAGATTGCCAAACTATCCCCTGATTTAAAAAGTTTTTCAGAAAGTCCAAAAGACATTCAAATCTTAGATGAGCAAGGAAATGTATTATTGGAGGGAAACAATGATAAGAGATTTTTTGAGGCTGCTTGGATGCATAAATACAAAGGAAAATACTATTTCTCCTACTCTACTGGTGATACTCATTTTATCAGTTATGCCACAGGAGATTCTCCCTATGGACCATTTACTTACAAAGGAGTTGTACTAAACCCCGTTGAAGGCTGGACAAACCACCATTCTATAGTTGAAGTAAAAGGGAAATGGTATTTGTTTTATCACGATGTTCAGCTATCAGGACAAACACATTTAAGAAATGTAAAAGTGACTGAATTACACCATAATCCAGATGGGACAATTCAAACTATTTCAGCATATAAATAATTGCGTACACCGTTTTTAGTTTAAAGGGCAAAGTGTCATTCTGATACTTTGCCCTTTATTTTTCTCCCATAATCAAGGTGCAAAAGCTCATTGTGACACTTTGCTATCTAGTTCGATACTTTGTCTCGGACTCACTATTGCTTCAGTTTATAAACTGTTTGAAAAAATAAGCTCAAGAATAAGGCTTGAACTAGCAAGAAGATTTTTGCTATGCTAAGCAAAAGCTCATCGTGATACTTTGCTCTCTAGTTCGAGACTTTGTCTCGGACTAATTATTGCTTCAGTTTTAAAACTGATTAAAACAAAGAGTCCAAGAACAACTCTTGAACTAGCAAGAGTATTTTTCCAAAACTAACCAAAAGCTCATCGTGATACTTTGCTCTCTAGTTCGAGGCTTTGTCTCGGACTCACTATTGCTCCAGTTTTTAAACTGTTTGAAAAAATTAGTCCAAGAATAAATCTTGAACTAGTAAGAGTATTTTTCCAAAACCAAGCAAAAGCTCATTATGATACTTTGCTCAATAGTTCGAGACTCTGTCTCGGACTCAATATTGCTTCAGTTTTTAAACTGTTTGAAAAAATTAGTCCAAGAATAAGGCTTGAACTAGCAAGAAGGTTTTTGCTATGCTAAGCAAAAGATCATTGTGATACTTTGCCCTTTATGCAAGGATAGAGTCTAGCATTTTACTTTGTACTTTTATGTATCCAATTAAAATACTATTTAACTTATGAAATTTACTTTTACCTTTCTTTTTGCTTTCATTTCTATTCTTGTAAGTATTCCGCTTTATTCTCAAAATAAAGCCACCATTAGCGGGAAAGTTATTGATTCAAAGACTTCTGAAATCATGTCTTATGCAAGTATTCGTGTACTTGATGCAAAAACTGATAAACTAATTACAGGAGGAATTACCACCGAAAAAGGCACATTCTCACTCCAAGTTCCCTATGGAATTTATGTTGTAGCTACTGAATTTATGGGCTACAAAATCTGGAAATCCGATATACTATCCCTTGATAAATCAAATGCAGCGATTAATCTTGGTACTATTCTTCTCCAAACACAAAGTCAACAACTTACGGAAGTCGAAGTCCGTGCAGAAAAAAGTACGATGGAAATGGCGCTAGATAAACGTGTATTCAACGTCGGAAAAGATTTAGCTAATGCAGGTGGTACAGCCAGTGACATTCTTACTAATATTCCTTCGGTATCTGTTGAGCCAGATGGCGGTATCAAACTTCGTGGAAGCGATAATGTCCGTATCTTGATTGATGGTAAACCATCAGGATTGGTAAGTTTCAAAGGTGGTGCGGGACTACAATCATTACAAGCAAGCATGATTGAGCGGGTAGAAGTAATCACGAATCCTTCGGCACGATATGAAGCAGAAGGTATGGCTGGCATTATTAATATTGTTTTGAAAAAAGATAAAAAACAGGGTTTCAATGGTTCTTTTGATGTGATTACGGGTTATCCTGTCAATGAAGGCTTAGGTATAAATATGAACTACCGTCATCAAAAGCTAAACTTTTTTCTCAATTATGGCATTGCTTATCGTATTACGCCCAATATTGCCCATAATTTTCAACAAGTATTTAATGGTGACACAACCGTTATTTCGGATCAAGATAGGAATGGTAACCTTAAGGGCTTTAACAACAACATTCAGGGAGGTTTGGATTATTTCTTTTCTGAAAAAAGCTATTTGACTGCATCCTATTTATTTCGTCGCTCAGATGCTCGTAGAATTACAGATTTAACTTACAGAGATTATTATAATTCATTAAGTAATCTCATCAGAACAACATATCGTCAACAAGACGAAAAAGAAACCGAACCAAACTCGGAATACGCATTAACCTATCGTCGAGATTTTGATAAGAAAAACCATAGCTTTTCTGCTGAAGTACGCTATATCGATAATTGGGAGCGCTCTGACCAATTATTTACTCAAAATGCGTTTATGCCAAATGGTTCAATTGATAAAGCCCAGACTTTGCTACAAAACTCCTTGAATGATGAATATGAAAAGCAATGGCTATTTCAAACGGATTACTCAAAACCAATCCACAAGGATGGAAAAGTTGAAGTAGGAGCAAGAGCCAATTTTAGAGATATGGTCAATGATTATGTGGTAAATCAACAAAATGAGAATGGTGTCTTTGTACCATTACCAGGGTTGAAAAACTATTTTATTTATACCGAGAACATCAATGCAGTGTATGGAATCGTAGGTGACAAATACAAAAAACTATCTTACCAGATTGGTTTGAGAGCTGAATGGACGAATGTAAAAACTACTCTACGAGAAACCAATGAAGTAAATCCTAGAAATTACTCAAATCTATTCCCAAGTGCCCATATTGCTTGGGAGATGCCCAACGAAAACTCTCTACAACTTAGCTTTAGTCGTAGGGTAAGAAGACCTTTTTATAATGATTTAAGTCCTTTTGCTACGTTCTCGGATAGTCGCAACTTTTTTGGAGGTAATCCAAATCTTAATCCAGAGTTTACAAATGCTTTTGAAATTGGTCATATCAAATACTTTAAATTTGGGTCTTTAAGTTCATCTTTGTTCTACAGAGATACCAAAGACAAAATTCAAACGATTAGAAGCGTGAATGATTTGGGGTTTGCTACAACAAGACCTGAAAACTTAACAGGAGAAAAATCATTTGGCTTAGACATCGCTTCACAAGTCAATTTTTACCAATGGTGGAAAAGCGATTTTAGTTTTAGTATTTTCAATGCCGACATGGATGGAAGTAATATCGACGAAAATTATAAACGAAATACGCAAAGCTGGTTTGCAAGACATACCTCAAAATTTAGCTTGCCCAACCGCCTAGATATTCAGGTAAGAGCCAATTATGAAGCGCCGCAAAAAACGGTACAAGGCCGACGACTCTCCATGTATTATATCGATTTTTCAGTAAGTAAGGAGGTCTTTCAAGGAAAAGGAACGCTTAATTTGAATATTATGGACATTTTCAACACAAGAGTTTCTCGCTTTGTGACGGAAGGAGCCAATTTTATCACCGACGGAAGCTCTCAATTTAGAAGACGACAAATTAATCTTACTCTCAATTATAGAATCAAAAATGCGAAAAAAGTAAAAAGTATCATCAGTGACGAAACCAACTAGGCAAAAGCTCATTGTGATACTTTGCCCCAAACACTCAATTTTTATATCAACTAAAACAAATCTCATCTTATGAAAAAAATCCTCGGACTTATCGCGGGCTTGCTTTTAATGCAAGAGGCTTCATCTCAAACACTCAATGTTGCCACTTATAATTTAAGACTCAACACGGCTGGTGATGGTATCAATGCTTGGCCAAACCGAAAAGAGGAAGTAAAAAAACTAATTCGTTATCATGAATTCGATATTTTCGGAACGCAAGAAGGCTTTGCAGGTCAATTAAAAGACTTGGTCGAAATGCCTGAATATACTTACACAGGCGTAGGACGTGATGATGGTAAAGAAGCGGGAGAGCATTCTGCCATCGTGTATAGAAAAGATAAATTTAAGCTATTAGAACATGGGGATTTTTGGTTGAGCCAAACACCAGATAAACCCTCAAAAGGCTGGGATGCTACCTGTTGCAATCGTATTTGTTCTTGGGGAAAATTTAAAGAAATTAAGTCAGGCAAAACATTTTATTTCTTCAGCGTGCATTTTGACCACCAAGGCGTTGAGGCTCGCCGTCAATCAGGTTTCTTGATGGTTCAGAAAATTAAGGAGATTGCTAAAAACACGCCTGCAATTTGTGTGGGGGACTTCAACTCTACTCCTGATACAGAGCAAATCAAAATCATGCAAGCTTCATTGGGCGATTCATACTTAGTGGCAAAAATGCCTCCTTATGGTCCTGTGGGTACGTTTAATGGTTTCAAACATGATGCTCCGCTCAAAGATAGAATCGATTATATTTTCGTAGATAAGCATTTTGAAGTATTAAAATATGCTGTATTAACAGATGCTTACGACAACAAATATCCCTCTGATCATCAACCTGTGGTGATAAAAACAGTGTTCAAATAATTTCAAATCCCATCAAAAATAGACCTTTGATGGGATTTTTTTTGACTAATGTCAGTACCAAAACCTTAGATAATTTAGCCATTTTGTTCCACAAAAATCAATCAAATTTTCTAAAATCACACTTCAAAAGTTATATTATTGAGGCTTCTAAATATAACTTTTGAAGTGTGAAAGAGGGGCAAAGTATCACTGTGACACTTTGCTTTTCTGCTTAATTTTCTTGAAAACGCACTTTTTATGAAGTATCCAATTTTGCTACTTTTGAAAATTTCAAAATAATTTATTATTAATTATACTTCATCTTACCAAGTTTTCTTATGCGCTTCAAAGCATAATTGTTTGAGAACCTATTTGTTAAATGTAATCCGTTCAAGACTAGAACATCAACAGCTGAAACTCTTACCTTTCAACTCGCTCATAAATTCAGTATTCTTTCCTAAATTTTCAAAGCATACACAAACAACCACCTAAAACCGACACAATAAGTTTACTCGTTTGTGCATTGACCAAGAACTCAACCTTGAATCCTTCACCAACACTCATCTTTTCACATTCATCAGGTTCGTTACGTTAGAGCAAAGTATCATCGTGATACTTTGCTCTAAGGAATGAGGATATTGATATGAAGATTAAAATCCTCAGAAAATTTTGATTCAACTTGCTTTCTAAGATTTTTATTCAAGTCATTTGAGTAAAACCTCCATAAACCACGTTTTTTAGCAACATTTTAAGTTTAAGTGAAGTATTTACACACAAGAACTATAAAAGTGTCTTAAATCGAAGATTTCAAGGCAAAAAAGCACTAATTATCTAGTGACTCTACAGACTAAACAAAATAGAGTACTTTTTAACCATAACTTTTAGAGTGTTGCCATAAAGGATTAAATTTCGCCAAAACATTTTAAATATAACTTTTGAAGTGTTGGCGCAAAAATTCTTATTTCACACAAAGTAGGAGTTTTACAAAAAAAAGTGGATTTTGACTTTAAAAGTATCCTTTATTTTTATCCAATTTTTTTTCTTCAAAAAACAATCAAAAAAATCTCACTTTTTACATTTGAGAGTATTTCTTTTTTATTTCCTTAAGTATTTCCTAATATTTCCTCCTGCGTAACTAATTGATTTTCAGTTTTTTACATAGTGTTAATATAACTTTTAGAGTGCTTAATATAACTTTTGAAGTGTCAAGTATAACTTTTAGAGTGTGTTAATATAACTTTTGGAGTGTGTTAATATAACTTTTGAAGTGCCAAGTATAACTTTTAGAGTGTTATTTGTAATATCGGAAAAATACAATTTCTAGGAGCATTTATAAATCTTACAATGATACAATTTTGAATCTATTTTACTTGCATTAATAAAATATTCTTGTAATTTTGATACAAAATTGAATCACTATTTTTGATATATATAAATTTTGAAAGAATATGATGAGAGATTAACTATGAAGCAAGGTATTAAAAAGAGAACTACCCAAGAAAACAAAGAAATAGAAGCATTGGAGCGAATCTCCAGTAGTTCTTACATGGTGGTGTTGGGAAATCCATTGCTCAATGCAAGGTTTGACTTAACAGCCTTTCAAATGAAGATTTTTCACTTTTTGGTTTTAAATACAGACCAGACTTCTTCTGGTTTTAAGGTGACCAAAGTGAAGGTTTCGGAAGTATCTCAGTTTCTAAAAACAAAAACTAGTGATTATCTCTACAACCTGTTGGAAAAGGAGTCACGGAAGTTGATGAAGAAAGAAATCTTCTTGGAAGATGAGCGAGGGTGGAAAGTGGCCAACATTTTAGCACAAATCGAATATCACAAAAAAGAGGGCGCGTTTAGTTTTTTGTTTCCGCCTATGTTGGATGCTTATTTGTTGCAACTCAAAAAGAATTTTACTTACATCGATGTGCGCAACATCGTGTCGATGGATAGTGTGTATGCTATTCGGTTTTATGGTTTTTGTAAAGAGTTTGAGCGTTTCGGCAAGTTTCAATTTACCGTAGAAGAAATGCGTCGGATGTTTAATCTCGAAAACAAATATGAGTTATACGGTTTGTTTAAGCAAAAAGTAGTTGTCAAAGCGCAAGACGAGCTGATTAAAAACTCTGATTTGATTTTTGATTTTAATGAAATCAAAGAAGGCAAAAAAGTAGTAGCTCTGCAATTTGTGATTCGGAAAAACCCTAACAAAACGCAAGCTCAGTTGGAAGTAGAGACTAATCCAACGAGTCAAGAAGCAGAAGATTCAAATTATGAAGTGGTCGAGTCAAATACCCAACCCAATTTTGAGTCAAGTACTTTGCAGAGACTTTCTGGAATTGTACAAGTTTGGGGGATAGACTCGTCGACGTTGCAGAATTGGCTTGAGCAATATCCTATCGAACAGGTGATTTTGGGTGTGGAATATGTACAAACAGAACTGGAGAAAGAGCCCAAGAAAATCAAGAATATTCCTGCATATCTCAAAACCATTGTTAGCTCATCGCAACTGGTAGAGCGCCAAAAGGCTGTAGAAGAAGAAAAGCGAGTACTGAAGGCGGTATTGAAGAAGTCGGAAAATGAAAAACTTCAACT
The DNA here is from genome assembly GCF_009905545.1 of Cellulophaga sp. BC115SP. Lineage (GTDB taxonomy): Bacteria > Bacteroidota > Bacteroidia > Cytophagales > Spirosomataceae > Flectobacillus > Flectobacillus rivi. The sequence goes on along the minus strand of NZ_JAAALB010000033.1, from coordinate 51,941 downwards.
TGAGCAACTTAAGCAACAGCAAGATGATTTTTTACATGAAGTGTACAAGCAAAAGAAAAAATTGGTGTTAGAGTCACTTCAACAGAATCATCAATTGTATCAAAGGGTTTTGAATTCGCTCAATACTTCTGCTTTTTCTGCGATTTATTATGACAGCTACGTATCCAAAGTAGGTACAGAAATTAGCCTTGATAGCTTTTTGGCCTATTTTAATGAAAACACGGGATTTGAAGCAATAGTCATTACAACGCTCGAACACTATCACGATTTGAATCTGTTTGAAGGTTTAGTGAAACATTACGGCGCCCAAGCCAAAGCATTAGGGTTAAATTATTTCTAGAAAATCAACACATTATTTGATCATAGTATCAAGTTTACGAAACAATATTTATGAGAAGCAACCTGACTTTAGAGAAAATAGTCTCTTTTTTTCGCCATAACCCATCCCTTAGTGTCAATGGAGTTAATGACGAAGCAGGATTACCCAAACGCAAATTAGATTTAGTTTTCAATTCGAATGGTTCTCGAAAACTCAGCGAAGATGATTTGGCCAAATTAGAACCTATTTTACGCAAGTATGGCTATAACGAATACCTCTATCAAAGTGCTCGCGTAATCTCGATTGTAAATCACAAAGGTGGAGTTGGAAAAACTACCACGACAGCCTGTTTGGGTGAAACATTAGTCAGAAAAGGCTTTAAAGTATTACTTATTGATTTTGACCCACAAGGTAATTTATCTCAAATTTTGGGCATAGAAAATCCTGAATTGCAAATTGCAGATTGCCTATTTACCGATATCCAATTACCTACAGTTCAGATTTTAGAAAACCTTTGGTTGGCACCATCCGATATTACTTTAGCAGAAATCGAGGTTGATTTGTTATCAAAAGTAGGTGGTGACGTTCGATTAAAGCATAAAATTGAGCCGCTTTTGGAGGAATACGACTATATTCTCATCGATTGCCCTCCAAGTTTGAGTAAGTTGACCGTATCAGCATTGAATGCATCCAACTCTACCCTCATTGCAATGCTTCCTGAGTCATCATCTTTGAAGGGACTAAACTCTTTGTTAAACCGTATCAGCGAAGTAAAAACACATACCAATCGTGACTTGACCTTGGATGGAATTGTTTTTACGATGGTCAAAAAGAATACCGTTCACGATGGCTTCAAAGAAGCGTTGAGAGCTAACATGGGAAGTGATTTTAGGGTGTTCAATACCGAAATTAGACACTTGATTGATTTTCAAAAATCTCAGGCTTTACAAGCTACCTTAGGAACATTGAATGCGTCGTCGGAAGCCTATAAATGTTACAAAGATTTTTGTGATGAATACGTTGAATATTTGCAAGTGATTAATAACTAACAAGGGGTATGAAAGGGATAGATTTTAAAAAACAGGTAGCTATTAATACTGCTAATACGCTCAAAAACAATAAGTTAATTTCATCTGAAAATGTAAAGAAGAACCTTTTGGTTTTACCAGAGCTCAAAGAATTTATTCCGAGTTTGAGCGCCGAAGAATATAAATCTTTAGAAGATAGCATTATTGCCAATGGCTGTCGTACACCATTGTTGGTTTGGGATACAACGCAAGGATTAATAAATCCAAGCCATCCTACGCCTAGTGAGCCTGCTTTCGTGTTGTTTGATGGCCATCACCGTTATGAAATTTGTCAGAAAAATAGAGTCGATTTTCAAATTGACTTGATGACTTTTCCTTCGATAGACGAAGTAAAAGATTTTATGATTGACTTTCAGGTAGGACGCCGAAATATGACTGTCGAGCAGCTTTCGTATTTTAGAGGTCTAAAGTATCAACGTATGAAAAACCGCCAAGGTGGTTTGCGTGGCACTTACACCGATATTGTAGATACAGCATCTGTGTTGGCTGAGGAATTTAAAGTAAGTCCTGCCACCATTAAACGTGATGCCGTTTTTGCGCAAGGAATTGACAAAATGCAAGGTGCCTTAAAACAGCAAGTTTTAGAAGGAAGCAAAAAAATTGAGAAAAAACTGATTCAACAATTAGCCAAGGCTACCGTAGAAAAACCCGTAGAATCACTAGAAGAGCTTCAGGCGGTAGTCTCAAATAAATCTCAAGAAATAGCTCAAACCAATTCTATTAAGCAAACAGAAGCATTGAAAAAAGTAAGTGCTAGCATGAAAAAAGCAAATGTAGCACACTTGAGTTTGATTGTAAGAGGTAGTTTTATACTAGAAAATGGACTAGAAGCGGAGTGGAGACATTTACGAGAACTAGGCGAAGGTGTTATTATTGAGCCAGATTTTCAAGATGAAATCTCTTTTCCTGAAGCAATAGCATTGGGTTTGATAAAATTGTAATAGAGTGAACAGGGACAAAGTGCTAGCGGCACAAAGTGAGTTTTATTCACTCACTTTGTGCCGCTAGCACTTTTTGGGGTTACTGGGTAAAATTCCAGCTTTAAGCTCTAGGCTTTGTACCGTATGCTAAAAACTTGTGGAGTATGGAAGCTTTTCTGCATAATGCCTACGGCCTAAAGCCAAATAATTAAGATATTATTTTTTCAGAAAATCTCTATCTAAAAAGAAATATCTCGCTTCATTTTCTGAACGAACTGCCTTGGTATTGGCATTAATGATTAACACTTCTGGCTTTTCTTCATTCTTGGCTGCTGGCCAATTCGGCAATTTTTCACCGTTTGGATTACCTGTTTTGATGAAATTTGCAAAATAGTTCATCATCGTTTCCGATACTTTATAATCGTCTTCTGTCCAAGCATATACCTTGTTGGTCGCTAAGTTTCCCATAGCATATTCAATTTCGGCAGAGTGAACAGCGCCTTTAGGCTTCGGAGCTTTTGGGGCATTTTTGTCTTTTTTGATTACGCCACCTGCTAAACCCGCTTCCAAATCGCTTTCACGCATATCTGGACGAGGTTGTGCGTAGAAATAACGATACACAGGCTGTTCGCTATTTTTTCTATGTAAATCAAACCATTTCCAAGTACTAAAACCAATAAAACGGTCACCAGCCAAATCTGTTGCAGATTGTTCAGTTACTTCTGGAGCTCCCGCTGGGTAAAGTCTTAAAACTTCTTCAGCTTTAGCACCGTATAATTCTTTTACACGCTGGGCATAATTTTCATTGTTCAACTCTTTGCCAGCCATAAGAGCACGGTAGTTCATTTCCTCCGAATTCCAGCCTAGCATCAATGGAACCATTGCTTGTTGTTTTGACTCAAAAATTTCGGTAAAAGTTTTTGGGAAAAAATACCCATCTAGCGTTGTTCTGAAACCAGCATTTTGTGCTCTATATTTTTGGTATAGCTCAAAAGTAGATAGCGCACGCAAATCTTTTAACGATTTAGCGCCTGCTTTTGTCGCAAAATCAACTCCGAGTTTTTCGGCATCAGCCAAAGGAGTTGCGGTTAATAACGAGCCACTTTCGCCAATAGCTCCTGCAATAAGGTTTTTGGATAGGGGAGAAGCCATTTGAGCACTTACCGATGCCGAACCAGCTGATTCGCCTGCAATAGTTACTCTTTTGGGATCGCCTCCAAATTTGGCAATATTAGCTTGTACCCATTTTAAGGCTGCGTTTTGGTCAAGCAAGCCATAATTACCTGAACCTTTATATGACGTTTCTTTACTTAATTCAGGGTGTGAGAAAAATCCGAAAATATTCAGACGATAATTGACAGTTACTGTTACAATTCCTTTTTTTGCCATATTTTCGCCATCATAACGATACTCTGAACCATCGCCAGCAGCGAAACCACCGCCATAGAAATATACCAAAACAGGTAATTTTTCGTCATTTGACTTGGCAGGTGACCATACATTTAGGTAAAGGCAGTCTTCGCTCATGCCGTCGCTGCGGAAACCCATGTCACCAAACAAAGCAGGTTGTACTGCTCTTGGACCAAATTTCTTAGTTTGGCGAACGCCCGACCATTTATCAGGTGCTTGTGGAGCTTTCCAGCGAAGGTCGCCAACAGGTGGTTTGGCAAAAGGAATACCTTTGTAGCTCTGAATATTGTTGCGAACGTCAAATTCGCCTTCAATGATTCCTTGTTCAACATTCACTTGAACAGGGAAAGCGTAAGCATTTTCGGCATGTTGTGCCATAGAGATGCTGGATGCGCACAAAGCAATCACAGCAATACTAGATTTGAGGATTTTCATTGGATATTGTTCTGAATGTTTTACTATTGTCTCATTCGCTGACAATAGTAGTTTGAAAAACTAAATAATACAATTATTTCATAGATTTTTTTTATATTCGACAATGGATAAAGTAAATATTACACAGGTGGTTTCGGCGAAGGAAGCGGGATATTTAGCACATATAGCTTATGATTCGGTAATTTTTGGCTTCGATGGCAAGCAATTAAAGATTCTTATTTCGGAGTATCATAATACTAAATTGTTTGCCTTACCAGGTGGTTTTGTCAAAATTAATGAGAGTCTCGACGATGCCGTTCGTCGTGGACTTCGAGAGCGTACAGGCCTAGACAATATCTATTTGGAGCAGTTTCATGTTTTTGGAAGCCTCGAAAGATATATTCCTGAGGCGATGGAAATGATTATGAATGGGGGTGGAAATAGCCCTGTAGAGGATTGCTGGTTATTAGATCGGTTTATTTCGGTGGGATATTATGCCTTGATCAATTACGAAGGTGTAAATCCACAGCCAGATGAATTATCTGACAGTTGTTGTTGGTATAATATTGACCAACTTCCTACACTTATGCAGGATCATAACATGATCGTCGCAAAGGCACTTGAGACATTGAGAGACAACTTAGATAAAAAGTTAGTGGGTATGAATCTTTTACCAGAAAGATTTACCATGAAAGAGTTGCAGACAGTATATGAGTTGATATTAGGTCAAAATATTCGACGAACGACTTTTCAGCGTTCTATGTTGGCAAAAGGAATTTTGAACAGGCATGAAAAACAATTTACAGGAAAATCCCACAAAGCACCATTTCTTTATAGTTTCAAGAAAGATATTTAAAGCTTTAGCATGCAGATACTTGAATTAATGTATAAATATTATTTATGATTAGCTTATAAAATATAAATAAAAATATATAAAAAGCATTGTACATCTTTGTAATGTCAAAGATAGGTTTATTAGGAACATGAAGTTCTCAATGAGAACAAATGCCTCAGAGTAATTCGTTAATATCGGGTTAGTAATTCCAGACTTCAGATGAAGTTGGAGAAAAAGGTGACTTAAGCAATTAGGTCACCTTATTTTTTTATCTTGAAAAATAATTAGCTGTGTTTCAATGAGTAATGATATGAGAGTTTTCCGTTTGCCAGAAAGCTATTCTAACTCCATTCCAGAAGCTCCAATATAATAGAAGGTAATAAAATAGTGGGCAAAATTAAAATAATTTTACTCGCATTAAGCTCTAGGCTTTAAGCTGTAAGATAAAAGTTGAAAAGAACTTCTCATGAAATAATTGAAGCTTTTTTGCCTAATGCATACGGCTTACTGCCTAAAGCATATTAATGCAATTTTATTTTGCATTAATACTAATCTTCCTCATATCAATTGCCGTAAAAAAAGATGCACTGTTTCGAGCCAAGTGGTCTAACAGTGCTTTTTACCAACAATTTAATATGAATATTTTTAGCTGCTCAATTCGTATCATGTCACCAATGTAGCTGATCATCGGCATTATGTTTTTTCAATAAAGTCATCTTATTTAAAATAGGAGCAGAACTACACTGAACAGGTTAATTAGCATTTTTAATGAGATAAAAATTCAATATTGCTAGCGGATTTGTACAGGTAATATTTAGGAAAAAGGCTTGTCGAAATACTTTTCAGCACCAACAAGCCTTTAAATCAACTAACTCTATACAATGATTTTAGTTTTTATCTACCCCCTCTGCTTTTACTGCAATCTCTTTCTCAACCGAAGCAGAGTTGGTAGTGTTTGTATGTGGCATTTTATAGTTTTTTACATTGGCTAATTCTTCTGGACTTTTACCATAATCAAGCAAAAGTTTTTTCTCAGTAGCTTCATTAGCAATTTTTTTGTAATCTCTGTTTGTTTTTCCAACTACCACAAAAGCTGTATTGTGATTCTTTTCGGCTTGTTTTTTTGCAGCCGCAGCTTTGTTGGGATGTTTGTAGTTGTGTGTACTGTAACCAGGGTCGCTGGTCCAATTATTTTGTGCTTCTGCTGCTAAGTTGGCAGTCAAAACTAAAGCGAGTGCATATATCCAAGTTTTCATGACGAGATTGTTTTATGGTTCTTTGTTTTTGTTTCTGTTACAAAGATGCAACCTCGACATTAGGACAACTTCAGACTCAGCTTAGAACGAAATTAGATTTTACTTTTTAATCTATAAGGTAAAGACACAGTGAATGTTGTGCCCTGACTTTCAGACGATTCTACCTGAATCTGACCCTGATGCAGTTCTACAATTTTCTTTACCAGAGATAACCCTACACCATGCCCTGGTGTATTTCGAGCGTTGGAACCACGCTTGAAAGGCTCAAAAATTTCTTGAATTTCTTTTTCAGGAATTACTTTACCTGTATTCTGAACAGAAACTTTTGCACCATCGTCTACACATTCAATTTTGACTGAAACGGTCTTATTATCTGAAAATTTTGCCCCATTTTCTATCAAATTAATCAAAGCCGTGTAAAGCAATGCTTCGTGAGCATATAGCTCGGGCATCATATCTTTTTCCTGTTCAAGAAATAATAAAACCTCATATTCGGGCTTTTTTTCGGTTAGTTCTTGACGCACACTCCAGAGCAACTCAGTTAGATTAACTAAGTTGTACTTGAGCGGAATCTGATTAGAATCCATGCTAGCAATATCTAAAAGACCGTTTGCCAGTTTGTTGAGCTGTTGAACATCCTCCAAAACTGACTGTATCATTGCCTTTAATTCTTCTGGAGAATCATCTGCTAATAAGGATACCTGAATTTGTCCTGTAATAGCAGTCAAAGGCGTTCTTAATTCATGTGAGGCGTGTGCCACGAATGATTTTTGTAGACGAAATGCTTTTTGTAAACGCTCTAACATCTGATTAAAACGTAGTGACAATTGGGCAATTTCATCAGTTCTATTTCCTTCATCCAATCGCAAATCCATGTTTGATGCCGTAATGGTATCGAGTTGTTTGATAATACGATTGATAGGCTGTAGTGCACGTCCAGCAAAAAACCACCCTGCAAAAAACACCACTAAAGTTGTCAATAGACAGCCCGTAATGAGCATAATGGCTAAATTTCGTTGTTTACTCAGACCATAGACATCTACTGCCGATGAAAAAATTAGTAACTCTTTTGTTCCTACATGGTATCTAAATCCAAATATTTCACCTTGACCTACTTGCCAATAGATTTCACCATTTTGAATAACTTCATCTAAGCGTTTGGTAGGAATATCGAAGTAGTCAGTACCACTTTCATAAAGGATTTTTTTATTTTTATCAAAAATGACTACCTCTTCTTTATCGAGTACAGTCATTTGGTTTTTATCTAAAAGTTTTAATAACTGAGGACTTAGTTTTTCGTTACCAAAAAGCGCTTCAGCAGAGGTAAGTCCTTCATGCTTTAGACGATTGCTGAATACTGTTTGTCGGTGTAGTTCTTCTTCCCAATACAAAAAAGTGCTAAAAAGAACCAACAAGGCCACCACGATGCTACTAAACATCAAGATGAGTCGAGTGCGAATCGTCATAGTTATTTTGCTTTTAGAACATATCCCATACCTACAACTGTGTGAATGAGCTTGTTTTCGAAGCCTTTGTCCACTTTATTTCTGAGGTAATTAATATATACCTCAATAAAGTTGGTACCTGTATCAAAATTGATGTCCCATACGTTTTCGGCAATATCAACTTTCGAGATTACACGACCACGATTACGCATTAGGTATTCAAGTAGACTATATTCCTTGGCAGTGAGTTCAATCTGTCTTCCACCTCTAAAGGCTAGTTTTTGTGCAAGATCTAACTCTAAGTCTGCTACTTTCAAAATTTCATTGGGTGATGTAGAAGAAGGGGTGCTGCGTTTGAGAAGTGCTTTGACTCTCACTAATAATTCCATGAAGTCGAAAGGTTTTACGAGATAATCGTCAGTGCCCACTTCGAATCCACTCAATTTGTCGGCCATACTTCCCAGTGCTGTAAGCATTAAAATGGGCACTTGGGTATTACTTTCACGTATTTTGGCACAAACGTCCAAACCACTCATATCGGGCAAACCAATGTCTAGAATTATTAAATCAAATGTATGCTTCGAAAATACGTCGATGGCTGTTTGACCATCTTCGGCGATTAATGCTTCAAAGGATTGGGTTTCAAGTCCTTTTTTGATGAAATTAGCTACCTTCTGCTCATCCTCTACAATCAAAATGTGCTGTTTCTCCATGATATAATTTTAATAAGTAATTGGTTTTGTTTCGTCTGTCTGTTTTGGTTTGAGGGTTTAGCAATAAAGATTAAACCCGTCAAATTTTTAATGAGTAAAAGACTTAAACCTGAATTGTCAAAGAAGTTTAGGAATTAAGCCATGAGTTTTGAGACTATAACTGATGCATGAAAATGTACTAATGGCTTAATTTCCTAAATCTTAATCCCAACCCTAATTACTTGAATACAAAAGTAAGACAGAGGTATTAATACATTGGTATAAAGTGCATTAGAACGAGATTAGATTATTGGGTATCATCTTTGCGTCGTGTTCGTTTTTTGGTAAATCCTTGAACCTTAACACCTGCATGCGCTAAGATTTTGTAAAAAGTGCGACGACTTCCAATTTTGAAGAACTTCATAATTTGCGTTGTCGAGAGTTTTTGAGCATCGTAAAGTTCTTTTACAGCTGGAGCAATATCTTGGTATTTAGGTAATAAACCTTTAGGACGACCACCCATGCGTCCACGGGCACGAGCCGAAGCCAAACCTGCCTTAGTTCTTTGCACAATGATATTTCTTTCATGTTCGGCCAACGCACAAAAAATTTGAAAGACCAGAATTCCACTTGGTGAGGTAGTATCAATAGGGTCGTTAAGAGAAACAAGGTTGATTTTACGCCTTTCTAATTCTGCAACCAAATCAATCAAATGCTTTGTTGAGCGACCCAAGCGGTCGAGTTTCCAGATAACAACAGTATCACCCTCTCTAACAAATTTCATCATTTCTTCAAATTCTGGTTTGTGAGCTTTCAAGCCAGAAACTTTGTCTGTAAAAATATTTTCACAGCCATATTTTTTTAATGCATCAATTTGTAGGTCGAGCGTTTGTTCTTGTGTACTTACACGTGCATAACCGATTTTCATATTGTATCAAGTATGTCGATAAAGCTCTGATTGAAAGAGGGTAATCTTTCAACAAAAATTTATCCAATGAGTTTTTGTTTGCTAAAGTTATCTGAAGTCAGATTTTTCTACCTAAATCAGGTAAATCATTTTGGTAAATATAGTCAATTTCTGTTCTGAATACTCAGCTTTCCTTTTTTTGTCCTGAACATATACTCACCTACGTTCATATCCGCACAAGGTGTTCGAAATCGCACAGTTTTTTAGGATACTATATTTTGTAAAACCCTGTAAATCATTTGGTTATCTTTTGGCATTGTGTTTGGAATTACTATATACAAATAATCATTACAATTATGGACAAAGAAATCTCTAAAAACCTAGTCAAGCAAAAGCAATACAAACGCTGGACTACCGTAGCGCTTATCGCTGGTGGTTTGGGTATTGCTGTTTACTTTTTAAACAACACTTTACAATCATCTATCAATACCAATAAAATTCGGGTGGCAACAACCGAAATAGGCTCCGTTGAAAATACACTGACTGCCACAGGTGAAGTAATTCCTGCTTTTGAGCAAATCATTACAACGCCTATTAAAGCTAGCGTCAAGCAAGTCTATTTTACGGTTGGTGCCAAAATTCAGAAAGGACAACCCATTGTAGAGCTAGACAAGTCGTTGACGATGATAGAGCTAGAAAAACTCAAAGACCAGTTGGCTCTCAAACAGAATAGTATTGAGAAACTGAAAATGGATTTGAATAAAAAAATTTTTGATTCAGATATCAACGACAAAGTAAAGCAGCTAAATATTAATCGACTAAAAGCTGAACTTGAAGATACCAAACGACTTCAGAAGGTAGGCGGAAGAACTCAAGAAGACATAACTAAAGCCGAAAATGCATTGAGAATTGCTGAACTTGAAAAATCTCAATTAGAAAATGAGTTGAGCTATAACAAAAAATCTGTTGGAGCAAATTTGAAAGATTATACGTTACAAGCTTCCATTGAAGAAAAGAATTTGAAAGAGTTGAGTCATAAAATTAAAATGGCAGACATCGTTGCCGACCGTGCAGGGGTATTGACTTGGGTAAATGATAAAATTGGTACTGCCGTGAATGAGGGTGAAATGCTAGCAAAATTGGCTGATTTGGGAAGCTTCAGAGTCGAAGGCTCATGCTCGGATGTTTATGCAGAACAATTGAAAGTAGGCTTGCCCGTAATTGTTAGGATTAATGACCAAGCTTTGAGAGGAATGGTTGTTCAGATTAAACCAGCAGTCTCAAATGGCGTAATACAGTTTGCGATAAGTTTGGATGACAATCGTAGTACCTTACTCAGACCCAATATGAAAGTGGAAGTATATGTCATTACGCAAAAAGTTGATAATGTTGTCAGAATAGCGAATGGTCCTGCTTTTAACGGAAAAAGAAAATTACCTGTTTTTGTTCTAGAAAATGGTAAAACAGCCAGACGTAGAGAAATAGAAACTGGACTAAGCAATTTTGATTTTGTAGAAATCAAGCAAGGGCTGAAACCTGGCGAGAAAGTGATTATAACCGATATGAGTCAATACAAACACCTAGACCAAATTCAGATTGAACCATGAGAAAGATACTTTTTTTATGGCTGATTAGTTGGCATAGTTGGGCTCAACAACCAGCCTTGAGTTTGGATGGCGCAATTTTATTAGCAAGAGAAAAATCCATTTCCGCCACTCAAGCTCATACGCAAAAAGCCACGAATTACTGGCAATACAAAACCTTTTTGGCAGATTATAAGCCACAGTTAAGTCTGGGAGGAACTTTGCCTAGTTTTACTCGCTCGTTTATTCAGGTACAGCAGCCCGATGGAGCAATTGCTTTTCAGTCTGTTTCTAACAATAACTCAACGCTGACTTTATCGTTGAGCCAAAGTATTGCCAAAACGGGAGGGGTAATTTATGTTCAGAATCAATTACAGCGATTTGATGATTTTCAAAATAAATTGACACTTTACAATGGCGTTCCTTTGGCGTTTGGATTGAATCAGCCACTTTTTAGGTTCAATCTGATGAAATGGGATAAGTTGATAGAACCTCTCAAATATGCCGAAAGCGAACAACAGTTGATTGAAAACATGGAGAAAATCTCCTTGGCTACAGCAGAGTATTATTTTGACTTGTTATTGGCGCAAGTAAATTTGCAGATTGCCCATAAAAACCTTGAGAATAACGAAGTTCTTTTGAAAATAGCTGAACAAAGATTGAGCCTAGGAAAAATATCTGAAAACGATTTATTACAAATCAAACTCTCCGTATTGAATGCTCAAAAGGATTTGGCTTCAGCCAAACAACAAGCTGAAGTAGCTCGATTGAAACTTAAAACTTTTATCGGCTACCGCGACGAAGCATCGTTTGATTTGTTGATTCCTGCTCAGATTCGCTTGTTTGAAGTGGATGAAAAAAAGGCATTGTCGGAGGCTTTGGGAAATCGTTCGGATGCTATTGCCTTTAGACGACGAATGCTAGAAGCTGAACGGGATATGGAAAAAGCTAAAAAAGAAAACGGTCTAAATGCCAATTTGAATTTGGCTTTGGGTTTGTCAAATCGTGGAGATACGCCTTTGGATGTTTACAAAAAACCACAAGATAGACAATTCGTGGAAATACAGTTTACTCTTCCGATTATGGATTGGGGACGCTCCAAAGCAAGAGTAGAAACCGCAAAGGCTAATTTGCAATATGCCCAACAAAGTGTAGAACAAGATAAGCTTACTTTTCAACAAGAAATTTATACCCAAGTAACCTTGTTTGAAATGCTCCAAAAGCAAGTAAATCTGACGAAGGAAACCGATGATATTGCAACAAATCGTTACCAGATTGCTCAAGATCGATTTATCCTTAGTGACCTCAGTATCACAGATTTGGGAATTGCTTTGCAAGAAAAAGACCGTGCTAAAAGAGACTATATTCAGGCTTTGAGAGACTATTGGCAAGCCTATTTCAAGCTAAGACTTTACACATTGTATGACTTTGAACTCAATCAAAAATTATTAATCAAATAACCGACCTAAGCCTATTTACTCTTAGGACATTAAACAACAAATCCTCTATGATTACATTAAATAACATCGAGAAAGTGTACCAGACTAGCACTATCGAAACATTGGCATTAAATAATATCAACATAGACATTAAGAAGGGCGAATTTGTGTCCATCATGGGACCCTCTGGATGTGGGAAAAGTACTTTGCTCAATATCATGGGACTACTGGACGAGCCTACCAAAGGAGAAATTCTTATCGATCAAAAGCATGTTGAACAATATACAGACAAAGCTTTGGCGTTGCTTCGAAATCAAAAAATTGGTTTTATTTTCCAAAGCTTCCATTTGATTAATGATTTGTCGGTGTTGGATAATGTTGAAATTCCGCTTTTATATCGTAATTCTTCGGCACAATCTCGTAGAGATGCCGCTCGTGAAGCATTAGAAAAAGTGGGTTTGAGCAATCGTATGAAGCATTTTCCCAATCAACTTTCGGGGGGACAAAAACAGCGTGTTGCCATTGCACGTGCCATTGTAGGCAAGCCAGATATTATCTTGGCCGATGAACCTACAGGTAATTTGGATAGTGCGATGGGTAACGAAATTTTGAATATTCTACTCCAACTCAATGCCGAAGGTTGCACTATTGTAATGGTAACGCATGATGAAAGTATGGCAAAGAAGACCCACCGCCTGATTCGTTTGTTTGATGGAACACAAGTCTATTAGACCAATATCGGATGTCGGATTTTTGATTTCAGATTTGTATAAATCATCAATAGTATTGTCAAAAACCACTTTTCGAAAACTCGGTACTAATACTTAAGTTATACTTTTTAAAACGCAAAAAATATGTTACTCAACTATATCAAAATTGCATGGAAAGTGTTGTTAAGGCATCCTTTCTATACTTTCATTACCTTGTTTGGGATAAGCATTACCCTTACCGTATTGATGATGATTACTTCATTTCTTGATCACTTGGTAGGAAGTCACTATCCAGAGCAAAACAGAGACAAATCTTTATATGTCATGAACTTGTTTTTGGAAGATTCTGCGCGAACTTCTCAGATGGGAGGGCCTATCTCTTATGATTTTTACAAAAAATACATAGAAACACTCAAAACCCCTAAGCGAACAAGTGTTTCTTCCATGATTACCTCTGCCAATTCCTACATCAATGGCAAGCGGATAAAGGTTAGTACAAAATATTGCGATACTAATTTTTGGGAAATAACGAATTATGAATTTTTGGAAGGAAAGCCCTTCAATCAAACCAATATTGCCAATGGCGACCATGTGGTTGTTATTACGGATGCAATGAGAGAACAATTTTTTGATAGCTCATCTGAGTCGGTTATTGGAAAAATGGTTGAAGTTGATAATGAAAAATATAAGGTTATTGGCGTGGTGAAAGCTGGTCCAGTAACTCGTATTCTGACGTTTTCGGATATGTTTTTCCCTTATAATTTACCCAAAAGCAATTATCAAAGAACAGGCTTGCAAGGCACTTTTGTGGCAATTATAGAGGCAAATAGCTCTTCTGATTTTCCAGAAATAAAATCTGAGTTTGAGAATAATGTATCCAAAATTCCCGTACCCATAAAAATGGGTGGTACGAAGTATTCCATTATTGATACACACGCACAAACCTATACGGATACGATGTTGTATGGTGTTTTTCATAAGGAAATCGGTAGTAAATTTTATCTAGTAGTGGGTTTGGTGTTATTGATGCTCATGGGGTTACCTGCTATCAATTTGGTTAATCTCAATGTAAGTAGAATTTTGGAAAGAGCTTCCGAAATAGGTGTGCGTAAGGCTTTTGGTGCACCAACTCGTACGTTAGCGTTTCAGTTTATCGTCGAAAATATCTTCATTACTTTTATTGGGGGGGCTATTGCTTTGATTCTGACGAGTGTAGGCATTTACATATTTAATAGAAGTGGCCTGATTCTCTACTCAGATTTGACCATCAATTTGCCTGTTTTTGGCGTAAGTCTATTAGTGTGTTTGGTGTTTGGTTTACTTTCTGGCGTAGCTCCTGCTTTCAGAATGGCCAAAATGAAAGTCATTGATGCACTCAAAAGACAGTAGAATTTTCAGGAAAAACAAAATCATCCTCAAAACCCAACAATCATGTTACAGCATTTAATTAAACTAATATGGAATCGAAAAGGAAGTCACCTCCTTTTGATCATAGAAATATGGGCATCTTTTATGGTGCTATTCGGGGTAATGTCTTTGGTAACCTTCAATCTTGATAATTATAGAGAATCTCTAGGATTTGAATATGAGCAAGTGTGGGCAATAGATTTGTCTCGCAATCAGGATACAGTACAAACTGCCGATAAAATTGCTAAAGTTTTGCAAAGAATTAAATCTTATCCTGAGGTAGAAAAAGTAAGTCAAATGTCTTCAAATTCTCCTTTTTCTTTCAGTCAAATGAATAGTTCGATTAGTCGTAAAAAAACGAGTACACTGTCGGATATATATTATGCTGATGAAAATTTCGATGAGGTTTTTGACATAAAAATGAAGTCAGGACGCTGGTATCAATCCTCTGATTCTGTAGCAAAAAATAAGCCCGTTGTGATTAACCAAAAGACAGCTGATGCACTTTTTGGCACTGAAAATCCAATTGGAAAAACACTGGATGATAATAAAATTGTCGTTGGGGTAATTGATAATTTCAAAGCAAAAGGTGAGTTTACCAAAAATGAGCCTGCCTTCTTTCAACTGATGTGGCCACGCTCTGAAGAAGGAAAAATAATAATTAAACTTAAGTCAGGAACAGATGCCAATTTTGAGGCAAAATTGGTAAAAGACCTCGGTAATATGCTGGTAGGCTGGACTGTTGAAGTGAGCTATTTGACCGACCAACGACAAAATCAACATAATATGGCATTGGTTCCAATGATAGTCTTTGCCATTATTGCAGGCTTTTTGTTGCTCAATGTTGCCATGGGGCTTTTTGGAATATTAAAAGTAAATATTGCCAAACGTCGTGAAGAAATTGGTGTGCGTCGTGCTATGGGCGCTACCGAAGCAGATATTCAAAAGCAGTTTGTTGCTGAGATGTGGGTTATTGCTACCTTTGCTGTACTTATAGGATTACTTTTTGCGGTACAATTCCCAATTTTGAAAGTATTTGATTTGGCTTCAGGAGTATATTGGGTGGCGATTGTTTTGGCGATTTTAATTATCTACGGATTAGTCACGATTTGTGCTTTTTATCCAAGTCGACAGGCTGCCAAAATCCAACCAGCCATCGTATTGCACGAATCGTAATAGCAATAGGCTATCAGCTGTGGGCTTTAAGCAAAATATATTAAAACAATTTAATACTATTTACCTAGTGCCTAACAACTTAAATACTAATTTTTTACCTTTTCAATGAACAAAATACTCATCATCGACGACGACTTTGCTGTTCAAACCTCTTTACAACTTCTTCTACAGCAGGCAGGATTTCAGGTAAAAACCTGTGATTCTCCTGCTGCGGCAAGGGAGCTTATCCCTGCCTATAAACCTACATTAATTATTCTTGATCTTAATTTTTCTATTGAAACTTCTGGCGAGGAAGGGATGAAGGCTTTAAAAATGCTTCGTTCTGAATTCCCAGAAGTTTTGATTATTTTATTAACTGGCTGGGGGACAATTAATTTGGCGGTAGAGGGGATGAAATTAGGGGCAAAAGACTTTTTGACCAAGCCTTGGAAAAACGATCATTTACTGCAATCTATCCGAACCATTTTGGATTTAGAAGAAAAGACAGAAAGCGTTTCTACTAGAAAAAAACTAGATCAAAAGTTTGATTTTGAACATATAGTGGGCGAAGACTCCAAACTTCTATCTATTCTCGAAACCATCGGAAGAGTAGCGCCAACCGACGCTCCTGTACTGATAACGGGTGAAAGTGGTACAGGAAAAGAGTTGATTGCTGAGGCTATTCACCAAAATAGTAAAAGAAGAATTCGTCCATTTGTCAAAGTAAATTTGGGGGGAATTTCTGCGACCTTATTCGAAAGCGAATTATTTGGGCATGTTCGTGGCGCATTTACCGATGCCAAATCAGATAGAATTGGACGTTTTGAACTAGCCAATCGTGGTACTTTATTTTTGGATGAAATTGGAGATTTAGATTTATCAAGTCAGGTAAAGCTACTCCGAGTATTACAAGATAGAACCTTCGAACCTTTGGGAAGTAGCAAATCCAAAACCGTAGATGTGCGTGTGATTTGCGCAACCAATCGCAATTTGGAGGAAATGGTATCTCAGGGTACTTTCCGAGAAGATTTATTTTATCGGATTAATTTAATCTCAGTCAAACTTCCAGCCCTGCGAGAGCGTCCTATTGATATTGCTTCATTAGCTACATACTTTGTTGATAATCTGAAGGTTATTTACGAAAGACCACAGCTAAAAATTTCATCCAAAGCCTTACAATGGTTGCAAACTTTGGTTTTGCCTGGCAATATTCGTCAGTTGAAGAACTTGGTTGAGAAAACAATTCTTTTGAGTCCCAACGACCAATTGGAAATAACTGATTTTCAGAAAAATATTTCACAGGTTAGTACAGCACCCAAAAGTGCATTTCCAGAAGTAGGAACGCTTACCCTTGAAGAAATGGAACTTTTGATGATTCGAAAAGCGATGTCTTTTCATCAAAATAACATTAGTCGAGTTGCTCGGTCGTTGGGTATTACACGGTTTGCGTTATATCGTAGGTTAGAAAAATTTGGTATTCCTTATTCGGAAGAGTAATTTAAAAAATCTATTACAGCCTTTTCAACTTCTTTAGCTGATGCGTATTTCTTTACGAGTAAGATATTTGCTTTACTTGGGCTTTCTTCATGCCATTATCATGTTGTTAGCCTTTAAGGTTTTATCTGCCAACAAATTGTACTTTATCATTTCGGAAGTGCTTGTGTTACTTTCATTGATAATTTCTGTAGTACTTTACCAAGCTATCGACCGCCCGTTTAAACTACTTTTGATGGGAGCCGAAGCTATGCGTGACCAAGATTTTTCCATTAAACTTCGTCCAGTTGGAACAACCGAGCTTGACCAACTGATAGAGGTTTATAATCAAATGATAGAACAGCTTCGTACGGAGCGAATACAGTTGACAGAACAGCATTTCTTTCTGGAAAAGCTTATTCAGGCGTCACCGATTGCCATATTAGTATTGGATTTTGATGAAAACTTATTGAAAATCAATCCTAAAGCACAAGATTTATTTGGTATCGTAGAAGGTCAATTTCTCCATCAACCACTTTCGGTACTTGGTCATCCGATTGTGAATGCATTACAAAAATTACAAGATGGTGAATCAAAAACTGTTCAGATTAATGGCCTATCTACTTTCAAAATTCAGCGTTCTTTTTTTATGGATAAAGGTTTTGCAAGACCTTTTCTGATGATAGAAGAACTTACTTCAGAAATTTTGGCGACAGAAAAGAAAGCCTATGGGAAAGTAATTAGAATGATGGCACATGAGGTAAATAATTCGATAGGAGCAGTAAACTCGATTTTGAATGTAGCGCAACAGATGGTTGAAGAGCCACATTTGCTACATGCCTTAGAAGTAGCTTCTGACCGTAACGAGCGACTGTGTGTATTTATGCGAAGATTTGCAGATGTAGTTCGTTTGCCAGAACCCCATCTTGAAAAACAATCTTTGAATGAAGTCTTAGCCAATATGGTAGAACTTTGGAGAGGTCGTGCTACAGAAAAAGGAATAGCATTAATTTGGGAGGAGCAAGTTCAGCAAAAATTTGCGATGATTGACCGAGGGCAGATAGAGCAAGTATTAATCAATGTGCTAAAAAATGCCATAGAATCTTGTGATATAGGAAACCAAATTGTCGTAATATTATCAGAAAAAGGAATTCAAATCAAAAATAATGGTAGACCGATTCCTGAAGAACAAGCCCATTTGTTATTTACGCCTTTTTTTAGTAATAAGCCTGATGGTCAAGGGATTGGACTCATGTTGTGTCGTGAAATATTAATGAATCATAATTTTCAGTTCTCCTTAAAAACCCAAGAAGACGGCTGGACGTGTTTTAGTATTGAGTGATTTTGTGAGTTGTGAATGAGTGATTTAGTGAGTTGTGAATGAGTGAATTGTGAGTTAGTGAATGATGATTTTCCATTATCTGTAGAGACACAATGCTTTGCGTCTCCATCAATCAATGATTCACAATTCACTAACTCACTAAATACCTAAAATGAGTATCTCATTGTTACGCCATACGTACGAGGGTCACCAAGGATACCTGCGTATTGACCTGCACTTCCTGGTGCCGCTAACAATTGCTCGTAATAGTCAGTGTTTGCAATGTTTCTTCCCCAAACATAGATAGAGATACCATTTGATGCTCTAAATCCAAAACGACCATTCAATAATGAATAACCATCAATATTCAAATACTGAGAAGGAGATGGGCTTGAAGAGAATTTCGAACGGAAATAAATATCTGCGGCTACGAAATAGTTACCTTTCAATCCAAAGAATACACCTTTAGTTGTAGCTTCAGCACCGAATGAACCTGTCCATTTTGAAATACCTGGAAGCTCTCCACCCGATACATCTTTAAATGCCTGAGCACCGCCTACCTCTTCCAAAGGTACAGGAGCGTTAGTGAATGACACATATTTACCATCAGTATAAGCAATCGATCCATTGAAAGTAAAGTGTGTTAATCTCACGTTTCCTTCTACTTCAACACCTCTCACTTGAACTTTTTCAGCATTAGCCAAATAACCTCTGTTTACACCTGGTTCTGGTGTTTGCACTTGAGTTTGGTAATCCTTAATATCGTCATTAAATACAACAACGTTCAAGAATGAGTTGGCTGTAGGACGAGTCTTAACCCCTAATTCATAGTGAGTTACACCTTCTGGTTTTACTTTTGCTAAATCGATTAATACTTGACCATTAGCTGTTGGCAAACCGCCAATATTGATACCTACAGGTTTGTAACTGATGGCATAAGTACCATAGGCATTTACATTTTTCGAAGCTTTATATTGTAAAGTCAACTGACCTGAAACATTACTTTCGCTTACATCTGTGTCAAATGCTTGGTTGGTATATACAGCATTTTTTAAGGCTAATAAAGCAGCATCTGTCGTTTGCAAACCACCATACGTTTCTCTTTTGTAGTTGGCTACTTTTTTGTCATAGTTATAACGCAAACCTGGTAATACGTGAATTTTATCGTTTACAGCCCAGTCTACTTGAGCAAATGCCGCTAAACTTGTGCTTTGGATACGGTTAGTTGTACGGATACCGAAGTTATCAAACAAACCTGGTGTTTTCCAAAGCGCACTTGTCGAACTTTGCGCAAAACGCCATTGTGCCGAACCCGCTTCCTCTGTTTGTACAGGGTCTGATTTCAAATCTTGCCACAAACCAAATACACCAATTACACCACTCAAATTGTCAGCAACTTTTCCTGAATAACGCAATTCTTGTGACCATTGATCGTGTACTGAATTACCTGAAGAAATGGTGAAAATTGGCAAACCTGTATAATCACGGTCATTCAAAGGAGTCCATTTCCAGAAACGCCAAGCAGTTGTCGAAGTCAAAGTACCATTACCAATTTTAATATCTGCATTGGCAGATACACCACCCAAACTATTATCTGCTTTGGAAGGCGTATCCAAATCTACCACTCTTTCAAATGCACTTGAATAAGGTAATTTGTAGTTCAAATCAGCAATAATTGCGTTGAATTGACGATAGGCAGCACGTTTTGTCGTAACTACACCAGCCACAGGCCAACCATATCCGTTAGGCTTTTGAGCTGTATAATCACCAATAAACGTAATTTTTACTTTTTCTGAAGGCGTATATAACAACTGGCCTCTCGTACCCAAGTTGTTAATATCGTTCATATTTTGTTGTGTCTTCGTATTGTAAAGAAGACCATCTCTTTGTGTACCTGAAAAAGAGATTCTTGCAGCCAATTGTTTATTGATAGGGCCAGAAATCGAGCCTTTAGCTTGGATGTAACCGTAGTTACCATAGCTCAATTCAAAACTTGCACTTGGTGTAAAACTCGCTTCACGAGTAGTGATATTGAATGCACCAGCAGTGGTGTTTTTACCAAATAGTGTTCCTTGTGGTCCACGTAAAACTTCAACACGCTCAATATCAACGAAGTCTAATGCTGTAGCTGCTGGACGTGCATAATATACCCCGTCTACATAAAAACCAACACCTGGGTCGATACCATCGTTTGTTAGACCAAAAGTAGAGCCTAACCCTCTGATATTCAAGGTTGTGTTACGAGCATTCGAAGCATATAACTGTACTGTTGGTACTAATTCTTTCAAACGGTTTACGTTGAATGCACCTGCATCTTCAGCCGCTGCTCCACGAATTACTGCAATAGGAATTGGAATATCTTGAACAGCCTCTTGGCGACGACGAGACGATACTACAACATCGGCTAATTGACTTACGTCTTCATCTAATTTGATTTCAGCTTTATCTGCTGTAATAACTACTTCTTTTTTCAAGTAACCTACAAAGGAAATAATCACTGAAAACGGAAGTTTTTGACCTGTAATCAATGAGAAATCACCGTTTACATCAGTTGTCGAACCGTTGGTAGTTCCTTTAATTTGAACAGCAGCACCAATCAGTGGTTCATTCGTTTTTGAATCTACGATTTTACCAGATACTGTAGCATTGATAATAGGTTTGTTTTGTGCTGTGGCGATATTTGAAATGCTGACCGCCATCACGGCGATAATGACAAATAAAAGTTTTTTCATTAATTTTAATTGTTTAATTGAAAATATCTCGACAGCTCGGTTCCAAGCTCGCTGTCAAAATCTAACGATAGATATTACTTTAGTTGAACTAGACCAATGAGGTTGTTACCTCTTGGTCTTTTTTATGCTTCAACAGAATAAATACTGCCTTTCTACTTGATTCAAATGGATTGATAAACAAGTATTTGAATGTGATACATTTGGTTTAGAATACATAGATAATTTAGATTTTATAAGTCTATTTAGTATATGATTTTTATATACTTTTATGGTAAAATAAAAGGAGTATTCTAGTGAACTACTCCTAAGCCTACACCGAGTAAAATTAAATTAAATGAAAGCTTTTAATAATCGTTCTTAAACTAATGATGATAACTAGCGTTCCGACTAAAATCATCATAGGTTTACGTTTTACTTTGTTGACAAAAATAGCCCCCAAAGGTGAAGCTACCGTACCGCCAACAATCAAGCCCAACACCACTTGCCAAGAATTGACGCCTTCAAAAAGTAAAAATGTAATACCACTGGCAAATGAGACGGCAAACTCCGCTGCGTTGACCGAACCAATGGTATAGCGTGGGTCACGACCTCTGCCTAACAACGACGACGTTACGATTGGTCCCCAACCACCACCACCGATTGAATCCATAAAGCCTCCGAAGACAGCCAATAATCCCAAACGCTTGGTGCGTTGTTTAACAATATTTTTTTGAAGCGCTTTTCTGATAATGATTATTCCCAAAATAATCATGTAAATAGAAATGTAAGGTTTTATGACATTTCCATCAATGAAATCCGCAAGCAGGTAAGCGCCTGTAATAGAGCCTAATACCCCAGGGATTAATAGATTGCGAAACAATTTTTTATTGATGTTACCAAACTTAAAATGCGAAATGGCAGAAGCGCCTGTCGTAAACATTTCGGCTACGTGTACACTTGTACTACTTACCGCAGGTGGCACGCCCAAACTCAATAAAAATGAGGTGGAAGTTACGCCATAAGCCATTCCTAGAGTTCCATCTACTAGTTGTGCCCCTAATCCCACCAATACATAGAACCCGAAATCACTGTTAAAACCATCTTGAATGGCAGACCATGAAAAATGGACATTTCCACTATATATCAATACAATAAAACTACTGAATAGTAATACTGTAGGTGCGATATACCAAACGGCGCGATTTGAAAGAATTTTTTGCACGATTGTTTTTGGGGTAAAGTGTCAGAATAATAAACTCCAAAGAATTCAATTTTATATGTCGAGAGTCATTTAAGCATTTATGAGCTTTAAAGAAAGAGTGAAAGCAACGCTTTCACCCTTAGCTGCATTAGATTGATTAAATAGACTACCATTAGTTCAAACAACAGACTCCATGTTAGAGCCGATTGAAAAATCTGTTTGGTTTTGCAAAAGTAATAATAAATATTAAATCTATATACTTTATAGACTAATATTTATGAAAAAATTTTCGAATTCTTATAATTGTTTACAAAAACCTCGATTTCTTTATATGATAAGTAGGATTGTAATTCTGTATCAATAAAATGGTGGATAATTAAACCATTGGCTAATACCAAGAAACTTGCCGATAGCGGAATATTTTCAGGAATTCCTACATAAAACTGTGTACAGGGAGTATGCTCTGATAATAGCCCGATACTTTTTGCAATATCTTGATTATCATCATGATAGATAGAAAATGTAAGCTTTTCGTTCTGTTTTAGTTCCTTTATTTTAGGGAGACTCAAGTTAGTAATTGTAAGTATTTGAACGCCAAGCTCTGACAATCGTCGGATAGATTTTTGTAATAACCAAAGTTGTTGATCTGCATATTCTTTCCACTCTGGTACATAATAAGTAATCAAGACAGGCTTGCCTTGAGCGATTTCTTCTAGACTTAATTGTTGTTTGTCTTCAGGAAAATCGAAATTCCACTCTCCATTTTCTTTTGCAAAATTGATTGATGGAAACTGTTTTCCTGCCCCTAATATTTTTGATAGTAGTTTGTTGAGTTGTGTTTTCCGTGTTTTGATGAAATAAATCATGATAATATTTAGTCTATAGTTTTAATAGACAAATATAGGGGATTTTTATTCGCAAAAACTACACAATTTTGTTTTTCTTATGATTTTATATTCTAGGAATTCTACAAAATGAAAAATTGGCGGTTGGTGCATGATAGAAACATGGTCAGCGAGGTGTGTAGTATTTGGCGAGGTTTTAATCCTAATTAAAAAGGGATAAACTGTTATGATATAGTTTGTACTTTTCCAATAGTATACAGCGTAATAACGCAAAATAATATTACCTTATTACGTCGTAGGCATTAGACAAAAAAGATTAGAAAACCACATAAAATTATGACCTAAAGCTTAATGCCTAAAGCAGGTAAAATTACTTTAATTACTAAAATCAATATCAGGTTTGTTTACATTCTGAGATTTCTTCTTGAAAAATGAATTAGCTTGTCCGATAGGTAATTGAATGGTGAGTTTGTAAAATCTTACCTCTCTACGGTTCATCGTACTTTGCATAATATTGCCTTGATCATACACCGTAATATATTGGCGAGAATTAAAAATATCATTAACCGCAAAAGCGATGCTTGCTCGATTGTTCATAAACATCTTCTTGATGGCAAAATCTGCTGCTTCTATTGGCTTGCGATATCCTTGCAAAGTGGGCGATTTGGCGTCTCTATTCAAGTTAATTTGAGCGACAATATCTTTTGGAAACTTGTACGAAATATTCAATTTGGCACGATACGTAAACATTTCGTTTTGCTGCGTCACAGATTGTATCAAAAAATGATAAGCATTGATGTTGCCTAACACCGATAAATTTCCAAGATTTAGTTTTAAGGTATTATCAATTCCGTACTGAATATCGGCTTTTGTATTGATAAATGTTGTTACCAAAATGGTAGAATCTGTGCTCGAAGCCTGCGTAAATGGCTTAATGGTATGGTCTTCATAAATGTAATAGCCAGTGGCTAACCACGACAAATGTCCCCAAGAGGTATTGTAAGAAAGTTCCGCAGAATTGACAAATTCAGGTTGTACTTTTGGGTTTCCAACAGTAATATTTTGCTTATCGTTGGCTTGAATACCTACAAAAAGATGGCGGAAATTGGGTCTACCAACTTTTCTTCCTAGACTTAAACCTAATTCTGAATCATTACCAAGTTTTTTAGAAATAGAGAAAGAAGGGAAAAATGCTTTTATCCAGTCTCCATTTTGTGCACTTGGGTAATCATACCCAAAGGTTGCGCCATCAAATCTTGAATTACCATGCAAAAATGATTCTTCAAATCGTAAGCCACCTTGAATACTATAATTACGTTTGAGCTTGGTGCTATACATAAAATAGGCAGCATTAACAGATTCTTTGATTACGCCATCTTGCGAATATCCTTCCAATAAAGTATAAGTATCGTTGTTTTTCTTGTTGAACAAATACTGAATGTCGCGGGTGTAATTAAATGAGCGAATACCCATTTCTATTTTGGTAGAATCATTAATTGGTTTGGTATAATCTAACTGAAAAAGATATTGCGAACCAGCCTGACTTCCTGTGATTTTATCTATTTCTGGATACCCATCCATGCTAGTATTATCAGCATTTAAGCTTGTTGTAAGCCAGTCAGCAGCATTAGAAATGGTATTTTTCGTAAAAGAAGTCATCAAACTCAACTCTTTTCCTTTTTGAGCAAAGCTTTTTTTCCAGTCGAATTCAATACCAAAATTGGTGTAATTATTGGCAGGTACGGTTGTTCGAGTTCCCGAACTCAAAACCTTGTTTTGAGCATCTTTATAGGCATAAGACTGATTGGTGAAAGTATTATAGGAGCCACCTACAAGATTACCTGCAAGCGTGAAGGTGTTATATTTATTGGGTGAAAATTCAGTGGAAATACGCCCATTCTGGAAAGTATTATCTTGGTTAATATCAGTGTTTTGCTGAAAATAACTCATGATACCACGATTAGTTGTAGTTCTGTCCACATATCCAGTGAGCGGATTTTTGGTAGCGTTGAGGTTGTATAGTACATTAAAAGTCCACTTATTTTGATGATAATCTAAGTTCAATGACGCATCATATCTACCGTTGTTACCAATACCAACACTTGCCATACCATTATATCCTGCTTCTCGATTTTTTTTCAAAACCAAATTGATAATACCTCCCGAAGTTGACGCATCGTATCGTGCCGAAGGGTTTGAAACTACCTCAACCGACTCTATTTGATTGGCTGGAATTTGTGCTAAAGTTAGTTGAGTTGGTTTACCATTGATATAAATAGTGGTAGCGAGGTTGCGAATACTAGCGCTTCCTGTTTCGTCAATGCTTACCGAAGGTACGCTTTTTAGTAGGGCTTCAGCCGTTCCGCCGATGCTTGTTAGGTTTTTCCCAACACTAAACACACGTTTATCCATGTTGAATGAAGCGGCATCTTTTTCGCCCTTCACCTGTACTTCTTGCAGTACATTAGCGTCTGGTGAAAGGAGAATCGTTTCAATATTTTGATGGCTCTGCTCTACTTTGATTGCCTTTTCAAAAGTTTTATAAGAGATAAAAGACACTCTTAACACAAACTCTCCCAATGGGACATTTGAAAGTTTGAAATTGCCATTTTCATCGGCAGTAGCACCAGCTGTAAGTTGCGTTTTTTCGCCTTCTTTTTTCAAAAGAGTGACCGAAGCAAAGCTCAAACCTTTATTGTTGGAAATATCTAAAACCTGTCCCGTTAATTCGGAAGTATTTTTTGGAGATACTTTCTGTCCCAAAACAGCTGATAGTGAGGTAAGTAATAAAAGTAGGGTTAATATGGGACTTTTGATGAAATAATTCATTCTTATAAAATTTGTTAAATGCATGATTATCAATTGTATAGATATATTTATCTGTTTGTTGGAAATAGAATACCACAATATTATAGCTCAATTTTGGAGAAAATCTGTAGAAATAAATTAAATGTAAGATTTATGAATTTTTTAGGTATAAAGTTCAAGGTTATTTGTTCTATTTGTGTTTTGGTTTGTTAAAACCCTTTAAACAAATGGCAGTTTCTCTATTCTAATCGATAGAACAATTTTAAATTTTGATTACCAGTGCTGAAAAAAATCATAATAGATAGCCAGCTTTATGTGGCTTTGATGGGAACTTTACTTGCTACATTTTTTATGTTAGAAGAAGGTAGTTTTCGATTTCCTACTTTCTTCCTCATTTTTGTAACGTACTTCAACGGGTATATTTATACCAAATATCAAGGCGTATCTTTTTTTAATAAAATATTGATTATCAATAGTATAATAGCCTTAATTAGTATTTCACTGATTTTTCACAATCATAATGCCCATCGATTTTATAAATGGGTTACTATCTCGTTTTTAGGGCTTCTGTACAATAGCCAGTTTTTGAGTACTACTATTCGTAAAATTCCACTGCTGAAAGGGCTGTATGTTGGTATTGTGTGGGGACTGGTCAACGGATGGCTTTCTTTTCACTATTTTAGTTTTTCTATTTTTTTGATGACCTTATTGTTTATCACAGCCTTGATTCTTCCGTTTGATATTCGAGATGTTGATACTGATTCAATTATTACTTTTCCGCAATTAATAGGTATCCAAAAGTCTAAATATTTGGCTTATGGTATGCTTGTGTTGGCGGCTGGATTGAGCATGATTTATCTAAAAGAACAATACGCCATTGCATTTGTGCTAACCTGTTTTATATCGATGATTTTTGTGTTTTTTACCGAAAAAGATAATTCAGATCTTTACTTTTCGTTCGGTGTCGAAACCTGCTCATGCCTCCCTTTTGTCATTTGGAGTATTTTTCTGAAATGACTTTCATTTATCTTCCTGATTTTTACGAGTTCTAGTTTTGATATTAGTCATAATAAAAGACAAAAAAGTCTTTTATTTTTGTTCAAAAATTTAACTCAAATATTTTATGGAAACGATAAACTTTGATACTAAGACCGTAGGCGAAATAGTCGCACATAATCCCAAAGCAGCAAGTGTGTTTAGAAAGTTGAATATTGATTTTTGCTGTGGGGGCAATAAGAGCTTTACTGAAGAATGTAAGAAGAAGAAACAAGATCCAGCAGAAATTTGGGAAGAAATAGAGTTGCTGTCAAAAACGGGCGACAAGTCTTTGGATTTTAATAGCCTAAAGCTCGACTTCTTGATTGACTATATCTATCAAGTACATCATCAATTTTTGTATAAAAACTTACCCGAAATCAGATATTTTGTAGAGAAGGTTTGTACCAAGCACAAGGATAAATATGCTTATCTAACGGAATTAGCTACCGTTTATACGATTCTTGAAGAAGACTTGTTAGGGCACCTGCCTAAAGAGGAAAATGTAATATTTCCTTATGGAAAGTCTCTTGTAACAGCATCTGAGGAACATGCACAAGTAGCACCTCCATTTTTTCGGACAGTCAAAAATCCAATCAGTATGATGAATAGCGAGCACGAAGAGGCTGGAGAGTTACTGTTTAGACTTCGAGAAATTACTAATAATTATACTCCTCCTGTGGACGCCTGTAATTCCCACATTGTAATGTTATCTAAATTAGAGGAATTAGATACTGATTTGACACAACATGTGCATTTGGAAAACAACATTTTATTTCCCAAGTTAGCAGCGCTCGAAATGGAAATAATGACCCATTAGGATTCTTTTGTTATAAAGCTCAATACCCAAATTCTGCCCTTTTGTATGTCTTATGGTAGAATTTGGGTATTTTTTTTAGGTGTTAAACATTAAGTACACAAAACGAGTAAAATGTGCTAATCAAATTTTTAGTCATCAACTTATTTTACATTTTCAAGCGATGAACTTTTAACTGAAAATTACATACCTATTTCTATGAAAATGAATAGAGACAAAGCCTTTTGACTAAGCATCCTTACGAGGTTATGGCAAAACTTTGTCAGTTGTGAAAAATGTTGATGAAGCTCGCTTGCTATAACGTATTTAATAAAAACAACAGATGAAAAAATTAAGCTTTGTTACATTACTCATCGGATTAATTCTTGGAGGTATTACACCTACTTTTTCACAAAAAGACAACACCTTTTATCATGAAGTAAAAACCTACGTCAACCCCGTTTTGCCTGGCGATCACCCCGATCCAACACTATTGAAAGTAGGGGATGACTTTTATCACTGCGGTTCAAGCTTTCATTTTACGCCCTATATGCCCATTTATCATTCTAAAGACTTGGTACATTGGAGCATTATTAGTAGGGTTTTGCCCCCACAAAAAGCACATTGGGTAACCGACCGCCCTTCGGCAGGTACTTGGCAAGGTGCGATTACGTATTTTTACGGTTCTTACTGGATTTATTTCTCTGCTAATGGTCAGTGGTTTAGCAAGGCAGATTCGCCTTTGGGTCCTTGGTCAGAGCCTGTTCAGGTAAAGTCAAATCCCAAAACTGGACCATTGGGTTATGATAATTCTATTTTTGTGGACGATGATGGAAAGCCCTACATGGTTATTAAAAACGGACAAAAAACGAACCGTTTGCAGGAGTTAGGAAAAGATGGACAACTCACCTCTTCGGTGATTGACCTTGATTGGGTCAATGCCAAACTACAATATAGTTGGGCCGAGGGTCCAGTAATGTGTAAGCGCAATGGTTATTACTATTATTTTCCTGCTGGCGATGTTTCAGGAGGGCAATATGTGCTTAGAGGGAAGTCGCTAACAAGTGATTCGACGCAGTGGGAGCGTCTTGGCGAATTTTTTAAGCCTATCACCGACGATAAAGTAGGCTTTAGAAGACCTAACCATATTGCCGCACCAGTACAACTGGCCGATGGGACTTGGTGGACTATTGGGCAGAGCTATGAAAAATATAACC
Source organism: Cellulophaga sp. BC115SP (assembly GCF_009905545.1). Classification (GTDB taxonomy): domain Bacteria; phylum Bacteroidota; class Bacteroidia; order Cytophagales; family Spirosomataceae; genus Flectobacillus; species Flectobacillus rivi. The sequence goes on along the minus strand of NZ_JAAALB010000033.1, from coordinate 22,954 downwards.
AAGATGATTGGTCTGGTACGGGGCGCCAAACCGCACTATATCCTGTGATTTGGGAGGGTGACCGTCCGTGGGGTATGGCGCCTACTACCCAACCTGTGGTTAAGCCCAATTTACCAAAATCGGGTATTGCATGGCGTAGTGTGGCTTCTGATGATTTTGAGTCAAAGGAGCTTTCGCTGAATTGGCACTTTTTGAAAAAGAAGCATGCAGATTTGTATGATTTATCTGCTAGAAAAGGCTGGTTGAGACTTTCACCTGATTCCTTGCGTACAAGTATTGTGCAAAAAGAAACAGATCATTATTACTCAGCGGTCACAAAACTCGATTTTAAAGCACAAAACGAAAATGAAAAAGCAGGATTATACCTGAGCAATGGTGCACAAACAGTTGTGGTTAGATTATACAGTGGATATGAGAACGGCAAGAAGATTATCTTTAGTTTTGAAAATAATATACAAAGTATTCCAAACAATTTCGGAGAGATAGTCTGGCTAAAAATTGAGAGGAACCTTCATGAATTAAAGGCTTATGCCAGTGGTGATGGAAACAGTTGGACAGCTGTTGGAAATGTCATTCAGGTACAGAATTTGGATAAAGTACAACCTAATTATAATTCATGGGTTGGAACTAGTATTGGCTTGTTTACCGAGCGTAAAAGTGCTGATTTTGATTGGTTTATCTGTAAAGATGGTTTTTCAAAATTACCTGTGGTAGGTATGAGTAATTTTTATGGAGTCGAAAAAATCAATCCAGAATCTGTGACTAATACCTCTGAAAATGGAGGCTGGCTAATGATTTCAGGAGTGGATTTAGGTATCCAGAAAAAATACGCAAAAGGCATAGAAATCCAATACAAAGCAAAAACAGATGGCGTATTAGAACTTTGGGTAGATGATTTGAAAAATGGTAAATTAGTAGCAAAAATTCCATATTCAGCGAGCAAAAATAGTGTACGTAAAAGCCTTAAATCGATAGAGGGACACCATGATATTTTTGTCAAATTTCCTGTAGGAAAATCCAACGACTTGCAGATAAATTCGCTTCAGTTTTTACCATAGCGTTTTACTAAACAAACTTGAAATCACTAGTCTAGGGCAATGTCTCGGACTAGTGATTGGTCAATTATCTTACTAGTTCAGGACTTTGTCTTGAACTTATTTTTTAAACAGTTTAGCAACTGAAGCATTAACAATTAACGACTTATCACTATGAAAAAGAAAATTGCCATTGTCTTACTGTGTTTGACTTGTTTTTGGGGTAAAACCTTTGCCCAAAATCCTAATTTTCATATTTACCTAAGCTTAGGACAATCAAATATGGAAGGAAATGCCAAGTTTGAGCCTCAAGATACCGTTGGTGTCAATCCAAGATTTAAGGTATTGGAAGCTTTGAATTGTCCAAATTTGAATAGAAAAATGGGACAATGGTACACTGCTGTGCCACCACTTTGTCGTTGCAATACAGGTCTGACTCCCGTGGACTATTTTGGAAGAACCATGTTAGAATACTTACCATCATCAGTCAATGTTGGGGTAATAAATGTATCTATTGGAGGCTGTAGAATAGAGCTTTTTGATAAAGAAAAAACCGATTCTTACGTAGCAACTGTTGCGCCAAATTGGATGAAAAATATGATAAAAGAGTATGACGGGAATCCTTACAAACGACTAGTAGAAATGGCAAAATTGGCGCAAAAGGAAGGTGTTATCAAAGGGATTTTACTCCATCAAGGGGAATCGAATACGAATGATACTACTTGGACAAAGAAGGTTAAAGTAGTGTATGACAACCTTCTACAAGATTTGAATTTACCTCCAAATTCTGTCCCATTGCTGGCTGGTGAAACGGTTCATGCAGAGCAAGGAGGTATTTGTGCTAGCATGAATACGATTATTGCTACGCTTCCTAAAACGATACCGACTGCTCGTATTATCTCGTCCAAAGGCTGTACTGACGCCGCAGATAATTTACATTTTGATGCAGCAGGTTATCGCGAGTTAGGCAAAAGATATGCTCTTACGATGCTCGACGTACTGGGATATAAAACAGCTGTGTCTAAATAGTTAGGTAATAATGCAAAATAAGATTGCATTATTACGCTCTAGGCTGTAAGCCGTAGGCATTAGGCAAAAAAGCCTCAATTATTTCATGAGAAATACTATTTAACTTTTAGCCTACCGCATAAAGCCTAGAGCTTAAGGCGGGTAAAATTATTTTAATTTTGCCCACTAACTTAAGTTAGTGGGCAAAATAAGCTTGAATAAACGAAGATTTTCTTGTTCTCCTTTGTACAAGCTCCGTAGGAGCTGTTAAAAAGATTGGGTTCTGCAAAAAATCCTAATAAACAGGCTTATCAATTGAAGATGTAACATGTTGATAATTAAAATTTTACATTCACAATTCACAACGCATAATTCAGCACTAATTCATTATTACTTACTCTCTTTGAGGCTCATTAGACTTTGATAGGCTCTTTTTGGTTCTAAAGCTCTGTCGAATAGGAGAGGATAATTTGTACGATTAGGGATAGGGAAACCGTTGAGCCAAGAGTGGCGGTCATCTACACCCCAGAAAGTGACTCTGCTAATTTTGTCTTTATGTTTCAAGAATAATTTGAAAAGCTCAGAATAGCGATTTGCCAAGGCAGTCTGTACAGAATCTGGAAGTGAGTCTTTGTAAGGATTCATTTTTGGATCTTCTTGAAAACGCTGATTGACGTCGGCACCACGCAAATCCCAAGGATTAGGCAGTACGGTCAAGTCCAATTCGGTAAAAGCTACCTTTAATCCCATTTGTGAAAACTCCAAAATTGAATCTTCGATGTCTTTTAGGTTATTTGAATTGATACTCCAATGACCTTGAATCCCAACACCATTTATTTTTACACCGCTTTCTTGCAATTTTTTAATTAGTGCAATCGCTCCTTTTCGTTTGGCTGGCTGTTCGATATTGTAATCGTTGTAGTATAACTCCGCTTTGGGGTCTACTTGAGCGGCTAATTCAAAAGCTTCTTTGATATAGGAATCTCCTAGTTTATTAAAGAAAATAGATTTGCGGTAGGTTCCATCTTCGTTGAGCGCTTCGTTCACTACGTCCCAGCTATTAATCTTGCCTGCATAGCGCCCCATTACGGTTTTGATGTGCTCTTTCATAAATATACGTAGCGAGTCAGCACTACTTATTTTATGAACAAAACTTGGTAATTGTGAATGCCATACCAAAGTGTGTCCAACAATATACATTTGGTTTTTGAGTCCATAATCTACAAACTTGTCAGACAAGTTGAAGTTATATCTGTTGACTTCTGGGTGAATCAACTGAGACTTCATGATATTTTCTGGAGTAATGGCATTAAACTCTTTCTTTATCAGTTGATTAGCTTTTTCGTTTCTTTCCAAAATATGATCTGTACCAAGGGCTGTTCCTATCAGGAAATCTTCTTGATAAGCAGATTTTAGAGAGCTAACCTGTGCTTGTGCTTGCAAGTTTTGTAGACAGGCTATCGAAGCCCCAAGCGTTAAAAGTGTTTTGATTTTCGTGTTCATCATACGTGTTTGTTGTGTACTACAAGTACATTTTTGTAAGGGATAGGTAAAAGGATAGACCTAGCAAAGAATTTTTCTTTGCCATATCTTTCGACAGAAATTTGTTTATAAATACACTAATTAGCACCTTAAATGAGTGCTAATTAGCGTGAAATTTATACGGGTGTTTTGCGCGTTTGTGTGATATATTCTGTTGGTGAAACATTGTATTTTGCTTTGAATGCTCTTGCAAAGTAGTTAGGATTAGAAAATCCGACGGCATAAGCGATTTGCGAAATTTTCATATCATTCTTTTGTAAAAGTGCAATTGATTTTTTCAATTTTACCGAGCGCACATATTCCACAGGGGTTTCACCTGTCAGACTCAATACACGATTATAAAGTGTACCACGGCTCACAAACATTACTTTACTGAGTTCTTCTACGGTCAAATCAGGATCTTCGATATTTTCTTCTACATATTTTGACAGCTTCAACAAGAACTTCTCATCTTCTGACTCTATTTCTATTTCAGGGGTTTCGAGCTGAATATGTTTACTGTAAGTGCTTTTTAATAAGCTATTTAAGCTGAGCAAGTTTTCTATTTTGATACTTAGCAAATGAAAACTAAAAGGCTTACTCAAGTAATCACTGGCTCCAGATTCTAAGCCTTTGAGTTGGTCTACTTCTTCCGATAATACCGTAAGCATAATCACAGGAATATGCTTGGTACGGGTATCATTTTTAATTTTTCGAACCATTTCTATTCCGTCCACCACAGGCATATTGACATCGCTCACAATGAGTTGCGGGTGATAAGATAGCGCTTTTTGCCAGCCTTGTCGACCGTCAGATGCTTCAATGACTTTGTATTTTGATTTTAAGCTTTCTACCAAATAAGCTCTCAAATCGTCGTCGTCGTCCACAATCAAAATAATAGGAAGCTCTATTTTGGGTGGTTCTGATTTGGCAAAATCCGAAATCGGTGTTACCTCAGGTTCTGTGGCTATTAGAGGCGACTGAGTTGCGTCTAAACTAGGCAGGGGTAAAGAGATAATAAAGGCACTTCCAACGCCTTCTTCGCTTTCAACTTTGATGGTTCCTCCATGAAGTTTGACAAACTCTTGGGCAATAGACAAGCCAATTCCGCTACCTTGGTTAAGAATATCGACATTGTTATTTATCTGAAAAAACCTTTCAAAAACTTTATCAGTACTATCTTTTGACAAGCCAATTCCTGTATCTCTGACAATCAATCGAATGCCTGATACCCCTTCCTGAGCTATTTGAAAGCTGACATTGCCGCCCTCGTTGGTAAATTTTATCGCATTTGAGAGTAAATTGATGAGGATTCTCTCCATTTTATCCTTGTCAAAAGACGTGTGATAATGGCTATAAACACTCACAAAGTGCAAATGAATGCTTTTGCGAACAGCGATGTACTTAAATGAATCCACGATTTCTTGGCAAAAAGATACCAAATCTCCCTCGGTGGCATTCAAGTTTAACTCATTGGCTTCAATTTTTCTAAAATCTAATAATTGATTGACAAGATTGAGTAATCGTTTGGCATTTCGACTAATCAAATTGAGCATTTCTAGTTTTTCAGTACTATTTTCTTGAAACATCAAATTCTCAATCGGGTTGAGCACCAAGGTAAGAGGCGTTTTTAGTTCGTGACTCAAATTGGTCAAAAACTTAACTTTCACCTTTTCAAGTTCTGTTTTTTGCTCTGCATCGTGGCGTTCTTTTTCAATCAAATGTTTCATTTCAAGTCGCTCTTGTTCAAGAACAAATTCACGTTTGAGTTTTTGAATTGAACTTCTTCGAATTCCCCACACAGTGAGCGCAATAGCAATAGCATAAAACAAATAGGCGTAATAGGTCATCCAAAAAGGCGGTTCAACGACAATTTTAATCACCTTTTCGGGGGTTTCCCATGAGCCATCTTCACTATATGCCTTTAAATGAAAGGTATAACTGCCAGGGTCGAGATTGGTATAAACCGCTGTGGTGGAAGTCCCCACTTGATTCCATTCCTTATCAAATCCTTCGAGTTTATAAGTATATCTACTTTCGTGAGGTACGGTATAATTGAGCGCCATAAAATCGAGCGAAAAGTTCTGTTTGTAACTCAAAATAATTTCTTTGGCAACAGATATGTGCTCTTGTATTTCTGAATTCTCTATTGGATTTACTTGTTTGTTGTTGATTTTCAGGCTTGTTATAACTAATGGAGGTACACTTTTCTTTTGTAATATTTCAGATGGATTAAAGTAGTTTAGCCCGTCTAACCCTCCAAAGAATAGCTGTCCATTAGATGTTTTTAGACCTGCTCCAATATTGAAGGTACTTTGAATAACACCATTATAGAAGGTGAAATTTCGAAATACTTTTTTATCATAATCAAAAGAGCTAATACCCTTGTTGGTACTTAACCAAAGTTTACCTCTTGAGTCCTCAAGTATTTTGTAAATAAAGTCATTGGCTAGTGAGTAGGATTCGTCAAATATCTCGAAGCTATTAGTTTGGGGCTTGTACAAACACAGACCGCCTCCTTGTGCACCTACCCAAATTCGACCTGCATGGTCACAATAAATACTCTGAACTTTATCGATTGGTAATTTACTATTGCCAGAATTTAACACCGTAAATTGCTTTCTTTTGGGATTAAATACTGCAATACCTGTACCATTCGAGCCAAACCATAAGTTCCCTTGATGGTCTTCTTCGATGGTGGTAATAAATCCATTTAATGGTATTTTCTGAGAAGGCTTCAAAGCAAAAGCATTCTCGAAAGTTTTTATAGACTGGGTAATTGGGTCAAATAAATAGACGCCTATTCCATTTGTGCCAAGCCAAGAATTTCCTTGGTTATCTGTTTTGATACAATTGATAGGCATATCTCTAGAGTCTGTAGCACCATAGGGTAAATAGTAGTATTTTGAAGTACCTGTAATCATATCAACACTATAGAAACCTCGCTGATAGGTACCTACCAAAAGCATTTTTCCTGAAACTCCCAAAGCAATAATCGAAGCTGTATTAGCTCTTTCTTCTTTAAGTTTAAGCAGTCGAATTTGCCCAGTTTTACGGTTAAAAATATTAAGTCCATTACCTTCGGTACCGATATAAATCTCCCCTGTAGGACTTTCAGCAAAGGATACAACTGAACTTCCTGTAAGTCCGTTGGGATCAAATACATTATAGTGTTTATGATTGAAAAAAGTTAGGTTAGAATCGTACTTGTTTACGCCACCTTGATGAATCGCTACCCAATAAATACCTGCATCATCTATGTAGATATTACGGATAGAGCGTCCTCCATTATAGATAAAAAAGCTACTAGGTTCAACGGGAGAGCTTTTTACAAGTGTAATTACACCCGTAGTAGGATTCATAATATTAATATCGGTATCTGTGCCAACCCAGAGCAGTCCAGTTTTATCAAATACCAGTGTATTGATGGTATTACCAGTTCTTGTTTTTAGGTTGGTTGGAAACTGAAGATAATGGCGGATGGAGCGTCGATTTTTATCTAAAACATTGATTCCCCCTTGGTCTGTTCCAATCCATAACTCCCCATTCTTACTTTCAACAATACAATTAATATAGTTTCGGCTGATACTTTGAGGATTTTCGTTGCTGTGAAGGTATCTGTTAAACTGCTTGTTTTGAGGATTATACTGATGAAGTCCATCGGCAGTACCTACCCAAATGTAGTTTTGAGCATCTTCATAAATACAGTTGATGATATTTGAGTTTAGTTGAGTGGCATCCTTAGGATTGGCTCTAAAAGCAATTGTTTTTTGCGTTTTTGGGTCAAAAAGGAATAAGCCAGAGTAAGTTCCCACCCAAATTTTACCATTATGGTCGGCATACAAAGAAGTAATCCAACCATAATTAGTAAAATCATAATTAATAAAAGAATCAAGATTTAGATTATAAACAGATAAGGTAAAATTCGTTGCAAGCCAGATTTGCCCGTTTTTATCTTGTATCAAGTCATTGACAGGGCCTCTACCAATACTGGTTTTGTCGGTTTCTTTATGACGATATACTTTAAAATTTTGTCCATCAAACTTGTTCAGACCATCTTCGGTTCCAAACCACATAAATCCGTTTTTGTCCTTGATAATAGCATTGATAGAATTGGAGGAAAGCCCATTTTTACTACTAAAATTGATAAATTTATACTCCTTCTGTTGTGTGAAACCACAGAAATGAAATAGAATTAAGAATAAAAAAATAATGCTTTTCCTCATAGTAATCATAAAATTTCTTCACAGGATTTTGGACTAAATCAACAACTGGAAATTACCAATAGTTATTTCTAAAAGTAAAAATACCTATATTCTACCTTGAATAAGTTAGTGGGCAAAATTAAAAGTATTTTACCCGCATTAAGCTCTAGGCTTTATGCTGTAAGCTAAAACGCATGGTTCATAAAAGCCTTGAAGCATTGGATTGCTAAATCCCAAAGCAACCCAATGTCCAAAAGCTATAGGTATAAGGTTATGTGATATCTTTGGAGAGTACGAGGACTCTTAAACAATTTCGGATATCGGATGTTGGATATCGGAAGTTTAAGTTTCTTTTTTGTAAAAAATAAAGACATCTTGTTACATATCCGAAATCAGCAATCCCAAATCTGAAATAGTTTGAAATCCATGACCCACAGTGTAATCTCTATTTACTTGTATTAGCTTTAATTGCATCAGCTACATACGAGTAAGCTAGTTTACGAACATATTGCCCATTCCAAAGACCGATTGGCTCATCAGCTCTCCAACTCGAATTGGCAGGACTATCAAGCGGGCTCCAAATAGTAATACCATATCTTTGAGCTGCTGGAATTAGTTCAAAGTATTTATCAATCACATACTTATACATTTCGGCTTGTGCTTGATATTGTTCTTTGGTAGCTTTAGCAGTTTTGACACCACCCAAGCCTATATCCAATTCAGAGATTTTAATTAACTTACCACTAGCTGCTAATAGTTTGAACATCTCAGCAATTTTGGTTTTGTCCGAAGTGATACTAATATGCATTTGTGTGCCAATACCATCTACTTTTGCACCTTTACTCTCGATATAATTTACGTAAGAAATGATTCCTTTGCATTTGTCAAGACTATATTCAAGATTATAGTCATTAATGAATAGCTTATCGTCTGGATTACCGTATTTTCTGGCCAATTGGAATGCTGTTACTGCGTAGTCTTTACCAAGATAATCTTGCCAGAAAAACTCATCTGAAGCAATTGTTGTGCGACCTACCGCAGTTTTTAGCTCGTAAGGTTTTCCATCGTCCATAGGCTCATTCACAACGTCCCAAGCTTTTACATACGATTTACTAACGCCCATAATACCTGACATCCATGTGTCTAAAGCACTACCTATCAAACTAGTCTTCTCGGTTGCTGTTTTTTCTGCCAACGTAACTGCACCACCTGAAGCTTTGGTACTTTTGAGAACTACATTATCTATATATACTGTTCCACCAAACTCTCCATAGCTGAATACCAATCTGGATTTATCAGTGCCCGAAACGGTAGTTGTTAACTCTATTAGTTTCCATTCTTTGGTAACTGGAACTTGACCATAGCCATTTGATGTGTAAGAAGGACTTTGTAATTCTGGTCTAATGATTCCTTCAGCAGTACCTTTTACCCAAAATGAAAGTACATACGATTCGCCATTGTTAAGGTTTTTTCCTAAATCATATAGTGTTTGAACATCCCAATAATTGGCTGATTTTGTGGGATTTGTGACAAAAAAGGCTTTTCCTTTATTGTTATACCCTTGACCATCAGCCGTTACACCTCTCGACGAGCTACCGCCCCAGCCTCCCCAACCTGAGCCTGACTCAAAATCGCCATTGGCTACAAGGTTGGTTACCACTGGAGTTCCTTGGGTATCGTACACGTATAGATTGTTGATGTCGATGTAATAATTCACATTAGGTTTATAGCCCAAATCAAAGTTAAGCTTAATACTAGATCCAGTAAAATCACTAATCTGGAATCTAATTTCTTTCCAAGAAATACCTGTTGTAAAAGTAGTAGAAGCCTTTCCAGATTTGGTCCAATCAATTGAAGGGGTATTATTGCTAAGTCCTTCAAAAGAGATACGTCCTTCACCTGCTACGTCCGATTTGATATAACATACCACTTCATATTTATGTCCTGGCACAACAGTAATCGAAGGGCTTGTCAGTTGTAACGAAGTCGCCGAGGATGAAGTAGCTGATGCACTCAGTTTTATCGCTTTTGTACCTGCTCCCATACCTGCGTTATTGGCAATCGAAATACCTGCCCCGCTATTGGCTTGATTCCAACCTGTAAAAAGATTGTTGTTTAAAGGATTAGTGTTTAGGTCATTAGGAAAAGATGGCGCTGTTACGAGCATAGGTGCAATAAGGCTATTGAGATAGCTCGCATTTTGATTAGCATGCCAGCAAAGGGTATGTCCGTATACGGTAGTACCTGCTTCTTTGGCGGCAGCCAGTAGTTTGGATACGTTGTCTAAAGCCAAAGAGCCATTAGACTGTACCACAGCGCCATGCTTCATTTCATATCCTAGGGCAATTTCATCGAAGTTTTTATTGGCTAGGCGATACATTACCCCTTTGTTGACGTAGTCGTTGAGAGAAAGCGCTACGCCAAATTTAAAATTAGGATTAGAGGTGCGGTTGATATAGGATTTGAGCGCGGGATAGGCGTCAATATTTTCTTGTAAAGCAACACTTTCGGGTTTGGTTGTGGCAAACTCCAATGGCTCATATTTGGTACACGAAGCCAATACAATACTCGTGAACCCTAAAGCTATTTGATATAATTTATTCATAGTAAAACAGTTCTAAAGATGAGTTTACTTAGCTACAGGAGTAAAAGTTTCCATTGTTACAGCACGATCACGCATGACCAAAGTATCCGAAGTGACTACTTTCATACCAGTAAGGTTTACTTCGTAGTTGAGATAAAGCGCATCACGGTCCTTATTACCCCAGCTATTTTTTTCACCTTTCTTGACAAAAGCACCTGTACCCGTAGCCGTAATACCCGAGGTAGCCGATGAAATTGTACATTTTCCGTTATTGTCAAATTTCAGTAGTAAAGAGGTACTGATATTTTTTCCGTCTTTATCTTTAAAAACAACTGGAAAAGTAAGCTCTGTTAAAGATTTTGTCGAAAGCATATTCACTTCATCTTTTTCTACATATTGAGCATGTCTTACAATTGTTTGATTGAAGGATCCTGAAACGACATCTTTTCCTCTTCTCAAATAGTTACCATGCCAAGAATTCACAAATTTCAAAGCATAAAGCACAAAATGCTTTCCATAAAGAATAGAATCCGCATCGGTGACCTTCGTCATGGTTAATGGAATAACATACGTATTCTTAATTGCCTTAGGATCAGCAAAAAAAGCGTCTGTAAGTTGTACATCAACACTCCCCGCAATAGTCCCAGATGGGATAATGATTTTGTCAGAGGCTAGCTTGAAATAGCTGCTTGGCATCGGTAGAATTTCGTCTTTACCAGAGCCAAATCGCATCCCACTTCCTAGTATTGAGTTATCTACAGCCACCGTTACTGCTACATCTTTTTTGCTGTAATACGCACCACCCAACGCTGCATAAATTTGACATTTATACTGATTATCGAGTTCGTTGTTTACCGTCAAATCTTCTCCTAAAGTGATGGTTCTTACAGGATATTGATAAGCAAAATAGACAGTTTGGTACTTGTAGTCTGGAAACTCCTTTTCGGTATTACACGAAATGAGTCCCATCATGAATATTACTAATATGAAAATCGAATTCTTCATAAGAATAAAGATGTTGTTTGTCAGAATTTCAGCCTAGCTTAAAATATGCTCAGCCAAGCTGAAATTCGACTTTTGAAAAATTTTATATACTTAATTGTTGCGCTAATTTCAAGAGCTTCTTAGTTCCAACCCTGATTTTGCTCTAGTGCTGAATATTTCAACACTTCCGAATATGGAATTGGGCCGTACTTCATATAGTTTTGGAATACCCTTGATTCAACGCTTGGAAGAACGGTGTACGCACCACTACGAATACTAACTCCCTTGGCTGTTTCGGTGAGGTTGGCATCCCAACGGCGTAAATCCCAAAATCTGAATCCTTCAAAACATAGTTCCAAACGACGCTCATTACGAATCAATTGACGCATTTGCTCTTTATTGTTTTTGATACTTTCGAGATAGGCATCATTGTTGGCTAAGCCAATTCCTGCACGACGACGAATCGCTCTTAGGATATCGTATGCCGAATAAGCATTTGTTCCTGTACCTGTAGGACCCCACGCTTCGTTGGCTGCTTCTGCATAACTCAAAGCAATTTCTGTATAACGAATATGCGGCTTGTAATGACGCTGGTTCGTTGAAGACGTTGGATTTAGGTTCACATCTTGACGTAATAGCTTACGCATATAATAGCCCGTTCTAGTCGAGGTAGCTACCTTATTGAGTCCATCGTTAGTTGTACCATCAGCTGCGGTATTGATAGCAGTGTTGTTGACACCAGCCGTAGCACCATTGACCAAAATGAACATTTTCAAACGAGGGTCACGATTTGAATAGGGGTCATTGGGATTAAATCCGCTGTTGGAGTCGTTAATAGGGTATCCATTGACTGTCGGAAAAGCATCTACCAAGTTTTGTGTTGGATTGATTCTACCATTTCCAAAAAGTGTTGGTGGAAAATTAGCTTGTTCCAAATCACGGTTTTCACCCCAGTTATTGCGCCAAAGTATTTCTGGAGGATTAGCACCATCTTTCAAAGCCGCAATTTCTGCAGTGTTGGAATACCATGTAAGTCCGCTAGCTACATTGCTGGTAATAGCATTGATTCCGCCATTCAGATTTAATACTTGAGCAGAATAGTTTGCCGCATCTACCCATTTGTTAGCATTGTTTGGGTTAAAAGCTGGACTTGCTGCCAATAATGCCACTTTTGCACGAATAGCTTTAGCAATACGACCACTCAATAAACCACTAAATGTTACCCCAAAAGCACGGTTGTACTGTTCTATCGTAACGGTACCATATTTAGTAGGAATTTGTGATTCTTGTCCCGAAACCAAGTTCAGATAATCAAGCGGCAAACGAACATCTGCACTATCTAAGTCTGTATAGATCTGCTTGATACAATCGTCAAAACTCGCTCTTGGCAGATTATAATTGTCAGAGGTTGTTTGAGTTTTTGTCAAAATTGGAACTCCTAACATATTACCCCCTTTACCTACGCCTGCATGAGCTTGTAACAAATTATACATTAGCAACGCTCTAATACCAAATGCTTCCCCTTTGATACGCATAGCAAACAACTTGCTAGCAATAGGATCTGCTACCCATTTTACCTTATCTACCTCTCCAAGCATAATGTTCATGTACTGAATCCCAGCGTAACAGTTGGTCCATTGGTTGGCAGGATTGTTATTGGCAGTCCACTGCCCTGTTGCCATTTTCAAATAGCCATTTGTTTGGTCGTTGCTCACGGCATCGTCGGTAGCTACATCATTAAATGACCACGAGTTACTTGGAATTCGGTTATATCCATTTAATAAAATACCAAATGGAAATCTGGAATCGCTTGGTAAATAGGCATTTGGGTCTAGTTGCCTGTTGTTTTCCTGCGCAGGCTCTATCAAGTCTTGGCAACTTGTGAGCAAGAGGATACAGGCTAAAAATTTTAATATACCCTTATTCATATTCATCATAGTATAAGTTTCTAAGTATTAGTAAAAAACCTAAAACAACGCTTTTACGCCTAGGTTAAAGAATCGTGTTTGTGGTGAGCTACCGACATTCAACTCAAGGGTTTCTCTATTTTCTGAGAAAGTCCAAAGATTAAATCCATTAACATACACGCCCAATTCACGCACAAAAGATTTCATTTTTAGTAAATCCGTTAAGTCATAAGTAATTTGAACTTTCGACAAGTCAAAACGGCTAGTGCTGTACATCCAAAAATCAGATGAACGGAAATTGTTGTCACTGCTGAGGGTAGTTAAGCGAGGATAAGTAGCCGTCAACTTTGTAGCTTCTGTCCAGCGATTTCGTACCACTTCCGAATATTTATTTTCACCATATACCCAGAAATAAGAGTTATTACGCATAGCATTTCCTCCGAAACGACCCACGCCCAAAGCTAGGAAAGTTAACTTTTTCCATTGTGCCGAAAGTGTTACGCCCATCGTAAACGGCGCACCAAACCAACCTCCTTTTCCTAAAAACACCTCATCACGTGAATCGATAATGCCATCACCATTTTGGTCTTTGTACTTAATATCGCCAGGTTTTACTTGACCAAATGTTTGTGATGGTGAGTTTTTGATGTCATTGTCATCTTGGAAAAAGCCTAAATTTTGTAATCCCCAGATGCCATCCAAAGGCTTACCTTGTCTATTCTGATAGGCATTTTCGTAAAGCTCAGCTCTTTTTACCGCTGTAGTTTGGTAGTAAGTACCATTGATACCCAAATTCCAGTTTACTTCTCCAATTTTCTTGTTCAAATTGGCTGAGAAATCAAACCCTACACGCTTATCTTCATTGTAATTCACATAAGGAATAAATGACGATACTGGCCAGCCTGTTGTGAAATATGAAGGGAACAATACAGAGGCTTGAATGATGTTTCCTGTAATTTTATTCATAAAGAAAGTACCATTCACATTCAATAAACGATTAAAGAAGGTACCTTCTAAACCAATATTAATTTCTTCTCTTCTTGGAAATTTCATATTAGGGTTATCACCTCTTCTAGATTCTGTCGCCTGAATACCTGTTCCATCTTTCCAACCATACCATGAACCTGCACCTGTATAAAATCCTTGGTAGAGATAATAATCATTGATATCCAAATCGGTATTTAGGATACTTGCCGAAGCAGTAAGTTTTAGGTCATTCACGATATGTGAGTTTTTCAAGAACTCCTCACGGCTCAATCTCCAACCTAGAGAAACTGAAGGCGAGAATGCCTGACGGTTACTTGGTGGCAACTTAGCAGAATGAATATACGCCGTACTCAAATCTACGTAATACTTATGATTGTAATTATAGCTCGCTAATAGGCCGAGGTTTGCATTACTAGTTCGGTGATAAACCGCTGATTCAGATTGTTGAAATCCATTTGCCAACAAAATCGCAGAGAAGTTGTGGTTAGTGCCAAAGGTTCTGTCATAGTTCAATTGACCTGAAAATGCAATCGTTTGACGATACCAGTTACCACTAACATTTTGTGTTCCAGATTTGGCATCTTGGTTGTAGACCGTCAAACTACTAATCAAATCTGTTCCGCTATAGTTGTTCCATGTAGGCGAGTACGTAGCATACGAGTAATTGTATGACAACGAATAAGCCGTAGCATAGTCTACCGCAAAACCTGTACGGAACGACAACCCTTTTAATACATTACGTAAATCGGCCTTCAGACCAGTATTAAACTGAAATTGACGGTTTGAATACTGATTATTTCCACCTGCATAAATCGTTGCGATAGGGTTGGTTTGGTCAAGCTGAGTACCGCCTAGTAAATATTTTCCATCGATTAGGTTGTTACTATTTTGAATCCAAATTTGTGAAGCTGCATCTTCTTTTTCGATTAAATCTATCGGAATTAAAGGTGCAAAACGGTTGGGACGTACCGTAGCGGCATTGCCCCAGTAATCAGTATTGACGCCTCTTCCTGTATAAAAAATCGCTGTAGCATCAGCATTCATCGAGATATATTCGTTGAGCTGAATATCAAGATTTCCTCTAAAATTAAGACGGTCCGAATTGTTATTGTTTTTTGCTTCGCCAAAGTTCAATAATGAACCAGTTGTTGAATATCCCAAGTTGGTATAATATCTTACACGCTCGTTTCCTCCCGAAATCTCGGCTGTAGCATCATAGCGAGTAAACACATTTTTGAGATAATCAGAAGAATAAAAATCTACATTCGGGAATCGGTATTTATTTCGTCCTGAACCATAATTATAGATATCTAATTCTGAATATAAATCTGTCAAACCATCATTTCTACGAGCTTCATTATACATGGTCATGTATTCTGCCGAACCCAAATATTTCGGATAGCTTTTAGGAATATTGATACCACTGTTTACTCTTAAATCAAAGCGACGTTTTCCTACCTCGCCACGCTTCGTAATAACATTGACAACACCTTTGGCAGCACGGCTACCATAAAGTGCTACTGCGTTGGCACCTTTCAAGAAAACAATTTCTTCTATCTCGGTAGGAGCCACATTACCAGTTTCGCGAGGTACACCATCAATCATAAACAGATAGTTTCCCATACCCCAGTTGCTATTTCCGTTGAATCCAGAAGCGAAAGCCTCCATACCATCGAGGGTATTGGTAAAATAGTTTTTATTTAAAAGCTCTTTTACATTTACCGAAGCAACTCCCCCCAATAAGTCTTGTTTCTCTACCTCACGAAAAGCAGCATGAATCAAATCACGCGTTTTTTCTGGTGTAAGACTAATTTGAGAAATCGCTTTTGTAATGGTAATATACTTTGTTTCAAATCCTTTAGCCGAAATAGACAACACATCATTTTTAGCTACTTCATATTCAAAAGTGCCGAAAGCATCTGTTGTAACAGCTTTGCTATTTTCGGCAGCGCTTGTTACAACCGCCCCTTTCAAAGGCTGGTTGTTTACCCCAAATACAGTAGCCTTTATCTGTATGGTTGGGGTGTCTTGTGCCCTCGATGTTACAGCCTGTAACATCATGAGCGTACACAAGAAGAGGAGTATTTTTATGAACTTCATTTGCTTTACATTAATCTTTTCAAGGTATGATTATAGTATTAGCTCTGATTACCAACCAGGGTTTTGAGCAAATTCTAAATAGAGGTTAGCATCGTTGTTTTTGAGTGGTAACCAATAATGCTTGTCGGTAAACTTACGTTCCAAAATGGTGGTCTCACGAATGTTCAACACTCTGTTTTCTTTAGGGTCTTTGTTAGGGTCGAGCGTGCTAGCACGGTCAAACTCTAGTGATTTTTTCAAGGTATAAGGACTTTGTGCTAGCAACAACCAACGACGTAAGTCATTGAATCTGTGCCCTTCAAAGGATAATTCAACGGCTCTCTCACGACGCACCTCTTCCATAAACAAATCTAATGACCCTAAGAATTTGGTTGCCACTCGTCCAACACTTGCTCTATCGCGAATGACATTGATAGCATCTACCGCAGTTTTACTGTAACTAGCTGATTTACCAGTTGGCGAACCATAACCTTGCGCAGCAGCCTCGGCATACATCAAATAAACATCTGCCAAACGCATATAAGGTAGGTGGATATTTAAACTTTTATCGTAGCTATATCCTTGATCATACTTGTTAGCCGTTCTTGGTACAAACTTAAACAATAGATACCCTGTACGACTTCCAGTCGCAATATCACGATACGAACCACCCGTATGAAGGTTAGCATAGCGGTTGTTAGCTTCGCTGGCATTTGGAATACTTCCTGCCACCATTTTTACCCCATCAAACACAATGTCATTATAAAAACGAGGGTCACGACCTTTCCAAGGATACTCAGGGTTATAACCTGATTCGCTATCCGCTTGAGTAACATCTTTGATTGGCAAACCATTGGCCATACCGTAGTAATTAACGTAGTTAGATGTTGGTAAAAACTTCACATCACCTTCGCTAATAATTAATGGCGAATACTGCTTACTTGTACCCCAGTTAGAGTTGTTGGCACCATAATAAGGACCTCTAAAAATGGCTTCAGTACCCCCTGGAATGTTCCAGTTTTGACCCGTTGTATAAAAATTAGTGTAGTATTGAGCAAAAGGAACTAGGCTATATGGTGCTTCGCCACTTTCACATAAGGATAATAATTCAGCAAAAGCGTCTGCTGCTTTTTTACAGTATTCGGCATTATAAGTACGGCTACCACCAGACACTGAGTTCATCAATGGACTCCCTGCCCAAAGGTAGTTTTTACCTAAATATCCCAACGCCATAATCTTATTGATACGGAGTTGGTTTTTACCTAGGGTTCTCTTTCCTGCTGTGGTATTATCCCAGTTTGATGGCAAAAGATTTGCAGCTTCTCTAAAATCAGCGGCAGCTTTGTCGGCACATTCACTGTATTTGAGTCGAGGCAAGGTAAGTTTTTGGTCACCCGGAAGTACTTTATCAATGTAAGGTAGCCCACCAAAGTATTGCATAAACATAAAGTGGTACCAGCCTCTAAAGAATAATAGTTGTCCTTTGATAAGGTTTTTTTCTTCCTGAGTTGCATCGGTTAATTTATCGATATTAGCCAAGCCCATATTAGCTTTACGAATCGCATACCAACCTAAGCCCCAAAGTGATTTTGCAAAGCGGTCGTCGTTGGTTTGGTTATTATTACGATCCATCCAACCTGCTTGCCAGCCGTCAAAGTTACGTTGCCATCCCCAAAAATCACCGTTGTCGATTTTTACACAAAAGTGAAAAGTTTGAGCTGTAGATTGAATTTCATCCTCTCCCCAGTTCCATGAGTTTGTCCAATAGGCATTTGAAAAGTCTGGTACACAATGATATAACTCTTCAGTAAAGCCTTGAAAGTTAACAAAATTTTTAAAGGCATCTTTGTCTGAAACCAATGACTGAGGGTCACGGTCGAGGAAATCCTTGCAGGAGGTAATTCCAAAAGTCATGGAAAGACCCACCGCCACAAACAAGAGTTTAATTTTCTTAATCATGCTTTTGTTTTAATTAAAAGGTAAGATTTAGACCTAAATTGAATCGTTTAACGGTAGGATATGCTCCTTGTGAAGCCCAGCCTGTACCTGCAAAGTTCGATTCGCGGTCATCTGGCATCTTGCTCCAAGCAATAAGGTTGTTACCGTTGAGATAAATTCTGAGTCCTGAAACACCCAACTTTCTACTAAATTCTGGGGTAAAGTTGTAGGCAATTTCAGCATTCTTTAAGCGTACATACGAACCATCATACATATATTGTGTGCCTCTATAATAGCCTTGTGGTGTTGTCAACCAGCGTGGCATTGGATTAGCATTTGGGTTACTAGGCGACCAATAATCACCCTCTTGGTACACGGTATGACTTTGTGAACTCAAGCTTCTAAATTCTACCTGACGTGTTACGTTGTTTACTGCGTAGAATTGTACAAAAGCCGAGAATCCTTTCCAGTCTATACCAAAAGTGGCATTGTAAGTATTGGCTGGCCAGCCTGTATAGCCGTAAGGAATATTGTCACGAGAATCAATCAAACCATCACCATTGTAATCTACTAAATAGTAGTTGCCTGGGAGTTTTTGGTTATCATTGGCATTCTGAATAGCACTTCCATATAATTGATCCCATGTGCTATAGGTACCACGACTTACATACGAATAAGCTTGGTTGATTTGCATGCCTTCTGACTTCTGATAGTCAGGTAATAATTCAGGATTGGCAGCTTCAATAATCTTATTTTGCGTATGTGTCATGTTAAGGTCTGTCCATAATCTAAAGTTTCTCAAGGATTTATTGAGATGTAACTCTAGTTCATAACCACTTGATTTTACGGCTCCTAAGTTTGCTACAGGAGGAGTTGCACCAAAATAAGTAGGAACGTCAGAACGGTTTGCTAACAAAATTTTACTTCTATTATCTGTAAAAAAGTCTGCTTTCCCTTTGACAAAACCTTTCAAAAATTCGAAATCAACCCCAACATTGTACTTCTCAGATTGTTCCCATTGTACATTTGGGTTACCAACTACCGTTTGACTATACCATGTGTAAGGGCTTTGTTCGGCGGCCTCACCACTGATTCCTAATCTTGATTTTCCATTATAATTCCATTGTTCCAAATACGGCCATCTTACCCCAAGGTTATCAAAACCAGTTTGTCCATAAGAGGCTCTTACTTTAAATTGGTCTACAAATTTTAAAGACTTCATAAAGTTTTCATTCGAAACAATCCAGTTTAAACCACCCGATTGGAAAAATGCAAAACGATAAGCTGCTGCAAATTGCTCTGAACCGTTGTAAGCTCCGTTATATTCTACCGTATACTTGTTGTTGTAAGTATAAGTTGTTCTAAATACCCAGTCTTCACGATACGATGGAATCATACTACCATTAGCATAGACGTTGCGGTTCATCAAGCCCATTCCTGTTACATAATGCTTTCCAGCAATATTTTTGGCATAATTGAGCTGTAACTGATAAAACAACCTTCTTTGACTAGCACCAATTGTACCTGCCGCTGGATTCCATTTGATACCCTCTTGAAAATCAAATCCTGTGATACCGTCAATGGCTTGGCGATACGTAACGGCTCCTGTTTCTGGGTTAATCCATTTACGTTGTGTGTCATTGTAAAGGTCATTAATACCTCTATCACTTTCCACAAAAGTATTATCAAGTGAGATAGTACCCGTAAATCTCAAGCCTTTAGTAATCATATCCAACTCTTGGTCAAGCGTAAAGTCGGTCGTGATTCTGGCTGTTGTTTGATAAGAAACCCCACCAATGGCTAAACTTCTTGCTGAGTTTTCAGCTCTAGCTTCGTTGGGCGCATAATATCCCCAAGAGCCATCTGAGTACACTGGCAAAAACAAATCTGGTGCTGCGTTGTAGGCGTCAATCCAAGCGCCATATTCAGAACCTGTAAAACCCCAAGGGCTTTTGCGTACACCATACGAGCCCGATAAATTGGTTTTGAATAAAGTAGTTGGCGTTAACTGAAAGTCCAAATTACTTCTTACATTCAAGCGATCAAAACCGAAACCTTGCTCATATCCACGATTGTTAGGGTAAGTTTTAAACAAATCGGCTTCATGCAAAAAGTCGGCACTGGTAAAATACTTAACGGTATTTGTACCACCACTAATGTTCAAGTTGGCGTTGTTTGACCAAGCGTGAGATTTAAACAATGTTTCTTCCCAGTTGACATTCGGATAACGCTCAGCTTCTGCTAAGTTCGCTGGATTGCGGTACTTGTTCAGAATATCAAATGGCAAATAATCTCTCCAACCATCTGGCTTCGTAGCAAGCTCATATTCGATAACGTCGTTTCTTATACGTAAGGCATCAAATGAGTCATACTTCCCTGGTAGTTTTGAAGGTGACTTCAAAATTGTATTCACCGTGGCACGGATAGATGCCTTCCCTGTTTTACCTCTTTTTGTCGTAATCAAGATTACACCATTGGCACCTCTCGATCCAAATACGGCTGTAGCAGAAGCATCTTTCAATACTGTTACGGTTTCTACAGAACTGATGTCGACGCTATTCATGGGACGCTCCACACCATCTACCAAAATCAAAGGGTCTGAGTTGTTCCATGTGCTACGTCCACGAATAATAATTTGTGGATCTTCAGCTCCTGGCAAACCCGTACTGGCATTGGTAATCAAACCTGGCACGTTACCTGTGAGGGCAGCACCAATACTCGATACACCACCAGCACGCTCAAGAACTTTTCCTGTGGTTTGGGTTACCGAAGCTACTACGCCTTCTTTCTTTTGCTTACCATAGCCAACAACAACGACTTCGTCTAGGGCAGTTTGAAACTCTTCCAAAACGACATCAATTGTTGTTTTTTTGCCGACTAAAATCTCTTGTGGTTTAAAGCCGATTGAACTAATCAGTAATATCTCTTTAGGAGAACAATTGATACTAAAAGCACCATCCTTATTGGCATTGGTTCCTTTGGTTGTTCCCTTCACTGCAATGGTCGCTCCGGGTATCGGTTCGCCCGATGAAGACTTTACAGTTCCTCTTACTGTTTGAGCTTTTGAGGTGAAGCTCATAACCCCAATCATAAGCGAGACAAACCAAGCTACTAAGTGAAGTTTATTTCGAATAGTTGAAATAGGTAGGTTAAAGTGTTTCATACATTAGAATAAAATATGATTCATTTAATAATTAATATAAAATTACGATGCAAAATAAGGTCATGTAGGTAGAATACATTAGCACAAATCTTCAAATATGTATTCATTATGTTTACTACAACCAGAAAAGTGTCATTATGACACTTTATCGAGAAGATTTATGAAATATTGAAGATTCGATTAGTGGTTCGAATTCAAAGTTTAGGGTTGGGTGATTTTAGACCTAAATAGTTTTTCATGTAGAAACTGTCAACATCTCTACACCTGTTGTATTCCTATTTATTGATTAAAACAATCTCTAAAATGTGACATCTACAGCTTGAAAATCGACAGCTGATATACTGATTGGATCATGGATAGGTGGGTAATTCTTCTGTGATTATCTTCCCCAAAAATTATGTTCAATATTTAACAATGGGAGATTATGGGTAGGATTTTAGATTGACTATTACTTTTACTAAATTTGATTTTATGTCCTTACTCATCTAGGATTTTTTTGAATCATTATAGCTATCTCTATGAACTATACATTACATCAATTGCAGGTATTCCTGATGATTAGTAAAACCAAAAGTGTTACGAAAGCCGCTGAGGAATTGCACTTGAGTCAACCTGCCGTTTCTATACAGTTAAAAAACTTGCAAGACCAATTCGCCATCCCTCTTACCGAGGTCGTTGGACGTAAGTTATTCATTACAGATTTTGGAAAAGAAATTGCTATTGCCGCCGAACGAATCTTATCTGAAGTATACGCCATCAATCATAAGACGGCCGCTTTTAAAGGGCAATTGGTGGGTCAACTCAAAATTTCAGTAGTATCGACAGGTAAATATGTGATTCCTTATTTCCTGAATGACTTCATGAGTCAACATGATGGAATAGAATTGAAATTAGATGTAACTAATAAAGTTAAAGTTGTAGAAAGTCTCGAACAAAACGATGTAGACTTTTCGCTAGTATCAGTATTACCCGACCATCTCCAAATTGAGAAGGTGGAACTGATGCCCAATAAACTATTTTTGGTAGGTAATTCACTTCAAACTTTCCCGAAAAAACTCTACGATACTTCTGTGTTGGAGACATTACCGCTTATTTATCGCGAGCAAGGTTCTGGAACAAGACATGTGATGGAGAAATTTGTGCAAGCCAATATGCTTCCTATTCATAAAAAAATGGAACTGACTTCCAATGAGGCTGTAAAGCAGGCTGTTTTGGCAGGTTTGGGGTATTCGGTAATGCCGCTGATTGGTCTCAAAAATGAATTATCGATGGGCGACGTTCAAATTATCCCTGTCAAAGGATTTCCTATTCAAAGTATATGGCACTTAATTTGGATGAAAGGCAAGAATTTTTCACCAGTAGCAAAAGCTTTCTTAGAATTTATCCATCAAGAAAAAGATCGAATTATTCAGGAAAAATTTGATTGGTGCAATAAGTATTAGTTTTGAATGATGAGTTGTGAATAAAGTTGTCCTTGCCTAAAATAGGTTGCCCTGAGTTTTAGCCAAGTTAAAGTAATCAAAATAGTAAAATAGTTTGATTTG
>NZ_JAAALB010000032.1 GCF_009905545.1 Cellulophaga sp. BC115SP | reverse complement strand
GCAATGGAAAATGTGAAGGGTATTATTGGCGACAAAATTACCTACACAAAAGGTCCTTATGAAGCAATCAAAGATGCAGATGCTGTATTGATTATGACAGAATGGCCACAATTCCGTACCCCAGAGTTTGAGGTAATGGATGTGTTGTTGAAAAACAAAGTAATCTTCGATGGTCGTAACTTGTATGAATTAGACCAAATGAAAGAACTAGGCTATACTTATTATTCAATAGGTAGAGACGCAGTAAAATGATGAGCGGTAAAAGAAATTTATTACCTATTTAATATGAAAGTATCAACAGCTAAACTAACTGACGTTCTCATCATAGAGCCCGCAGTATTTGGAGATTCAAGAGGACTATTCTTTGAGTCGTTTAACAGTATAACATGGAAAGAAAAAGGTCTACCTTACCAGTTTGTTCAGGATAACCAGAGTTTCTCTTCTAAAGGTGTTTTAAGAGGATTACATTTCCAGAAAGGCGAATATGCACAGGGCAAGTTGGTGAGAGTTATTAGTGGGAAAGTACTTGATATTGCTGTCGATTTGCGCCCAGATTCTCCCACATTTAGTCAGTGGGAATTCTATGAATTGGATGACATCTCCAATAAAATGATTTATATCCCAACAGGTTTTGCTCATGGATTTTTAGCATTAGAGAATAGTATATTTTCTTATAAATGTACGGCAGGATACCATAAAGCCTCAGAAGGTGGAATTATCTGGAATGACCCTACGCTGAATATTGAATGGCCAATTTCTGACCCAAATGTATCGGAAAAAGACTTGATTTTGCCTACCTTTGAAACCTATAAAGTAGAACTGGGTCTTTAACGAAAATAATAGATAAATGAATATACTTGTATTTGGAGGCGTTGGGCAATTAGGCCAATGTATACAGAAAGTTGCAGAGCAAAAGAATATCAGTGGCTTAATTTACTTAGATGAAAAAGAGGGAAATATCCTTAATTTAGATCTTCTAAAGGCATTGTTTCAAAAATATACCCCAAGTTATGTAATCAACTGTGCAGCTTATACTGCGGTAGATAAGGCTGAAGATGAAGTAGAAATTGCTCGTAAAGTCAATAAAGATGGTGCTGCTAATTTGGCTGTATTAAGTGCTGAGTTTGATGCTACGCTGATACATATTTCTACCGATTTCGTTTTTGAAGGTAATCAGACAGGCTTGTTGACAGAAGAGGACATCGCAAATCCAGTTGGTATTTATGGTTTGACAAAACTAGAGGGTGAAATAGCCATTCAGGAGGCAACTCAAAAATACTTTACCCTAAGAACTAGCTGGTTATATTCAGAGTTTGCCAATAATTTTGTCAAAACGATGATCCGTCTAGGCAAAGAGCGCTCGGAGCTAGGTGTAATTGTTGACCAAGTGGGTTCTCCTACCTATGCAGTTGATTTGGCTGAGGTAATTATACACATCATCCAAAATCAAAGTACTGCTTATGGACTTTATCATTACAGCAATGAGGGTGTAACATCTTGGTATGATTTTGCGGTAGCCATCTTTGAACTAGCAGGTTTACCTACTTATGTAAAGCCACTAAAGACTTCTGAATACCCGACCAAGGCAAGCCGTCCTGCATATTCGGTTATGGATAAATCTAAAATTAAAGCGAAGTTGAATGTTAATATACCGCATTGGAGAGAGAGTCTGATGAAGTGTATAGCAGTTCTTTAATTTAATATCGTATTGTGAGCTATAAACATTAATCAATAAATTGTAATTTGACACTCACAGAAATTGGATTATATTTAGATATTATAGTTTTATTTTCAAGGCTCATCCATATTGGATGAGCCTTTTTTTATGAGTGAGTTTATCAAAAATAGAATCTGTCTCATTTCTGCAAGACTTTCCATTACCGTTCAATAAATTCTACCTTGCAATACGGATAAAAGGCGAGAGACAAAATTGTATTTTTTATGGAAAAGGACTAAATTTGAATAACGTAAGTTTTAAGCTTTGTCTAACACACAAGCATTTCAACTTAATAACAATCCTGCCACTAATCCCAATGAAGAGTGTGCTCATTACATTAACATATGTTCCATACTCTGAATATTTAAGACTAAGTTCTCTTTTCAATTATTTCATTTTACCGGTTGCTTATATAATAATAACATCAGCTTAAGCGAAATATCTAAATAAGGGTTCTTATGTTTTCAAAATTTTTCACTTTTTGTCTTTTCTTGCTCTCTTTCAATCTTGATGCTCAAAATCCTGTACAGGGTTTACGTTTGGGAGCTTTGGCTTCATCCACTGGTATAGGAGCTGAGATTAGTTACCAACCATATTTTCGTTCTTTGAACTCTTGGCGACTTAGGGTAGCGTATACTCATGTAGCTTTTGCAAAGCCACAGCAATTTGGTATGGATAAAGGGAAAAGTATAGACTTAAAACCTAATCTACAAAAAAAAGTAGCTCAATTATTACTAGATTTTTTCCCTTTTAAGCAAAAACGGTGGCATATAAGTACTGGTTTGGCTTATAATGTAGATCAAACGTATCGTTTTGAGGTAAGTACAGAAACAGGGGTATCCTTAGGAGGTATTGATATTGAAGCAAATGATTTTGGAACTATAAGAGGAGGAGTAAAATGGAATACTTGGATGCCTTATCTTGGATTTGGATATTTAGCTAATTTATACCGAGAAAAAATATGGCTAAATATAGATATGGGAACTTACTATATGGGTAGCCCGAAACTTGATATTACTTACGATGGTTTTTTGGAAACAACAACCTTGGATGAGGAAATTCCCAAAATCGAACATAATCTCCGCAATTACTCATATTATCCCTACATATCTCTTGGTCTGGGATGGAAGTTTTAGTCAAAATAATCCTTAATCTTTGGTAATTATGCGTAATACATATTTATATATCTTACTATTTTGTTTAGTTTTAAGTTGGGCATGTGAGAATCCATTAGAGGGCTTTGCATTAAGATTTAAAGAGCCAATTGATAAAGCCAAATTAGATATTCGTGTATATAATACGAATGGAGTGTTACCAGAAGGACTCACTGTTAGATTTGGAGGACCTGATTCAAGCTTAGTAGTAACAAATCTAAATACTAAAAAATTTAAAGTTAGTCCAGAAGGTGTGATGATTGTGGCTGTGAATCCTGAGGTTATACCCAGTACTGACAATCCAATTAAATTCTCAGTAATTGTGGAAGCGCCTGGATATACTAAAGTCGTTAAGAGCTTAGTTTATACAAGTCAAGCTAATAAAAGTTTATCAATACCGCTATTTAGTATAACCAAAGCGCCAACAGGAGTAACTGTAACGCAGTGGGATGAATTGAATTTTAAAACCAACCAAACGTTTAGTTCATTAATTACAGGTAAGACAAACAAGAATCAGGTAACTTTACAAGCTGAAACAGTCATAAAAGATGCTTGGCAAAATATCATCATAGGTACATGGAGCTTGGTAGCACAGTATTTTGACCATAGAGCAAGAGGTTATTTACCAGGAGGAGGAGTTGCCACAAACGCTGTTGATGATAAGGGAAAAGCTCTTTCTGATCCATTTGATTTACCTAATATTGCAGGTTTTGTATATCTAGAAATGGCAAATGAATTAGGACAAACTGCTAAAACATTATCTAAGTCATTGTTCTATTCCATGGATTTAAGTAATATTACTCAAAATCCACAAACTGGAAAATCCTTGGCTGTTGGAGATATTATCCCTATTATATCCTATGATATAGATACTGGTCAGTGGAAATTATTTCAAAATTATAAAGTAGAAAAGAATCTAGAGACAGGAGCCCTATTTGTAAAATTTGAGGTTAATACACTCGGCTATTGGATAGCGGGTTGGCCAAGAACTATCTGTCGAAAAGGGCCTACCTTTGCCTTTAAAAGTCAATTGAAAAATGTAGATTTGACCTATTATTGCCAACTTATAGATGCTCAAACCTCGAAAGTCTTTCGTGAGTACTATTTGAATATCAACGATGGGGCAAGGTTTACTGTGACTTATATTCCAATGGATGTACAACAAGTACAGTTGAGAGTAACAGCTTTGAATAATTATACAGGAGGGGATCGAACTCAAATTTTAGGAACATCAGCCATTGTTGGATTGTGTGAAGATAAAACATTAGAGGTAGATGTGAGCAAACTGGCAGTGCCAGTAGTTACATCAGTATTATTCAACGTGGTTTGTCCAACAGGAATGACTGTTGATCCTACAGCACTCCCAGCGCAATTCAGAATTCAAGTAAGTGCGGTGGGTGCTAATAGCTGGAGAGATTTATTAACGCTGACAAGATCATCTACTACGGCAACCACCTATCGTGTATTAAGGAATAGTCGTTACGATTTTAGAGCTAGTACCGATGGTGGAGTTACTTGGCCGTATAAAGAAAATAATAAACTCATGAATACTGCCAATGTAACCTATAAAATAGAGGATAAAAGTTTTTGTAAATAAGGTGATTATTATTACCATTAGGTTCCATAGGTAAATTAGTAAGATTATGAAAAGTTTAGGGCACTATCGATTATTTTCAGACATACTTTTTGTTGTAGTGTCATTTGTGATGGCAGCAACTATTAGTGGACGTGAGCCCAATAAATTAGATGCAGGAATTGTCGTGTTTTTAATGGTAGCTTGGTATTTTTCAAGTAAAGCAACTAACCTTTATGATGACTTCCGTACAGTGAAGTTTATTGATGAATTTTTGTTGGTTTTACCAAATATTATGGTGCAAATGATGGTATTGGTAACATCATTCTTTATGTTGGACGACCGTATGCATGCGCGTAAAGTGGTTTTACTTTTTGTTATAATTGCTACAGTTGTCCTAACAATTAAAAAATATTTAGCCAAAAAGATAGCTCAATTTCGTAGAATCAACGGAAAAAATGTACGGAAGGTTGTAATTGTTGGAGCAAGTGATACAGGAATGTCTTTTTACGAAATGATCAATAACTCCTCTCAATATGGTTATAAAGTTGTAGGTTTTGTAGATACCTTTAAGCCTGTGCATCTTAATGGGATGTATAAGGGAACGCCGCAAGATTTGGAGCGTGTGTTGCATGAGACCGATGCCGATGAGGTAATCATTACCCTAGAGAAGTTTGACCAAGAACAGTTAGATACTATTATCAAAACTAATGATAAATTAGCCGTACGGACACGTATTATCCCAGACTATTTCCGCTTTAATTCAAGCCGATTCAGTGTGGAGATGTTTGGTAAATTTCCAATTGTTACGGTTCGTCATGAACCTTTGGATTATTTACACTGGCGAGTACTAAAAAGAGGCTTTGATATCGTGTTTAGTTTGTTAGTTTGTACCTTGATATTTTCTTGGTTATTTCCCATTTTAGCTATTTTGATTAAACTGAACTCTAAAGGACCTGTCTTTTTTATTCAAGAACGATGGGGAAGAGGGAGTAAGCCCATCAAATGTTTTAAGTTTCGGTCGATGCGTGTCGACGCGCCTGATATGGACAAGACAGGTAAGTTTATGCAAGCAGGGCAAGATGACCCACGAATCACAAAGATTGGAAGATTCTTGAGAAAGTCAAACTTTGATGAGTTACCTCAGTTTTTAAATGTTATTATGGGTGATATGTCGGTGGTTGGTCCACGACCACATGCCGTAAAACATAATATTGAGACCATGGGTAAAATCGATAATTATTTGGTTCGTCACTGGGTAAAACCAGGCATTACAGGCTTAGCGCAGGCTAATGGATACCGAGGAGAAACGACGGACTTTAACTTAATGAGAAAAAGAGTACATTTTGATATTTGGTATATCGAAAACTGGAGTTTTTGGTTAGATATCAAAATCATTTTTATGACGGCTTATAATATGATTAAGGGCGAGCCTAACGCCTATTAGTAATAAATATAAATGGATGCTCTTAATTTTAAATATTGAAATTTTTAAGGTATGACCAATAATAATTATGTAATCATCATGGCTGGCGGAGTAGGAACAAGATTCTGGCCTTTCAGCCGTATTTCTAATCCAAAACAGTTTCATGATGTACTTGGTACAGGTAGGACATTGTTGCAACAAACTGCTGACCGTTTTGAAGAGGTATGTCCCCAAGATAATATCTATGTAGTAACCAGTGAAGATTATGTAGATTTGGTATTAGAACAGTTACCATTTTTGCGTAAAGAACAAGTATTGGCAGAACCTATTCGTCGTAATACTGCTCCTTGTGTAGCTTATGCTTCTTACAAAATTGCCAAAGCAAATCCTGATGCCAATATAGTGGTTGCACCAGCCGATCATATTATTCTCAAGGAAAAAGCCTTTGAGTCTAAAATATTGACAGCGCTTGAGGCTTCTGCAAAAGGTGATGTATTAGTAACCTTAGGTATTAGTCCAACCCGCCCTGATACGGGTTATGGATATATTCAATATACTCAAAACGAAGGAGAAGTAAAGAAGGTGAAATCCTTTAGAGAAAAACCTAATTTAGCGCTAGCACAAGAGTTTTTATCTAGCGGAGAGTATGTTTGGAATGCGGGGATTTTTATTTGGACGGCTAGAAGTATTTGTCAGGCATTTCAAAAGCATTCTCCTCGTTTACACGAAATTTTTGAGGCAGGTAATGATGCCTATTTTACAGAACAAGAAGAGCATTTTGTCCATAATGCCTACCAAAGTTGTGAGAGTATTTCGATAGATTATGCCATTATGGAAAAATCTGACAACGTACATGTAGTATTAGGAGATATAGGTTGGTCTGATTTGGGAACATGGAAATCATTGTATGAAGTGTCTGAAAAAGATGATTTAGGTAATGTAATAGATGGAAATACTATGCTTTATGATGTGAAAGATAGCATTATCAAAACTCCTCAAGGCAAGTTGGTAGTTATTAAAGGCTTAGAAAACTTTATTGTGGCTGAATACGATAATGTTCTGATGATTTGTCCTAAAGATCAGGAACAAAAAGTAAAGGACTTTGTAGCAGATGCAGGAGAAAAAGATAGCTGCTTTATATAGGTATCTTTAAGGAGGGCTAGTAAAACTATTACAATATTAATTTTGCATAAAGAAGGGCGATAGATTTATATTTCTATCGCCCTTTTTATTCTATAATAACCTTTGAAATACTTCTTTCCAACGACGTTTTGCAATTGGTACAATGGTACCATCAGATAGTACCAAAGAGGTTTTATTGTAAGAGATCACAAATTCTAGATTAATAATAAAGGCTTTATGAACTCTAATAAATTGATTAGACTTGGCTACAAGTCTGGGTAATAATTCCTTTAAAGTAATTGAGAAAATTTCAGGAGGACGCTCAATTTGTTTAATGATTGAATAATTAATATTTGCCTGAATATAAATGATGTTTTCGAATGGAATAGTTACATCATAACGCGGTCGATCTTTAAACTCAGGAGGGCAAGGATCTAGTAAGTATGGGTAACAATTTTTAGTCATATAATATTAGGTGTTAATGAGGTAGAGCTGGGTATTCTAGAGTAGACTAGAAATCCATAAATAATTGTTTGTTTTTAAAGTTGTAGTTTTCCAAAATTTGCATTTCCTTATTTAATTCTCCAAGTTTTTTCAATCTACCTAAATGGCGCTCATGATGTAAATCTGTACCGATTAAATCATACAACTTATTTTTAAGTAGATATTTGGCACAGTCTTTAATATCTGGACCATAATATCCTTCGATTGAAAGTATGTTCAATTGCAGTAGACATCCCAAATCTTTTAATCGTTCAAATGCTTCAGGCGTTTTATGCCAATATCTATATCGTTCTGGATGAGCAATCATGGGTGTATAGCCTCTTTTTGTCATCTCAAAAACCCTTTGTTCGAAGTTCATTAAAGGCGCAATCATAGGGTATTCAGCCAAGATAAATCGAGGTTGAGGAAATGCTATAATGTCTTCTCTTTGAAGTAATTCCGTAAAATTATCATCAATGTAGTATTCTGAAGAAGCATATAATTCAATATTCAAGCCTTTCTGAAGTGCTGCTTTTTTTACATCAGCCAATTTTTCTCGAATAATAGTTGGGGTATTGGGATACACTTCCATCCGAATATGAGGCGTTGTAATGAGCTTTTTAAATCCAATATTTTGAAGTTCTTCTATCAAAAATAAACTAGTTTCAATATCGGGAGAACCATCATCAATACCAGGCAAAAGATGAGAGTGAATATCAACAACCACCTGATTAGAGAGGAATTCGATAATTCGGTTTTGTTTACTTTGTTGCGATTTGAAAAAAGAGAACATAAATTTAATTAAAAGAAAAAGTTTACTTAGTATAATAATCGTCTGTATGGTAATCAAAGATAAAGCAAACAGAATAGAAATCTCCTACCTATAGCTAATTGAGCTATAATTATTGATGATAATTATTTACACGTGCCTATAAAACTGTAAAATTAGCAAAATATCATTTTGGGCACTAAAGTAAAATATTAGAAGCTAATTAGAATTTAGGAGCTTACTGACGAATAATATGTGTTGATACGTTTTTATAAAAGTTAAAGGAGAATTTTAAATTAGAGATGAAATATGGTTTTGAGTCGATAAAATTATCCTAACTATAGGGCTTACAAGTATTTTTTTACACATTTATCCTCATGATTACCAATGTTATAGTGAATATTCTTCGATAGCATAAGAAATATTGCAAATATCAAATAACTAATGGTAGACTAAATATCATCATTATCAAATAAATATTTTTTTGTAATATTGTATGAAATACTTGTACAATTTAATTCAAAGAGATTCTTGCTAGATTTATAGATAACCAAGTAAATAATCACTAAATAATATTTTAAATAATCACTAAATAAAATGACCACAGTAATTGTTTTACTTTCAGCTATTGTTGCTTCTTCATGTATTGAAGCGATTATAGAGACAAGCGATTTGTTTACATCTCGCCGCTCTAGATAGTGAAGAAAATTTCAGAAAGCCAATCGGGAGTGATGGTGAAGTATGAAATGAAATTTTGACGTAAACGTTCCTTAGTATTTAATAAACGCCGCCTTCGTCAGTATTTCATATAGCACGCAAACGAGCTAATAAACATCAAGGCTTCCTTCATGTTTAATAGCTCGTTTTTATTTTGAGAAATCTCATATGATTGAAAACCATAATCACTATTAATAGAACTCCTAACTTCTTGCAAAATCGTCGTACTGTGTCGTGTTATCGACTAATTGACGAATATTCTTCCAATTTTTTTTCTCAGATGTGTATCTTTAACTTTCGATGAAGAGATAGGGGATAACCACTGATTACCATGAGTTTACTTGCTAAAAAATTAAATATTCTAATTGTCGAGGATCATGACGAGGAGTATAATCTTTTATTGGATTGTATTCAGAATTCTGGTGTCCTGACGGAGCATATTGTACATGCTAAAACTGTTGCTAAAACCAAGGACTTTTTGCTCGGTGAAATGAAGTTTGATCTGTTGTTCGTTGATTTAAACTTAAAAAACCATCAGGATACAGAATTTTTCTTGCAAATTATGGACTGGGTCGATCACAAATTATCCATTGTGGCTCTTTGTGAAGTGGCTGCGCCAGAAACTACGCTACTAGCGCTTATCAATGGTGCCAAGCATTATTTGATAAAGGGTGACTATGACGAGCAGGCTGTTGAGAAGGTTATTAAAGATTGCTTTTCTCTTGTTGAATCTACAGGAGGCTATTTTGAAAATAGAGAGTTTTTGGGCGATGGTCTTGCCCTTGGTGCTGTGTGGGATATTGATTTGATTCATCACCAAGTCAAACGCTCTGGGAAGCAATTTTATGAATCTTTAGGATACAACAATGATGAATATAATAAAGAATTTGATTTTTGGGAATCAAAACTGCATCCAGACGATTCTCAAAGGGTAGTTAGTACGATTCAAAAATCATTGGCTGATAATACCAAACGCTATTGGGAGGTTGAATATCGTTTTCGTAAATCAGATGGTTGTTATACTTGGGTCAACGAGAGGGGTTATATATTAAATGATTCGTTTGGAAGACCTTTTCGCATCATTGGTGCGATTATTGATATAAATGACAGAAAGAAAAAGGAGGGGCAAATCCAATTTCTTGATCACCAACTAGGAGCATACTTTTTTCATAATCCTTATCCCATGTGGATTTATGATAATGATAGTTACGCTTTTTTGGAGGTAAATACTGCTGCTATTCAGAAGTACGGTTATACTCGAGATGAGTTTCTACAAATGACTTTAAGGGATATTCGACCTGCTCAAGATTTGGTGCAACTCAAAAATCTTCCGAAAGATATTGTGTCATCCAATCCTGTTAGACATTGGCAGGTAAGACACCTGAAAAAAAATGGTGAAATCATAGACGTGGAGGTTACCGCAACGGATATTCAGTTGACCAATGTAATGGCAACCAAAGTGATGGTTATTGATATTACAGAGCAGTTGCGGGCTCGAAATGAGCGTACGTTTGTGTTGGAGGTGGTAGAAAAACTTCGACAAGAATCTCATTTATTGGATGGACTCAACGCCATTCTCAAATATGTAAGAGAATATATTCAGTGGCAATACGGTGAAATTTGGCTTACTGATTCTTCATGCGATAGTATCAAAATGATAACTCATGATTTTGATACCAATGCTCCTGTTGATTTACAAACTTTTGCTACCCCAGTTGCATTTACTTCTATCCCTATCGAACAAACGGTGTTTAGACGCAAATCTAAGCATCAGAAAACGTATTGGATTGAAGATTTGAATACAGAAGAGTTGTTTCAACGAAAACAACTGGCCAAAGAACTTGGATTGCGTTCTGCGTTTTCGGTGCCCATTAGTTATAAAGATAATTATGTGGCTTGGGTGGTTTTTTTTAGTGACAAGTTTAGTCGGAAAGATGTTGCGTTAATCAATTTAGTCGAAAGTATATGTCGCCAATTGGGCTACGAAATCCGCAGACGTAACTCCGAAGAGCAACTTCAGTATATCTTCAAATTTAGTCGAGATTTGATGGGTATGGCCAATCCTCGTGGATTTATGACGCAGGTCAATAATGGTTTCAAGAAGGTATTGGGTTACGATGAGCATACTTTGACGACCAAACCGATTCATCGATTTATTTATCAAGAAGATTGGCCGATTTTGCAAAACGCCCTAGATGAATTACGTAATGATAGGGTCAGTTCGCCGTTTGAACTACGCTGTGTGGCGGTGGATAATAGTATTAAGTGGATTAATTGCACAGTGACTCAAATTCCAGCAGAAGATTTGATTTTTATTTCGGGTAGAGACATTACTCGCAGAAAAACAAGCGAAGATGAACGTGAAATGCTCATTAAAGAGTTGCGAGAAAGTAATAATGACCTAAAGCAGTTTTCCTATATTACGTCACACAACTTGCGAGCACCGTTGTCTAACCTTTTGGCAATATTAGACCTCATTAATCCTAATAATGTCAAGGATGAAATGACTTTATTTTTACTTGAAAAATTTAAAGAGTCAACTCATGCCTTAAATCATACGGTAAATGATTTATTGGACATATTAGTTATCAAAAATAATGTTAATATTGAGCAACAATCTTTAGATTTAGAAAATGAGCTTCATAAATCGTTAGAAAGATTGACTTATTTGCGTCAAGATAAAGAAGTAACGATCACAATGGATTTTTCAGGTGGAAAAGAAATCTATTTTAATGCTACTTATCTGGAATCCGTTTACCAAAATTTGATTACGAATGCTTTTAAATACCAATCGCCTGATCGTAATCTTGAGCTAAGAATCTTTACTAAAGAAACAAAAGGCTTTTTAAAACTTTATTTTGCTGACAACGGAATAGGTATCAATTTACAGCGCCATGGCGATAAAATCTTTGGTTTGTATCAACGATTTCATCATCACCCAGACAGTAAAGGTTTAGGGCTATACATCATTAATTCGCAGA
This sequence comes from Cellulophaga sp. BC115SP, assembly GCF_009905545.1. GTDB lineage: Bacteria > Bacteroidota > Bacteroidia > Cytophagales > Spirosomataceae > Flectobacillus > Flectobacillus rivi. The sequence goes on along the minus strand of NZ_JAAALB010000032.1, from coordinate 54,979 downwards.
TAAGAGCTTTAGGAGGAATGATCGACGTACAAAGTGAAGAGGGAGTTGGGACTACGTTTATTGTTTCTTTCAAGAAAAATTAATTGATATTAGCCTTGAAAAAGAATTGCCATTTTTTATGGTTGATTGATTAAATAAGACAAACAAAAGTACAGAACTCTTAGCTGTGATTTTGAGATAAATGAAAATCTGGTTTATACACGAAAATCCTTCGCTTATACGATTTTGTATGAAAGTCTAAAATAGTATTAGTTAATTAGTAATTCAGAATAAAAGTTAGGTTTTATTGATGTAGATGTAACAGGAATATTTCACAAATAAGTATAATTGAAAAAACTCATTGGTGGTTGTACTTATTTTGCGCTGTAAAGACCTTCATTTTACCCTAACTTAATTATTTGAGGTTCGTAAATTTATAATTTAAAATGATGATTGAAAGTGTACTCGTTGTAGATGACGATTTGATAGCACTCTCACTTTGTGAGTTTGCCATCAAGAATAGTGGCTTTTCGAAGAAGGTTCAGACAGTAAAGAATGGAAGAGAAGCACTAGACATATTTTATGCACTAGAAGATGGTACATCTCCAGACGGAATTGTTCCTACACTGATTTTTTTGGATTTGAATATGCCCGTAATGGATGGATGGGATTTTTTGAAAGCTTATCTTCAAAAATTCGCTGCGCAATATCCCGAAACTAAGGTGTGTATCCTTTCTTCGACTATCGACCCAGAAGACTTTGTAAAGGCTGGAAAGTATAAGATTGTACTTGAGTTTATTAGCAAACCTCTCACCATGGAGATTTTGAATGAGCTCAAAAAAAGCAGCCAATTGAAGAAATACTTTAATTAAGTTTGCCCGCGATAGGCATTAGGCTTTATGCTGTACGCAAAAAGAATCAAAGCTTCTTGCGAAATTATTAATGCATTTTTGCTTAGTGCCTATGGCTTTTACCAAAAGAGTAATAATACAATTTTATTTTACATTGTCTCTAATTGAATACCATAGCAGATGTGTTATACTGAAGACTTGAAATTTTCTTTTTGTTCGAAATTCCAAATCATAAATCTGAAATTGTCCTACTCAATCGGAATACACAAGGTAGCTATAACCATACCTTCTTGTTCGCTAAAAAGTAATTTCGCTTTGCCATTATACATGTGATTGAGCCTTCTTTCAAGATTTTTTAGGCTTGTTCCATAAAAATTATCCTTCTTTTCAAGAACTCCCGTATTTCTGACGATAATATACAAATGAGTTTCTTCGCTTCGGGTGTGAATAAAAAGCTCACCGCCTTTTCTCAATTTACTTACTCCATGCTTAATGGCATTCTCTACAAGCAGATATAAGGACATAGAAGGAATACGAAAATTCAAGGATTGATTTTCGAGCTTGAAATGATAGGTAAGTCTTTTATCAAATCTAATTTTCTCTAAATCAAGATATTGTTGCATCATCAGTAGCTCATCCATGAGCTGTATCATTGGCGTTTCGCTGATAGTTAGCGATTTTCTGAGAATATCCGATAATTGAATAATGGATTTTTGAGCTAAGGGAGGGTCTATTCTAACTAAAGCTTTGATAGAGTTTAAGGAATTGAATAAAAAATGGGGATTCAATTGACTTTTCAGGCTATCTAACTCGGTGCTTCGGATGAGATTTTGAACAGTTGCTTCTGTACGTAGATCCACGTAAAACTGTTTTACTGTACGAATAGAAAAGTATAAAGAAAGCCAAATACCTGTGCCTAATAGACCAATAACTGATGTTTGGATCCAAGTAATGCTATCAAAGGAAGGATGAATAAGTGTTATACATCCTTTGTAGGCAAGCGAAAATAGTAGAGCAGAAGCAAGCAGAAAGCCAAAACTATACTTGATATTGCGATTGAGCAAATGTAAGCTGAATTGAAATTTGGCAAGAATGCTATACAGTGCATAGCCAATAGCATGCCCAATAATATTAAAAGGTATGACAAGCATCATCCATTCCCAAATCGTAAGTGGCGATTGGAGAATAGCCAAGAGCATACATACACTAAAACCTAGCCACCCAAAAATTTGAGCAGACCAGTAAAGGCGGTTCATTTTCATCGAATCAATTAGTTGTAACTAAGAGCGTTTCTTAATGGGTTTGATAAAATGCGGTATCATTGCACCAGAAACTCGTCAATAGAATTGCTTCTACGACTCATAACAAAATAGCATAAATCAACTCTGGGTTTGGAAACCAAGAGTGAATTCTTTGGTTAGAGATAAAAAACCGAGTGAAATGTCATAATTACATTGCACTCGGTTACAAAAATAGAATAAGTATTGAAATATCCGAATCCTTCGAGAAGGAAATAAAATCAAAAAAAATCTACAAAATACTTCAGTTAACGACACTTTGGTTACATTGGACTGCTTAACAATCTGTGGTATAGTGAAGTATCATAGCAAGTCGGCTATCTTGGTTTTGTAATATTTAAGAGAAATGTGGAACTAGCGCAGAGTGCTGTTTGATCTCTTTAATAACCTTCAAGGTAAGGGGCTTGCTGATAAATTCGATAATGATGTCGTAATTGCTGGCTCTCTGTATATCTCTTGGATCGATACTCGATGAAAGAACAATGATGCGAGTTTCTGGAAAAAGTTTATTAAATCCTTTACGGATAAATTCATCTAGAAAATCCCAACCATTCATAACAGGCATATTCAAATCTAAGAAAATGATTGCAGGCACACTAATATTCGTATTGTTAGAATCATCTACAATATCGTTGAAATAATCGATTGCTTCCTGCCCATTTTGCGCTTTATCGACCTCTTCGGCAAAGGTAAAGCGTTTTATGACCATATCACAAAGTGATAAAGTGACAGAGTCATCGTCTACAAGTAAAACTTTCTTCAACATGTTGGTAATCATAATTTGACAGTGGTATATGAGGCTGAAGCGCTCTTGTAACAAATTAAAAGGTGTTAGCAATCACATTGTGCCTTATATACGAAGATTTTTGTTGGGCGGACTTTTCGTAAGAAATTTAATATCAATGATTTTATGGGTATGGCTGAAAACCACATAAAGATATTAATTATTTACAATAAACCAGAAAAATTTTAGTGGTTATATACAGATTGTTTTGCTAACTGAGTAAATGGTAATACTAAAACCTTGCCAAAGTGTTAATGCAATATAATTTTTCGTGAATTGGGCAAGAATAACGGTTGGCTGACAAGAAATACTTATTCACTAGCAGATAAATGCGGTTGAGTTGTCTGTAAATTCTCATCAGCCTATGACTAATTATTATTATAGTTCAGTCAACGGAAATGTATGTTCAATTTTGAATCCTTTTTCTGTTGAAACGACTCTTGCGCAGTCATGATTGGGGTCATGGTCAAAGAAGAGCACCCATTTTTCCTCAGCGGCTTTCGAAAGAATACTTGTCTTTTCTTCCATCGTCTGGAGCGGACGGATATCATAGCCCATCACATAAGGTACAGGAATATGCCCTGCCGAAGGAATCGTATCCGCCACAAACAAAACAGTTTGTCCTTGGTAATTTATTTTGGGCATCAACATTTTTTCGGTATGACCATCAGCCAATAAAAACTCTATGTTCTCAAATGAAGATTGGTCTTTATCGATACAATAAAGCTGTCCTGCTTCTTGTATCGGTAAAATATTGTCTTTGAAAAAAGTCGCTTTTTCACGCATATTGGGGTTTAGTGCCCAATCTAGGTGCTTCGAATGTGTCCAATATTTAGCATTCGAAAATGTGCTTTCGAAGCCTGTTTGGGCTTTATTCCATTGTACAGCGCCTCCACAATGGTCAAAATGCAAATGACTTAAGATTACATCAGTGATGTCGCTTTCCGAAAATCCTGCCTTCCGAATAGAACCGATTAAGTCTGATTCGCCATGTCGATAATAATACGATTGCCATTTAGCATCCTGTTTATCGCCCATACCTGTGTCAACCAATATAAGTTGATTTCCTTGCTCGATAAGTAGACATCGCATCTTCCATGTACAAAGATTATTTTCGTCGGCAGGTGACCATTTGTTCCAGAAAGTTTTTGGAACAACACCAAACATTGCACCTCCATCTAATTTGAAGTTGCCAGCATCGATACTGTAAAGATTCATAACTGTTCTTGTGTTTTGTCTTGTTAAACATTTGCAAGATAAGAGAAGTTGAGTAAATTATAGATGGAATAGGGAAAAAGGGAATAGGGATGAGGGCATAGGGGTTAGGGGATAGTGAAAAGGAGATAGGTGTGAGGGGATAGGGGTGAAGGTATTGGGAGGAAGAGGATAGTGAAATGAAATTAACAGATAACAAATACACAAATAACGGATATACAGATAACGTCTATATGAAAAAAATTGGTTTAGTTTTATCTGGAGGAGGAGCAAGGGGTATTGCTCATTTGGGTGTACTCAAAGCATTAGTTGAGCAAAAAATCCCTATTGATTGCATTTCAGGATGCAGCGCAGGTTCTATTGCTGGAGTAATGTTTGCCGCAGGGTATTCTCCTGATCATATTTTTGAAATAGTGGTTTCCTCCAATACCCTCAAGGCTTTTCGTCCTGCATTTAGCCGATTGGGTTTGTTGCGTATGCAAAAAGCAGAGGAGATATACCTCAAATATCTTCCACACAATTCGTTCGAAAATCTTAAACTTCCATTGTTTGTGAACGCCACAGACATTATGCAGGGAGAAAGTGTATTTTATTCTTCTGGAGAACTCATCAAGCCAGTCTTGGCATCTTGTAGTATTCCTGGCTTGTTCGAACCTGTAACGTTTGATGGGCGAGTACTTGTTGATGGAGGGGTGTTGAATAATATGCCTATTGAGCCGCTTCAATCACGTTGTGATTTTATCATTGGAAGTCACTGTAATCCTTTTGGTAAAAATCCGAATATCAAATCAATACCAAGTGTACTTCAAAAAAGTCTTTATTTAGCCATTAATAATAACTCCAAACCTCGTCTTGCACAGTGTAATTTACTGATAGAACCGCCTGCTCTTGTAAATTTTGAACCTCAGGACGTGAGAAAAGCGAAAGAGATTTTTAAAGCGGGTTATGACTTTGCTAAAAATATAGACTTTAATGCGAAAATCTAATACTTGAGTATTCTTGGAAAAATTCAATTATTTAAAAGAATTGGTATGCAGTAAAGTTTACGGGGAAGGAATTTTCTCGTATTTCTGAAAAATGACGCTTTCTCCTTATTAGGTTTGCGATAAAATGATATTTTGTGTAGATGAAAATACTTAAATTGTAGATATTATATTGCCGATTTTTGTATTTGTAAATTGTGTATATCATTATTTATACCTAATAAAATACTGTGAAATGTTATATTTTCAATAAAAATGACTTTTTTTTCATTAATAATAAATAAAAAATTTTGTTAGATAAATTGGGGTATTATAGAAAAATTACTAATTTGAGTCTGCAATACAAATTTTTAACCTTTACTAAATACTACAATTTATGAAGAAAAGTCTCCTCTTGACTTTTCTCGCTACCTTATTGTCCTGTGCGTTTTTACAAGCGCAAGAACGTAAGGTGGTGGGAAAGGTGACGTCTGCCGAAGACGGAACGAGTTTACCAGGAGTATCTATTACACTGGTCGGCACTACCAAAGGTGCTCAAACTGATGCTTCGGGCAATTACTCTCTTCCTGTTAGTGGCGCTAATGCCGTTTTACGTTTTTCTTTTGTGGGTTTTGAAACCAAAGAAGTTCCCGTTGGAACACAAACAACTATTAATGTTCAGTTGGGAAGTGATACCAAACAACTTTCGGAGGTAGTAGTTACAGCACAAGGAATCGTGCGCGAAAAACGTGCCTTGGGCTATTCTATCACCACGCTCGACAAGAAAGTGATGGAAGACAGACCTCAAGCAGATGTTGGTCGGGTTTTACAAGGAAAAATTCCTGGGGTAAATATCACCTCAACTTCAGGGGTATCGGGTACAGGAACCAACATCACAATTCGTGGATACTCTTCTATTACGGGTTCGGTACAACCTTTGTTTGTGGTAGATGGTGTTCCATTTAACTCCAATACTAACACTCGTGGAGGCTTTACTGGTGGTGGACAATCTTCTTCGAGCCGTTTCTTGGATATTGACCCTAACAATGTTGAAAATGTAACCGTATTGAAAGGCTTAGCCGCAACGGTTACGTATGGTGACCAAGGACGAAATGGCGTAATTTTGATTACGACTAAAAATGGTACTAAAAAAGCCCGCAAAACAGAGTTTTCGGTAACGCAATCTTTGTTTACCAACACGGCTCATTTACCTCGTTACCAAAATACCTATGTTGGTGGCTTTCAACAAAATTTAGGTTATTTCTTTAGTAACTGGGGACCATCCTTGGCTGAATCGTATTTGTATCCTTCTCAAAATACTAATACTGCCTTGACAACCCATCCTTATGCGTTTTTTACTAATACCACAACTCGTGCTGCAATGGCTGATTATGTGGCGTCGGTGAGTCCTTACAAAATGGAAATTTTTCCCAATAACGTAAGCGACTTTTTCAGAACAGGGCTTATTTCGAATACTTCCCTGAATATTTCAGGAGGAGGCGAAAAAGTGAGTTACAACATGTCGGCAGGATATAATGCAGAACAAGGTTTTATTCCTGAAAACGGGCTGAAAAGATTAAATATTGGTTTGGGTTTGAATGCTCAACTAACTAAAAAGCTTTCAGCCACTACGTCATTTAATTTTGCTAATACCGACCAATATGCACCACCGTTGAGTGCTGGACAAGGTAACAATGCCAACGATTTCCCTTCTGTATTGGCAAACGTTTTGTTTACGCCACGCCAAGTAGATTTGATGGGCTGGCCTTACGAAAGTCCAGTCGACGGAAGCTCGGTGTACTTCAGAAGTGGTAATGATATTCCCAATCCACGTTGGATTTTAGCAAATTATAAAACCACAGGCGTAGTAAACCGCTTTTTCTCAGCTACTACTTTCAACTATGATTTAGCGAAAGATTTACTCTTGTTATATAAAATAGGCTTGGATACTTATGACGAGCAACAAGAATATATGTTGAACAAAGGGGGAGTGTCTTTTGTGAATGGTTTGTATAATACCCTAAATTTTAAGAATACCATTTGGGATAACTCTTTGATTTTGTCATACAACAAGACATTGTCAGATAAATTGACTATGTCGGGTAAAATAGGTGGAAACATGCGTAATGACCGTTTTTCACAATACAACATTACCTCCCAAAATCAGTTGGCACGTAATTTATTCCGTCACTCAAACTTTATTGATAACGTGGCGAGTAACTTCACTAGTGAGCAAACTCGTTTGGGGGTATTTGGTGAAATAACAGCCGATTATAACAACTATTTGTTCTTAAACTTGGCAGGTCGTAACGATTGGACATCGACTGTAGAAAAAGAAAATAGACAGATTTTCTATCCATCTGCCAGTTTGTCTTTTGTACCAACGACTGCTTTTGAAGGTCTTGCCAGTAATACAGTCAATTTCTTAAAAGTGCGTGCGGGTATTGGTACTTCAGCAGGTTTTCCTAATCCTTACCAAACACGTAACATCCTAAATCAAAATGCCAGAGGCTGGTTTACAACAGGACCAATTCAGACCCACTCGGTAGATAATACTTTAGGTAATCCTAACCTAAAACCAGAGCTTCATACTGAAACAGAATTCGGTTTAGAAGGTAAATTGTTCAATAACAAGCTAAGCTTCGACTTGACGGTTTATCGTCGTGATACCCGCAACCTGATTACTTCAGCACCATTGGATGCTGCCACAGGTTATACCAGTACAACCATCAACGTAGGTAAAATTCGTAACCAAGGTATTGAGTTGAGTTTGTCTGGAACACCATTTACTAAAGGAGATTTCAGTTGGGATGCAACTTTCAATTTTTCAAGAAATACGCCTGAAGTATTGGATTTGGGAGGGACTATTCAAGAGGTACAAATTTCAGGTTTTGGTTCATCGTTGGGTAACTATGCGATTGTTGGAAAGCCTTTTAACATTATTAAAGGTACGGGCTTCCGTAGAGATGCACAAGGACGATTGTTGATAGATGCTTCGGGTAACTTACAGGCTACAACTACTCCTGTGATTTTGGGTGACCCTAACCCTGCTTTTGTAACCAGTTTGATTAATACCTTCAATTACAAGAAGTTTTCTTTGAACGTCATGGTATCGTATCGTCATGGAGGCGCTATATACTCATCTACGGCAGGAGCTTTGTTGGGTAGAGGTCTGACTATCGAAACTGGTCCAGAAACAGGTTATGACCGCGCACAAACCTTTGTTTTTCCAGGGGTAAAAGCAGACGGAACGCCTAATAATATCCAAATTACTGGTTCTGATGTGTACTTCAACAACGTATTCTTCTTTGGTGACGAAGGTCGTATGTACGATGGCTCTACGATTCGTTTGCAAGAAGTAGCACTTTCATATAGCCTACCTAAGAATTTCCTAAATCGTTTTGGTATCAAGGGCGCAAGCTTGTCGGTAACGGGTAATAACCTTTGGTACAAAGCCCTTCATATTCCAACTGGGTTGAATTTGGATACAGACAACCTTGGTTTAGGAGTAGGTAATGGTCTTGGTTTTGACTTCTTGACAGGACCAAGTGCACGCAGAATCGGTGGCTCTCTCAAGTTATCGTTCTAATATTCTTACACAGAAATTTGGTGTAGAAATTACTTTAAATCTGATTAGATGATGATAAAGAAAATACATTTTTTATGGCTCGCGTTGATGTCGATAGTCATAAGCTCGTGTAAGCTCGACTTATTAGACAACCCCAACGCTGTGACTACCAATAATACAGATATTAACTATTTGGCTAGTCAAATTCAGGTGAGTTATGCTACTCACTTCAACCAAGTGGGCGACCCAGGAATGCGCCTTACTCGTATGCTCAACGCTGGTGCAGCCATTTATGATAATGCTGTAACGCCAGGAGGTATGGACGGAGCTTGGACCAACGCTTACGCTGGAATTTTGAATGATATTAAAACGCTGATTCCTTTAGCAGAGCAAGGAGAGTTTTTTGTTCATGCAGGCGTAGGACGTATATTGAGAGCGTCTGTATTGATGAACTTCGTAGATATTTTTGGCGATGTTCCTTATACCGAAGCACTTGATCCCGCTAACTTTAACCCAAAAGTAGATGGAGGTGCAACTTTATACACAGTTGCATTAGCAGATTTGGATAAGGCCATCGAGAATCTTAATGCCAAGTCAAAATCAGGTTTGACTGTGGATCTCTATTATGGTGGAACAATTGATAACTGGATTCGTGCTGCGAATACTTTGAAGCTGAAAATCTATTTGAATAGAAAATTGATAGATGCTGCAGGTTCAAAAACAGGAATTAATACCTTGATTGCAGGAAACAAATTGATTTCGACAACTACTCAAAACTTAACGTTTAAGTATGGAACAACTCAGGTAAACCCTGATAACCGTCACCCACGTTATGCTGGTCAATATTCACCGACAGGTGGTGGCGATTACCAATCAAATGCTTATATGGGTTTGATGTATGATAAAAAAGACCCTCGTATCAGAGCCTATTTTTATCGTCAGGTAACGGTAAATTCAAAAGACGTGAACGAAATCCGTTGTATTACCAATCAGAAACCTAATCACTATGCTGCTACTGATTACTACTGTTTACCAACCAATGTAGGTTATTGGGGACGTGACCATCTAAGTAACGAAGGTATTCCACCCGATGGTTTGAAAAGAACCGCTTGGGGATTATATCCTGCGGGGGGATTATATGACAATGATGCGGGCAGACCCGTATCTCTTGTAGCAGGAGCGGCAGGAGCAGGGATTCAGCCTATATTGATGTCGTCTTTCACCGATTTTATGTTGGCCGAATCGGCTTTGACTTTAGGTACTACTGGCGATGCAAGAGCTTTGTTAGAATCTGGATTACGTAAATCAATGGCGGATGTTCGTGCGTTTATGTTGGCATCGGCTGAGTCGAGCAAAATCACAGCATTTGAAACTAGCAATAATATTGTGTGGGCTGACCAAGTAAATAGTTATGTGCAAGCGGTACTTTCTGCCTATGATGGTGCTACTACAAGCTCTGCTAAACTCAATGTGATTGCAACAGAATATTGGTTTGCTTTGTACGGTAATGGAATAGAGGCTTATAACTTATATCGTCGTACGGGTATGCCACTCAATTTGCAACCAGCACTTGATCCTAATCCAGGACCGTTCATTCGTTCATTCTACTATCCAACGGCGTTTGTGAGTAGAAATGTCAATGCCAAACAAAAAGCCAATATGACTTTGCCTGTGTTCTGGGATAATAATCCTGCGAGTTTATTCAAATAGGCGACAATTTTTCAAAGTTTAACAATAGATACAATGAAACATTTAAAGATATATTCAATTTTGTTGGTTTTGGGGCTTCTGGTAGGAGCTTGCAAAACCGAAATGATTGAGCCTATCGACTTGAATGCCTTAGAAACAGGGGGATACATTCGTACAGTGTCTCCGTATCCTGTAAGTTCAAGCTCGTTTACCTACAAAGTATCAGCCATCTCTACCAGCAAAATGGAGTTTTTGGCAGAGGCCGTTACCCCTAACTTTGGAGCCTTGTTTTCATCTTATGACTTGGTAATCAAATTTGTGGATGCAACGCCTGCTAATGGTACTAAGACTACGGCACAATTAACTTTGAAGAGCATTGCTGCTTCAAGTTTTACGAAAGACCCAACTTCTGGTTATCCGCGTGCTACGATTGCTATTACGGCAGCTGAAGCGTTGTCAGCAACCAAACTTACGGCAAGCGATATATCAGTAGGAGATAGTTTTGAGATTACAGGTACAATGAAGCTTACTAATGGCAAGTCGTATACGAATACAAATACTGGACCCAATATTACAGGTGGAGCTTTTTATAGTTCACCATTTTTTTACAAAGTAAACGTGATTCAATAACTGACAATTGAATTGTACCTAAAACCGAGCCTATTTTGGGCTCGGTTTTTTGTTTTATGGACTATCTCAAACGAGCGTTTGAAATGAATGGTCTTACATTGGAAATGTTCAATTTTGAGAAAATGTATATTTGATTTAGCATAATATAGATGCTAAAAATGACTATACAAGTCTACACTTTTAAAAAAAATTAAGATTTGATTAGAATTTTTTTTAAACGGTTATTAGACTACTTAAGTGGTATATTTTATAGTAATTAATACTTATAAAAATGCTTGAATTTGAATCGTATATAGAAAAAATTAGGTACTAACGCATTAAAATACACAGGAATAAAATTGGCTAATTGGTAGATTTTAAGGAAAAAACGAAGGTAATTTTGAAAAAATGCAAAATATCATTTTGAAATCCTATTGTGAGTTTCTTGATAATTTTATAATTTGGCACAAATAACCTTAACAAATATTATCAACCTTAACTAAATTAGTTCATGAGAAAAAGTCTATTAATGACTTTCTTGTTGACTATGCTTTCTAGTGTCCTTATCATGGCACAAGACCGCAAAGTCACAGGAAAGGTGACATCTGCTGAAGACGGTTCTAGTCTTCCTGGAGTAACTGTTCAACTAAAAGGAACAGCTAAAGGTACCCAAACTGATGCAAATGGAGTTTACTCTATCTCAGTGCCTTCAAGTGGTACACTTTCATTCTCTTTTGTAGGTATGGCAAGTCAAGATGTAGCGATTGGTAACCGTTCGGTTATTGACGTAAAATTGGCTGTGGATGCAAAACAACTTTCTGAAGTTGTGGTAACGGGTACAGGTGCTGCGGTAGACAAAAGAAAATTGGCTATTGACGTACAGTCTGTAAGTGCTAAAAATTTACCATCAGTACCATCAGCATCTATCGACCAAGCTTTGGTGGGTAAAATTGCAGGTGCTCAAATCACCTCTGGTAATGGTATGCCAGGTCAGCCAGTAAACATCTTATTGCGTGGTATTAACACGATCAACCGTGGTACTACTCCAATGATTTTGTTGGATGGTATCCAATTAGGTACTACTGACTTAAACTCAATCGATTTGAATACAATCGACCGTGTTGAAGTTGTTCAAGGTGCTGCTGCTGCTACAATTTATGGTGCGCAAGGTGCAAACGGTGTAATTCAGTTGTTTACGAAAAAAGGTAAAAATGGTCAATTGACTATCGACGTATCTTCTAGCGTAATCCGTTCTGAATATTTGAACGTGGGTGGTTTGAAAAAAGCTAATATGCACGGTTTTGTGACAAACGCTAACAATGAAGTTGTTGGAGGTTCTGGTAAACCATTGACATTGGATCCTACTTACGGTTCTTATTCAGAGAACGTTATTTGGAACTCGACTGACCCAACGGTTCAAATCAACAAGCCTTACGACAAAAACTTGCAGTATTACGATCACTTCTCGATGTTCTTCCAACCTTCAACTAACCACCAACATTCGGTGTCAATTGCAGGCGGTACAGCAAAGAGTGATTTCAGTATGTCATTGTCACACGCTCAACAAGAAACTAACTTCAAAAACTTGGGTGGTCTTGGTAGAACAAACTTTACGTCAAATATCGGTACAGAATTGGCTAAAGGCTTGAAATTGCGTTCAATCACGCAGTTGATTTATACAAAAAATACGATTAATGACGCAACAGGTAGAAGTATCATCTACTCAGTATTCAACTCTCGTCCATTTGCTAATTACGATTTCAAAGACACTGATGGAAACTATCCTGTGTATTTTGGTGATGCTGTAGGGGTAAACGGTGCGAACCCTAACTTTGTGAATCAGTATACTTCTTCATTGATTAATAAGGTTGATGTAGTTCAAAATTTCTCTTTGAACTATCAGTTTCCAAAATTTGTAGAATTAGATGCTAAATATGGTATCAACTATCAGCATCAAGAAAATACCTATACTTACCTAAATCAAAACGGAAATAAAAATGCTGTAGATCAACAGTTTTTCTACAGTAACTATGGTACAGATGGTTCAGGTGAATTAGATAACTATACTTACAATACAACCTTCCAAAACTTCTTGGCATCAGCTTATTTCAAAACTGATTTCCAAAAAGATTTTGGTTTAAGTTTACCAATTCGTACTTCAACGCAAGTATCATTTGACTGGAGAGATCGCTATTACAAAGAATATATTACTTATGGTTTAGGTTTGCCTACGTACACGCCATTTAACGCGTCACAAACTCCTACAAACCGTATTGCTAGTGATTATAAAGTTCCATTCGTTACGTATGGCTATTTAGTAAACCAACGTGTTGATTACGGTGAAGTAGCAGGTATCTCTGGAGGTTTCCGTACAGACTACTCTTCTGCGTTTGGTGCTGCTTCAACACCATTTACTTTCCCTCGTGGTGATGGTTATGTTCGTCTTTCGGCATTTGATTTCTGGAAAGATTCCAAAGTGGCAAGTACTATTGAAGAATTCAAACTTCGTGCAGCGTATGGTGAGGCTGGTATCCAACCAAACCAATTTGACCGTTATGTAACTTTGAATACTAAAACAATCGGTACAAGTAACTCTTTCTATTTCCCATTATCACAGTCTAACCCAGGCTTGAACGTAGAGGTTTCAAAAGAACTTGAGATTGGTACAGATATTGGCCTATCATTAGCAAAAGGTACACCTTGGATGAATGATTTATCTATCAATGCTAGTTACTGGAAAAGAAGTACAGACAATGCAATTTACAACATCGATGCTGCTCCATCAACTGGGGTTGGTACTTTGAAAGATAACGCATTCTCTTTAGCATCACATGGTTTCCAATTCTCATTGAATGCTTCTATTTTCAAAAACACAGATTTCTCATGGAACTTTACTACTAACTTCGGTAAGCAATCTTCTGAAATTACAGCTGTACGTGGTGGTGCTGAGGTGGTTATTACTTCTGCTGCTGGTTCGACAGGTTATGTATTGAAAGCTGGTGAAAAAATCGGTCAGTTGTATGGATTCTATGCAATTCACAGCCTAGATGAGAAATTGCCAGACGGAACTTTCGCAATCGCAGAAGCAAACCGTGCAAACTATGAAGTTGCTAGTAATGGTTGGGTAGTAAACAAAACTACAAAAGCACCGTATTTCTCTACAAAACAATTCGCTTTTGGTGATCCTAACCCTAAATTCAATATGTCGTTTATTAATGACTTTAGCTGGAAAGGTATCGTTAACTTCAACTTCCAAGTTGACTGGGTATATGGCTCACACTTGTACAACCAAACGAAAGAATGGATGTACCGTGATGGTATTCACGCTGATTACCAAGTACCAATTACTATCAATGGACAAACTGGCGCATGGTCTGCATTCTATCGTGGTGTTTATGCTGAGGTTTCTCGTAACGGTACGAAAAACTATTTCTACGAAGATGCTTCATTCGCTCGTTTGCGTAACCTTTCTGTTGCTGTTGACTTAGTAAAAGCATTCGGTATTAAAGGTTTCAGAAAACTACAATTGGTAATGACTGGTCGTAACTTGGCTACGATCACTAAATACACTGGTATGGATCCAGAGATTTCTTCTGGTTCAAACGGTTCTGCTTGGGATAGAGGTACAGACCACAACACTATGCCTAACCTTCGTTCTTACCAAGTTGGTTTGAATATCGGTTTCTAGTCAGCCAAATTTTCTCCAATAGAAGACGCTATTTTTAGTCTTCATTTTCAGAAATAAGTATTCAGTTTAAACGACACAAGGAATGAAAAAGATAAAAATTACTGCACTCTCGGTACTACTCATGGGTAGTATGATGATGTCGTGCAAAGACCAACTCGATATTCAAAACCCTAACCAACCAACACCTGCCAGTGCTGCAACAGAATCTGGGGTGATTGGTTTGGCTCAAGGTGCAATCTATATTAACGGTTTCACTTCATCTGGTGACAAATACTATGATGGCGTTGTAGGTGCTTTCTATAACGGTGTTGTAGGTTTTCACGAAATGATGGGTGATGTAGTAGCTGCTGAAGCTGCAAACACTTATATGAACAACTTGTCAGCTCCAAACTCAGTTACTTTGGATGATGGTACAGTTGTTCCAAACCCGAACTCTCCAAGCCAGCAAATTACATTACTTCGTAATATTAACGTAAATGCTCAGCAAGGTGGTAACCCTGGTTTCCATGAGTGGGCTTTGATGTACGGTTTGAACAATGCTGCAAACTCAGTTTTGGAGGTAGTTGAAAAAACAACTTTCTCAGGTGACGCTGCAACGAAAAAGAACACAATTAAAGCTTGGGCTTACCTTTGGAAAGGATTTGCTTATTCTCGTATCGGTTCTATCTACTATGCTGGTTTGATTAATAATGCTTCAAGCTCGACAAATGGAAATTACCTAGCGAAGGAAAAAATCATTGACGAGTCTAACGCTAACTACGACAAAGCTGCTGCTTTATTAGGAGCAATCACTAATACCGCTGATTATTCATCAGTATTGGGTTCTTTGATTCCAAGTTATTTCCAAACAGGAAAAGGAGTAGTTCCTACAACAGCACAGTTTATCAAGAACTTGAACACCTTGAAAGCACGTAATATCATCGTAAACACGCCTGTGGCTTCGATGACTGCTGCTCAATGGAATCAAATTCTAACATTGACTAACGCTGGTGTTGGTTCTTCTGACCCTGTATTTGCTGGTAACACTAATACAGCTGGTGATATTTTCTCACCTTTGAACTATTCTGTAGCGGCTCGTTGTGTAGGTGCTAACGCATCTGGTGGTACATTCAAAATCTCTGAACGTTTGATTCAAGATTTTAATGCTGGCGATAAGCGTTTGGCGAATAACTTCAACCAATTTGCTGTTTGGGTTGGTAACTCTGACCGTGGTAATGCTTTCAACACTCGTTGGGGTATCAAAGACGGCGGTAATGGTTTGGCTGGCGTTATGGTTTATACAAACCGTACTGCTGGTATGGCCGAGTTATACATGTTGGGTAGCTACGAAGAAAACGAATTGATGAAAGCTGAAGCTAAATTGTACACTGGCGATATTGCTGGTGCAGCTACTAGCATCAATAACATTCGTACTTACCAAGGTGCTGGCTTGGCAGCTCTTGCTTCGACAGACTTGGCTACAGTAAAAGAAGAACTTCGTAAAGAAAGACGTGTGGCTTTAGCATTCCGTGGTTTAGCATTCTACGATGCACGTCGTTGGGGAGTATTGGATAGCGGTCGCAAAAATGCAGTGGTTATTTCTAAAGATGGTAAAACTATCAATACTAAAGCATCTATTACTTACGGGTACTTAGATTACTGGGATGTGCCAGACAATGAGTTGGCATACAACCCTGCTGCTGCTGGTAGTGCTCCAATCAAGAACCCTAAACAATAAGATTGAGTGCTGAGTTGTGAGCGTTGAGTTTAGAAGTTTGAAACTCATACAAATCAACTTAATCATTTATTGCTTTTATTCAAACGCCTCTTCACTACGGTGAAGGGGCGTTTTTGTTTATTCTGCGAAGTGAGAATTTAAGTTAATTTTTCGCTTTTTGTCATATCGACATTCGCTTTTAGTCATCTAAAAGAATGCTTATCTGAGCCAATTTTGTATCATCAAAACAAACAAAACTATGAACTCAGATATTCTTATTTTAGGTGGAACAGGAAGCATCGGATATGCTTTTACCATGGAACTTGTAGCGCAAAAAATCCCTGTAACTTTGTTGGTTAGAGATATACATAAAGCTCAACAAATTTTTGATCAAACGCCATTGATTGAATTTGTAGAAGGAGATGTACAAAATGGTGCTTTATTGAAAACTCTTGCCCAAGATAAAAAGGTGATATTCCACGGGATTAATTATTCTTATGAAGCGTGGAAAGGAAATATGCAACAGGCTACACAAAATGTTATCGAAGCAGCCAGCTTAAATAAAGCTCAAATTATTTTCCCTGGCAATATATACAATTATGGATTGATTCAGACTCCAATTATGGAGGAAAGTCCAGAAAATCCTTGTGCTGTAAAAGGTCAAATTCGAGTAGAATTAGAAGCCATGATGAGAACTGCTGCGCAAAATAACCTATGCAAATTACTCATTGTGCGTCTTCCAGACTTTTGGGGACCAAATGTGATGAATGAAGGTGTTCGTCCCATTTTTGCGAATGCTCTCAAGGGTAAGCCTATGCGTTGGTTGTGCAATATGGATATTCCTCACCAGACGGTTTATACGCCAGATGCCGCCAAAATCATGGTTGAATTAATGAAGATTAAGCAGGTAGAGGAGGTGTCAGTATATAATTACGGAGGGCAAGTACACGCATCTATGCGAACACTCTTTGCCAAAATAGCCGAACAAGCTGGACAGTCAGCCAAATATCAATTAATGTCAAAATGGATGATAAATTTGTTGGCTATTTTTATTCCTGTCCTAAAAGAGATTAAGGAAATGACCTATCTCTACGAAAATACAGTGGTATTGAATGATGATAAGTTGAGAAGACTTTTCCCTGAATTTAAAGAAACTCCGTTGGAGGAGGCAATAAAAACGGCTTTGTCATGGAAAGGATACCAATCATAGGTATTAATGCAAAATAAAAATATGAGTAACTAGTGTGCGAAGGATTTCAGACTATTGCGGATTTGGGATTTCTGATTTCGGAAATAGGGATATATACCTTATTTTTTGGAATCCTTCGGACATTTCTACAGACGAATTTCTTTTTTAAATTAATTACTCCACCGCAATTCACTCAATTAGGAGTTATATTTTACGCTCTAAATGCGCTTGGTGTTTGCCCAGTCCATTTTTTAAAGGAACGATAAAATACACTTGGTTCAGAATAGCCTAACAAATATGCAATATCAGTCGTACTAGAATAAGGCTGTTTCAAATGCTTGATAGCTAATTCTTTTCGAGCCTCATCCAATAATTGTTGAAAGCTTTTTCCTTCTTCCTTCAACTTTTTCTGAATATTTCTTATTCCAACACCCAAGGTCATCGCAATGTGATTGAGAGAAGGTTCTTGTCCAACCAAACATTTGACTATTTCTGTTTTTACTACATCGCTAAACAAAACTTTGGGTTGTAAAGGAGCAAGTAAATCTTGGGCATGTTGTTCAAAAACAGGAAAAAGGCTTGCATTGGCATTGAGAATAGGTTTTTCAAGCTGAGAACTTTCAAATACCATCCAATTTTTACCACTTTCAAAAAAAACAGGACATTGGAAAATTCTCTGATATATCGCGAAATCGCTTGTGGGGCCATGTTCAAAGTGGACTTCCGAAAGTTTAAATTCTGAAAGTGTAAGTGCTCTGAAAGCACTAGCATAGACTGACATTTCGGATTCGAGTGCAAACTCAGGGTAAATCATATCCTCAGAATTAACTCGTAAGTCAATAACGGATAGTTTTTCTTTTTGAATAAAGGTTGTTTCTACAGCATTACAAACAATGTCTTGATACTGACAAAGTTTTTCGATAGACTTACCCAGATTTGGTGCGTGCATCATCACGTATGCTAAAATACCTACAGAGATAGGGCTGATAATTTCGCCCATTTGTAAAGGAAGTGAGCGGTCACCGAGCTTTTCGACAATAGCTTTCCAAATAGTTTGTACTTTAGCTATTTCGATTCTTTCATCAGGGTTTTGTAAACTTTGTGGCGAAATCCGCAGGCTTTTTAAAATATCAGAAGTGTCTAATCCTCTAGTATTGGCTGCCCAAAGAATCATATTTACAGAACCTATCGCTAAAGTCTTTTTCATGGAATAATACAGGTTGAGTTGACAAGGTATATTGTGGAGGCATCACAAAGAAGTAAAGTTACAAATAGTCATTTGATAATTGGAACTACACGAAAGTTTTCAAACACCACGTCTTCCAAATATTAAATCAAAACCCGATTGCCTGTACCCAAATGCTAAATGCCAATTCCTAAAACAATCTTTCCTACAAAAAGTCCTAATTGCCCAATTTTCTTCTGTAAAAAGTACTTAGTGCCAATATTTTCTTTTACAGATGTCGATAAAAGCCCGCATTTTGTCGAATAACGTATTGGATAATAGTCCAGATTTTGTATTTTTATTGTTAAGCATCACACAATAACATGGCAACACGACCTACATGT
Source organism: Cellulophaga sp. BC115SP (assembly GCF_009905545.1). Taxonomy (GTDB): domain Bacteria; phylum Bacteroidota; class Bacteroidia; order Cytophagales; family Spirosomataceae; genus Flectobacillus; species Flectobacillus rivi. The sequence goes on along the minus strand of NZ_JAAALB010000032.1, from coordinate 35,882 downwards.
TCTCTTTTAGGTCGAAAATTGAAAATTAATAAATCCACATACCAATAATTATTAATACGAAATAATGTTGTCTTGTGTTTGGGCTTAAAACCGTAAAAGTAACTATTCAGAAGTACTTTCAAACTGATAACCTCTTTTACAGAATCTATCTTATTTCAAAATTTATTTAACTTCAATCAGCAAACCCCAATATGAGAAGAAGGGATTTTATCCAGTTATCTGGTATGGGCTTAGGTGCGCTTATAGGTGCATCAGCTATACCTGTCTTGGGAAATGTTGTTCCAGCCGAGCACTTAATAGGTTCGGGTGTCGACGTAGCAACAAAGAAACGTTTAGCAGACGTAGCTCTAAACGCTGCTAAATCCAAAGGCGCCACATACACCGATGTTCGTATCGGTCGTTACCTCCAACAGTATTTATTTACCCGTGAAAACAAAGTTCAAAACGTAGTCAATGCCGAATCTTATGGTGTAGGTATTCGTGTAATTGCCAACGGAACTTGGGGCTTTTCCGCTACTAGCGATGTTACGCCTGAAGGTATTGCCAAATGCGCTGAAACGGCTGTTTCTATTGCAAAAGCAAACTCGAAAATCCAGAAAGAACCTGTAGTTCTTGCGCCACAAAAAGGAGTAGGAGAGGTGTCTTGGAAAACCCCACTCAAAAAGAACTCATTCGAAGTTCCTGTTCAAGAAAAAATCGATTTGTTGATGAATGTAAATGGTGAAGCTATGAAAAATGGCGCTGCCTTCGTTACATCCAATTTGTTTTTCATCAACGAACAAAAATATTTTGCCTCAACTGACGGCTCTTATATCGATCAAGATGTTCACCGTATTTGGCCAACATTTACCGTAACTGCGGTAGATAAGCAAGCTGGTAAATTCAAGACCCGTGATGCGATTTCTTCGCCAATGGGGATGGGTTATGAGTATTTAGATGGTTTAGCTTCTGAGAAAATCCCTGGACCAAATGGTTTGGTAGGATACCGCAATTCTTATGACATGGTCGAAGATGCGATTTTTGCTGCTAAACAAGCCAAAGAAAAATTGACTGCCAAGTCGGTAATGGCTGGGAAATATGACCTCGTGCTTGATCCAAATCACTTAGGTTTGACTATCCACGAATCTGTAGGTCACCCACTCGAACTTGATCGTGTATTAGGATATGAAGCCAACTACGCAGGTACAAGTTTCGCTACGTTGGATAAATGGAAAACCAAATCATTTAACTATGGTAGCAAATTAGTGAATATCGTTGCTGATAAAACTCAACCATACACTTTGGGTACAGTTGGTTACGATGATGAAGGTGTACCTTGTAAAGAATGGGATTTGATTAAAGACGGCGTTTTGGTAAACTACCAAGCGATTCGTGACCAAGTAAATATCTTGGGTGAAAAAGAATCTCATGGCTGTTGCTATGCCGACAACTGGGATTCAGTACAATTCCAGCGTATGCCAAACGTTTCTTTGCGTCCGGGTAAAGAGAAGTTGAACGTACAAGACATGATTAAAGGTGTTGAAAAAGGTATCTATATCATTGGACGTGGTTCTTACTCAATTGACCAACAGCGTTATAACTTCCAATTTGGTGGACAGTTATTCTACGAAATCAAAAATGGTCAAATTGCGGGAATGGTCGATGATGTAGCGTATCAGTCAAATACACAAGAATTCTGGAACTCATGTGCTCAGATTTGTGATAAAGATGATTATCGTACATTCGGTTCGTTCTTCGATGGAAAAGGTCAGCCTTCGCAGGTGAGTGCTGTGTCGCATGGTAGTGCCACTACTCGCTTCAACGGGGTGAATGTGATTAATACAGGAAGAAAAATCTAAAACTTACCTTAAACAGCATCAACAATGACGATTTTAACGAAAGAAGAAGCTAAAAAAATCATAGATAAGGTTTTGTCTTTTTCAAAAGCAGACGAGATGAGTGTGGCACTTTCAGGAGGTCGCACGGGTAATATCCGTTATGCTCGTAACTCGGTTTCGACGAGTGGAGAATCATACAACTTATCACTTTCTATTACCGCAGTATTTGGCAAGCGTTCGGGTACTTCTACGATTAACGAATTTGACGATAAGTCTTTGGAAAAAGCCGTAAGACGCGCCGAAGAAATTGCTCGTTTAGCACCAGAAAACCCTGAGTTTGTTCCAGCATTAGGTCCACAACAATATTTGGATCCAGCTAGCTTCTCTCAAAAAACAGCTGATATTTCTCCAGATTATCGTGCCAACGCTGCATTTGATAGTATCGACCCTTGTAGCAAGAAAAACTTGACTGCTGCGGGTTATATGGAAGATCGCACAGGTTTTAATGCCATTGGCAATAGCAAAGGACTTTTTGGATACAACAAAGCTACTTCGGTAGATTTCTCTATCACAGTACGTACTGCCGATGGTCTGGGTTCAGGCTATGCCATTCGTGATTTCAACGATGTTTCTAAATTAAGTACAAAGCAGGCAACTGAGATAGCGATGCAAAAAGCGATGGCTTCGACATCTGCTCGTGCTTTGGAACCAGGTAAATACACCGTAATTCTCGAACCAGCGGCTTCTATTGATTTGCTTCAAAATATGATGAGAAGCATGGATGCTCGTAATGCTGACGAAGGTCGTAGTTTCTTAAGTAAAAAAGGAGGAGGTATTCGTTTAGGCGAAAAACTATTCGACGAAAGAGTAAATATATACTCGGATCCAATGAATCTCGAAATTCCAGGTTCTCCATTTGCTGGTGATGGTCGTCCACAAGAAAAAGTATATTGGATTGAGAATGGCGTGGTGAAAAACCTAACTTACTCACGTTATTGGGCTGAGAAAAAAGGCGTAAAAGCTGTTCCAAATCCTGGTGGTTTTATCATGGCAGGTGGCACAGAATCTTTGGCAGATTTAATCAAAGGTACCGATAAAGGTATTCTTGTAACTCGCTTCTGGTATATCCGTGCAGTAGATCCACAGACATTATTATACACGGGTCTTACTCGTGACGGTACTTTCTATATTGAGAATGGTCAAATCAAATACCCAATCAAAAACTTCCGTTTCAACGAAAGTCCAGTGATTATGCTCAACAACCTTGAGGCTATGGGCAAGCCAACTCGTATTGGTGGGTCATTGGTACCACCTCTCAAAATCCGTGACTTTACCTTCAGTAGCTTATCGGATGCAGTATAGAAAATTGCTTTAAGCCGTAGGCCGTAAGCACTAAGCTTTATTTTTAATAATGGCTTAGTGCCTTTAGCTTACAGCTTAAAGCACTAACATCCTTTTCCGCTTACAACGAAAAAAAGCCATTCATCAAAATCAGCCATTGGCTAGCTGGGCATCTTCTTGAAATTTTGGTAAATTAAGATTGGGAAAACCTCTCAATTAGGCTCTTATTGCCTTTTGTAAGCGTTTTATGGTCTTAATAGGTTATTTGTTATAAGTTGATTTGTTATACGGAAGTATCCACAAGTATAAAAAATCGAGTCATCCATGATTTATACGATGTCTGATGATTTCCTCTTTCTATTAACGAATAAACATTTAACAGATAACTACTTGCAAAAAATTGAGAGAAGGCCTCTTTTAAACGATTTTTCAATTAATAAACTAAAAAAAACTTGAAAAGAAGAGATTTTATCCAGATGTCGGGTCTAGGTTTAGGAGCAATGATGCTTCCTAATATTCCGATTATGGGCAGGTCCGTTGCTGCCGAATCCTTTCTCAATGAAGGTATCGATGTAGCCGTGAAAAAACGTTTGGCAGATGCAGCGCTCAATGCTGCCAAGGCAAAAGGTGCAACTTATACGGATGTTCGTATTGGTCGTTATCTCAATCAGTTTGTGATTACTCGTGAAGACAAAGTGCAAAATATCGTCAACACCGAGTCGTATGGTGTAGGTGTGCGTGTGATTGCCAATGGCTGTTGGGGTTTTGCAGCGGTAGTAGACGCCAAAACAGAGGCGGATACTGCTAGAGCAGCAGAGCAAGCAGTTGCCATTGCAAAAGCCAATGCAAAACTCATGAGTCAGCCTGTGGAACTAGCACCACAAAAAGGTTTTGGTGAAGTAAGCTGGAAAGCACCTATCCAGAAAAATGCTTTTGAAGTACCTATTCAGGAAAAGGTAGATTTATTATTGGGCGTTAATGATGCCGCTATGAAAAATGGCGCAAACTACGTTAACTCTCTTTTATTTTTGGTAAACGAACAAAAATACTTCGCTTCATCGGATGGCTCGTATATCGACCAAGATGTACATCGTATCTGGCCTGTATTTACTGTAACGGCTATTGATCCGAAAACAGGTAAATTCGAAAATCGTCAGACTTTGAGTGCTCCTTCGGGGATGGGTTATGAATACCTGCAAACTAACCCTAAGGATAAGGTAACAGGTGTAACTACTCGTTACAACAAAGGCTATGATATGATGGAAGATATCATCGCTGCCTCGCAACAAGTAAAACAGAAACTTTCGGCTAAATCTGTGGAGGCTGGTAAATATGACCTTGTCCTTGACCCTTCTCACCTTTGGTTAACTATTCACGAGTCAGTAGGGCACCCGCTCGAGCTTGACCGTGTATTAGGCTACGAAGCAAACTTTGCGGGTACTTCTTTCGCTACTTTGGACAAATGGCAAAGCAAGAATTTTAACTATGGTAGCAATATCGTCAACTTCTTCGCTGACAAAACACAAGTTGGTTCGTTAGGCGCAGTAGGTTGGGATGACGAAGGTGTTAAAACCAAGCAATGGGATTTGGTTAAAGATGGTAAGTTAGTCAATTATCAAGCCATTCGTGACCAAGCGAAAATCATTGGTGAAACTGAATCTCATGGTTGTTGCTATGCCGATAGCTGGTCTTCTGTTCAGTTCCAACGTATGGCAAATGTCTCGCTTGCGCCAGGAAAAGAGCCTTTGTCTGTAGATGAAATGATCAAGGACGTTAAAAAAGGTATTTATATCATAGGCGACGGTTCGTTCTCTATTGACCAGCAACGTTATAACTTCCAATTTGGTGGACAGTTATTCTATGAAATTAAAGATGGAAAAATTGTGGGTATGCTCAAAGATGTAGCTTACCAATCTAACACACAAGAATTCTGGAATTCATGTGCGAAGATTTGTGACGATCGTGATTACCGTTTAGGTGGTTCGTTCTTCGACGGAAAAGGTCAGCCTTCTCAGTCTAGTGCCGTATCACATGGTAGTTCAACGGCTCGTTTCAATGGCGTAAATGTCATTAATACAGCTCGTAAAATCTAGTAGCAACCAACCTTTAATCCACTTTAACTTCTCAAGAAAACTATGTCAGTAATATTAACCGAAGAAGAAGCAAAAGCCTTGTTGAAAAAGGTGATGAGCTATTCAAAATCCGATGAATGTGAGGCTAATTTGCTAGGAAACATTCGTGGAAATATTCGTTATGCACGTAACGAGGTTTCGACCAGTGGTGCATTAATCAATCAAAATCTCCAAGTGCAGTCTGCATTTGGCAAAAAAGTAGGTGTGGCTACTATCGATGAGTTTGACGATGCTTCATTAGAAAAAGTTGTTCGTCGCTCGGAAGAATTGGCTCGCCTTGCTCCTGAAAATCCTGAGTATGTAGGACTTCTAGGACCACAACAGTACAAAAGCCACTCATTGGGCTATGTTGAGGACACTGCAAATATCACCCCAGATACACGTGCAGAGATGGTCTTCAAAAGTTTGGAGTTGGCACGTGCGCAAAAATTAGTAGCAGCAGGCTTTTTAGAAGATCAAAAAGGCTTTTCGGCCATGATGAATTCGAAAGGATTGTTTGCTTATTATAAAGACTCAGGTATTAATTTCTCCCTGACCGTTCGTACAGAGGACGGTACAGGTTCGGGTTATGTAACTAGAGGGTACAACGACGTTAAAAAACTGGATACGGTAGCTGCCACAAAGATTGCGATGCAAAAAGCAGTTGGTTCTAAAAATGCCAAAGCATTAGAACCTGGTAAATACACGGTAATCCTCGAACCAACAGCCGCAGCGGTATTGCTCGAAAGTATTTATTTTGATATGGATGCTCGAAGCGCCGACGAAGGTCGTTCGTTTTTTAGTAAACAAGGTGGAAAAACCAAAATAGGAGATAAGATTGTAGACGAGCGTGTCACGATTTTCTCTGACCCTGCTTATCCTGCGCTCCCTGGGGCTCCTTGGGCAGGTGATGGTCAACCACAAGAGAAAGTGTCTTGGATAGAAAAAGGTGTGGTTAAAAACCTTGCCTATTCAAGGTATTGGGCTCAACAGAAAAAAGTTAAACCTCTTCCTTTCCCAAGCAATGTGATTATGGAAGGTGGCACAGCTACGCTAGAAGAAATGATTAAGAGTACTAAAAGAGGTATTTTGGTCACTAAACTCTGGTACATTCGCCCTGTTGACCCGCAGACTTTATTACAAACTGGTCTAACACGTGACGGTACTTTCTTAATAGAAGATGGAAAAATTAAGTATCCAGTAAAAAACTTCCGCTTCAACGAAAGCCCTATTATTATGTTGAACAACTTAGAAATGTTGGGTAAAACGGAGCGTGTTGTAAGTACTGAATCAAACGCCAACTATATGGTACCTCCAATGAAGATTCGTGAGTTTACGTTCTCTTCATTATCGGATGCTGTGTAGTAAAGGGATGAATTGATGTCGGATTTGAGATTTTTGATTTCGGAAGTAAAAGAGACTTTCTAGTATATTACGGTATAAATTGAAGGTTTTTATATTTCCGAAATCAGAAATCTCAAATCCAAATTAGTTTTTAAACTATAGAGAAAATTTGAGTATAAAATTAGAGAACCCAAATTTTCTTAAGCCCAAAGCCCAAAGCCCAAAGCCCAAAGCCCAAAGCCCAAAGCCCAAAGCCCTTACAGTATCACGACTCTCAAAATTATGAAACCATTTGTATTTACTCGTATTCAATATAACTCAGGCGACTGGGATACCGATCAACGAATGCCCTCCAATCTGCTTAATTCGTTGGTTGAGTACACCACTATTCCAATCGATGAAAAGGAAAAAGTGGTTTTATTGAGTAGTAACGAGATTTTTAAAAGCCCTTTCTGCTATTTGAGTGGTCATAAATTAGTAGAGTTTTCGAGTAAAGAACGAGATATTTTTCACCGATATGTACAAAACGGTGGATTCGTATTTGTAGACGACTGTAATCACGATATTGATGGGCTATTTGCAAAGTCATTCGAGCAAGAAATGGCTAAAACTTTTGGACAAAAGGCCCTTCAAAAGATTCCTAATACTCACGAAATTTATCGATGTTTCTTCGAATTTGAAGGTCCGCCCACAACTAGTTTCGAACTAAATGGCTGGGGCGACGACCTTGTGCATGATTATCTCAAAGCTGTTACCATCAACGGACGTATTGGCGTATTGTATAGCAACAAGGATTATGGTTGCGAATGGGACTATGATTTTCGCAATAAACGCTGGCTTGCCGAAGACAATACTAAGTTTGGCGTAAACATCATCAATTACGCATTGACAATTTAAGATTTTACGAATCCTAAATTAAAGTCAAAACAGTCATTAGTGCTTCTTATCTAATTAAAGACTGAAATCGTTTTGACTGACTATTTTACTTACGACAATTACCCATGGCTAAATATTTAGAGCCATCTAACTATATTTTCATTAACAAATGACACTGGAAACAAAAGAGCTTCAATATTATAAATCCTTGGTAAGCAAATTACCTCTACTCAAAAAGGAAATCGCAAAAGTCATTATCGGACAAGAGGAGGCTATTGACGAGATTATTATTTCCCTTTTGGCTGGTGGACACTGCCTACTAGAAGGTGTGCCAGGATTAGCAAAAACCCTTATGGTAAAAACGATTTCGGAGGCACTTGAAATGCAATTCAAACGTATCCAATTCACCCCAGATTTGATGCCAGGGGATATTGTTGGTACGGAGATATTGGAAGAAGATCATGAAACGGGCAAGAAGTTCTTTAAATTTAGCAAAGGACCTATTTTTGCCAATATCGTTTTGGCCGATGAAATCAACCGTACGCCACCCAAAACGCAGGCTGCTTTGCTCGAAGCTATGCAAGAATACAAGGTGACTTATGCGGGTACCAACTACGATTTGCCAAAGCCTTTCTTGATTATTGCTACGCAAAACCCTATCGAACAAGCGGGAACTTATCCATTACCAGAGGCGCAGCTCGACCGCTTTTTGTTATATATCAAATTAGGATATCCTTCCGAAGCAGAAGAATTACAAGTATTAAAAAGTACGACAGGCTCAGGAAAACCAACATTATCGGCAGTAATGAGCGATAAGGATATTTTGGATTTACAAAAACTAACACGTCAAGTTCATATTAGTGATGAATTGATAGAGGAGGTTAACCGTATTGTAAGAAGTACTCGTCCTGATACAACTAGCTCGGCTTTTGTAAAAGAATGGTGCGACTGGGGTGCTGGTCCACGTGCGGGACAAGCCTTGGTATTATGTGCCAAAGCAAGAGCCGTATTGAATGAACGTTTTTCGGTTATTCCTGAAGATATTCATACGCTGGCTTATCCTATTTTACGCCATCGTATTTCCTTAAATTTCCGTGCAGAGGCCGAAGGAATTGCTCCTGATGATGTAATCAAAGCCATGCTTTCAGGAAAATAGTGTAACTCAACAGATGATAATTAATGGGCTAATGAGTTGAAGGACAGATTGTAATTCATCACTCAAAACTCATCACTCACAACTCAAAGAATGGCTTTACTCAGTTCCGAATTAGTAAAAATTACCAATCTCCAATTAGCCAGCAAATTGGTAAGTGAGGAACTTATGTTAGGGATTCACGCCAGTAAGAGATATGGCTATGGGATTGAATTTGAGCAATATAGGCATTACGAAATAGGGGACGACCCCAAACGCATAGATTGGAAGCTTTTTGCCCGTACCCAAAAACATTTGGTGCGAGAGTCTTCTACCGAAAGTAATTATCATATCCGTTTTGTACTTGACCTTTCAGGTTCGATGAATTATACTGAAGAGGGGGTAAGTAGATTACAATATTGTAAAATCTTGTTGGCCTCTATAGCCTATATGGGTTTTCGACAAGGCGATCAATTGAGTTTATATGTGCTCAAAGACAATCAAGTACATACTTTGGTAGCCTCTGGCAAGCAAGCGTTTCAACGGATTTTGTACGCTTTAGAAAAAGCAGAAGCCTCAGGAAAATGGACAAGCGATACCAAGAGCTTTCCCGTTTTTCAACAAAAACAAAAAGAGATACTATTTTTTGCTTCAGACCTTTTACAGTTGGATAATGAATGGATTCAATTATTGAAAAAATTAGCGAATCCACGACGAGAAATCTATGTATTTCAGGTACTTGGACAACATGAGCTAGATTTTGATTTAAAAGGATTTTACCGCTTCAAAGATTTGGAAACAGGACAAGAAGTGGAACTTCAGGCAGAGCAAATTAAGGTCGAAGTAAAAGCCAATGCCGAATCGTTTTTGTCACAAATCGAATCAGATTTAAAAGTGCCTTTTGTTTACTGGAAAAAAATCAGTCTTAAAGACCCTATTGCGGGTATTATAAGAGAAATCCTTTGATGAAAATATATCAAGCTGATTTTGAACTTTCAAATTTTTACTATTCTAATGATAGATTTTAATACGCCAACATTACTTTGGGGCTTGTTTGGTCTAGCGATACCGATTCTGATTCACTTTTGGCATCAGAAACAAGGTAAACGACTAGACTGGGCCGCTACTCAGTGGTTAAGCGAAAAAAACTTACAACAAGCTAGAGGCATACGATTAGATAATATTGGGCTATTAGTATTGCGTTTGGCAATTGTACTATTGCTGTGTTTGGCTTTAGCCAAGCCACTTTGGAATACCTTACAAACGTCTTCATCTTTCTCTAAAATCCATCTGATAGAGTCGAATACATTGGTTACCAATAACTTTCGATTTGAAATAGAGGAGGCTCTCAAAAAAGGCGAACCGTGTTTTTGGATAGAAAATTCTCCAATTGAACTGAAAGATTTGTCCGAACAGCCTAAAGAAGCTACTAAGGCAAGTGTATTACAGAATGCGCTTATAGAGTTAGGAAAAAAGTATCCAAAACAATCAGTGGAATTGTATGTGGTGAACCAACAGTCATTGACAAATTTGCCTGTAATTTATCACCCAACACCACTGAATTTACACGCTATTTCTGATAGTACTAGGCAACATCAAGTAAAGGTTTGGCAAGTAGATGGACAGAAAAACGTAGGTATAAATCCCGAAGGACAATTAGGAATAGTTACTGCTAATAATCCAGAAATAGTACAAAAAGGCGCTTTGAAAGTTTGGATTTCAACTTCTGAATCAGCTCAGAAAACGTTGAAAGCTAGTTTGAAAGCAATTGAAGAAGTGTATCAACTTCCTATTCAACTTTTGAATAAAGACCAAAAGGAACAAGCACAATTAGTTTGTACTAGTCAACTTCCTCAAGTGTTAAATCCTGAAGTACTCTATTTGGTTCCAGAAAGTGATAAGTATTCGCAAAAGTCCTTGGCTTCGAATGTCATAGAGTGGTCAAACTCAATGAATCCCCAAACCGATGATGCGGTCTTTGAAGGAAAATTTCCTGCATGGTTATTAGAGAAAATTCTAAACTTTCAAGGAATCAAAGCTGAGAATAACACCATTTCAAATCGCCAGTTGAAAGCCTTATTTAAGGAACAAAAATTAGTCAAACCGCTCGAAACAGAGTGGTTTACCGCAGTATTAATCACTCTCTTGGTTTTATTGCTTAGTCTTGAGCGTTGGCTCGCAATTCACCGAAACGCATGAATCCTTTCTCACAAATCATATCAAAAGTTAAATGGCAATTGCATACCGAAGATTTGCTCAGAGGGCTATCTGTTTTCGGCGTAATTGCGATTTGGCTTCATTACTATTTCCCCGTTGCAATCTGGACATGGGCTTTGGCTTTTGTGGCTGCTTTGGCTTGGTCTTTTTGGAAAGGTTTCTTTTCCACAAAACACCAACAAGCCATTCGCTTAGTGCATCAAAAAATCGATAATACTGAATATAGCCTAGATTTATTGGAGAAAAACGAGCTTAATATTGCTGAGCAACTCCAGCTTAATCGCTTATTCGAAAAAGGAAATCTGCAAACACCTTGGGTTTTTACACATCATTTATGGTATTATCTGGGAGCGGTCTGTACATCAATTTTATTGACTGTTTTGTTTGACCAATCTTTTGTTCAAAAACTATCCGAAAAGTCTTTGACAGAAATTGTTTCAGGAAAAAAGGATACGCCAGCAGTACCACCCAAATTCGAGAAAGCTGTTTTAACGGTCGTTCCACCGGCTTACACAGGTTTGCAGACCGTTCAATCCGAGCAACTGAATGCCTCAGCAATTGTAGGCTCAAATTTGACTTGGCATTTGACATTTTCACATCAAGACCAACTCAAAGTTAAGCTTAGTAATGCCAGAGGCGTTGAACTTCCTTTTACACAGAAAGAAGATAAATATCTTTACCAAGATCAATTGTTGAGCTCAGGATTATATGCCATAAAAGCCTATTGGAAAGATTCATTGATTTATGCTTCAGACTATTATCGCTTGGAGGCCTTACCAGACGCAGCCCCTAAAATTGAGCCAAGTAGCAAAGAATTATATAGTTTTCATTATCTCAAAGACCCTAAAACAGTACAGTTAAATGCCAAAGTTTCGGATGATTTTATGGTAAATGAGGTCTATATGATTGCGACTTTGGCAAGAGGTAGCGGTGAAAATGTAAAGTTTCGTGAAGTAAAAATGCCTATCACACAAAAGGCATTCAAATCAGCACAATTGAGTAAATCTATTGACTTAAAGGTGCTCAATTTTACGCCAGGAGATGAATTGTACTATTATTGGGCTGCAATCGATAATCGTAAACCTAGGCCAAATTTCACAAAATCAGATACCTATTTTATTGTTTATAAAGATACGACTAAGGCGGAAGAATCAGATTTGGCAACAATGGCTATGAATATCATGCCCGAATATTTTAGAAGTCAAAGACAGATTATTATTGATACTGAAAAATTGATTGCCAAACGTAAAAAAATCGGAGATAGGGAGTTTAAAAGTGCCTCAAACGAGATTGGGTTTGACCAAAAAACGCTGCGTTTGAGATACGGACAATATTTGGGTGAAGAGTTCGAAAATTCGATAGGAGGAGGCAATCCCCTGCCAGACAATGCTGACAAAGATGGCGATATTCTAAAAGGTTTTCGTCATGCACACGATGAAGGTGAGCATGATCATGACCAAGCCGAAAAACATGAAGAAGAACATCATCATCACGAACAGTCCAATGATGATAATAAAGATCCATTGGCAAGTATGCTGGCGGATTATGTACACTCGCATGACGATGGAGAAGCGAATACCTTTTACGAACAATCGACTAGAAGTTTGTTGAAGTCTTCATTAGAACAAATGTGGCAATCCGAACTGCATTTGCGTATGTATGAACCAGAAAAGGCATTGCCGTACGAGAAAAAAGCTTTGGAGTTTTTGAAAGCAGCACAACACAAAGCCAGAACTTTTGCCAAGAAAACCAGCTTTGACCCGCCTCCAATCAAGGAAAAAGAAAAGAGACTATCAGGCGAGTTGACCAAGTTTAATGCCAAGTTTAGTTATGCAAAAAACCTTTCTCAAGCACAATTAACCACCTTAGCTGCTGAGATAATGGGCTATTTGCAAGAAGAAAAATCGCTAAATGGTTTGCAAAAACAAAAGGTACTTATGCTAAGCATGGCTTTGAGTCAGAAGGTATTGAATACAGGCATGAACCAATGGAGTATTTTGTCGGATTTACAAAAACTGGCAAGTGGTAAGGTTTTAGATTCAGCTCAGGCTAAGCGCTTGAATACTCGCATTTTTGCCTTACTCAATACTGATTTACCCAAACCGTCTTCAGCAACGCCACAAGGAAATGTTTCGGAAAAAAGATTGGAAAAATCCTTTTTCAAAAATTGGGCAAACAATTAGGTAGAGATGTTGCAGGCAACGTTTTCAGGTAGATAAACCAAAAATCAAAGATTGTACATCCCAATAATAATTTATTGGAAAATCAATCTCCTGAGAGAACTTTGCCCGCAATGGCTCTATAGAAAAATATTGAAAACCAGATGATATTACAGATCAACTTTCAATTCCAACTCAACACTGCATCCAATATAATCTTATTGGTAGCTGTGTTGATTATGGGAATAGTACAATTTTTAGCCCTTTGGAGAAACCGCTCAAAAGGAAGATGGGGGTTAAAGGTCTTACTGAATTTTTTACTTTGGATAAGCGTATTGGGCTGGATATTACAACCCACCATTACCCGTTCATCAGATTCAAATCAGATATTACTTTACCAGCAGAATATACCACATACAAACCTTCAACATTGGCAAGATAGTCTTCATATAGCTGAGAGTTTTACAGAAAAAGAATTATTACAATCCATTAACGAGCATCCAGCTTGGATCTCGAAAATAGGTACAGTTTATTTGGCTGGGACGCATTTTGAGCCAACCTTATTGAATCAACTGCTCGATAAAGAATGGAAATGGCTACCTACTTGGGAAAATAATCAAGTTGAGTCTATTCGATGGGAAGGTGTTTTGTACCGAGGAGATTTGCAACGTGTAAGCGGGAAGATATTGAGTGAGAAAACACAAGTGTTGAGCCTGAAAATTGGAGAACAAGTATTGGATAGTATTTCCCTTAAAAAAGGCTTAGTAGATTTTAATCTTAAATTTCCTGCCTTTATCAAAGGAAAAGCGAAATGTGAGTTATGGCTTGGTGAAAAGCTTTTACAGCCTATACATTTTGCAGTAATGGAAAAACCGAGTAAAAGTGTATTGGTATTACAAAGTAACCCCGATTTTGAAAGTAAAACTTTGGCCGACTGGATGGGCAAACGTGGATACAAAGTAGAAACTTGGACCAAAGTAGCTAAGAATACCCAAAGTCAATTTCAAATTAATACCAAACAATCCATCAAATCTTATGACTTGATTGTGACTGACCCTAGCTTAGCAGGCGATGCAAGAGTCAAGAAGGTATTGGGAGAGAATAAAGGCGTTCTTATTATCAATTTAACCAATCCCGAAACGGAAACTCGTATTATCAATCAGGCGTTGGGAACACAATGGCGATTGACAAAAAGTTCGACACAAGAAGCTATCCAATTATCCAATGATTTGACAGCCTTACCTTATCAAATACAACCAAATACTTGGCAAAAAAGCTTGAAGGAATATCCCATTGCAGTACAACGCCAGAAGGGGAGAGTAGGGCTGTGTTTGCTCAACGAAACCTATCCTTTAATGCTCAGTGGTGATAGTGTTACCTACAACAAAATTTGGGCTTCAACCTTGGAGGCTGTTCTGCCTTCCGAACCAGTTTCTATACAAGTTAACGCACCTGTTTTTGTTAATATTCCTAAACAAATCAGGCTGAATACGCTCAAGAAAAATGTAAATTGGCAAGTAGGAGAGGATACCCTTAAGCCGTCGGTATCGTCATTGAGTTCTCAGAATGAGTATCAAAACTACCGATTTACAAAGGCTGGTTGGCAGCCACTTTTTGATAGTTTATCGGTATATGTCGAGGACTCAACGCAGGATTTAGCGTACTTACAACGGCTAAAAATGTATGTTGGAAATAATTTTTCAGAAAAAAAACAAAAAAATATAGATTTTTCAATTGCCCGACAATCGAGCCTTTCTCCTTGGGTTTGGTGGGTGCTTATCCTATTCATTCTTACGGCTTTATGGGTAGAACCAAAATGGTAAAAAAGCCCTTGAAATAGATAAAAATGCTATTTTTTCATCACAGGAAAGAAAATAATTATTGATTTTTCTTTTCACAAGATTTGGAGGATAAAGAAAAACTCTCTACCTTTGCATCACGAAACGAAAGAACAACGATTCGCATTCAAGTTTACTTGAATACCAAATGCCCAGATGGCGGAATTGGTAGACGCGTTGGTCTCAAACACCAATGCCTTCATTGGCATGCCGGTTCGACTCCGGCTCTGGGTACTAAGAGGAACAAAGAAATTTGTTCCTCTTTTTTTATATCTATTCGATACTTAGAAGTTTGCTAAGAGTGTATTCCTCATGTTTCCTATTTCTTTTCTCTTTTTGGATTTCCCACAATTTATTTTTAGCCTCAATCCTCAGCCAATATTCAGGATTTGTTTGGGTCAATTCGCTGATTTTTATAATAAAACTACTATTCAGTTTTCTCTCGCCATTTATATACTTACAAAAATTACTTTCTTGCATCTGAAATAATTTTGCGACTTTACTTTGTGAGACATCAAATGCTTTGATATAGAGTTTGACGAAGTAGGCAATTGACTTAATTTCATCTGAAGGGTTTGATTCAAGATAGTCTTCGATTTGATATTGAATAGCAAGCATTTTATTTCTAATCAATCTCTCAGGAGTTTGAAGGTCTGATTGATTTTCGATAAAATTGACTAAAAAATCTGCCTTGTCCTTACTCCAAATATCGGAAGGATGTATTTCATTATGTTTTGTCATGATTTTCGTGTTAAATATTTTTGAATCAATTTCTCTCCATTTTCAGGATCAATGTACATGGTAGAACGACCTGGAATTTCTTTGGCTCCATATTTTTGCTTGTACAACGATTTCAACTTTAACTCTTCCTCGGTGCTATCTTCTAGGACATCAAAGGTAAGCCATCCCTTGAATCTATCGTCCTCATGCAAAAAACTTAACCTACAGGCATGCGCAATTAAACAGCCTGCAACATCATCATAGACTTGGCTTTCAGAACTACTTCTATTATGTGGCGCAATTTCGATATAGGCCATGTAAGGAATACTTTCATCATAAATTAAACATCCTTGTATAATGGCTGGTTCTTCATCTGTAACTAATGAATATGTCTGCCTCGTTTTCATGCGAGCATGTTTTCGGAAGTTAAACCTCCATCCATCAGTGATGCTGGGAAGAATATGAAAGTTAGTTACTTTTATGATTGACGCATTTATATATTTGTTATCTAATAGGCGTTTGATTAGAACTTTTTTAGGCTTCATAGGCTCGATTATTTTATATAAAATTATACAAAATGTATAAGAAAGTCAAGGCGGTGATAGGAATATGTTTTACAAAAACTTAACTAGTTTAATAGCTATAAAACAGACAGAAGATACTTAATATTTAACCTCTATTGCTAGAAAAATTGAATTAGGAGATAGCCATCTTAAATCTCCAATAACCGCCCCTGCAAACCGCCAGTATGCACAGCCACCACTTGACTTTCTTTCTTGAAATATCCTTTTTCTGCTAAATCGATGATTCCGTACAGCATTTTGCCTGTGTAGACTTGTTCGAGTTGGAGGTTTGGATTGTAGCTTTCAAGTTGTCGGATAAAGTCTAGTAGCGCAGGAGTATATTTTGCGTATCCACCAAAATGATAGGCG
Organism: Cellulophaga sp. BC115SP; assembly: GCF_009905545.1. Classification (GTDB taxonomy): domain Bacteria; phylum Bacteroidota; class Bacteroidia; order Cytophagales; family Spirosomataceae; genus Flectobacillus; species Flectobacillus rivi. The sequence goes on along the minus strand of NZ_JAAALB010000032.1, from coordinate 19,395 downwards.
TCGAGTAGGGCAAAGCGTATAAAATCAATGGTAGAGTTTTCGGAAAGGAGGTCTTGAATATCATTCAAAAGTCCTGAGGTTGCTCCTTTAAGTGCCGTTATTCCGATAACTTGGGTCGGTGCTTTACTCGCTGCAAGTATGCCTGCAATGGTACCACCTGTACCAACTGCCGAAACAATATAATCGGGTTGAGTTTGTTGATAAATTTCTTGTGCTAACTCTGCTAGTCCTTTTAAGGCTAAATGATTACTACCACCTTCTGGTAAATAATAGGCTTTTTCTAAAGTGATATCTTCTTGTTTTAATTGTCTTAAAATCTCCTCTTTGTCTCGATATGCTGTTCGGCTGGCAAACTTAAACTGCATTCCATTTTCGGCTGCATATTTCAACGTGGGACTCGACTGTGGATTTAGTTCATCGCCGCGAATAATTCCTAAAGTTTCAAAACCAAAAACTTTTCCTGCGGAGGCAGTGGCATAAATATGATTTGAATAAGCTCCTCCAAAAGTAATGAGTTGCCTAAAGCCTTGCTGATGCGCTTCGATCAAATTATACTTCATTTTGCGCCATTTATTTCCCGAAATACTCGGATGAATTAAGTCGTCACGTTTTAAAATCAGTTGAATATCTACTTTTTCTAAAGTAGGATGAAAAATTGTTTGTATGGGAGATATAGGAAGGTCAAATGATGGGAAAATTAGCATAATAAGGCATTTGAAGCGTCTGAAATGAATGAGTCTCTAATTCTTACAAAATTAACTTAAATAGGCTTGTAGTCCTTTTTTACGTAGTCATGAATTTTAAAACAAATCTTGTATCCTCATTTATTTCAGCTTTTCTTAACTAAAATTAATAATTTTGTATCTGAAAACACGAAATTATGCAAGAACTGGAAGAAGACGAAGAAGAATTATACGAACATCATCGAATCGTAGTAGAAAAAGGTCAAGAATTAGTACGTCTTGATAAATATTTGATGATGCGCATGCAAAATGCAACTCGAAACAAGATTCAAAACGGTATAGATTTAGGTCTCGTAAAAGTCAACGATATTGTAACCAAAGCAAGTTATAAAGTTAAACCTTTTGATGTTGTCACGGTATCGCTGCCGCACCCTCCACGCGAAGGTGGTATCGAGCCTGAAAATATTCCTTTGGATATTGTTTATGAAGACGATGATTTGTTGGTGGTAAACAAACCAGCTGGTATGGTAGTTCACCCTGCTTTTGGGCATTGGGAGGGCACCCTTGTAAATGCCTTGGTATATCATTTTCAAAACTTGCCAACTCATCGTAACGGGGAGGCTCGCCCAGGATTGGTGCACCGTATCGACAAAGAAACCTCTGGGCTTTTGGTAATTGCTAAAAACGACTATGCCATGACACACTTGGCTAAGCAGTTTTTTGACCATAGCATCGAGCGTACGTATTATGCCTTGGTTTGGGGCGAACTTAAAAATGAAGAAGGTACTGTTACAGGACATATTGGTCGTAGCATAAAAGACCGTAAAATCCGTGCAGTATTCCCTGATGGTTCGGTTGGAAAACATGCTGTGACACACTATAAAGTGTTGAAAAATTTGCGTTATGTCTCCTTGGTAAAGTGTAACTTAGAAACGGGGCGTACTCACCAAATTCGTGTGCATTTTAAGCATATTGGTCATCCACTTTTCAATGATAGTACATACGGCGGTGATAGAATTTTGAGAGGTACTTTGTTCTCCAAATATGAACAATACGTAGGCAATTGTTTTAAAATTTGTCCTCGTCATGCCCTGCATGCCAAGTCATTAGGTTTTATTCATCCTACAACGGGTGAGTTTATGCAGTTTGATACTGATTTACCTGAAGACATGCAGAATTTGCTTGAAAAATGGGAAAAATACGTGAACAACGAATAGAATTTTTTTATTATTTTGTCATAAAAATGGTTTGAATAACTCATGATTTAAGCAAACATTGTATTGATTCATGAATTATCGCTAAAATACTATTGATTATTTTCTGAAAAGTTTTTCCAATTTTTTAGTTAATGTGTAAATAGATTCTCATTCATATTTACACGATTTTTTGAGTTCTTAACAATTTGTTCTTGTAAAGCCATGAATACCTTTGTTACCGAAACAGAAGATTTAGTCGATTATTTAGCAGGCATCGAACGAGCTAAAAGACCTAAAAAGGCCAAGTCCTTAAAAAACTACATTTCCACTTTTTTTGTGGGATCGCATCCTCCTCAAAGCCCGCACAACCTCTTGCGAGAATTAGAGCAAAAAGGTTGGATTTTTATCGGGTTGAATGGAGATATTATTTACAATTTTTAGCAACAAAGCAATTTGTCTGAAAATGTAAGCTAAGTCAGTTGTTGAGCAAAAGCCTCGCAACTGACTTTTTTATTATATTTGAAAAATCATCACTGAAATAAATAGACTATCAACAAATCTTAAATAGTCTTTTTTTATTTCCTAAAACCATTCCTCAATGTCTGTTATTATAAGAAAATTTACTCCTGAAGATCTCCCAGTGATGTTTGATTTGATTATGGAGTTGGCAGTATATGAAAAAGCTCCTGAACAAGTGACCAATACTGTTGAACAAATGTATATCGATGGGTTTGGTGAAAATCCTGTTTTTGGTGCTATTCTAGCTGAAGTTGATGGCGAAGTGGTCGGAATGTCGCTGTATTACTATCGTTATTCTACTTGGAAAGGCAAACGTTTATATTTAGAGGATTTAGTAGTTCGTGAAAAAATGCGTGGAAAAGGGGTAGGCGAAAAACTCTTGGAAGGAACTTTCGATATTGCTAAAGCAAACAACTGTACAGGTTTGATGTGGCAAGTGTTAGATTGGAATGAACCTGCTATTAATTTTTACAAAAAATTTGGAGCACGTTTCGATGCTGGTTGGATTAATGTACATATTGACTATTAGGGGATAGGGGAGAGGGTTTAGGCAAGAGTTTCATAACAATTTCGGATTTGGGATGTGGGATTTCGGAATTTTACAGACTGGCAATAACTCCAAAATCCAACATCCCAAATCCGAAATCTGAAATCTGAAATTGTATTTGCCCAAAGCCTAACCCAAATCCTTCAAACACAAACTCATGACTTTTCGGAATAGACTCCAATATTTTTTGGTAAAACGATTACAAATTTCAAATAAAAAAGCCCTTGAATTGATTACGCTTGGTGAATGTCGGGTTGCTGGAAAACAGGTGTTTGAAAATGTAGAAATACAAGCGTTTCAAGAAATTGTTTGGAAGGAGGAAATACTGCGAGAAGAAAAAAAGTTGCACTATATCGCCTTTTACAAACCAGTCGGAATAGAAACAACCCTCAATCAAACTATCCCTGATAATTTACAGGCTATTTTGCCTTTTGAAGAAAAACTTTTTCCTGTAGGTCGCCTCGATAAAGCATCGGAAGGACTTTTATTGCTTACCAATGATGGAAGACTTTTTGATAAAACTCTTCGAAAGGAACATCAGACTGAAAAGGAATATATCGTGACGGTCGACAAACCTATTACAGAATCTTTTATTCTTCAAATGTCAAGTGGTATTACGATTATGGGGCAAACTACATTACCTTGTTCCGTAGAAGCCCTTGATGAGCATACTTTTAGCATTATTCTAGTACAAGGACTCAATAGACAAATCCGTCGTATGTGCTATAAACTAGATTATGAAGTTTTGTCTCTCAAAAGAATAAGAATTGACCAAATACATTTGGGCGATTTACAGCCCAATGAATACCGAGAAGTTGGAGAGTTGATAGGTGAATTATAAATGATTTTTCCAATAGACTAATAAATCATCGGATATTAATGAGCTAGTCTCCAAATCTGAAATCAAAAATCCCAAATCCCCAATCGAAAGATGTCTGTGCATTACAATGTGTCAATAGATACTGGAGGAACATTTACTGATTGCATCGCAACTGATTCCGAAGGAAAAATATACCGAAAAAAGATTTTATCTAATGGTACTTTGCGTGGGCAAGCCTTAGCATTAGTGTCCGAGAATAGCCTCAAAATTAAAGAGTCATGGTTTTTGTCAAAAGATATTTTGGCAGGATACCAATTATACAGCCTCGACCAATCATTTGAGTCGAAGGTTGTATCTTATGATTTTAAGGAAAAAATATTGACGCTTGAGCTACCAATCCCGACTGATTTGATTGGAAAAAACTTTGCGCTCACTGCTTTTGAAGAAGCGCCAGTATTAGGTGCAAGACTCATTACTGAAACAGCGTTAAACGAGGCTTTTCCTTCCATCGAATTGCGTGTTGGCTCTACCAAAGGAACTAATGCTTTGTTGGAATTGAAGGGTGCCCAAACAGCTTTTTTAGTCAGTAAAGGATTCAAGGATTTATTGGTAATAGGCAACCAAGCCCGTCCTGATATTTTTGCCATGAAAATCGAACGTCCTGAACCTTTGTATGCATTAGTAGAGGAGGTTTCGGAAGTAATAGACGCTAATGGTGAAGTTTTGCAAACTTTAGATATTACGCAAATAGACGAGCTAATTCAAAAACTTAAGGTTGCTGAAATAGTGTCAATAGCGATTTGTTTAAAAAACTCTTACAGAAATTCCACTCATGAAATCGCCCTCAAAGAGGCCTTGAGTCCGTATTTTGAGTTTGTCCATATCTCCACAGAATTAAGTTCACAAATCAAGTTTCAACAACGTGCCGAAACTACGGTGGTGAATGCCTATTTGGCACCCGTGATTCATCGTTATTTGAGCAACATTGCTTCCAAAGTTGGCGAAGGCAATATGAAGGTAATGACCAGTGCTGGTAGTTTGGTAAGATATGACGCTTTTCACCCTAAGGATAGCCTATTTTCAGGTCCAGCAGGTGGTGTGGTTGGTGCATCTAAAGTGGCTCAGAAAGCTGGTATCCAGCAATTTATCGCCTTTGATATGGGCGGCACAAGCACCGATGTGGCTCGTTATGACCATGAACTTGAATATCAGTTTGTCCAAAAAATTGGTAATACCCAAATTTTTAGCCCAGCCTTGGCGATTGAGACCGTGGCCGCAGGCGGAGGTTCAATATGCACGTACGATGGCTACAAATTGAGTGTTGGTCCCGAAAGCGCAGGCTCATGGCCAGGTCCTGCCTGTTATGGTGCTGGCGGTCCTTTGGCAATTACCGATGTCAATCTGTTATTGGGACGTTTGGACAGTACACAATTTGGTATACCTGTATTTATGGATGGGGCGAAAAAGCGATTGGAAGAAATTTTATCTAGCATCGAAAAAAATACAGGAGCCCGTCCGCAAGCTGAGGAGATATTGGAGGGTTTTAGAGCCATTGCCAATGAGAAAATGGCAGAAACCGTCCGTAAAATATCCATAGCCAAAGGGTATGCCACTACTGATTATGCCCTTGTGGCTTTTGGTGGGGCTGGAGGTTTACATGTTTGTGGCATAGCTGAATTACTGGGTATTTCAAAAATATTATTACCGCTAGATGCTGGTTTATTATCAGCTTACGGTATATCTCAGGCACAAGTAGAGCGTTTTGCAGAGGCATCGGTTTTGGAGGTTTATGATGAAAATCTTGATAAAGAGTTATATAAAAAATATCAAGATTTGGCAATAAAAGCCATGATCGAACTGAAGAAAGATGGTATAGAACCTCATCAAAGCTATATTAAACATCGATATATTTATTTACGCCTGAAAGGGCAAGATGCAAGTTTGGAAATAGAGTGGGAGGGTTTCGAGAAAAGCATACAAACATTTGAAGAAAAGTATCGCCAAATTTATGGTCACTGGACCGAAAATCGTGCCATTGAGGTAGAGAATATCCGTTTGATTGCAGCTCAAAAGCAGAATATTTTTGAAGAAAAAAGTCAAGTAGTTTTGACGAAAAAGCAAGCGATTCCTTCACATACGATAAAAGCTTGGGTGGAAGGACAGTGGCAAGAAGTTCCTGTTTTTCTACGTGAGCAATTAGAAGAAGGTTCAATAATTACAGGTTTTGCCTTATTACTCGATCGTTTTAGTACAACCGTTATTGAAAAAGGTTGGGAATTGCAATTATCCACTAATGGCTCAGCCATTCTGACCAAAGTAGATACCAATGTTCAAGAAAAAATAGCCTCTTCTGAACAGGATATTACCCAATTGGAGCTTTTCACGAATCGCTTTATGTCTATTGCAGACAATATGGGTGTTTTGTTACAAAGAACTTCACTTTCGGTCAATGTAAAAGAGCGTCTTGATTTTTCTTGTGCTTTACTCGACCACAATGCCGAACTAATTGCCAATGCACCGCATATCCCTGTACATTTGGGGAGTTTGGGTGTATGCGTGAGAAAGCTTTTGGCACAAGTTACCCTTGAAAAAGGAGATATTGTCATTACAAATCATCCTAAATTTGGAGGTTCTCATTTGCCCGATGTAACGCTTATAGCACCAGTTTATACCAAACAAGGTGATCAACTCATTGGATATGTGGTCAATCGCTGTCATCACTCAGAGATAGGAGGGATTCGCCCAGCTTCGATGCCACCCGATGCCAAAAATTTAGCAGAAGAAGGCGTCGTGATTACCCCTGTATTTTTATCAAAAAATGGAAAAATTGATTGGACAGAAATAACAGATTTACTCCAAAATGCACCTTATCCATCCAGAGCTGTTGCTGAAAACTTAGCAGATTTGAATGCTGCTTTGGCATCTATTAAAAATGGTGAGTTGGCACTTCAGCAGTTAGTACAGGAACATAGCTTGGAGCGTGTGCATTATTACATGAACTTGCTCAAATCTTATTCGGCCGATAAAATGCAGGAGCGTTTGAGTGAATTTCCTAATGGAGATTATCATGCTGTGGAGTTATTAGATGATGATACTCGATTAGAGGTAAATATGACATTGAAAAATGGTAGATGCGCTATTGATTTTACGGGAACATCTGGGGTTCATAAAGGTAATCTGAATGCTAATGAAGCAATTGTAAACTCTGTGGTAATTTATGTCCTGAGAGTACTGTTGCAAAGCAATATTCCTCTAAACGATGGATTGTTGAGGGTTGCCGAATTAGTAATTCCAAATAATACCTTACTGAGTCCAATATTTTCAGAAAATCCAGAGGAATGCCCTGCTGTGGTAGGTGGCAATGTCGAACTTAGCCAACGTTTAACGGATACCTTATTCAAAGCTTTTGGAATTATGGCTTGTTCACAGGGAACAATGAATAATACGCTTTTTGGTAACGACTCGTTTGGATATTACGAAACCATTTGTGGTGGAAGTGGAGCAGGAAATGGCTTTGACGGAACTTCGGGTGTACATACCCACATGACCAATACGCGTATTACTGACCCTGAAATTTTGGAAAAACGCTATCCTGTTCGTCTCGAATCTTTTGGAATCCGTGAAGGCTCAGGAGGACAAGGTAAATACCGTGGAGGAAATGGTATTACTCGAACATTCTTATTTTTAGAACCAGTAAAGCTTTCTATTTTGACTCAACATCGAAAATATGCTCCGTATGGTTTAAATGGTGGAGAAAATGGACAGTGCGGAGAACAATATATTTTGAAGGAATCTGGTGAAAAAATCTTATTGGCTGGAGTCGATGGCGCCGAATTAGAAATAGGAGATAGACTAATTATGAAGACGCCAGGTGGAGGGGGCTACGGGAGTTCAATAGGTTGATTGACCAATACCTAGTCCGAGACAAAGTCTCGAACTAGGTATTTTTTTTAAAACTATTTCTTACCAAGCCAAAACAGCGTATTGGTAATCAGCTGTCGATAGTTTTGATTGGCAAATTGATATGACAGAGTAGCATTAGTTCCTCCTTCGTAATCCATATCATTGTGTCCCATGTTTACGTATGCCATTTTATATTTTTTATTAGTCCACATCACGGGATAGTAGCCGCAATACCATATTTCATGATTCTTTGGACCTGTACCTAATGGGTAACTTTTTTCAGAAATAGCCAATAAAATCTCAATATCAGGATTTTGACGTAGGTCATGTTCCCAGCTATACCATTCATTTGGAGAAGTCGTGAATTCTTTCTCCAATTTCTTCAAACTTGGATGTCCTTTTTTCTCAATTTTCAAAATAGCAGAAGTTGGTCTCCACGTATTTCCTTCATACTGCCCAGACCCCAAAAATTGATTGTGATACCAATCCCAGTTTTGAGGATAGGTTGATTTGTCTAGGGAAAATGCAGCGAAATGAAATCCTAACCAAGCCCCACCATTTTTCATATAGTTTTCAAAAGCCTCTCTTTGTTCAGGCTTTTCGGGTCTGGTATCTAGAAACAATACAACATCCACTGATTTTAGCACTTCTGTATTCAAAGAATCCCAATTATTAGTAGCATGATAACTGAACTTTTTTTCCTTGGCTAGTTGCTCAAGCCACGTGTTGGCTTCTTTCACAAAACTAATGTGAGCTAAGTCATTTTTGCCTGTGTAAAAAGCCAAGACCTTAAACTTTTGAGCAATACTGATGTGAACACTAAGGATAGTGAAGAGTAGGGTTATTAAAAATTTCATAGTTTTAGATTAATCAATTGGGTTTGGCGAAATTATACGGATGTATAATAGTATTTATTGTTCTGTTGGATTAAGTAATTGATATACAGGTTTTTGATATGTGTGATTGTCTCTAACTTACAACGATTTACGTTTAATAAAACTACATTGATTGACAATTCGACCTCTTTGTTTGCTAAGAATCATTTCTGCTGCACGTTTTCCCATGGCTTGAAAGTCGTTGGAAATTACAGAAATCCCTTCTGCTAATATTTCCTTAATAGGAGTATCATCATAAGAGATGAGACCTATATCTTTTCCTAATTTCCATCCTTTTTTGTTCGACCAATTGATAAAACGTACCAAATCATTTTCTCTAAAAACGAGATATGCATGGTCTTTTTGCAAATGTTCTTCTTCTTCTAAGTCTGGAATAATCTCAAAAGGGATTTGATTTTCGAGGCAATATTTCTTGAATCCATTAATAATCCCGACAGGTGTGTATTGAAAACTTTTACTGCTTAATACCAAGGAAAGGGTTTGATATTTCTGAATCAAATTTTGGGCTTCCGAAAGACCTTGGTAAACATTATGCTCGAAATCTTGATAAAGTAGCGCAAAGTCTTCTCCAAAAGAAGGAACATCAATATCTAGTAGTAAAAGTTTTTCTTTTGGAATCTGTTTTAAAATTTCAGAAACATCCTGATTAAAGTGAGGCATCACCACATAAAAATTATAATGACCTAAGTTGTTGAGAATCAGGTTTTCAAATACCTTGATGTTATGATGGTGGAAAAAGATATTGACATTTACATCTTCTCCTAGCCCTTCAACAATAGCATCGTATAGGATTTCCTTATAGGGTGTGAGGGCGTCAAACAACACAAAAATGTTCATTTGACTACGAGTATCTGTACTATTTACATAGAAACCCTTTCCGTGATGTGATGTCACCAAGCCCCTCTCACGCAATTCGTCATAGGCCTTTGTCACAGTCATACGAGCCATGCCAAAGTTTTGAGCCACTTCATTGATTGAAGGAAGTTGTTGACCTCTGGCGAGTCTTCCGTTCTCAATCGAATCGATGATATATTCTATAAGTTGCTGGTATTTAGGTTTACTCGATTGTGAATCGATTAGAGCAAAATCTTTCATTAATGAGAATAGAATCGTTGGAGTACCTATTGGGGTTTGAGTCAATACTTTGAAAAGTGTGATTCAAGTGTCCAATAAACGTCATAGTGTTTGACAAATAAATGATCAAAAAGTTTATAAAGCTATATTAAATGACCTAACAGAGGAATCTCAAAATTGTTTTTGTCTTCTTATACAAACAAAAGCCATCTAAACTTTAAGAAGTCATTATATTGGCATTTTCGGCAATATAGTAGTTTAAAATAAATAAAAAATAATACGAACATCAAAAAAATAGAGGAATTCTACCCAATATGTACAAATTATTATTGAAATTATTTTGAATAGCAAAAAATGTCTTTATATTTGTCCTGAATTTTTAGCATAGCATAGTGTAGCATAGTTGGCTTGTCTAAACTACTAATTTTTTAGCCATAGCACAACTAGCTTTCAAAATATACATTCGATATATCAGATGCATTAGCACGAGATATTTGGTTAGTTTTTGTTTATAAAAATGGTTAATGGTGTACAATGTCTGACGGAGTCACACAGCGGTGTCTCCGCAGGCAATTGTCTTAATCATTTCAAAAAAGCTTTCTCCTACTTTTAATATATATTAGAGAATCCATTTGTAAATCAAATGGATTTTTTGTTGATAATTATTTCAGAAATTGTTATAATTTCACTTTTAATTGTATTTTTTAAAGTAAAATGCAATAGAGGCAAAAAAAAATATTTAAATTATTGTCAAATGATTAAACCATTTTTTTAATTTGCCATCAGAAGTCACAAAACAGTGATTCCAAAGAATTTCAAAGTAGATACATGAGGTTATATCTTAGAATATTTTTAATCTTCGTCCTTGCAAGTTTCAAGGTGGCTATTTCCATGGCCGCTGATCTGGGACAGGCGAATGAGAATATGAAAAGATTTGTTGTATCAGCTTCGAAAGACAAAAGTGCTCTTCAATATAGCGAAGAAAATCTCTCTGAAAGTGAAGAAAACGAAGAAGACGCCGCACATCCTTTTGCTTCTGCAGCCATTTTGTCTTTTTCGCCATTCTACGGTTTATTCACCAATTATTTGATTGCAGAACAAAATCGCAAGATCAATAATATATTCTTCCAAAAATACTCCTCAGATCGACAGCTCTTTATGCTGTTTAAAAACTTTAGAATTTAGGATTAAATGATTTGCAACATTTCTTGATAAAGAGATGTCAAAAGCTATTAGGGATATATCAATATTGATGCCCTGTAGATTGACACATTTTTACAAAGAAAGGTTTTGCAGAGATTTGTCATAAATCTTACCAAGTATTTTGTTTCGCCTACCGCAATCTATACTTTAGTAAAGTTGATATAGCCAATAATTATTTAATTTTAATTCATAACTTGTACTTACCCTTGTAAGTAAATCATACGCTTGTAACCAATAGTTTGGTATTGAAGTTTGTGATGAAGAAATTTAAGGAAACTACTCGTGAGAGGCAACGGTTTGGGAAAGGGAGTAGTAAAAAAATATACCTGTTAAGGTAAACAAAATGAATTTTGGCGTGTAGAAAGAGATAGAAGCGTTGTCCCATATTCATTTTTGGACTCGAAAGGGTCGAACACTTTCATTGAAAGTGCCTGGATTTAGAAAACTGATTATAGCAATAATTTAGTTTGTATGTGGTTTATTATATCTATTGGGTTGACGATATTCGTCAACCCAATGTTGTTTTTAGACCATTTCATTCGAATCAGCCACGAACTAAATGATAGAAAGTCTATGTTTTTTCTGTAGTTTTGGGTAATTATTATTAACCCTGATTTTGAATAATAGTCGGGTTGGCGCATACAGAGTTAAAACAGTAACCTTATGAAGTTATTATTGATAGAAGATGAAGCAAAAACCGTTCAGTCACTTAGCAAAGGATTGAAGGAGTCGGGTTTTGAGGTTGATTATTGTTATGATGGTTTGATAGGCAAACACCTAGCTAAAAAAAATACCTACGATGTTATTGTAACTGACATTATCATGCCAGGACTCAATGGTATCGAACTATGTAAAGAATTGAGGAAAGAAGGCTTGACTACGCCTATTTTGATGCTGACAGCCTTAGGCGATCTTCAAGATAAAGTGGTGGGATTTGATGCTGGAGCTGATGATTATTTGGTAAAACCATTTGAATTTGTAGAGCTTTTAGCTAGAATCAGAGCGTTGTCGCGTCGAAGCACAGGCGTGAGTATGCACAAAAACACCTTGACGTTTATGGATTTGGAAATGAACCTAGATTCAAAAGTTGTATTACGTTCGGGCGTAAAAATTCCTTTGACTGCCAAAGAATTTGAACTACTAGAAATGCTACTCCGTAACCAAGGAAAAGTACTCTCAAAAGTAGAAATTGCCGAAAAAGTTTGGGATGTGAGTTTTGATACCGGTACCAACGTTATTGAGGTGTATATCAATTTGTTAAGAAAAAAGGTAGATAAAGATTTTCCTCAAAAACTTATCCATAATGTCTATGGAATGGGTTATGTTTTGAAATCAGAATAAATGCTCAAACGCTATGCGTATTCGCTTTAAACTTACTTTACAATTTACTCTTTTGGTATCCCTAATCGTGCTCTTGTCATTTTTAGGGATTTATTATTTTACCCATACTTATATCGAGAATCGATTTTATTCACGATTGCAGTCAAAGGCTATTACCACCGCGGAACTCCTTGTAAAAGTCGACCAAATTGACTCAAAATTGTTGAAGGTCATAGAAAAAACGAATAAGGATGTTTTGTATAAAGAGAAAGTATCGATTTATAATTACAAAAACGAGGAAATTTATACAAACAATGATACTGTAAAAGTTGTGGTAACACGTAAGTTTCTCAACGATGTTCGTCTGGAAGGTACAGCAACAACAACCTATCAGGATATTCAGATTCTGGGGATTCCTTATTACGATAAATACAACCGTTTGTTGGTACTAGCGGGTGGGGTCGATCAGCAGGGGCTTGAAACCCTCCGAGATTTGCAACGTATCCTTATTTCTTTATATATCATTATCGTTTTTACCTCTGCGATATTTGGGTGGATTTTCGCGGGGAGGGCGTTATTGCCAATTGCCGAGGTAATAAATGAGATGAATGATATCTATCCTAACAACCTCAAAAAGCGCTTGAAAGTCCGAAATGTGAAAGATGAAATAGGACAGTTAACTTTCACATTTAATAACCTTTTGACTAGGGTAGAGGAGGCTTTTCAGCATCAGCAGGTATTTATTTCGAATGTGAGCCATGAGCTTAAAAATCCCTTAACCAAAATTATTTCACAGCTAACAGTATCATTGCTCAACCGACGGACTGAGGAAGAATACCAAGAAACGATGGAATCGGTTTTGCAGGATGTGAAGGACTTAAACCTTTTAACAAATACCCTACTCGAACTTACTAAACTAAGTGACGATAGTCTACCTAACAGATTTACGAGCATCAGAATTGACGATATTATTTGGGAAGCAAGGAGTTCATTGTTGAAAGTGCACAAAAATTATGGTATTTCTATTGAGTTTTCTGATAATATCGACTCTGATGAGCAATTGAGTATTTTGGGCAATGGTCAGCTTTTGAAAGTAGCTTTTATGAATCTTATTGAAAATGGCTGTAAGTTTTCTACTAACCAGACAATAAATGTTAATATAGGTTTTGATAAAGGATTATTTTTAGAGTTTATCAACAAAGGCGCTGTGATAGATACCAAAGACCAAAAGTTGATTTTCTTGCCATTTTTTCGTTCTAAAAAAACTGCGGATACCCGTGGTTATGGCATAGGCTTACCATTGGCCGAACGAATCATCAAACTTCATAAAGGAAATTTATTTATTAAGGAATCAACACTTGATAAAACGGTCTTTAAAGTACAATTCTTTGAAGAAAAAGTTATAGTTGTTAACTAGATTTTAATTTTATCTTCATTCCTTCTTAAAGATTTGTTACTTATTTTAAATCAAGAAAAGGCTAAAGCAGAATTAGAGATAGAAGTTTGATAGAGGCCTTTTCATGAAAAGAAGATTTTAGTACTATAATATAGGTGTTTAAGGTGCTTAGTTTCTGCAGTTGTATGGAGCTGCAGAAACTTTTTTTTGCTACTTTAATTCCTCCATCCTTCGATACATCATTTGCTTGTTATGAATTAATTTTTTAACTTAATGGTATGTGTATGCGAATGAAAATCAAGCAAGTACATGTAAGTGATGGCAAGCGACCTGCAAAATGGAAATTATTTTGTAAATCTCACAGTGAAGTTGGATAGTAGGAGTAGGTGAAATCGTTTTAGTCAAAGAAATTATGATTGTAATCAACCAAAAAAATACGAATGTGACCACAAAAAATGAGACTTTATCCAAACTCTATTGGGTAATAGGTCTTGTGACTATCTGTTGTTTGGGGTCAATAGCAGCAAATTGGTATCAGTGGAGAGAACGTATTGTCGTGATTGAAAATCTGAGAGAAGCACTCATTCGACAAGACTCCACTTTAGCCAGCAAATTAGAGTCCGACAAAGAAATAGAAAGACTAAAGAAAAAGTTGATACGCCATTCCAAATCATCTCGCAGAGTTGTTCCTCCACAAAACGGAAACGTTATTCTTAGCCAATCTGACATTAGATAGAGATTAGAATTTCTTTAATTATTACTAAAAAAGGTTATTTTTCATGGATTATTTTTATTTTTTATAAAAATAGTTATGGAAAGCTATTTTCGTTTAGCAAAAAAACTCTAATCGTATTCTAATCTGAGTTAAAAAATCTATAAGTTTGGTGTAGAATTATAACGAGCATTTTCTGCTCGGATTCTATAATAAACCAACATCAAACAATATGTATAACTCAGTTCAACATTACAAAGACGCTTTATTTAAAAGCGACTGGAAATCTGGTTTGTCAGTATTTCTGGTAGCATTGCCTTTATGTTTAGGCATTGCTCTCGCCTCTGGCGCTCCTCTCTTTTCGGGTATTTTGGCAGGTATTGTAGCAGGTACTTTTGTCGCTTTACTCTCAGGCTCCGAAATTTCAGTCAGTGGACCAGCGGCTGGTCTTACCGTAATTGTAGCAACGGCAATTCATGATTTAGGTTCATTTCAAGGATTCTTAGTGGCAGTTGTGCTAGCAGGTGTCATTCAATTGGCACTTGGACTTATCAAAGCGGGGAAGTTTAGTGCTTATTTTCCCGAAAGTGTGATTCGTGGTATGTTAGTCGCTATTGGTATTGTTATTATTTTAAAGCAAATCCCTCATGCGCTTGGCGATGACCAAGATTATGAAGGTGAATTTGAATTTGAGCAAGTAGCTGACCATCAGAATACTATCACAGAATTGATTCGTTCGGTAGTGGATTTTAACTATGGTGCTGTCACGATTGCTATCGTTTGTTTGGCAGTGATATTGCTTTGGGAACGAGCTGCCAAGAAGTACAAAGGTATTTTTGCCATGATTCCTGCTGCTTTGGTGACTGTATTGGTAGGTACACTTATGAATGAAGCATATCGTATATATCAGCCGTTTTATTACTTAGGAAATTCTCCGATTCACATGGTAAATATCCCCAAAATGAGTGGAGTGAGTGATTTTGTGTCTGCATTTTCTTTTCCTGATTTCTCAGCGCTGATGACCACCAAGGTTTATATCGTTGCCTTTACTTTAGCAATTGTTGCCAGTCTTGAAACATTACTGAATTTGGAAGCATCCGATGCCATCGACCCTCTAAAAAGACAATCATCTCCTGACAAAGAATTAGTTGCCCAAGGAATTGGTAACGTAATTTCAGGTTTGATTGGTGGATTACCAATTACGTCCGTTGTTGTAAGAACTTCTGCTAACGTATATTCGGGTGGACGTACACGTATGTCCTCTGTAGTACATGGAATGTTGTTGTTGGGCTCTGTGCTTTTAATTCCTAATTTATTAAACAAAATTCCTTTATCGTCGCTCGCTGCTGTACTCTTGACAGTTGGATACAAACTGGCGCACCCCAAAGTATTTGTCAAAGTATTCAAAGAAGGGTATGACCAATGGATTCCGTTTTTGGTAACTATCTTGGTGATTGTGTTCAAAGATTTGTTATTTGGTATTTTTATAGGAACAGGAGTGGGGTTAATTTTTGTCTTATCAACTAACTTTCATTCTGCGGTTTCGTTTGTGAGAGAAGGAAAGAATGTGCTGATTCAATTTAATAAAGATGTATCGTTTTTGAATAAGCCTAAAATCAAACAGATATTACTTAGTCTTGAAGATGGAGATGTGGTTTATATTGATGCCACTAAAGCTCAGTTTATAGATCATGACATTTATAATCTATTATATGAATTCAAAGCATCTGCATATCGTAGAAATATAGAGGTAGATTTCAAAAAAGTGTCAAGAAAAATACAAGGAGACATAAATCAATACTTACCTGAGTCGATTTCCGCGCATTAATTCGTAACTTTGAGCATTCAATAAAAACTCAAAGTTCATCAGCAATAAAGAAATGAAATTTTACGATTGATTTCTACCGTTTCATTTCTCAAGTTATAATCAATGTTCGAATATACTCTGACAGTAAACCTATAGCTTTGACAAAGTATCGGAGTATTTACAAGTTACAAACAAGTTTCGATGAAAGATTACAAAAAACTATTGCTCAACAATAAAGCTTGGGCAGCTGACCGCTTGTCGATGGACGAGACCTACTTTGAAAGATTGGCAAAAGACCAAAAGCCAGAGTTTCTTTGGATTGGTTGTGCCGATAGCCGTGTACCTGCGGAAGAAATCACTAATACCCAGCCAGGCGATGTGTTTGTTCATAGAAATGTAGCAAACATGGTCGTACATACAGATATGAACCTCTTGTCTGTACTTCAGTATGGTGTTGAGGTTTTGAAAGTAAAACATATTATTGTCTGTGGTCACTATAATTGTGGGGGCGTAAAAGCAGCAATGGGTAATGATGATTTTGGTTTGATTAACAAGTGGTTGCGCAATATCAAAGAAGTATATTCTAAGCACGAGGTAGAATTGGGAGGTATCGAAGATGAAAAACAGAAATTTAATCGTTTGGTAGAACTCAATGTACACGAGCAAGTTAAGAACTTAGCTAAAACAACAATTATTCAACATGCTTGGCAAAATGGTGAGTATCCTCACTTGCACGGATGGGTATTTGATTTGCATACAGGATTAATCAAAGAAGTATTAAATATTGATTCTCCTGAGCAGATAGATCCAATCTTCCGTTATAATCTTTAATTTTAGCTGAGTATTAAAAAAAGCCGATAGCAGGGATATTCTCCTACTATCGGCTTTTTTGTTGGGTTGGTTAGCTATTTCATAAAGCATTGGCTAATTCTACAACCTAAACCACTTTTACACTTTCAATTTCCTCTATCATCGAAAGCAACTCCACCTTTTCGGTATATACTGCATTAAAAGCAAAAGGCTTCTTGTTTAATACATATTGATAAATAAAAAAGTCTGTTTCAGGTGTTGGAAACGAATCTATGTTTGTAAAATCGTGCCACTCTAAAATACCTTCATTACAGATTGGCGGTTCGAAATAGTCCACTTCGGCTTCATAAATAAAGCTCATCCAATTATATTTGGAGGGAGAGGTTTCGACTAGAGTACCACAAAAACGCATAGTTTCTAATGATAAACCAGCCTCTTCGCTTACCTCTCTTATGGCTGCATCCTTTGGATTTTCGTAAGGGTCAACTTTTCCCCCTACAGGTACATAAAGCCCTTTAAGTGGTTCATTGAATCGTTTTAATAATAAAAAATTAGTCTGATTTCGGAGAATACAAATCACCGCTACTCTTTTTAGTCCTTCCATCTTGTATAATATTTTCTCCTAATTTTTGATCCGAGTACTTAGGATTGTTCCTAAGCCACCTAAAATAACTAATGAAAATAAAGCAATTTTCAAAGATGTAAACTCGGCGATGTAGCCAATCATTACTGGACCAATCATAAAGCCAGATATACCCACAGTCGAAATAGCAGCTAAGGCAACTCCTGCCGACATAGTTTTAGAATGCCCTGCTTCGCTATAAATAAGAGGTACTACTGTAGATAGCCCAAGTCCTGTAATTGAAAAACCAAGAATAACAGTCCAAGAAATAGGTAATGCCAGCGCCAAAATCATCCCAATGGTTACAAGCGAACAATTGAGAATAAGGGTCTTTTTGAGTCCTAATTTAGCCACCGTTTTGTCACCTATTATTCTACCTATTACCATCGTAATCGAAAATGCTGTGAAAGCTGAAGTGGCATATTTGGATGCATTCCCCAATATTTGTTTGAAGTATAATACGCTCCAGTCGGCCATTGCGCCTTCGCAAAGCATGCCGCAGAAACAAATAACTCCTAATAGCATAAGTGATTTGTCGGGTAATGCAAATAAAGGTTGTGCTTCTGAAGATTTGAAGTCTTGTGCTATTAAATACTGATAAACAAACAAGGCTACAATAATATCCAAAATACCAACTGTACTCAAGTGCCATACCGTAGAAATCCCTTGAGAAGCTAGAATGCCACCCAATGCCGCTCCAATCATAAAACCAATACTAAAAATGGCATGAAAGGACGACATAATGGATTTACTCATGGTTTTTTCAACATTTACAGCCTGCACATTCATCGAAATATTGAGAAGGTCACCTCCGAAGCCAAATATGAAAAGTGCTATGGCTAGTTGCCAACCTTGGCTAGCGATTCCCAAAAAAGGCATGGATAGCAAATAAATAATAGCAGCAATCAACGTAACTTTTCGGCTACCTATGTAGTTGATAATCACACCAGCCAATGGCAAAGCTGATAAGCTCCCAATGGGCATAGCAAACAAAACGGTGCCTAATGCGGCGTCGCCTAGGCCTAATTTCTCCTTTACATCTGGTATGCGTGAAGCCCAACTTGAAAAACTGAGTCCAGAAATAAAGAATAGTGCGTTGGTTGCCAAACGAGCGGCTTTAGCATGATTAGAAGTTAGTGATAGTTCCATAAATTTTAGTATGAGTGGAAAGAATGTACAAATCTACTAAACTTCGGTGGGAAGTAGGAGAGAGCCAATTTCTTTCCAAGAATAAACACGCTGATAACCTTCGATATGGTAATTGTGAGGTGCATCGTACAATAAGCCTGTTCCTTCAAATTTTACTAAGTTTTTTTCATGGTCATCTATCAAATAATCAGCTTTAATCATGTATTTGTGTCCACAAAAAACCGTATGTTTCCAACCAATGTACGGGAAAAACTCCTCAAGCCATTCTAGTTTTTCGCTCAATGAATTGGGAAATTCCGTAGCCGCCGAAACAATGAATATTTCATAATGGTCTTGCAATTTTTTTACAGTTTCAATCGCATCATCAAAAACAGGAAGATTACGGAAAAATCCTTTTTCATGCAAAAAATCACGAATCGGGAAATATTGCTCATAAAATTCTTTTGCCTTTTCAGGATTACTAATGTCTTCTCTGGTAAAATTTGTTCCAAGACGGAGGTTGGTTTCGGTGAGAATACCTGATGTCGTGTCAGCCAAAACATCATCCATGTCGATTGCAATACGTTTCATAAAATAAAGGGAGATAAAGTAAACAATTATTATTTATTGGGATTGGTAATTCTGAGTGCTGAATTATGAGTTGTGAATTATGAGTTGTCCTTTGTCCTTGCCTAAAATAGGTTGCCCTCAAAAATCAACTAATGATGGCAACTTCAAAATCTAAAACTGGAAAAAGTA
>NZ_JAAALB010000031.1 GCF_009905545.1 Cellulophaga sp. BC115SP | reverse complement strand
GCTTTTTAAGATGGATAAAAATGCAAATGTCTCATTATCAAAAAAATATGCCTACTTAAAAAAGCTGGGTATAGTAAAATAGGAGTCATCCCGAATTTAAGGTTGGGATTATTATCCAAGTTTTCATCAAAAAAAAGGGGCCGAAAATTGTTTTCTGCCCCCTTTTTTTGATACTATCTCGCTAGATTCTACTAGGCTTAAGACGCAAGCATTGCATCTCTACTAATAAAATACCTATTTAAAATAATCACTCATTCACTCAATCTCAATTCACTCAATTTAAGATGACTCATGTTTATTATTTTAGATTGAAAGGCATTTTAAAACTTGGAATATCGACTTGATTTGGGTCACTTTTACGACAATCCAACAACTGTTTTTCTATTAATGACCAAGTGACTGGTTTTAAGGAAATTATCTCAATTCTACTGTCTTTACGATAAGCTATCGAGCATTCATTCGCTGGTTCATCGGTTGTTTTATTGATAAAAGTCCAGTTTTTTTCTCCTATTCTAAATACACCTTTGATTCTTTCGAAGCCTTTTAATGAGTCAATCCAAGCTAATAATTGATTTTTTGAGAAAATTTCGTCTGGATGAAAGACCCAACCACATCCAAAAGTACCCAAAGCACGTCCTTCTCGTTTGATTGGCTTATTAGGTAAAGGTTGTAGATTTTCTTCCTGATTTTCAGTAATTTGTATATTTTCTAGTTGATTTGAATGAGCATTCATATACACCGCTTTACGATGTGGATAAGGCTCTATGTCAAGCCAATCAAGGTCAATTTCGCCTTTTTCCACCGCTGCAATCATGACCTTGGGGGGGAAAAGCGCTTGTGCCCATTTAGCAAATTTTTGAAGCAGTTCATCGCCCGCTAAATCTGCCTTATTAGCGACCAAAACGTCTGCCAGCGTAATTTGATCTTGATACACTTCATCGTCAAAGTACTTATCATTCATTAATTGAATAGGATTGACCAAACAAATAGTCGCACGTAAGTCAATTACTTTTGACAAGAACTCCCCTTGCAATAAATCAATAATAGCTTCGGGGTGCGCTATTCCTGTGGGTTCTATCAAAATACGATGCGGTTTTACCTGACGAATACTTTGCGTAAGGGTAGTCTGTAGAGGTAAGTTTGCAGTACAACAGATACATCCGCCAGCGACATAGCGAACTGCCATTTCTTGACCTTGGCTTTGTCCTTCCATGGGGATATGATCGATAGAGACATCCCCAAATTCGTTGACAATCACGAGCCAGCGTTCATCGGCAGGTTTGTGTCTGAGGATATGTAGAATAGTGGTGGTTTTACCAACACCTAAAAAACCTGTAATGATATTGGTAGGAATTTTATTAAGAATCTTTTTTTCCATAACATAAAAAGGGGTTAGGCAAGAAACACCTAAAGGATTGTGGATTTCGGCATCCAACTAAGAATAGGAAAGATTAAATTAATAATATATCTGTGGAGGATATTGATTGAATTCTTTTGATGAAGGGTTCATTATAATAACTGATATATTGTTCTTCTTTTTACTCACCTATATTTAGTGCTGCTCACCTTTACGAGGTACAGGATCATGCCCACTGCCTCCCCAAGGATGACAAGAGGAAATACGTTTTAGCCCCAGACGAGTTCCTTTCCAAATCCCCCATTCTTGAATAGCCTCAATCATGTATTGTGAACACGTTGGGTTGTAGCGACAAGCATTAGGGAAATATGGAGAGATAATCGCCTGATAAACGCGTACCAATGCAATCAAAAACTGAGCAAACAATTTATACATGAGATTTTTCTGCTGTAAGCAGATGTAAGTAGTTAATCAAGTAAAAAGTTATAAAAAACTTAACTTACCTATACTTCAATTTTTCTTCTTCTAAGTCCAAACGATATAAATGACGACGAACGATACCTTCGTCTACCTCATGGTCTTTGTTCCACTCACGAAGCCATTCTCGTTGATGATTAATCATATCTACATATACCAGTTTACATTCTTGGTCGAGACGAATATTATCAAATTCTTTGCCTTCTTCTTCCCATTTTTCCACAATCTTTTTCAGAATAGGTTGTCTTGTAATTTGTTCTTCATAATTAGCATGCAAATAATCAAGACTTTGGTTTGTCAACCTACGATACATATCCTGATAATGAGATTCGCCAGGCAAAACCTCGTTGTCTCGCAAAAGATTGATTTTCTTTATCAAAATAGGTAAAGTCAATCCTTGAAGCAATAACGTTAGCAAAATCACAATAAAAGTGATAAACAAAATCAAATTGCGTTGTGGAAAAGGTGCCCCATTTTCTAGCGTTTCAGGAATTGAGAGTGCCGCAGCCAAAGATACTACACCACGCATCCCTGCCCAACCTATTACCAATGGAGCCTTATAACCTGGGTTTCTTTTTTCGGCTACAGTAATAAAATTTCGAGCTATTAAGGTAGTCACTACGGCACCATACGCCGATAAAATTCTGCTTACCATCAGTACCACCGTAATCATCACACCGTAACCTATCGCTTCACTTATACTTACGTTTCCAAGTCCTTTCGTAATGGTAGGAAGAGCAAGACCAATAATCATAAATACTAATCCATTGAGCACAAAACAAAGACTTTCCCATACCGAAAAACCTTTGATACGTCCACTACTATTTAAGAAAAGGTGCTTTCGCTGTGCCAAAAACAAGCCTCCGCTTACTACAGCCATAACTCCTGAACTATGTACCGTTTCGGCGGCGATATACATCATATAAGGAGCCACGAGTGTCAAAACAATATCCATATTGACATCGGTCGGTAATAAACGGTGTGCTTTGAAGAAGCCATAAGCTACAGCCAAACCAATACCCACACCTCCAAAGACCATCCAACCAAAACTTAAAATAGCATCGTGCCAAATAAACTGCCCTGTACCCACAGCAATAAGGGCAAAACGAAATACAATCAAACTTGAGGCATCGTTTAATAAACTTTCACCCTCAATAATTGATTGATAACGACTTGGAACGTGTACAAACTTCATAATAGCACCTGCGCTTACAGCGTCGGGTGGCGACACAATACCTCCTAACAAGAAACCCAATGCCAAAGAAAAACCTGGGATATAGCTATTGGCAACAAGCGCCACAACAAATGCTGTAAGAAATACAATCAGAAAGGCAAAACTGGTAATAATCCGCCTCCATTTCCAGAGTTCTTTCCACGAAATAGACCAGGCTGCTTCGGATAATAGCGGTGGTAAAAAGATGATAAAGATTAATTCAGGATCAATTTCGATGTCAGGAACACTTGGAATAAAACTTAAACCAAGTCCACCCAATACCAACAAAATAGGATATGCCACTCTGATTCGGTCGGCGACAATAATCAGAATGATAATGAGTAAAATTAAGGATAAATAAAAAGGAAAATGATGTAACATGCTTGTAGGGCTTGATTTACTTTTAGGTTTGGAATTAGGTTATTCGGGCAAATATCAAAGTATTGATATGTAAATCTGTTTCCAATCTACAAAAAACTCATGAGAATGCTTATAGAGACAACAATAAAGGCGTAGGGAAATGTTCTCCTTACGCCTTTATTGTTACTTGATTTGCCAACCATTTCTTAAACCATGTTACTTTTTCTTTGCTAATAACAATATCAGAGGGTGCTTGGGGCTGGGTTTGGATATTCACACGACTATGTGGATAACTCTCGATGGTAACGACACAGTCTCTGCTAAGTATAAACTGCCTGTTGACTCTCACAAAATAGGCTGGGTCGAGCTGTTGCTCTAAATCTTCTAATTTGTACTCTAAACTGTACTTTTTTCCATCCAATAATTGACCATAAACGATACCTTGGTCAATATAGAAAAAGGCAAAATCCTCAGTTTTAATAGGAAGAAGCTTGTCTCTAAATTTGACTAAAAAACTTTGTCGATAACTTTTTGCAATAAAAGCCTGTTGTGCAAGAAGCGATTGCAACTGAGAATAATGATAAAGCTGCTGATTCTTAAACTTTTGAATCGCAGCCGTAAGCGCTTCTTGATCGATAGGTTTTAATAGATAGTCAATGCTATTAAGCTTGAAAGCCCGAATAGCATATTCGTCGAAAGCAGTAGTAAAAATAATGGGTGTTTCTAAAGTGATTTGTTCATATATTTCAAAAGATACCCCATCTGATAATTGTATATCAGATAAAATCAAATCGGGCATTGTATTCTCCTGAAACCAAGCCAAACCTTCTTCAACGCCTTCAATGATGTGAATAATTTCTACGGGAGTATCTATCTGCCCCAACAAAAATTGCAATTGGCTTGCGGCTGCGGGCTCGTCTTCTACAATGACTATTTTTAGTGGATGATCCATTTTTATGATTGCTTAATCAAGGGTAATCTAACGGTAAATAATGTACCTTTTTGAATCGAAATACTTTTGCCTGTCATAAGTTTATATCGATTGTCTAGGTTGGCTAAGCCAATACCTGTGCCTTCAGCGTGAAGTTTGGGTGAAATCTTATTCGAAACTATGATATGTTCTTCTTCAAATGAAATATCAACTTGCAATGGCTTACTCGATGACACCACATTGTGTTTGATAGCATTTTCTATCAATAACTGAATTGAAAGAGGTAAAATCTGATAAGGTGTGGGCTCTATTGGACTAATATTAATGTGTAAATTATTGCCAAAACGCATTTGTAACAAAAAAACATAATTTTCTACCAATATCAATTCATCTTTTAAACTCACTAACTGTTGTTCCTGCATACTCAACGAATAGCGCAATACCTGCGAAAGTTTTTGTAAATACTCCTGACTTTTGGCGGTATCTTGGTTAATTAACCAACTGAGGGTATTAAGTGAATTGAATAAAAAATGAGGATTTAGCTGATTTTTGAGCGCATTTAATTGAAAAAGCACGTTGTCATGTTTCAATTGCTGGTTTTCGAGTAAAAGTGCATTTTTTCTTTCAGCCTCAATAAGATTTTTGCTCCATAGGTACATCATGACTATCACTACCGCTCCACGCATGATAATCGATGAAATCATGCCCATCCGCACAGGAAGAAATAGGCTGTTGAGCCCTGCCAACATAAAGCAATAACCTATCAATAAGCCACAAATCACAAGCATTTTGAAATGATTTACCCAGATATAGGGTGTTTTCTCCATCAAAACCCCAACTACACTTATCCCAAGCACAAAGCAACAAAATACCTGTACTGTTACATCAATTAAGGCAATTTGCCAATTGTGTAAATGTTCTAAGTTGAGAATAATAATCGGTAAATTGACCAGAAGGGCAGCTAATAGTGCCATCCCTCCTATTACCCGCTTGTATATGAAGTTATTGAGCATGAAAATTTGAGCGTAAACCAATCAAATCTACAAAAAAAATGACTTGACGAATGAGCTTTCTCGGTGAATAGGAAAAGCTTGTCGGTGAAAAGGGTTTTGCTTATTTCAAAAGACTATCTATTTCAATTTGAAGGACTTTTGCTTTTGTGAGAGCTTCATCCATTGGTAAACCCTCAGGCATTTCTGGGCGTGTGTGTTGGGTTGCTCGAAGCCAGGCGTTTTTGAGGATATTATGTCTTGCTTGGATTTTCTGGAAAAGTAATAACAGATTACTTACCGAGCGATTAGGATATAATTCTGTCCAAACCTCTGCATTTTTGGCTTTTTTCAAGCCAAAATAGGTCAACATATTTCTACAGATTATCCAGTGCCCTTGTGAGTTGGGATGCACACCATCAGAGGCGAGCGTAGCATCTGGGTTTTTCTTTTTGGCTTCTTCCAAAGCCTTTTTCATAGGAAAATGAGTGTCAATAACCTCCCATTTTTTTTGAGTAATAAGCCATTGTGCATAGCGATCCATGACCTCAGCGTAGTTGAATGTCGCGTCGTTTTTCTTTTCTTCATAAACCGAAGGTGTCACATGGATAATTTTTGCCCCCATGGCTTCTACTTGCTGATGAAGTTTTTGGATACCTTCCTGAAACTTCAAAAAATGTTCTTCTGAAAAAGGCTGATAAATACCATCGTTGATGCCATAAGTAGCAATAACAACATCTGGATGAATCATTTTCAAAACCCTATCAAGACGCTCAAATAATACTGGGCGAGGGAATCGACCATTGGCGTGCCCTTCTTCAGAAAGCCCCGAAACTGTCTCGCTCGGAAGTCCACAATTATAAAACTCTACCTTACTTTCTGGATTTTGTAAACGATAAATCGTTTCGAATAGCTGGATATATTCGCCTGAATAGGTAATACTATTTCCGAGAAATAATACTTTTTTGACCGAAGGATCAAAAAACTTTTGGCTAAAGCTATGTTGACATAGAAGCATTAGTGCAACCCCAAGAAAGCAAAGAGAGATCTTTTTCATAGTTGTGCGAGGAGAATACATATAATTGAAGCTGTTTAAGCTTTATTTTTTGAAGAGATTAGTGTTAAAGTTAACAATATGTCTCGTCTTTGGCTAGCGATTCTACTTAGCAGTTGAGTTTATTCATCTGTAGCTGATGAGCTTTTTGTAAAATCAAACATTTCGTTGAAAATACCTCTTTTAGCTTGCCAATCTTGTACAGCTCGTCCAGTACCTGCTGGCCAAGGCTTGATTTCTTCAGGTTTTAGACGTTTGTAATCCACCAGTTCTTCCGAAAGTTGGATACTGCCCGTAGCTTTGATGTGATAGGCAATAATCAACTGGTTCATTCGGTGAAATTCATATAGACCTACTAATTCAACGATTTCGCCGTCAAGATTTAGTTCTTCTTTTACCTCACGAATAATTCCCTCTTCGGGTGTTTCTCCAGACTCTAAAAATCCTGTAATGAGGGCATACCATGTGGCTGGCCAAGCGGCATTGCGTGCCAAAATAATTTCTCCTTCATGTTCTACTATGGCGGCTACAACAGGAATAGGATTGTTCCAGTGGACATATCCACATTCACTTTCGTCGGGACAAAAATGTCTATCTCTGCCATCTTTGATTTTATACACGAGTTCTTTTCCACATTGTGGACAAAATTTCATCTTTGTCATTAGAATTTACGAATAAGTACAACACCTGCTAATAATAAAAGTGCCCCCAAGAGGCGTCCTGCTGATATTTCACGTACAGGAAGATTAAATAAACCAAAATGGTCCATTAGTATCGAAATGGTCATTTGCCCAGCTATCACCAAACCAAAAGTTAAGGCTACTCCTAATCGAGGCATTAATACCACAATCGTGCTTACATAAAAAGCGCCTAAGATACCCGCCAACCAAACATACCAAGGCGCTGTACGGAATGCCGTAAATTGTTGCATAGGTATCTGGGTGATAACTGCATAGACAATCAAAACAATGAGCCCTGTGATAAATGAGAGGATAGCCGCCAAAATCGGATGACCAACAATTGCGGCCATTTTGCCATTAAATGCAGCCTGCGTAGGAAATACAGCCCCACAAAGAAAAGCTAAGAAAATAAAAATGAATTGTTGCATTTTATAGGTACGAGAGAGATTGTAATTGCTCGATAAATAGTAAATTGGTTGAAAGGCGTTTGCCTTTTATAAACTTTTAACAATTTCATCAAAAACTATGAGAAAAACATTTTACCTCAAGATTCTGTTCATTTTATTTTCTTCTCAACTCTTTGCCCAAGCTCCCACGAATTCTTTCAAAACGGATAAAGCACTGGAGAAAAAGCTTCAAGTTCTCGTGAATAACTTTCAAGGTGTGGCGGGCATTTATGTGAAACATCTGAAAAAAAACACGGGCGTTGCTATTCAAGCAGATACCGTTTTTCCAACGGCAAGTATGATTAAGGTGCCTATAACCATTGGGTTGTTCAACAAAATCGAGAAAGGCGAATTGGATTATCACGCGATTCTTACCTACAAAGACTCCCTTTTGTATGCGGGAGAAGATATTTTAGGATCGTTTAAGGATGGTGAAAAAATCGCTTTGAGCAAAGTTGCTATGCTGATGATTACTACTTCTGACAACACCGCCAGTCTTTGGTGTCAGGCTATGGCTACAGGTACAGCTATCAACGAATGGCTAGCTGCTAATGGTTTTGAAAATACTAGGGTCAATTCGCGTACTGCTGGTCGTGAGTCCTATCGTAAAATTTATGGCTGGGGACAAACTACCCCTAGAGAAATGGCTGAATTATTAGTAAAAATTAGAAAAGGGGAAGTAATTAATCCTGCTGCTAGCGAGCGTATTTACCGCAATATGGTGAGAATTTATTGGGATGGCGAAGCACTAAGTCAAATTCCTCCAACGATTCAGGTGGCATCTAAACAAGGTGCAGTAAATCAGTCAAGATCTGAGGTATTTTTAGTAAATGCTCCTTCTGGTGACTATGTAGTTTGTGTTACCACTAAAAATCAAAAGGACGAATCATGGACGAGAAATAATGAAGGGTATCAATTATTAAGAAACGTTTCAAAAATAGTTTGGGAGCATTATGAGCCTAAATTCCAATGGACAGCACCAGCAGGAATAGAAAAATGGTACTGATTGGGGTAAAATAAAAAAGGTTATCTTTTCAGATAACCTTTTGGGGAGAATGATGGGGCTCGAACCCACGACCCTCGGTACCACAAACCGATGCTCTAACCAACTGAGCTACACTCTCCGTGTTTTTTAGTGATGCAAAATTAGGTATTTTATCACTATTAGGCAATACTTTGAGGCTTTTTTTTACAAAAAAAATCAAAGTATTGCCTAAGTTTTTGATTATCTAGGCTTTAGCTGATTGGTATCTAGCTTCAGCGATATTCCAGTCAATTACATTCCAGAATGCGTCGATATAATCTGGGCGTTTGTTTTGGAACTTCAAGTAGTAAGCGTGTTCCCAAACGTCTAAGCCGATTACAGGAAAACCTTTAACATCAGCTACGTCCATCAATGGGTTGTCTTGGTTTGGCGTAGAAGAGATAGCGATAGAACCATCTTTTTGAGCTACTAACCAAGCCCAACCTGAACCAAAACGACTGATAGCCGCTTTTTTGAATTCAGCTTTGAACTCATCGAAAGAACCAAATTTAGCATTGATAGCTTCAGCCAATGCACCTACTGGAGCTCCACCACCGTTTGGAGAAAGAATATTCCAGAACAAGTTGTGGTTGAAGTGACCACCGCCGTTGTTACGAACTGCTGGTGAAAGCGTGCTGATAGAAGCCAAAAGCTCTTCCAAAGACTTACCTTCTAATTCTGTACCTGCTACAGCAGCGTTCAAGTTTGTTACGTAAGCATTGTGGTGACGGTCATGGTGGATTTCCATTGTCAATGCATCAAAATGCGGCTCCAACGCGTCGTTAGCGTATGGTAGTGGGTCTAATACGAATGCCATTTTTTTAAGTTAATTAAGTTAATTGAGTTTAAAATATATCTGTTGAGTACTTTAGAAATAGACTGTCCAATGAATCATTTAGGCTGATACTACAATCTATAACTAAGTTGTCTTTGTTTTTGACTATGAGTCTTTGTCTAAAAAACTGCCTTCAGTGGCTATAAGTTCCTCTAGAGGGTGTTTATTAAGGAAAATCTAAGAACTGAATGAGCCAATGGTATGAAGAATATGCTAACGTAGTTTTTTGAAAAAGCTTTTAAGCATAGCTTCACATACCTCTTGCAATACGCCTGTGATGACTTGTGTTTTGGGATGATAAATTTTCGGACTCACTTTGGAGCAACCTCTTTTATCGTCCATGGCACCAATGACAATTTTGCCTATTTGAGACCAATACAAAGCTCCTCCACACATAATACAAGGTTCGAGTGTCACATACAAAGTACAATCTCGAAGGTATTTTGCTCCAAGAGTATTGGCCGCTGCCGTTAGCGCCAACATTTCAGCATGAGCGGTTACATCCTGTAAGAGTTCTGTCTGATTATGTGCTTTAGCAATGATGGTGTTTTGACAAACGACCACTGCTCCTACTGGAATTTCCCCTTTTTCCATGGCTATCTCTGCTTGGTAAAGTGCCAATTGCATAAAATACTCATCTGAAAAAAGGGAATTATTCTTTTGCATTAAAACTCTAATTTTTCTTCTTGTTCATACGCCAATCCTTGTGTGGCACGGTTACGAAGGTAAAAGTCTACCAAAACCAAAGCAGCCATTGCTTCTACAATAGGTACTGCACGTGGTACTACACATGGGTCGTGGCGTCCTTTGCCAGAAACCGTAACGGTATTACCTTCTTGGTCAACGCTCGCTTGGTCCTGCATAATGGTTGCGACTGGCTTGAAGGCTGTTCTGAAGTAAATATCAGCACCATTTGAAATACCACCTTGGATACCTCCAGAATGATTGGATTTGGTTTTTACTTGTTCATCTTCGATAAAAAACTCGTCGTTGTGCTCAGAGCCGTACATTTCTACGCCAGCAAAACCACTGCCATATTCAAAGCCTTTTACAGCATTGATACTTAACATGGCTTTACCAAGTTCGGCATGAAGTTTATCAAATACTGGTTCGCCTAATCCAACTGGTGTTCCTGTTACCACGCAGTCCACAATTCCTCCAATTGAATCTCCTTTTTTACGAGTTTCATCAATATAATCGAACATTTCTTGCGCCAAGGCTGGGTCTGGACAACGAACAGCATTTTCTTCTGCCAATGCCAAGTTGAGCTCCTGATAAGATTTTTCTAATTTTAACTTACCAACTTGCGAAACGTAAGCTTTGATATCTATACCAATATTTTTTAATACCAACTTTGCCAAAGCACCTGCTGCAACACGGGCAACCGTTTCACGAGCTGAGCTACGACCACCACCACGATAATCACGGACGCCATATTTGGCTTGATAGGTAAAGTCAGCGTGCGAAGGTCTGAATTGTTGAGCAATATGTGAATAGTCTTTCGAACGTTGGTCGCCATTCCAAACCAACATAGCGATTGGCGTACCTGTGGTTTTTCCTTCAAATACACCTGAAACTACCTGAAACTCATCGGCCTCGCGACGTTGCGTTGTAATACGTGACTGCCCTGGCTTACGGCGGTCTAACTCACTTTGAATAAATTCAGCATCAAAAGGAATTCCTGCTGGACACCCATCTACCACTACCCCAACTGCTTGTCCGTGCGATTCACCAAAAGTGCTAATTTTAAATAATTTACCGTATGTACTGCTCATTTTTTGAATGATTTGACTCGTGGCAAGGGGTACTTCAAATTGCCCATGAGTCGATGTTATTGTCTGGTTCTCTTGCCTGGTAAAAACAGATAAATTAATCCTGCCAGCATAATGATAATGATGATATTTGCTTCGTTTTTGAGAAGTCTCACCAAGTTGCTTGTTCCTTCGGGTGTCGAGATATTCTCTAGTCCATCATAAATCGTCGAATTTTCAGCATTAGGAGTATCTACTGTACTAATAGTTCGACCCTTCGTATGGATTACCACCTTGGGCTTTAGCGTATCATATTGAGCTGTAGTTGGATTGAAAAATATCCAGTTGAAATACTTTGACATTGCAAAGTTACCAGCCTGTTTGGGAATAATATGAAAAGTAAAAGATTTTGTGCCAATAATTTTACTGCCTTGTGGCGATACAATCGAGTTAATATCAGGTTGGAAAAAGTCAAAGGTGCTATCATTTTTAACTTCAGGCAAACGAATTACAGAGATGTTTCCATCACCAATAATTTGAATTTGATAGTCGATAGATTGCCCTGTTTGGGCTTTATTATTACTGATATTTTCTTTTAAAGAAAAGTTACCAACGGATACTTGCTGTTTGAGTGGATGAGAAGGTAAATCTTTAGGTTGTATAGTAAAAGCCTTACTCGAAAAAGTAACATAATTACGTTTTTTAGATTCTTTTTCGTCAAAGTCTTTTAACAAACGAAGGCTTGCAGAAGGAATACTAATTTTCTTGTTATTAAGCGGATAAAAAGTTGCCTGATAAAACTTGTATTGTGTGTAGGTTTTACCATTCAATTTTACAGTTGAAGTCTGCGTTTCCGTAAGTCCAAAGCTCTCTTCCCAACAACTTTCAGGTTTTATTTTTTTTATAATTTCAGGAATCTGAATGTTATTTTGATCAAATTGAATATCGGCAGTATTGTTCTCTGCAACGTAAAAGGCCAGTGTTAAAGTGAAGTTTTCTCCTACATAAGGCGCTAATTTATTGGTACTTATTGCCAAAAAAGCATTTTCTTTTACATTCACTAAGTCTTTTTGATTGCCTTCAGCTACAGATGTCAAGGCTTCCTCATTCTCCGTTTCAGGATTAGGGTTGGCCACAGCTTTATTGACAATCACAACTACTCCCTCATTTTTGATTTCGGTGCCATTAACCAGTACTTTAAATGGTTTGATTTTTAACGTACCTTCTTTTTTAGGCTGGTAATTTTGGGTAATATTATAAGTTACAGTAGGTTGTCCATTAATGACCGAACGGGCAATAGACTTAGAATATCCTCGTTTGGTAAATTCTATCAATTCAGGAAATTTACATTCAGGAAAAGGCTGGTCAGGATTTGTTTTTACCACAGCTGTTATGGTAAAAAATCCATCCATCGTGATCGTCTTTTCACCCAAAACAAGCGTAGGCGTATTTTCCTGAGCTATTAGAGAATAGCTGAATAAAAAACAAAATAATATTGGAATATTGATATATTTATTTGTAAATTTCACCGTTTTTCGTCAATAGATACTATTTTATGGGTTTTGAATGATTTACTGTTTTCAATTCTAGATTTATTCGTTGGCGAATATGACACACTAAAATGAAAACTTTGAGTTTGGGATGAAGAAATGCCTATGTGTCTGAAGTGCTAATTGTTAAGCAATTTACGACTTTTAGCTCAAGAAGACACTATTCAATCCTAAATAACCGTTTAACCTAATAACTTAAAAACCAAGATTATTAAATCTAATTTAAACTATGACAGCTTTAGACTATGTCAAAATGATACTTGAGAAAGTAAGTTTTGATGCAAAGTTATTTGAAAAAGAGCTAAGAAAGGCAATTAAAAACTTAGCCATCGATGAAATTAAGTTCTTGCATGAATGGTGTTTTGAAAGATATGGCAAGACTTACGAGAAGTTAATCACTAAATGCTTTAATCGTTTGAAAAGGAGGATACCTCTGAGGCTAACGTAGTTTCTATACAATCTTATGACACAATAAATAGGTCTGTATCCCAGTGTAACAACTTCGATACAGACCTTTTTATTTGAAGCTATAGGCTTTTAATAAATTTAGGATAGCACTTTTGTTACGTATATAATCAATTCATTAGCAAATGATTACGGTAAAACTATTTTTTGAATATACGAGTTGTATTATTGAGATTTATCATTAATTTGCAAATATCTGGAAAACTCAATGGTTTAAGAAAACTACTATTTCTGAATAGCTGCTTCCGTTTTGTTTTCATCCTTCTGTTAGCCTTGTGCGATTGAATTTTACTAAAATAAGCATGTTTCATAACAACTATATATTCCAACATCTCAAGCGTTGAGGTCATTAGTAGAGGTAACTGACAAAATACCTTCGGCTGATGACCATATTGTTCACTAAAAATTGAATTAGTTATGGGTCGGAAAGTCTTAGTATTGAATCAAGATTACACTGCATTAGCCGTTTGTTCTATTCCCAAAGCATTTTTGTTAGTGTACCTAAATAAGGCCGATTTGGTGGCTGAATCCGAAAACGAGCAATTACATAGTATTTCTCAGGCTTTTCCTATGCCTTCGGTTATTCGCCTTCACAAGTATATTTATATGCCTTATAAAGGTGTCATTTTGTCTCGTCAAAATATCTTCCGTCGTGACCACAATGTATGTCAGTACTGTGGCTCCAAAGATGACCTTACTCTCGACCATGTTATGCCAAAGTCACGTGGTGGACGTACTACATGGGATAATCTCACGACAGCCTGTCGAAGATGTAATTCAAAAAAAGGAGATTTAACACCCGAAGAGGCTAATATGCCACTCAGAAGTAAGCCATTTAAGCCCTCATTTATTATGTTTCTTCGAGATTTGGGCGGAAGCCTAGAATCAAGTTGGATTCCATTTTTGGGAAAAAGAGAAAAGGCAGTATTTTAATTTGAAAATTTGAAGAGGTGATGATTTGAAGATTTGAAAAATAGTATTTGTAGTTGAATACAAGTACAAAAATACCATAAACAAGTAGCAATCGCATAAAGTGTTGCGTTGTCTTATAAAATCATTTTCAAATCTTCAAATTTCCATATTTTCAAATCTCTTTATTTTTTCTTGTAAAGAGGCACAGTACTACATGGCTCGCCAAACATGAGGCTTTTGACGTGAGGCATGAGCTTTTGAGTGATTTCTACATACGCTGATGTAGGAACAGGTACTTTTGAACAGCCTTTTACCACTACTCTTGCGTCTACATAATCCAAAGGATTGATTTTGGCAATAGCGTCATAGTATAATTTATCTTCTAGTTGCTCCAAATTGCCATATACTACAGCATTGGCAAACGGACTTAGTTTAAGTGCCAAAAGCATATAAGCCCATGTCGGAATAATAGCGTCTTCTGAACAAATAACAGCTACATTTTTGCCTTCATAAATCGACCAATCATGATTTTTGAGAAACTCACGAAAATCTTTTTCTTTCAAAATCATTCCCATGAATAGATTGTCTTTCAGGTCATAAATCACTCTTTCGCCTTGATGATAATAATCCTCAAGGTCGAGTGTAACCAATCCACTGCTGGCTACTTTATTGATAATTGGGTCGTCTAGTTCCATGATAATAAAACTTAAGATTCATGCCTAACAAATGTTAGGCTTTGTTTTGGGCAGCTTTGGGCGTTGTTCCAACAAAGTCTTTTAAATAGAAAGGCTCAAAACTCACCACATTTTCAAATGCTTGTTCTTGAAAAGCCTTGTGAGCTAATACACCTACTGTGCGAGCTGACGGATATAACTCTGTATTTGGGAAATGGGCATTAGGATGAGCAATTTGGCTTTTGCACTTGGCAGCACCATCTCCAAAAAATACAATAGGCTGTTTTTCTAACAATGAGATAAAAGCTGTTTCGTCAATAATTTTGGCCTCAATTTCACTAATTGTTCCCATTTCGGTATTCCAAACACCACAGTAAACTTCCATGCGACGCGCATCAATCATCGGGCAAAGTAGCGTATCAGCACCGTACATATCTTTGAACTGTGCGGCCATGGCTTCGAGGGTATTTACTGATAATAAAGGCTTGTCTAAAGCAAATGAAAGCCCTTTTGCCGTAGATACGCCAATGCGCAAGCCTGTATAAGAACCTGGTCCTTTGGCAACAGCAATGGCATCGAGTTGTGAAAGCTCATAGCCAGCTTGTTTAACTACATTTTCAACCAATGTAGTCAACATACCTGAATGCGATTTTTCAGTAAATAATTCAGACAGACCTAATAGTTTGCCTTCTTTGTGTAATGCTACAGAACAAACTTTGGTCGAAGTATCGATACTAACTATCAGAGACATAATGATTTGAGATTTCGCTTTGCGAATGTTTTTATTGGTGAGTGGGTTAAAATCAATATCTCACTCTATCTAAACAAAAATGTGCTTGAGAATTGCTCCCCAAGCACACAAATTTACGAAATATTTATAGCCAGAATACTATTTCTTTCCTTTCAAGATATTGTTATAGCGATTCATATCGCCAAATAACTTAAGGGCTGCTTGTATTTCTGGGTCTTTAGCAAATGACTGCTCACGAGTACCTTTCTGCAAATAATAATGTACCACAATTTCTTGCTCCAAAGCTGTTTTGATTTCATCCTTAAACTTCATCATATCAGCTTCTTTGTTGTGTGAAAGCTTTGTACGCAAAGCTTTCAACTGGTCGGCTACAGCGTCATAATATCTTTCTTTTTTAGCAGAAGCCTCAAGTTCATTCAAGTCTTTTTCAGCCTGAGTGGTATAATCAAAAGTTTGTGTAGCGGCCCATTTGACAAAATCTTGATATTCGGCATCACTCAAAGAAAATTCTTTGGCAGGCTTAATCGTTGGATGCTCAAAATGGTATTTGATAGCATAATCAAACAAAATCAATCTTCCTGACAATGATTGGGTTACTACCGCAGGAGTTGGTTTTTCGACTTCAACATCAGGTAAAATTCCACCACCATCATAAACAGTACGACCGCTACGAACGGTTTTGAAAGCCGTCATGAGCGAATCTGGCACTTTACCAACACTACCATCGGGGTTGCGGTGACTGTAGTCAATTGCTTGAATACAACGACCACTTGGGATATAGTATTTGGCAGTAGTTACTTTGAGTTTGGTATTGTAAGGTAAATCACGAGTGATTTGCACCAGACCTTTTCCATAACTTCTTTGTCCAACCAACACTCCACGATCGTAGTCTTGAATTACACCAGCGACAATTTCAGCAGCCGAAGCACTTCTCGAGTTGGTCAACACCGATATAGGCATATCTACATCTACAGCTGCTTTTACCCCCGAATAGGTTTTGTTCCACTCTTCGACTTTTCCTTTGGTTGAAACAATTTCTGAATCTTTTGGTAAGAAAATATTACAAATATCTACCGCCATATTCAAGAGACCTCCAGGATTTTCTCTCAAGTCAAGAATGAGTTTTTTCATGCCTTTTTCCTTCAATTCAGCAAATGCCTGACGAACTTCCTTGGCAGCGGTGGTATTAAAATCCTTGAGGTCTATATATCCTACTTCGTCGTTAATCATACCGTAGTAGGTAACATTTTTCATTTTAACGACATCGCGCGTGACACTAATTTCTTCTAGTTTATTGCTACCGTAGCGTTTTACGGTAAGTTTTACGACAGTTCCCGTTTGCCCTTTGATGAGCTTGCCAGGGTCAATACCTTTTTTACTAAGTTCAATACCGTCTACTTTTATAATTTCGTCGCCAATACGCAAGCCTGATTTTTCAGCAGGAGTTCCTTCGTCGATAGCCATCACGGTAATACGTCCCGAACGATTGCCCGTTACAATGCCAATGCCATTATACTTGCCAGTGGTCATAGTCATGTAGTCCTCAATATCGTCTTCGGCATAGAATACGGTATATGGGTCAAATGACTTCAACATGGCGTCGATAGACATTTTGATAGTACGATTTGGATTTATTTCGTCGACATAATAGCGATTTAGCTCCTTGAAAAGCGTAGCATAGATATCAAGGTTTTTGGCAATTTCAAAAAAACGCTCTCCTTGGTCGGTAAATGAAGCAAGAGATAAACTTCCAACAAGAGCAG
Source organism: Cellulophaga sp. BC115SP (assembly GCF_009905545.1). GTDB lineage: Bacteria > Bacteroidota > Bacteroidia > Cytophagales > Spirosomataceae > Flectobacillus > Flectobacillus rivi. The sequence goes on along the minus strand of NZ_JAAALB010000031.1, from coordinate 50,708 downwards.
AAGTCGCCAAAAGGGCTCGGTAAGGTCGTTTTAATTTCATAATAGGATTAATTCAGCTTTCTTTCTACACCAATAAGAATATAACGAAGCCAAAGCGATTGTGTTATTTTGTAGGACAAAAAACTTTAGGCTGTAAGCTTAGTCATTAGGGAAGTACAGCTTTTAGCTTAAGGCATATTGCTTAAAGCATATTGCGGGTAAAATTACATTTTATGCAAAATACTCTTCATCGACTTTTCGATTTTAGCAAAATCTTCGATTTTTTTACCAATATACACAAAAGCGATGGATGCTGGTAGAGGGTTGTCCTTTTTTTGAAGCAGGATAGATTTGTTGAGACGATAAGCTTCTCTGGTGCGACGTTTGACTAGATTACGGTCAACGGCGTGTTTGAAATAGCGCTTAGATACAGAGATAAGCATCTGAGGAAGTGCGGGTTCTGTATTTTCGTTAGGTAATTCTTGTAGAAAATAAGAAACACGAAAAGGGTAGAGAAAAACCGATTTGGTGTTTTCACTACCCTTGTCAAAGAGGGAACCAATTACCTTCTTACTGGAAAGTCGTTCAGATTTCTTTAAAGTTGCTTTCATGCAAAGTCTCATGTAAGTGTCTCTGGAATCGCGTTGAGCAACTGTTCACACGATACTTGAAACACGAAACGCAGAAACTTTGTATTATTTACCTCTCTTCTCGTCTGAAACTGTCAATTTGTGTCTTCCTCTTGCACGGCGAGCTGCCAATACACGGCGACCATTTGCAGTTGACATTCTTTCACGGAATCCGTGCTTGTTTTTTCTCTTTCTTACCGATGGTTGAAACGTTCTTTTCATTGCTATTGAAAATTGAAATGCCTTTTACAATATGAACTGACTGATTTTCAGAGATATTTTGGAAAATTATCAAAGGATGTCTGAAGTATCAGTGAAAATTTTCAAAATACAAAAATCTTTTGCCCCGAAATTAGGAGTGCAAAGGTACTTAATTATTTTTTAATTGCAAACTACTTTTACAAAAGATTCTAAATGCTTGGAGGTTGATTATGAGTTACTTTGGATTCTTTGTGAATAATAGTACCTTGCGGCTTTAGCTATATCAATAAAATATGAGATACAAAATTTATGCAGAAAATCCACAAAACCATTTCTTGACTGTAGAATTGGCGGTGGAGAACATTACATCTGACCGTATAAAAATTCAATTACCTGCTTGGCGCCCGGGACGTTATGAGCTACAGAATTTTGCTAAAAATATTCAACAGTTCGAAATTTTTGACGAACAGCAAAACCCCGTGGAGTTTCATAAAGTAAACAAAGACCGCTGGAAAGTCTATACCAAAAATATCTCAAAATTAACTATCAGACTTCGTTATTACGCTTATATTCAGCATCCTAATGGCGTTTTTGCTAATGCGGGCAGCTCATACGTAGATGAAAATACGATGTATGTCAACTTCGTAAACTGTTTGCCTTATGTAAGTGGGCGTATGCACGAGCCTTGTACCGTTGAGCTTGGTATAACCGATGAGTATAAAATCGCTTGTGGGATGCCAATAGAAGGAAAAACTTTGTTAGCACAAGATTACTATCAGTTGGTAGATTCTCCAGTATTGGCAAGTCCATATTTACAGTGTCAAACGTATAAGGCAGCGGGTATTCAATTTTATGTTTGGTTTTTGGGAAATTATCAGCCAAACTGGGAGAAAATTCTTTCAGATTTTGCTCGTTTTTCTGAAAAACAAATTGATATCATGGGAGATTTCCCCGAAAAAGACTACCATTTTATCAACTGGATATTGCCTGTAGCCTTCTATCATGGCGTTGAGCATCGTAATTCAACCATGATTGTACTGGGTCCAGATACTGAGGGAGATGGTTTATATACAGATTTATTAGGAGTAAGTTCGCATGAGCTATATCATGCTTGGAATATTTGTAAGATTCGTCCTGTGGAGATGATGCCTTACGATTTTACTAAAGAAAATTATTTTCCCACTGGTTTTGTAGCAGAAGGTGTTACGACGTATTTGGGGGATGTTTTCTTAAAACAGTCAGGTGTATTTTCGTTAGATGCCTATTTGAATGAGTTTACTACGACCATTCGCCGCCATTTTGAACAAGATGGACGTTCGCCAATGTCATTGGTTGAGGCTTCGATGGACTTGTGGCTTGATGGTTATAGCGCTTCGATTCCTAATCGTCGTGTATCAATTTATAACAAAGGAGCGGTTGTTGCCTTTTTATTGGATGGTTTGATTCGTGAAGCAACGCAACATCAAAAATCTATTCATGATGTCATACGATTGATGTGGGAAAAATTTGGAGATTCTGGATTAGGGTATTCTTTATTCGATTATAAACAATTAGCTGAGCAAGTATTTGGAGGTAGTTTGGATACCTATTTTGCAGAATGTATTACTGGAAATATTCCTTTGCAAGAACAAGTACAAGTACGCTTGGCATGGTACGGAATTGAGGCTAGTTTCGACGAAAACCTACGCCTCACGGTAGGACAAGTAGATAATGATAATGAGAATTTACGTAATTGGTTGGGCTAAAGGCTAGTTGTGATGTAACTTTGCTATCTAGTTTGGTTGAATAAAGACCCATTGCTACTCGAAATATTTAGAAAAATGAAAGATAAAATTAAACAATTAGCTGCATCCATGGCGGGTGAGTTTGTGGCCAATCGTCGTTATTTGCACACAAACCCAGAGCTTTCGTTCCAAGAATTTAATACACAAAAATACGTAGCCGAACAGCTAAAATCGATGGGGATTACTCCTACCGAAATTGCTAACACAGGCTTAGTTGCAACCATCGAAGGTCGTAATCCTGATAAAAAAGTGGTGGCTTTGCGTGCCGATATGGATGCTTTACCGATTGTCGAAGCCAATGATGTACCTTATAAATCACAAAATCCTGGTGTAATGCACGCTTGTGGGCACGATGTGCATACGGCTTCTTTATTGGGTACTTCAAGAATTTTGAGTCAACTCAAAAATGATTTTGAAGGAACGGTAAAGTTGGTATTTCAACCCGCTGAAGAAAAAGCCCCAGGTGGTGCCAGTATTATGATTGAGCAAGGAGCATTACAAAACCCTGCCCCTCACAAAATGTTGGGACAGCACGTGGCTCCTAATATTCCTGTTGGAAAAATCGGTTTCCGCGAAGGAATGTATATGGCTTCAGCAGATGAGTTATATTTAACTGTAAAAGGAAAAGGTGGACACGGAGCAATGCCTGAAAACTGTATCGACCCTGTATTGATAGCTTCGCATATCATTGTGTCGATGCAACAAATTATTTCTCGTAACCGTAACCCTCGTTATCCTTCAGTATTGACTTTCGGAAAAGTAATTGCCAACGGAGCAACCAATGTTATTCCAAATGAGGTATATATCGAAGGTACTTTTAGAGCGATGGACGAGCAATGGCGTGCTGAAGGCTTGGAAAAAATCAGAAAAATTGCCGAACTAACTGCCGAAGCTATGGGTGGAACATGTGAGGTATTTATCCAAAAAGGGTATCCTTTCTTGCAAAACGAACCAGAATTAACACGCCGTATGAAAGGTGCAGCGATTGATTATATGGGGCAGGAAAATGTGATTGATTTGGATATTTGGTTGGCTGCTGAGGATTTTGCCTTCTATACACATCATGTAGATGCTTGTTTCTACCGTTTAGGAACTCGCAACGAAGAGCGTGGCATTATTTCGGGAGTACATACGCCAACATTTGATATTGATGAAAATGCGCTAGAAATTGGTGCTGGTTTAATGAGCTGGTTGACCGTTCAAGAGTTACAGACGCTATAAACTTTATTTTTCTCAAATACAACTATATGAATATCGGGTAGAGTGTATAACTTTACCCGATATTTTTTTAGATACCCGATTCCTAAATAAGAATGTACGAAGGATTTCAAACTATTTCAGATTTGGGATTTCTGATTTCGGAAATATGAGAGGTATGTCTTTATTTTTTTCAAAATATAGGAACTTACACTTCCGAAATCCAATATCCCATATCCGAAATAAACAGTTTTTATAATCCTTCGTACAGTACTAAGTCCTAAACATGGATTCTATGAAAAAACTTATACTCTTTAGCTTCATTTTTGGCGTGTTTGCCTGCAAAAGTATTCCGAAAGAACAAGAAATTACCGTTGGTTCGGGTGGTGGATTTGCTAATTTATGGCAATCTTATACCATTAAACCTTCTGGAGAAATTCTTTATCGAACCAATAAAAGCGACTCCTTAAAGGTTATTCAGAAGCTGACAAAAGCTCAAACCCAAAAAATATTCAAGGCTGTACAAGGGCTTCATCTGGATAGCTTGTCACAGAATGAAACGGGTAATATGAACCATTATCTCGTTTTTTCGGAGGGTAAAAAATTCTCTTACAAAACCCAATGGACCAATCCTAAGAATGTGAATGATTCTATCAAAACATTTTATCAGTCACTGATGGATAAAATCAAAAATTAGGATTGAAAATAAATAAAAACATTTAAGCAATCTCAATGTATTTATGCTTCCCAAAGACAGATTTTCAACACAAGCCAATTTATACGCCCAGTTTCGCCCGACTTATCCACAGGAGCTTTATGATTTTATCTTTCAATATGTGGATAAGTTTGAAAATGCTTGGGATTGTGCCACAGGTAATGGTCAAGTAGCAAGAATTTTAGCCCAAAAGTTTCAGAAAGTCGAGGCTACTGATATTAGTCAAAAGCAGTTAGATAATGCTTTTCAGGCGAGCAATATCCATTATCAAATCTCGCAGGCTGAAAAAACGCCTTTTGCAGATGCTACATTTGATTTAATCACAGTAGGACAGGCTATTCACTGGTTTAATTTTGAAGCTTTTTACCAAGAAATCAGACGAATTGCAAAGCCTAATGCGCTATTAGCTTTCTGGGGATATGGCACTTTATTGATTGAAGAATACCCAACTTTGAATCAAGATTTTCAACATTTTTATCAAGAACAAATTGGTTCGTATTGGGATGGCGAACGTGGTCATATCGACCAAAAATACACTACGATTCCTTTTCCTTTTGAGTCTATTCCAACACCTGAGTTTTCGATGCAATATTTTTGGAACTTTGACCAGTTGGAAGGGTATCTAAACACATGGTCGAGCGTCCAAAGATACATACAGCAAAATGGCAGTAATCCTGTTACGGAGTTTATACAGCGATGTAGAGAGAAATACACGGAGAATTTGACGTTTCAAGTAAGCTTTCCGATATTCTTGAAAGCAGGAAAAATTGAGCAATAATATAAAAAGTGCTTGCTTTTCATGTTTGTCTGTATTTCTATAAATACAGCCTTATACGCCAAACAGTAAGCCTATTGCGTATTAATAATAATTCATAACTAGTAGTGTACGAAGGATTTCAAACAATTTCAAATTTGGGATTTCTGATTTCGGAGATAAAGTAAAATACCTTTATTTCTTACAAAATATAGAAGATTATACTTCCGAAATCCAACATCCGATATCCGAAATAAACAGTTTTTATAACCCTAATTCATAACTCAATTCTGCACTATAAATTAGGTCCGTTAATTCTTTTGTCTTATGAAAAAAACTTTACTTTTCATGGCCTTGCTAGGATGCATATCTACAGCACAGGCGCAAAAAACTTTCAAGCAAAAATCTAAATCAGGGCAAGGCACAAGTCCAAGTTTGCCCATGGTTGATTTTTCGAAGAGTGTAGAACCTTCTTCTTTTTCTCGCTATAATTTTCAGTATTCGAATAGTGTTTTTCGAGAAAATTTGATGGCTAAAAAAGATGGTTTGAGTATTTCGAGAGATGAAAATGGTATGCCATCGTTTATCGTGGGTAAGCCCAAAAATCTTTCTTCTAATACTACAACCAAAGCAGGGCGATCTTCTGAAGCCTCGGCAGCTTACAGCTATTTGTCGGCTGTTCAGAAGTATTTACATTTCAAAAATGTAGAAGAGGAATTTGATGTGAATCAGATTGAGAATGATAACCTTAATCAAACTCATATCCGTGTACAACAGATGTATAAGGGCATTCCTGTGTATGGGGCTCAAATTATGTTGCATACCAAGGACGATGCCGTAGAGGTTCTGAATGGTAAGCTTTACCCAACACCGAGCTTGGCTTCAACTGAACCTAGTATGGGAACTGAGCAGATTGCTTCGGTGGCTCTTCAGGATGTTCAGCAACAAACCAAATTTCGTACTTTGAGTTTTGCCGAAAAAGCTATGCTGAAATATGAAAAGCCTCAGTCAAAGCTTTTTGTTTATCATAAAAACGAATCAGTAAACGATCAACACTTGGCTTACGAAGTAGTGGTTCGTCCTAACTTTTTGGAAAGATGGATTTATATGATAGATGCCAATTCGGGCGAAATTTTAGATAAGTATAGCTATACCTGTACGCTCGATGGACCACAAAAAGCCAATGCTGTAGATTTGAATGGTAAAACACGTTCTATCAATACCTATTTGGTTGGCTCAAGCTACTACATGATTGATGCCTCAAAAAGTATGTACAAAGGCGGAACAATCAATGTCGAAAATCCGCAAGGTGTTTTATGGACGCTCAATGCGGCTGGTTCATCTGTAAATGATGTAACAGTACGTCAGGTATCTTCTACCAACAATACTTGGACAAATACAGAGTCCGTTTCGGCACATTATAATGCCAGCTTGGCGTATGATTATTATGAAAAAACCTTTGGTAGAAAATCTTTAAATGGAAAAGGAGGTAGTATTATCTCCCTAATCAACTTGACTGATGAAGATGGCAAAGCGATGGACAATGCTTTTTGGAATGGTGAATTTATGGGCTATGGTAGAGGAGCAACCATGTTTAAACCCTTAGCAGGAGGACTTGACGTAGCTGGACATGAAATGACTCACGGGGTGGTCGAAAATACAGCCAACTTGGTATATCGTGGACAATCAGGTGCGATTAATGAATCGATGGCAGATATTTTTGGAGCCATGATTGACCGTGATGATTGGTTTATGGGCGAAGATGTAGTAAAAGGTTCTAAACCATTAAGAGATTTATCAAATCCAAACCAAGGCGGTTCGAGCCTTCGAGATGATGGTTTTCAGCCTGCCAGCATGAATCAATATTATACAGGTTCAGAAGATAATTATGGAGTGCATATCAACTCTGGTATTGTCAATTATGCGTATTATCGCTTTGCAACATCTATTAACTCAAAGGAAAAAGCAGAAGCTGTATATTATCGTACCTTGACGAAATACTTGACCAGTAGCTCAAAGTTTCTTGATTTGCGTCGTGCTGTGATTCAGTCGGCCACAGATTTGTATGGGACAAATAGTACCGAAGTAAATGCTGCCAAAAGTGCTTTCGATGCAGTTGGTATTACCGACTCGAATCCACCAAATACAACGCCAAATACAGGAACTACCACGCCAGTTCCAGCGCCATCCAATGATGTTCCGACTAAAAAAGGTTCTTCTTTTATCTTGAGTTATGACCCTAAAGACAAATCATTGTATGTGTTGGATACGGTTGTAAATACTAGCACGTATGTTTTGATTGCTAAAAATATTGTGCTGAAAAACAAACCAAGTGTTACCGATGATGGCAAATATGCCTATTTCGTAAAACAAGATAATGGTATCTATCGCATTGATTTAAGTACTGTAAAGACTTTCTCTCCTAACGACCAAAGCTCAACCATCAAGCAAGAACTTATTTCTGCCGCGGGTTGGGATAATGTGGCGGTTTCGAAAGATGGTAAGCGCTTAGCCGCTATCACGACCAAAGTCGATACCAGTATTTATGTTTATGACCTAAGTGCTTCAGGAAGTTCTATTCCTGGGCGTAAGTTTAGATTGTATAATCCAACCTACTCAGGTGTAAAAACAGGTCAAGTGCTATATGCAGATTCATTTGAATGGGATTATGATGGCGAAAACTTAGTTTATGATGCCTTTAACCAGTACAAAACTGCTACTAATTCTAAAATTGAATATTGGGATGTAGGCTTCATTAATGTTTGGAATAATCAAAAAAATACCTTCGGAACAGGTGTTGTCAATAAACTCATCAATGATTTGGTCGAGGGAGAAAACGTTGGTAGTCCTGCTTTTTCTAAAAACTCTACCAATATGTTAGCCTTTGATTATTTCTATTCAGATAGTCAAGGGGATGATTATGCCGTTTTGGGAGTCAACTTATCTCGTCCTTCCGACTTACAAATTACAGCCATCAACAATACCATTGGTTATCCAGAATTCTCAAGAAGCGATGATTATGTGATTTTTAATGCCCTAGATGCTAAAACGGGACAAGAGAATACGGATATTATTCAACTAGACAAAAACGACAAACGTGTGGGTATTGCTTCTACGCAAAAGACATTAACGCAAGAATCCTCTTTTGCTGTTTGGTACACAAACGTAGCTCGTACTTTGCCGCAAAAGAAATCTCAGGCTTTAACTATTACCAAAGTTCCAGATAAAACGGTTGGCGACGCAGCCTTTACTATTACAGCAAGTTCCAATTCAGGATTAAGTGTGATAACGTCTGTACTGGGAGGACCTGCTTCTATTTCTAGTAATAGAATTACGTTAAACGGAACAGCGGGACGTGTACGCTATGGAGCTTATCAGGATGGGAATACGCAGTATTATGCCGTTTCTCAGATAGACTCATTCTGTGTCAATCCTGCAAAACCTACCATTTCAGTGGTGAAAAAGACTGATGCCAACGGTGATTATTGGGAATATACTTCAAGTGCTACCACTGGAAACGTATGGTACAGAAATGGTACAGTTTTGAGTGACCAAATAGGTCTCCGCTCAATTGCAGTGACTTCGGGTTCTAGTTTTACGGTACAGGTCGTAACAACTGATGGTTGTAAAAGCGTGATGTCGGATGCTCGTCAAGACGCTCCAATTGGCAAAGTTTTAGGTTTTGAACCACTGGATAGCAAAGGCGTTATAGTTTCTCCGAATCCAATACAGGATATGACAAAAGTGCAAGTTGGTACTCAAAACAGAATCGAGTCTATCCATGTCATTAATACCAAAGGAAATATTTTACAAATGATAGAAGGTAACCGACAAAACGAGCAATTGATTAATCTTCAATCGCTTCCAGCTGGTAATTATATCTTAGATGTAAAAACTAAAGAGGGTGATGGAAGACAAAAAGTAATCAAATTGTAGGTTCTTAACACCTCTATTTTGCGAAATAACATTACCGTACAAAGGCGTTAGGATACATTCATCCTAACGCCTTTTGTTTTTTAGAAAGACTAGGTTAGTTTTACAAAAAAGGGAACAGGCACTAGGCAAAAAGGCAAGAGTGTTTTTCGTAGTAATTCATACTATTGCCTCCTTGCCTGATGCCTGACCCCTCAAAAACTCATTTCATCATCTTATTTCAAACCTGAAATTATGTTAAAAACTACTTTATTCTCGCTTGCGGCGGGATTAGTATCTCAGGCGATTGTAGCACAAAATAGCGAAACCTATTTTGCTTCTTTCCCTTCAATCAGCCCTGATGCGCAAACCCTTGTGTATTGTTTTGAAGGAGATATTTGGAAAACAGACCTCAATACCAAAGTCTCAACTCGCCTCACAGCTATGCGAGGTACAGAAAGTCGTCCGAAAATCTCTCCTGATGGTAAATGGCTGGCCTTTACAGGTTCTCAATACGGCAATCCAGATGTATATGTAATGCCGCTCGAAGGCGGTGCCATTCGTCAATTAACATTCCATGATACCCAAGACTACGTGGAATCTTGGTCATGGGATTCAAAAAGTATATATCTGAGTTCGGGTGCACAAAATGATGGAACTGCCTATAAGCTCGATCTTAGTGGTGGTACTCCTGTTCGCTTATTCTCACATTTTTTCAATCGTATTCACAACGTAGCTGAACACCCAACTACCGGTGAAATATTCTTCAATGATACTTGGGAAAGTGATAACCAAAGTACCCGTAAAGGCTATAAAGGGGCGTTTAACCCAGATATTCAATCTTACAATCCTAAAACCAAAGCTTATAAGCGTTATACCAATTACATCGGTAAAGACCTTTGGGCAAGCATCGACCGTAGTGGCAATGTCTATTTCGCCTCAGACGAAGCCAATGGTCAATACAATTTGTACACTTTCCAGAATGGACAAAAGGTCGCTTTGACGCAATTTCCAGAGGCAATCAAACGTCCACAAGTGAGTGCTAACGGACAAAAGGTCGTTTTTGAAAAAGAATACCAATTATATGTGTATGACGTTGCAAGTAAGACTTCTCAAAAAATCAATCCTAATCCACTACGCAACTATGTTTTACCACACGAACAAGACTTTAAGGTAAGTGGTAATATCGCTGGGTTTGATGTGTCGACAGATGGCAAAAAGTTGGCTTATTCCTCAAGAGGAGCCTTATTTGTTTCTGATGTAGAAGGTAAATACATTGCGCAAATTCCAACAGATGCTCATGGTCGTGTGGTAGAAGTAAAATGGCTTTCAGACAATAAAACCCTACTTTTTACACAAACTACCGAAAAAGGTTACTATAACCTTTTCACGATTGCAGCAGATGGAAAAGGTAAGGCTAAACAGCTTACTTCTGACGAGCAAAATAACCGTAATATCACCTTCAATAAGGAGAAAACTCAGGCGGTATATATCAGTGGTAAAAATGAAATTCGTGTACTAGACCTCAAAACACTTGTCTCGAATACAGTCGTAAAAGAAGAGCTTTGGGCGCTATACAATCCCAAACCCTATTTTTCGCCTAATGGTGAATATGTCATGTTTTCGGCGTATCGCAATTTTGAACAAGATATTTTCTTGTATCATTTGGCCGATAAGAAGCTCATTAATTTAACCAATACAGGTATTACCGAAACCAATCCCTATTGGTCGCCCGATGGCAAGTATATCTATTTCGAGTCTGACCGTACTAAAGCTAGCTACCCTTTTGGCTTGACCAACGGACGTATTTACCGTATTGCCTTGAGCAAAATAGATACTCCTTTCAAATCTGATAAGTTCAATGACTTATTTAAAGAAGAAAAGAAAGAAGAGAAAAAGGACGAGAAAAAAGAAGAGCCTAAAGACGCAAAGGCTAAAGGCAAAAAAGAACCAGAGAAAAAACCAGAACCAGCTCCAGCGCCTAAAATCGTGCCTATTGTGATTAATATGGAAGGATTGATACAGAGATTCGAGCAAATTAGTCCTGATTTTGGCTCAGCAGATAGCCCTGTTGTGTTCCAGAAAGAAGATAAAACATCGGTACTTTTTGTTTCAAATCATGAAGGAGGAAATGGCGCATTATACAAAACAACCATAGCTCCTTTTACTAAAAACAAAACTGAAAAAGTAGAAGGGGCTTCCGTATCTGATTATGAAGTTGCTGTTGCAGATGGCAAATACTTTGCACTGGTTGGCGGAAACATCTATAAACTCAACCTTGATGGAAACAAGCTTGACAAAATTGACTTGAATTTTACTTTCCGTAAAAATTTAGCCAATGAATTCCAACAAATGTTCTATGAAGCTTGGGCAGGTGTACAAGAGAATTTTTATGATGAAAAATTCAATGGTTTAGATTGGGTAAAAACACGAGAAAAATATGCAAAGTTTTTACCTGCTATCAACAATAGAGCAGATTTGCGTACTTTATTGATGGATATGCTAGGCGAGCTGAATGCCTCACACCTAGGCTTTTCGACTGATGGTGAGGAAGATGCTACTTTCTACAAAGCTGTTTCTCAAAACGTAGGGATTGTATTTGAAAACGAAAATCCTTATGTGGTAAAATATGTAATCAAAAACTCTATTTCTGATAAAGCAGATAAGGATATTCGTCCAGGAGATAAATTAGTGAAAGTAAATACCGATAGCGTTGAGACCAATATCAACCGTGATTTCTATTTCTCAAAGCCATCGTTGGATGACGAAATTAGTTTGACATTTGAGCGTAGTGGCAAAACATTTACGACCAAAGTTCACCCACAACGTAGTTATGCACAAATCCGTAGTTTGTATGACGAATGGATTGATCAAAATCAAGAATATGTAGATACCAAGTCTAATAAGCGCATTGCCTATGTACACATGAGCGATATGGGACGTAGCGAGTTTGAGAAGTTTATGATTGATGTTACCTCAGAAGCCTATAACCGTGAAGGTTTGATTTTCGATATTCGTAACAACAGAGGAGGAAATGTACACGATTTGGTCTTGAATTTCCTATCACAACGTGCCTATTTGAAGTGGAAATATCGTGAAGGACAGTTTACTATTCAGCCCAACTTCAATCCAGCTGACAAACCAATTGTGTTATTAATCAACGAACAATCTTTGAGTGATGCCGAAATGACAGCACAGGGCTTCAAACAATTGAAACTTGGTAAGATTATCGGTACAGAAACCTATCGTTGGATTATCTTTACTTCGGGCAAAGGTCTGGTGGATGGTTCGTTTTATCGTTTACCATCTTGGGGTTGTTATACTTTAGATGGTAAAGATTTGGAAAAAGAAGGCGTAAGTCCAGATATTTCGATTCCTCAAACGTTCACTGACCGTCTTGAAAACAAAGATCCACAATTAGATAAAGCGATTGAAGAGATTTTGAAATCTTTGAAATAGAGGAGTAGTAGAAGTTTTATGAAAATAATCACTCATTCACTCAATACCAATTTAGTGAATGGAGATTGAGTGAATGAGTGAGTTGTGAACACATAACCTATAGTTTTTAAAATATTCACAACTCGCTCAATCTTTATTTAGAAAGTAGAGATGTAATACTCATGCCTCTCTATAAAATTAGATACCTGAAACAATATTCCTATTGTAATACGCAAAGCATTGTGTCTCTACTAATAAAATTTCTATTAAAAATAATCACTAAATCGCTCAACCACAATCCACTAAATAGAACTCAAAGCTCTACACTCCTAAAGTCTTTGCATCAATTTTACGACCATTTGGTCTTTCCATGCACGGAAAGTTCCTGCCAAAATATGCTCACGTGCTTGACCAACTAACCATAGATAGAACGTAAGGTTATGAACACTGGCAATCATTGCACCCAAAATTTCTTCTGCTTTTACCAAGTGACGTAAATACGCTTTTGTATAAGAGTTACTCACATAGCTATCCAAACCAGCATCAATCGGTGAGTAATCTTCCTTCCACTTCTCGTTTTTGATATTGATGATTCCTTCAGTTGTAAACAACATTCCGTTACGAGCATTGCGTGTAGGCATAACGCAGTCGAACATATCAATACCTAATCCAATACCTTCCAAAATATTGGCAGGTGTACCCACTCCCATCAGATAACGAGGTTTGTCTTTTGGTAAAATATCAGTTACGATGTCGGTCGTTTCGTACATCATTTCGGCAGGTTCTCCTACCGACAAGCCTCCAATTGCATTACCTTCACGTTCAAAACTAGCAATTACCTCGGCAGATTTTACACGTAAATCTTTGTACACACTACCTTGAACAATAGGAAAGAGCGTTTGGCTGTAACCGTATTTTGGTTCGGTAGCATCAAAATGATCACAACAGCGCTTGAGCCAACGATGGGTCATTTCCATCGACTCACGTGCATACTTGTAATCACATGGATACGGCGTACACTCGTCAAATGCCATAATAATATCAGCACCAATGCTTCGCTGAATATCCATCACTCGCTCAGGCGTAAAATGATGTATCGAACCATCGATATGTGATTTGAAAGTAACACCCTCTTCCTTGATTTTGCGACCTGTACCCGCCAATGAATATACCTGATATCCGCCCGAATCGGTCAAAATGGGTCTATCCCAACCATTGAATTTATGTAAACCACCTGCACGCTCCAACACGTCTAGTCCTGGGCGTAGGTATAAATGGTAGGTATTTCCCAAAATAATTTGGGCTTTGATATCTTCTTTTAATTCACGTTGATGAACTGCCTTTACCGAGCCTGCTGTTCCCACAGGCATAAAGATAGGCGTTTGAATATCTCCGTGGTCGGTATGAATTACCCCTGCTCTAGCCTTGCTGTTGGGGTCGGTGCTATGTATGTCAAAAGTCATATTTTCGTACTAAAATAAAATGAACTCTATCTTACAAGTAGGTCATAATTAAGCAACTCTACTTTTTCGAAAAGCCTGCAAAGTTACCAAAATCTACGCACTTATCAGCATTGCAGTGATAAGGATTCACTATCTTTGCGTTTTAAAACTTAATAGTCAGTTCGCTTTGGTTCCTTTTTTACTCATTTTGTTCCTTTTATCCCTTGGGATTCAATTGTATTTTATATTGAATGTTTTCAATAAAATCAATCAATATGAAGCACCTGTCAGCGATTTGGTGGCATTGCCTCCTGTATCGGTGATAGTATGTAGTTGGAACGAAATACGTAATCTCGAAGAGCTACTGCCCATGCTCGATGCCCAAGAGTACTCAAAATTTGAGATTATCGTGGTAGATGACCGTTCGTATGATGGCACTTACGATTTTTTATTGACCGAAGCTCACAATTTCAAGCATCTCCGTTTTATTCGAATCGAAGAAACACCTGAGCATTTATCTCCTAAAAAATATGCTTTGACACTAGGCATTAAATCTGCTAAATATGATGTAATTCTATTAACAGATGCCGATTGTCGCCCACAGTCGAACACTTGGATTCAATCGATGGCTTCATGCTTGACTAAAGGCAAAGAAATTGTTTTAGGATTTTCGCCCTATTTTCCAGAAAAGACTACACTGAATAAGTTTATTCGCTACGAAACCCTTCTGACAGCGGTTCAGTATTTTGGTTTGGCACTTTATGGCATGCCTTACATGGGCGTAGGACGTAATTTGATGTATCGTAAGTCCTTATTCTTCAAAAATAGAGGGTTTGCTAAACATACCAATATTTTGGGTGGCGATGACGATCTATTTATGAATGACGTAGCCAATGAGCAGAGTACGGCTATTTGCTTGGATGAAGCCTCATTTGTGTATTCTATTCCAAAACACAGTTGGCAAGATTGGTATCGTCAAAAAACTCGACATATTTCGGTCAGTAAATACTATAAAGCAAATCATAAACTTACACTTGGTATAATAGCGAGCTCTCAGATATTATTTTGGTTAAGTTTTATCATATTAATACCTTTGGTAGTGTTTAGTCAGTTAGTGTATTGTGTATTAGGCCTTTGGCTACTTCGATTGATTGTTCAATGGGTAGTTTTAGGCAAAATCAATACACGTCTCGACCGAACTATATCATCTTACAGTATTCCCTATTGGGATTTTTTAATGACAGTTTACTATGTAGTGATGGGCGTGGTCAATACCCTGCCTAAGCGCAAGAAAATGCGTTGGCGTTAGTCTATCCTACCAATTTATTTATCCATTTTTTCGATTATGAACGATTCAAAACTGATAGAAAAATACTTTCCACAGCTCACCGAAAAGCAGAAAGCACAATTTGCTCAATTGGGCGAATTATATCGTGAGTGGAACGAGCGCATCAATGTGGTATCTCGCCAAGACATCGAGAATATCTACGAAAAACATATTCTTCATTCATTGGGTATTGCCAAGGTGGTCAACTTCAAAGATTTCTCTGAAATTTTGGACGTAGGTACAGGCGGTGGATTCCCAGGTATTCCTTTGGCGATTATGTTTCCACATTGCCAGTTTCATTTAATTGATAGCATTGGTAAAAAGATTAAGGTCGTAACAGAGGTAGCAAACGCCTTAGGTTTAGAAAACGTACGTGCCGAACAAATTCGCGCTGAGCAAGTAGATGGCGAATACGATTTTATCGTGAGTCGTGCCGTAACACGTATCACTCCATTTTACGGATGGGTAAAAGGCAAAGTGAACATCAACTGCTACAATAAGCTCAAAAACGGGATTTTGTATTTGAAAGGAGGCGATTTGGGTGAAGAATTAAAAGAATTAGGAAAAAAGACAAGAACATTCGAACTACACGAATACTTCACAGAAGAGTTTTTTGAGACTAAAAAGGTCATTCACGTTCCGATGGTATAAAAATTTAAAAAAAAGTTTACAAGATAAGTTTTTGAAAATCAGGGAATAATACAAAAGTGTGCGTTTTTTTGTATTTTTTTTGCTTAAAACACTTGCATAGTAACAAAAAAGCGCATAATTTTGCATCACAATTCAGGAACAAAGAAACACAAAATTGTAAAGAGATTCCTTCTTAGCTCAGTCGGTTAGAGCACATGACTGTTAATCATGGGGTCCCTGGTTCGAGCCCAGGAGAGGGAGCCAAAATAAAAAGCCATCAGAAATGATGGCTTTTTTTATGTATTAGCGAATTAAAGTAGTTGCATTTTTAGATAAACACCATCATCCAGCTTCTGTTTTAATCTCCTGTTTATATTATTGCTCAATGAGAGGCAAAACTTCGGCCAAATGACACCTATTGGTCAACTATTTATTCATTTGCCCATATCATATCTAGTAATAGATTAAATGAGCTTAGAACACGATTGAACTGTTCTCAAAAAGAACTTTCTGAAAAACTGGGATTAATGCTCAGGACAATTCAAAGAATTGAGAATAATGAGCTAAAACCAAGCTTTTATTCATTAAAAGTGATTGGGATGACTTAACAACCGATGTTTTTGAATTTACCAAACCTCATAAATTTTATTTTTCAATTAAAATTACAGATATGAATCGCTTCTTAAATGACTTAAAAGTCTTGATAAAAAACCATTGGAAAACAATATCTTTTATTGTTTTAGTTATTTGGCTTATCACAAATTACACTGATATTAAATCAGGAGTAATTGATGGGTGGAACAATAACTAAAACTTTTGATTTTTCGGATTTTCACAAACTCAATCATCGCATTATGACTACATTTTGCGTTGAAAAGAGGAATCTAAAGCCTTAATTATTTCGATTCAAGGCTTTTTAATATTCTTTGAAAAATTCTTTATTCATTCTCGCAAATATAAATCTCTTCCCCCTACATCCCCTTCCTCCAATCAAAATACCCTTTTATGGCCATGACGAGTAATAGCGCATACAAAATACTCGTTCCGTGTAAGTCTTTGACGTAGTACATGCCTATATACACTAAGTTGGCTACAATCCATAAAATCCAATTTTCCAGATATTTTTTGGCAATCATCCATGAGGCTATCAAACTAATAGCTGTCAAACTCGAATCTAAATAGGGTAAACTAGCATCGGTTTGGGCGTGTAAATATCCCGACAAACCTGTAAAAGCCATACCTGCTGCCAGACAAATAAGAATGTATTTTTTAGGCATTTTGCTTACAGGCAACTCCGTTTTGTTAGCGCCTCCATAAAGCCATTGATACCACCCATAAACTCCCAGAATAATAAACACTATTTGCAATTCCATATCAGAGTAAAGTTTGCTCTGAAAATAGACTACTCCATATACAGATGAGCTTATAATAGCCCAAAACCAACTCCAAATATTTTGTCGGATATTCAACCAGACATAAATTAAGGAGGTCACAATACCAAAAACTTCTATCCAATTAGTTTGGACATAGTCAACAAGAAAATCAAACATAAGGTATCGATTGTGGATTTGGGAATAGGGTTTATAAAACTGTTTATTTCGGATGTTGGATTTCAGAAGTATAATCTTCTAATTTTTGTAAAAAATAAAGGTATTTCACTTTACTTCCGAAATCAGAAATCCCAAATCTGAAATGGTTGAAAATCAATTCACAACTCCTCCTTTACAGCTTAGGGCTGTCTTTGCGTAAATGAGGAGGTTTGCTGAAATATTTACACAGATGTGTTAGCTTGCACTCTCCGCATTTGGGTGATCGTGCAATACAAACATAACGTCCATGTAAAATCAACCAATGATGAGCTTTAGGAACTAATTCTTCTGGAATATGTTTGATGAGTTCTTTTTCTACAGCCAAAGGCGTTGTAGCAGTTTTAGCTACCAACCCTAATCGATGTGATACCCTAAAAACGTGGGTATCGACCGCCATTGCAGGCTGATTATAAATCACCGAAACAATCACATTGGCCGTCTTACGCCCAACGCCTGGAAGCGTTTGGAGCTCTTCGATGGTAGAGGGAACTTCTGAGTTGAAGTTATCAACAAGCTTTTGTCCTAAACCAATCAAATGCTTAGCTTTATTGTTTGGGTATGAAATAGAACGAATATAAAAAAATACCTCTTCGAAGGATGCACTAGCCAGAGACTCGGGTGTTGGAAAACGCTCGAATAAAGCAGGTGTCACCATATTAACTCTTTTGTCGGTACATTGTGCCGATAACACCACTGCCACCAATAATTCATAAGGAGTCGTATAATGCAATTCGGTTTCGGCTACAGGAAAATTGTGAAGGAAGTAATCTATCAATAAACGATAACGTTCTTTTTTGAGCATAACAAAATCTGGATTAACGAGATTATACAGGAGACCTGTGTGACAAGTTCCAAAAATCAAAAATAAGGATAAATAGCCAGATTTTTTAGTTGCAGAGACACAATAAGATATAATCAGAAGTTTGTAGATAACTTCTAAAAAATAAAGCAAATAAAAACTTACTCAAGCCTTAAGGAAGACTTGAGTAAAACAAAAAAACATCAAACCTGAGCCTAAAACTAGGCGGAGGTTTGATGTTTTGAGGCAAAATTACGAGAATACGCTAATATGTTGTCGACCGTTCTAGAGGATGGTTCACGATAACTAGTATCTAAACCAATTTTAAGATCTACTAAATCCAAATAAAATTCGAGCATTTCGGTATCATGTACCAATGCATCTTGGATTAATAGGTTTTCTTCTTCTGAAGTTTCCTCATAAACGTAACGAATTACGTCATTCTGCGTAAAGGTTTGTATCATAGCTCGGAGAATTTTTACTCATCATTTTGCGTAGATTTATCAACGCATAACGCATTCTCCCCAATGCCGTATTGATACTAACGCCAGTGGCGTCGGCAATTTCTTGAAAACTCATATCTTCATAATGACGCATAACGAGCACTTCGCGTTGCGAATCTGGAAGACGTTTAATCAAATCTCTAAGATGATTGTGTGTTTCATTTTTGATTTGCATTTCCTCGATAGAATCTTCTGCAAAATCAAGGGTGTTGAATACACTACTACCATCTTCGAATACGATATTGGGATAGCGTTTTTCTCGACGGAAATTGTCTATAGCCATGTTATGGGCAATTCTAAGCACCCATGGCAAAAATTTACCTTCATCGTTGTACTTTCCAGAACGGAGTACATCCACTGCTTTTACAAAAGTATCTTGTAATAAGTCTTCTGCAACGTAAGTGTCTTTTACGATTAAATAAATCGTTGTATAAACTTTTGATTTGTATCGGCGAACAAGTGTTTCGAAGGCATGTTCGTCACCATTTTGAATATAGCGTGATACTAGCTCACTGTCGTTAACATGGATTCTTTCCATCTTGATAAATCTATTTGGTTAACGTAAAGCTTTATATCATATTGCTTCTCCTATATTGTTTTTTTAGTGACTACTCTAGTAAAAAATGAAGTATGCTTGATTGGTTGATTCAAAGATAGTAGTTGTTATATTAATTCCAAAAAAATTACAAGCAATTTTAACTTTCGTTAACAAATATTAACAGCGTTTTCTTCGTTATAAGAGAATGTACCTACTCGAAATGGCTGTTTATACCTAATAAATACCTAGTGTTTTCCTGAAATTACCAAATATATTGTTAATCTTCTTTATATACGGATAACAATACGATTTGGACTTTTACTGTCTTTGGTTTCAAAAATACTCAAAACTCAGGCAAATGCAAGAAATATGTACACAGAATTGATTAAATGGTCTCAAAATGAGAAAATATATAGCAGAAAATGCAATAAATAGACCAAACTTGAAAAGTGCGATTGATTATATGGTAAATAGATGCAGTTGCTTTCAAAAAACAACTTTAGGTGTTATATAAATATTTTTTGCGGGATAGGTTCTAATCAAATAAAATTGATTGCAGAGTCAACGAATAAGAATCGTACAGTAATAAAAAAAGAACTGCCTTTTACAAAGCAGTTCCTTCAAGAGTACTATTAGGAAAATTATCTACGACGTCTTTTCACTTTGCCTGTTTTGCTATTGCGAACACGCTCTTCCAACTCGGCAATCACTTTAGATGAATTTTCTTTATTTAATTCGTAAGTTTCGTTCAATGACTTGTAAGAAGCTTGAATCTTGTTATAGTCGTCTAACAAACGATTATATTTAATAGTAAGGGTTTCGAAGGTATCCTTACTATCTTCTTGACATTTCATGTAGTCTTCATTCTTTTTCTTGAACTGACTTTCAAGGCTAAAACGGAAGCTACTTAACTCAGCGTTTTCTTGACGCTCTTTCAAAATTTGACTTTCAAGTCTTCTCACTTGGTCTTGATACTCAGCAATTTTCTTGCTATCTGTACAACTTGACAATAATAATGCTAATAAAGCAACAAATAAAGATAGATTTCTCTTCATGGGTATAATGGGATTAATTGGTCGATTTGATTGACTAAACAATTGTTGTAATGTTCGACTTTTAATAACTACTTGTAGGACGAATGAATATAATTGATTATTACTCAGCCACTAGACCATCTGGGCAAACTTACTTGGATTTTTTGAATGTTTAAAATATATATCAAACTTTTTTTAGAAAAAGCCTTGATAGATAGAATTTCTTCCTTAGTTTTGCATAAAAATCTACTTATTTTATAGAGTAAATAATGTAGGTGGATTACTCATTACACAAGAACCTTGTGCTACTTTGACCAGCTTAGGGTGTTTTGTTTGATTTTTTAAACAGAAAAGCAATGCAAAGTTTCAGAACTGAACTCGAAAATCCACTTGTTGAAAAAGACATATTAGATTTAGCTCGTAAAATTGAATTATTTAGAGAGGGTAAAATCCACGAAGAAAAATTCCGTAGTTTACGTTTAGCGCGTGGTGTGTATGGACAACGTCAGCAAGGGGTACAAATGGTACGTATCAAATTGCCTTATGGTAAAATGACCTTTAAGCAGTGGAAACGTATCGCTGATATTTCGGATGAGTATTCGATAGGAAATTTACACTTGACTACGCGTCAAGATGTTCAAATTCACTTTGTTTCTTTGGACCGCACTCCTGAATTGTGGGCACAATTGGAACAAGATGATATTACACTTCGTGAGGCTTGTGGTAACACTGTTCGTAACGTTACTGCTTCTATCACTTCGGGTATCGATACTCAAGAGCCTTTTGATGTAACTCCTTATGCTGATGCTATTTTCCGTTATTTCTTGAGAAATCCTATTTGTCAAGAAATGGGTCGTAAAATCAAAATTGCCATTTCTAACTCTGATGCCGATACAGCATTGACTTATATGCACGATTTTGGTTTGATTCCAAAAGTATTGGATGGCAAACGTGGCTTTAAAGTAGTTGTTGGTGGAGGTTTGGGCGCTCAACCTATGTTGGCTTACACAGCATTTGAGTTTTTGGAAGAAAATCAAGTAATTCCATATATGGAGGCAGCTTTGCGAGTGTTCGACCGTCATGGCGAGCGTAATTCTCGTCACAAAGCTCGTTTGAAGTTTTTGATTCAAAAAATCGGTTTCGATAAGTTTGTAGAATTGGTAAATGCAGAAACCATTGCCATCAAAAACAAAACATTTGAGATTCCAACTACTGGGTTCAGCGAAACGGAAATCGAAGGATATTTGCCTACTCAAACAGCATCAACAATTGCCCCTGAGACTGAAGAGTATAAAACTTGGTTGCAATCTAACGTTTTTGCTCAAAAGCAGGAAGGATATTTTGGCGTATATGTACGTATCTTAAATGGCAATATTTCTTCTAACACGTCTCGTTCTTTAATCGAACAGTTGGATGGATATGTGGCAAATGATGTACGTGTAAGTATCAACCAAGGTTTGATGTTACGTTTCGTGCCAGAAGCCAATATCCCATATATCTACGAGGTGTTAAAAGCACATGATTTGGCATCTCCTGGTGCAAATTCAATTGCCAATATCACAGCTTGTCCGGGTACAGATACTTGTAACTTGGCGATTTCGGATAGTACGAATATTACTTCCAAATTAGAAGCAGTTATTTCTGAAGACTTCCCTGATTTGATTTATAATAACGATATTAAAATCAAAATTTCAGGTTGTATGAACTCTTGTGGTCAGCATGGTATGGCAAATATCGGTTTCCACGGTTCGTCTTTGAAGTCGGCAGATAAACGTGTATTACCTGCGCTTCAAGTACTATTGGGCGGTGGAACAGTTGGTAATGGTGTGGGTCGTGTAGCAGATAAAGTAATAAAAGTACCATCAAAACGTGGACCTGAAGTATTGAGAGTATTGTTGAATAATTATGAAGAAAACGCAACAGAAGGTGAATACTTCAATGATTATTATGACCGTCAGGGTGAAAAATATTTCTATAGCTTATTGAAGCCTGTAGCTGACCTTACCACTTTGAAGGATGATGATTTCATTGACTGGGGCGCTTCAGAGCAATTTGCTACAGAAATTGGTGTAGGTGAATGTGCTGGTGTAATGATTGACTTAGTTGCAACTTTGTTGTTTGAGTCAGAAGAAAAATTAGAGTGGACTTTGAATGCCTTTAACGAAAACCGCGTAGCTGATTCAATTTATCATGCTTACAGTGTTTTTGTAAGTGCAGCTAAAGCCTTGCTTTTGGATAAGAGTGTTAACGTTTCTACTCAAAATGCTGTTATCGAGAAATTTGATGAACATTTTGTTGCAAAAGGCGAAATCACAATTGCTCAAAGCTCTTTCAAAGAATTAGTACTTCAAATCAACCAAAATGAGCCTAGCGTTGACTTCGCTACTTCATATATCGCCGAAGCAAAAGCTTTCTTAGCATTGGCCAGAGCATATCGTGAGCAAACAGTAGAGGCGTAAGCGTTCCGAGTTTTGTTTGATTATTTAGTATAGTCGCATACAACATTTGAAGGGGTGTAATTCAAAAGGCTTGTCCAATTGGGTACACCTCTTTTCATTTTATTGAGTGATTTATTAGTGAGCGATTTTTATAGTATTCTTGTAAAAATTGACTTGGTTAGTCAGATTCGCTTGCCATTACTCAATGACCAACTACTTTTTAGTTATGAACAATTTAGAAGCTTTTCATACAATGGAACCTAAACCACGCCTGACGGTAGTCGGTGCTGGACCCGGTGACCCAGATTTAATTACCGTAAAGGCCACTAAAGCATTAGCTTCGGCAGATGTGGTGCTTTATGATGCCCTAATTGCTCCTGAATTGTTGGATTATTGTAAACCCGAAGCCGAAAAAATTTACGTAGGCAAACGCCCAGGAGAAAGCCATTCTCAAGATGCTATTAATTTTTTGATAGTCGAAAAAGCCTATATGTATGGTCATGTGGTGAGATTGAAGGGTGGCGATCCATTTATTTTTGGTCGTGGTATGGAAGAAATCGAGTACGCTCAGCAATTTGGGTTAGAAACAGCCTATATTCCTGGTATATCTTCGTCGGTAGCTGCTGCTGGCTATGCTGGTATTCCGTTGACAACGAGAGGGGTTAGCGAAAGTTTTTGGGTGATTACTGGGACTAAATCAGATGGTTCTTTATCCAAAGATTTGGCACTAGCTTTACAATCATCAGCAACTATTGTTGTTTTGATGGGAATGAGTAAAATAGAACAAATCGCAGAACTATGTATTCAACAAGGTAAAGCAGATTTGCCTATTGCCGTTGTACAGCAAGGAACAACCGTTCATCAAAAAGTTGGAATTGGCACTGCTAAAAATATTAAATTCGTCGTTGAGCACAATAAGCTATCTAATCCTGCCGTTATTGTGCTTGGAGAAGTGGTAAAGTTTGCTTCAACAACGACATTACAGTCTATTGTACAAAAGAAGTTTAGTGTCTAGTACACATTCGACATATTAACAAGCCCCCAAGGCATGTTTAAAGATTATTAGTGGTTAGGTATTTAGAAAAGCTCAATAGTTATTACTATGAGCTTTTTTTGTTTTATAACGCTTTCAATAAACCTAAGACCAAACTAGCAGAATTGTAAGCAGCAATTTTTTCAAAATTGGGCATATCTTGATGAGCATCGCCATTGGCATTGTCGCTAATACTTCTAAGTCCCAAACATGGTAATTGCATTTGGTAGCACACCTGCGCTACAGCAGCTCCTTCCATTTCTATGGCATCGGCTTTGAGATTTTTTCTTAATTCTTCTACTTTTGATTGAGAATTAACAAAAACGTCTCCTGTAGCTATGATTCCTGTCAAAATTTGAGGCATTCTATTATTTTTTCCAACAGCTTGATAAGGACATTTTGGTGCTATCTTTTGAGCTATACTTATCAAAATACTATCTGAAGGAATATAAATCGGATTCAACTGTAAGGTAGCAGGGTTTCTGGTGGGACGCAATGTGATACCTTCGTTTTGAAGTCTACCAAAATCATGATGTACGCAAGATTTGGCTATTACAATATCTCCAGGGGCAATGCCATTGGCAATTCCCCCTGCAATACCTGTGAAGATCAGTCTTTCGGGTTGCCAATTCATCAGTAATAAGGTTGTCGTCATGGCGGCATTGACTTTGCCTACGCCAGTCAGTGCGATTACTACCGATTTGCCTGAGAGTTCTCCTGTCAAAAAACAAACTCCTTTTACTCGATGTTCTTCTTTGTTTTTGAGAGAATCCTCCAATAACTGGATTTCCGCATTGAATGCCCCTACGATTGCTGTAATCGTTTTAGTTTTTTGAGAAAAAACCTTTGGACCAAAGAGGCAAAGCAATATGAGTGTATTGATGAAAATCGTGCGAATAGATGCACGAAAAGATAGTTTTAAGCTAAAATTGAACATGTTTGTTGAGATAGATAGTAATGTTTTTTCTTTGTGTTATTAACATTCAGCAATACAAAGCTGATAACTAAAGCCTAAAACATTACTTTGTATTTGAATTAATGAATAGTCTAATTTGAAATCGTAAAAATTTATAAATGGCACTGAAAGCCGATAAATACGTTGATCTAATGTCCCCAGAAAAGAGCCACCAGTGCGAAAGCGTCAATAATCCACAACGCAATAGATACTTCTTTTGACTTTCCAACGGCTACTTTGATAATAGTCCAGCTTAGAAAACCCCAAATAATACCTTGCGTAATCGAATAAGAAAATGGAATTAGCACAAGGGCTAAAAAAGTAGGAACGGCATCGTCAAGTTCAGACCAATTGATTTTGGCAATAGGTTTCATCATAAAAACGCCTACAATAATCAAAGCAGGAGCTGTAGCAATAGCAGGGACAATACTCAACAAAGGAGATAAAAACATAAATGGCAAGAATAAAAGACCTGCCGTAATGGCAGTGAGCCCTCTTCGACCTCCTTGCTCAATTCCAACTGCTGATTCAATATAGGCAGTGCCCGGACTTGTACCTAAAATCCCCCCTAAAAGTGTAGCTACAGCATCAGTCATAAGTGATTTTTTGACGTTTTGCGGCTCGCCATTTTCGTCATATAAATCTGCAGCTTCGGCTATTCCAACGAAGGTTGAAATACTGTCGAACATATCTGTAAAAACAAAAGCAAAAATTACAGGGAATAAGGAGACTTTCAGCGAGTTTACCAAGTCTAATTGAAACAATAGACTAAAATCAGGAGAGGAAAAAACACCTTGCCAAGTAACTAGTTGGGCGTTTCCAAAGTTGACAGCCGAAGCATCGCCCCACCAGCGTCCAATCGGAATAGCTAAAAGAGTTGTCAATACAATTCCTATGATAATTCCTCCTGTCGTTTGGCGAACGATTAAAACTGCCGTTACAAATAAACCTATCAGAAAAGTGATAACGATAGGGTCTTTAAACGAAGCAATACCAACCAATGTCGCTGGGTTATCTACAATAAATTTGGCGTTTTCAAAACCTATTAAGCTAATAAAAAGGCCTATTCCAGCCGAAATAGCAAACCTAAGCTGTGTAGGAATCGCTTTTACGATATAGGTTCTAACATTAAATGCTGAAAGAATGACAAATAAAACACCTGCCCAAAACACAGCGCCTAATGCTACCTGATAGCTAATGCCCATGCCTTTTACAGCTGTAAAAGTAAAAAAGGCGTTCATGCCCATACCAGGCGCTACCACAATGGGATTTTTGGCATAAAGCCCCATCATTAGACTACAAAAAAAGCTTAAAATAACCGTCGCTGTCAATACAGCATTGAAGGGCATACCCGCCTGACTTAAAATAGAAGGGTTGACGACGATGATGTACATAGTAGCCAGAAAGGAACTTACACCAGCGAGAATTTCTGTGCGATTGGAGGTAATTTTAGTTGTCATGAATAAGGGATTTTTCTAAAAATACAGTCCAAATTAGACAATCCCAAATAAGGGGCAGATTCTCATGACTTTAATCCAATTTCTTATTAATTTAGTTTCAATACTAATGTGACACTTTTTTTTGCATGAAACCGTTATACAAATTTAAACCTATCGATTATGAAAGCTATTTTGAGTCAGTCACTTACAAGAATACTGACAACTTGTTCATTGGCACAGCTTTTGACCATTTAATAATTCACTTAAAAAGTATTCAGATTTTACTATAACTTTATTATCATTCTGACACTTTGTCAGTTGAGCTACTTACTAATTTGGAATTAAGCGCAGAATAAAATCTATTTTAAAACCATTAATTTTTTCTACAACTTCTTCAAATTATGAGTAAAATTCATCAACAGCAGCTTGCTTACGGAAATATTGTTAAACTATTGCTTCTAATTTGCTTATAAGCTCATAGCCAAAAGCACCATGCTGAATGTTACTTAATTATAATACCTTACCGCTTATCCAAATTTTTTTAGAGGGAGATTATGAGCTACAATAAAAAATTTTTTGATACACTCAGACTTGCCGAAATTTCGGATTTCGATGGGATTGAGTTGATACCTTTAGGTACAGAACAAGTTGATGACGAGAAGTTGGGCAAACTCTCAGATGAATTACCAATACTTCCAATTCGCAACATCATATTATTCCCAGGAATGGTGATTCCTATTACAGTAGGAAGACAAAAATCTGTGCGCCTTGTCAAAAAAGCATACAAAGGTGACCGTACCATTGGTGTTATTGCACAGGCCAATCCTAGCAAAGAAGAGCCTGTAGGTGACGACTTGTACAAAGTAGGAACAGTGGCACATATTCTCAAAATGATTGTGTTGCCAGGAGGAAATATTACGATTATCGTTCAAGGACGTAAGCGTTTTGAAGTAACAGAATATGTTAAAACTGAGCCTCATTTACTGGCTAAAGTAAGCTATATCGAGGATACCTTCCCAACGAAGTTGAATCGTGAAAACAAAGCTTTGGTTCAGTCGTTGCGTGAGGCAGCTGGAAAAATCTTGTTACTAAATCCTGATATTCCACGTGAGGCGCAAATAGCATTAGACAATATCGAGTCACCAAACTTCTTGGTGCACTTCCTTTCGGCTAATATCAATGCAGAATTAGCTGAAAAACAGCAATTGCTCGAAACTTTGAGTGGTATTGAGCAAGCCCAAAACTTGTTGGAGTACATGATGAAGGATATTGATTTACTTGAACTCAAGCGAGAGATTCAAAGTAAAGCCAGTAGCGACATCGACCAACAACAAAGAGATTATTATCTACGTCAACAAATTAAGGTTCTTCAAGAAGAATTAGGCGTTGATAGCCCTGAGGCTGAAATTGATAAATTACGTGCCAAAGGTGCTAATAAAAAATGGTCAAAAGAAATCTCAGACCATTTCCAAAAAGAATTAGGGAAGTTACAGCGTACCAACTCCATGTCGGCAGAGTACCCGATGCTCATGAATTACGTAGAGTTATTAGCTGACTTGCCTTGGAATGAGTACTCGAAGGATAATTTTGACCTAAAAAAGGCACAAAAAGTTTTAGATGCAGATCATTTTGGGCTTGAAAAAGTAAAAGAGCGTATCATCGAATATTTGGCCGTTCTGAAAATGAAAGGCAATATGAAAGCGCCAATTCTTTGTCTCTATGGACCTCCAGGAGTAGGAAAAACTTCTTTGGGGCGCTCGATTGCCAAAGCATTAGGTCGTAAGTATGTACGTATGGCTTTGGGTGGCTTGCATGATGAATCAGAAATTCGTGGGCACCGCAAAACTTATATTGGTGCAATGCCAGGCAAATTGATGCAAAATATCAAAAAGGCTGGTTCTTCAAACCCTGTATTTATTCTTGACGAAATCGATAAAGTTGGTTCTGACCACCGTGGCGATCCTTCTTCTGCTTTGTTGGAGGTACTTGATCCAGAACAAAATAGTGCTTTCTTAGATAACTACTTAGAAGTAGAATTCGACTTGTCGAAAGTTCTTTTTATTGCTACCGCCAACTCGCTAGACACGATTCACCCTGCGTTACGCGACCGTATGGAGATTATTGATATTAGTGGCTATACAATGGAAGAAAAGGTACAAATCGGTAAAAAACACCTACTTCCAAAACAAAAAGAAGAACACGGTCTCGAAAACAAAACGATTAATGTAACCGATGGTGCACTCCAAAAAATAGTTGAAGGATATACTCGTGAGTCGGGTGTACGTAAATTGGAGCAAGAAATTGGCAAGTTGATTCGTAAAATTACCAAGGCAATTGCAATGGGTGATGATTACCCTAAAGTAATTAAGCCTGATGATGTAGTGAAATTGTTGGGAACTGAGATTTTTGATAAAGATTTATACGAAACCAACGATTTGGCAGGTGTGGTTACGGGTTTAGCTTGGACTCCTGTCGGTGGCGATATTCTATTTATCGAATCACTATTAAGCCGTGGAAAAGGTGGAGTGACCTTATCAGGACAATTGGGTGATGTAATGAAAGAGTCCGCTTTGACAGCACTATCATATTTGCGTGCTCATTCGGATGAATACGGTATTGATTATCGCATTTTTGATAACTACCATTTGCATATTCACGTACCAGCTGGAGCTGTGCCAAAAGATGGACCTTCGGCAGGTATTACGATGACCACTTCCATTGCTTCGGTATTGACTCAACGTAAAGTAAAACCACACTTGGCTATGACTGGTGAAGTAACTTTACGTGGTAAAGTGTTACCAGTAGGTGGTATCAAAGAAAAGATTTTGGCAGCCAAACGTGCAGGAATTAAAGAGATTATTCTTTGTAACAAAAACAAAAAAGACATCGAAGAAATCACGCCAGCTTATATTGCAGACCTTACCTTCCACTATGTAGATCATGTGGATGAGGTGCTGAAAATAGCTTTATTACCTGAAAAAGTTAGTAAGCCAATTGATTTTGTTTTTCCAGAAGAGAAAAAAGAAAATGTATTAGCGTAAGTAATTGAGAATCATTTTTGGGTTCAATTGCTTAACGTTTACAAAATTAAAAGTTTCCAACTTAGGCACAGAGCTCTTGACTCTGTGCCTTTTTTATTTTTGAACTAATGTCTCAAAAAGTACTTATTCTACAAGGAATTCCTGCCAGTGGGAAATCTACATTTGCCAAGGGCTTGGTCGCTAATAGCCGAGGTTTGTGGAAGCGTCTCAATAAGGACGATATGCGTGCGATGCTTGATAACAGTGAGCATTCCAAAGAGAATGAAAGCTTTGTCGAACAACTCCGTGATATGATGTTGTTTGAAGCGCTCAAGGCTGGCAAGAATGTAGTTATCGATGATACCAATCTTTGGGAAAGACCTATCGAGCGAGTGAAAAAGGTCGTGGAGCAATTTCAGAAAGCACATCGTACCAAGGTAGAAATAGAAATCAAACCTTTCGACGTAGAATTAGGTACCTGTATAGAGCGTGATAGTCAGCGAGACAGTAGTGTAGGTGCTACGGTAGTTTCGAAGTTGTATCGTCAGCATATTGTATCCAAGGAGAAACTATATACCTATTCAAATGTCGATGAGTCATTACCTTCAGCTCTTGTTTGTGAATTGGATAATGTATTGGCAATAGCTCACCAGCGAAATCTACAAGATGTTTTTTTATGTGAAAATGATTTGGTACATCAACCCATCAAAGAGTTACTAGATATTTACCGAGCTAAGGATTATAAAATCATTCTGCTAACTCAACGTCCAGAAACCTACCGCCGACAAACACAAAATTGGCTTTATTATAATCGAGTCGAGTTTGATGAATTATTGATGTATCCTTCAGGTATTAAAGGAGTTAGGCATAAAAAAGAGTTTTATGAAGAAGAAATAGCTCTTAAGTATCAAGTAAAATTAGCATTGGAAACACAACAAGAGGCTGTGGATTTATGGAGATTAGAACTTCAAATTCCGTGTTTGCAGGTGGGATATGGAGATTTGTACTAAGTATTAATGCAATTGTTTTTCATTAATACTAGATAAAAAAAACCCTCAAACAAGTCATACTCATTTGAGGGTTTTTAAACTTATAATATACACTATTATTGGTGTTCGTCTCTTAAAAGGTCGTTCACCGTTTTTACTGGGTTGAATGTAATCAATGGAACTTCTACGAAAACGGTATTCCAATCAGACATTGCACCATTCCACAAACCTGGAAGTTCTTGGGCTTTTACGTCTTTTCCGTCACGAGATTTCACGGTTACAAAACCAGTTTTGGGATCTCTAAATTGCAACAAATTGAATTTTTCTCCTTTACCATTCTTCAAACCACAAATCAAATCAACAGGGTTGAAGTGCGTTGAGTTATTGAAAATTGCTTTTTGCTCAGCACTATCCACATCGATTTGTGCAGACTCTACAATTTGCAATGAAGCTGTTCCATCTGAATTTTTACACCAGAAAGGACCACCGCCCGGTTCGCCCGTGTTTTTCACTACACCACATACACGAATTGGACGATTCAATTTTGTTTTGAAATACGCTACTTTTTGTTCGTCAGAGTAAGTTTCAAAGCCTGTTGGAGGTAATACACAAATTTCTTTTTCGTAAAACTCAGCCAATTCAGCCAACAACTCTGGTGTTGCACCAGCTTCAAGAGCGGCTTCAAAAGCAAAGATTTTTGATTGATAATTCAACAAAATACCAGCAAGCGCTTTCTTATAATCATAAGTAGTGCCTTTCAAACGATCAGGAACAACGTTGTCGATATTCTTGATAAATACGATGTCAGCATCAATATCATTCAAGTTTTCAATCAAGGCGCCATGACCTGCAGGACGGAACAACAGAGTATCATCTTTTTCACGGAATGGAGAATTGTCCATATTTACCGCGATGGTATCTGTTGAGCCTTTTTGTTCAGAGAAAGAAACGTTAAACTTCGTATTCAATGCTCTTTGATAGTATGGCAAGATACTTTTCGTTAAGCCTTGGAAACCAGCATTGTATTCTGGTGATACCGTAAAATGCAAGTTGGCAACACCTTCCGAAGCGCCGTAATTAGCCGCTTCAATGATATGCTCCTCAAGTGGAGTACGACAGCCCTCTGGATAGGTATGGAATTTCAATAAGCCTTTTGGCAAATAACCGTAGTTTAGACCTTTTTCTGTCAAGAAATACTCTGCGATAGTTTGCTTATCTGCATCTTCTGGAATTAATTCCAATAAGTCTTTGTAGAAGGCAAATAAAGGGAGTTTTTCAAAAAACTGATCTACCGATTTATCTGCTTTGTTTTCTGTCAAGAAAGTAAAAAGGGACTTAAACATACGAGTAGCGGCTCCTGATGCAGGCACAAACTTTAATAAGTTGAGACCCGCTGAATTTTGAGCGTAGCTATCGGCATACTGCTTCACTTCTTCATCCGATAAGCGAATCACACCGTCGTTGACAGTTGCTGCTTTTTCTAGACTCATGAATGGGAATCCCGTTCTAAAGTCTTCAATTTGCTGCTCTACCGTCTCTATCGCAATGTTTTTGGATTGAATTTGTAAAAGGTCTTTTTCTGAAAACATAGTCGCTTTGGAGTAAGAGTATTTTTTAATGGGATAAAATCTATATTACTTATTTAATTGGTACTGAATTGCTGAGTTGTGGTTGGTGCAAAGCTCCAAAACAGGCATTTTTAGGGTTTTTAAACCTTTACTTCTATGGTAAAAAACTCTTCTTTCCATCAACAAATATACTTTTTTCTAGTAGGATTCAGCATAAAAGTTAGTGAGCGGTAGCTATTATCATAAATCTAAATTTATCCTGACCAAATGCTTTTTATTCTTGTAAAAGTAGAGATTCATATTCTTTTCATAGTCATAACTAGGTCAAAGATATAGTGTACCTACTTTGATTTATTCACCAAGCTTTTGAGCAACTTTGGGTTTAGAAATGGAGACCACACAAGCATTAATGTCATGCTTAGAAGGCCAATAGATTTTAAATATACTCATTTGTTTGGGAAGCCTACATCTACTTTTACTTTTTTTTCCTCAATAATTTATTAATCGACTTTAATTCCACCTTTGAATACCATTTTCACCTTTCTAATGGCTTTAATATCTTGCAAAGGATTGCCTTCTACCACGAGAATATCAGCCAAATTTCCTACTTTGATTCTGCCAAGTTCTTTCAATTTAAAAACATCAGCATTGATCGAGGTACTCGAACGTAATACCTCCAGAGGTTTCATTCCATACTCCACCATCAATTCTAATTCTCGTGCATTATCGCCATGGTTAAATACGCCAACATCGCCACCCATACAAATTTTTACCCCTGATTCTAACGCTTGTTTGAAGGCTTTACGTTTAGTCACTATACGCTCAGGTTCGGGATCTTGTCCTTTTTTCCAACCTCTATATTGTGAAATAGCGTCGCCAGCAGCCAGCGTTGGGCAAAAGCATACATCATATTGTTTCATCAAAGCAAAAACTTCTGGCGTAGCATTATCGCCATGCTCAATGGTTTTTACACCTGCCATTACGGCTCTTCGAATACCTTCCGCTGTGGAAGCATGAGCCACGACGTCTCGTCCTGAACTGCGTGCTATATCTACCACCATTTTGAGTTCTGACTCCAAAAAAGTAGGCTGAGCATCTTTGAATAAACCCCATCGATAATCCGCATATACCTTCACTACATCAGCTCCTTTGCCGATTTGGGTACGCACAGCTTTTGCCAAATTATCTACACCATCTGCCTCCTCAGCACCTTGTATGACTGATACATCCGACTGAAATCCTTTGGGACCGTAGCTTCCTGTAGCTACAAGTGCTCGACCCGCAACAAGCATACGAGGACCTTGGATTACACCTTTTTCGATAGATTGTTTCAATCCTACGTCATCATAATCTCCTCCTTCTGAACCTAAATCTCTTACCGTAGTAAAGCCAGCCAACAACGTTTTGCGAGCATGATTTCCTGCTCTTAAAATACGCTCAGCACGAGATTCACGTAAGACTTGGTCATCCCATGTAACCTCGTTGTAAGGGTGTAGCAGCAAATGAGAATGCCCTTCTATGAGTCCTGGGAGCAAGGTACAGTTAGGCAAATCAATTATTTCAGTATTAGCTGGTATTTTTAAAGCTACTCCAACTGCTTCTATTCGTTGGTTATGTACCAATACTTGCCAATTAGATTGTAAGTTTTCGCCATCAAAAACCTGCTGTGGCTTCAATAAGAGCCATTTTTCTTGAGCTGATGCTTGTAGGCCTGCAACAAGCATGAATCCAGAGAGTAAAACCTTTTTTAACATTTCTTGAAATAGAGCTCTAATAGCACAAAAAGTCTTGTCAATCAGCGCTTTTAGTTTGATGAATGAGTTAGGAATGTTTTGTAAAACACCATAATCGTAAATGTAAAAATTCTTCCTTAAAACTTCATCCTTCTACAGGCATCTTTCTGGAAAGATCTACAACAAAAAAGCCACCTCTTGCGAAGTGGCTTTCATTTGCTAGAAGCCGTCTTTGGCTTCCTCTTTTTTCTTCTCTACTTTTTTGGTCTTGTCGTCACCTTGTGCAACTTTTTTCTGCTTAGTATCCTTGACTCTGTAAGCTTCCATAAATCGCTCCACGAATGCAAGTTTTTCTTCGGCTCCAACACCTAAGAAAATATAGGAGTTTTTACCACTTCCTTTCTTCACACCTTTGGCTTTGGCGGCTACTGCATTATTGAATTCTGCATCGGATGAAATTACGCCCATTTCGCCTTTGATATAACCCAAAAAGTACCATGTGTCTTCGTTTGGAGCTAAATACAAATAGAACTCATCTCCTTCATTGGTTTTGCGCATTTCTAAATACCCATCAACTTCCGAGTTAATATCCGTTCCACCAATACTTGCCAAGCTCAGTTTACCTGTTGAATAGAAAGCCGATTGTTGGTCAGAATAGCGTAGATTAACCTTAGAAAATACCAACGAAGTATTCAATTTAGAGTTGATAGTATGTACAGGCACGTGTTCATTTTTCAAGCGACGTTCGATGGACTCTACAGCTTTATGACCTACCAAATTCGCCAATTTTGACATCAAGCGCTCTTTATCTTCAGGTTCATCGGCGCTGCCATTATCTCTCGAATCTAGATTGATTTTGACAATTTTATCTGATAATGCTTTTAATACTTCCGAAGGCATAGGGAAGTTGATTAATAGCATTTGATCAAATTTGTATTTACTACTATCTATTCGAATATCAGCAAAACCTGCTCCTTGAATATAATTATTTGGCGTAAAGAAATTGAACGCTCCTTCTAGGTTTAGGGTCTTTTTCGTATCGTCATAAATATATCGGGTAGCTTCATAAGACTTTTCGGTTTCTTCAGGACCGATCTCAAATCTCGATGATTTTGGAATGTCTCTAAACTTACCATTTACTACAAAAATATTTTCGTCTTTCGCATCCGTTTTCTCTGATAAAAAGGTCGTGTATAGCCCTGTAGAAGCTGTACGGAAGTGCAAACCTGCTAGCAATTGTGTATTTATATCGCTTTTTAATTCAGGTTGTACGTCTAGTGTCAGATTGTTGGTGCTATTGCCTTTGTATGGAATCCAACTAATTACATCTGAACGACCTTTGGTTTCGGGTTTGATAAAACCTTCCATTTTCAGGTTCTTTTCAGAAGCTGTTAAAATTACGTCGCCTTTGTAAAGAATTTTTGACGAAAGATGGAATTTGTCTTTCTCATCTACTGTCGCTTTAGCCGTAGTCGTAATAGCTTTTACTTTTTTATTTTTACGGTCATCAGCACCAATTTCTTTAAAAGTAAAGTTTCCTATCTTAAGATTCAGAGTATCGCCAACCAAGTTCGGAAAGCGATAGATAGCGTCGCCTTCGAAAGCATTTCTTGACAAAATTCGAATATTCCCTCCAACGAGTTTATGATAACTTGTAAGCGTATCAATTTCGAGTTTGGCATTATAAAAAGTCTTCATTTCGGCGTCGCGACGAATCGATACCTGTCCTTGATCAGGAATAATTTTGGCATCAGCAGACTTAATAAATGGCACTCCGCTGATATTGAGTGATTGCTTTTCTATCTCATAAAGAGCTCCCGAAGCGTTGAATGTCAAACCTTCTTGCGACGGCTCGATTGAAGTAAAGGTTGATGTTTTTATATCACCTTTCATCGTAATATTTTTCTTATTAATATCCCATTCTGCACTATTGATAGACGTGCGGTAAGCCGTATAAGGGAAATACATACTGGTAGAATCCTCGAGCTTGAGTACGGCAGGAGTTTTGATATTTACTTTACCCGTAGTCAAATTAAAATACACATTCATGTGCTTGCCAAACAAAGCTGGTTTAGCCGCTTTTAGGTTACTACCTACCATCAAGTTGGCTGGCTCTGCGGAGAACCCATCTTTTCCAAATTTGAAATTATCAGACTCCGTCTCTGAATCTTGGCGGTGTACTTTACCAAAACCAAACATACCCGACTGACGAACCAATAGTTTCCCTTCTAGTTTTGAAGAAGCTGCATAAAATTCAAATGAATTACCTTTAGTTTCAATCAACATACTATCCACTTTGGGCTGCCATTTTAAAGAGTAGTTTTTAATATCTACTTTAGTAAAATAGGCTTGACCTACAGCACCTTCATTGATTTTACCGATAGTACCTGTAGCGTTGACAGAATCTTGCGTAAATACAGCTTCTTTAGCTTGAATCTGCGCCGTCAGGTGGTTGATTTCACCAGCGGTATGCAAGCCTCGTTTGTCCATAATCAATGGTTCTTCAAACTTGATAAAGCTTTTGCTATTGTAAAGCACGTATTTACCCTCCGCTACTTTGTGGCTAAACCCAAGGGTATTGTCTGGCATCGAAATCAAGGTTTCTTTAAAAGGAGGGAAGATTCCATCCGAGTAGAAGGTTCCAACAAAGTCGATATCCTTGATATTTAAACTGTCAAAATCGATACTTGGCACTTTAAAATATACCTTTTTGTTGTATGCCATTTGTCCACGATAAACATGGTCGAAATAGGCCGTAACGCCAGTAGGAACCACCAAGCGAGGATATTCAACCAATCGCTGACGACCCGATTTGTTGTCAGGTTTGTTGATATAAATCGTCCCTGATTCGTATTTCAAATCACCACCAATTTCGGTTCTGCCACGTTTAGCAAGTTCTTTTTGAGGAATAAAGGTAATAGAGTCGATTTTATTCAATTTGACGCTAAACTCCCCATAATTAAAGGATAAATCTTTTCCTCTAAATCTAAAATTACCAGTCTTCAACTCTCCACTAATCCCGAAGTTTCGGTCTTTGTTTACCTTAATGAGATTATCGTAAGGCGCCATGAATACATTGAGCGAATCGGACAAATAAAACTGCTTTACACCTCTAATAATCAATTGATTATCTTTTAAACTCAAGGTAGCATTTGCAGTAGTATCTTTACTACTTGTCGCATAAAGCGAAGG
Source organism: Cellulophaga sp. BC115SP (assembly GCF_009905545.1). Taxonomy (GTDB): domain Bacteria; phylum Bacteroidota; class Bacteroidia; order Cytophagales; family Spirosomataceae; genus Flectobacillus; species Flectobacillus rivi. The sequence continues at coordinate 13,870 of NZ_JAAALB010000031.1, read as the reverse complement.
GATTAGTAAGTTATCATAATCTCGCTTGGTAGTTTGAACAGACAAATAATGGCTTCCTTTTCTTGAAAGTTTAATCGTTTCCACCTCTGGGTCATATTCAAAGTATCCCTTTTGCATCATGGCCAAAAACACAGGTTTTAGCGTAACTAGGTCTTTGTTGTATGCTTTTGCCAATTCAGAAAGCTTGACAGTAGTTAGATTATTCTTTTTGGCATAATTATTTACTACCACTAATGGATTAAAACTAAACGTTTCTGAAATTTTGTTGAAGCGCTCAGGATTAAAATAATCAAATGACTCAAATAGAGCAGGAACGACATTTTTGGCCACCAAAATATAAAAATCTACTTTGTGATCACGCAAGCTCCAACGCATAGCGTCGGCGGTAATTTCTAATTTATGATAACTATCAACATAACTCGCTTCTTTAAAGCCTCCTTCGTCTACTTTACTCAATCGCAGATTTTGTTGCAGACGGTCATATACTAATTTCCCTAAAGGATGATAAATAGAGTCATTTTCGGCAAAATATCCTGTAAAAGTTGCTGCGGGGGATGTTATCAAAGAGTCCCCTACAATGAATCTTCTTCCTGATATTTTGAAGGCTATTTTGCCATCTTTCTTCACAACAATGGTTGTATATTTATCTTGTAAAGAAGAACTCAAAATAGTACTTCCTGATAAAGCAAAACCTCCTTTGTACTCAAAATCAGCAGATTTTTTTAGGGTTGCCTCATTTTTGAAAGACATAAAACGAGGAAAGGTTGATACTACATTTTTAGGACGTTTTTTGCTCTGAAACTCAAAGACACCCTTGATAGGATTGATTAATTTATCAGCATAAGTCAAAGTCGACGACTCTGCTTTGAGCTTTGGATTACGAATATCCATACTGAAATTGTCCAGCACGGCAAAAGCCTGTGGCAAACCAACTGTCTCCCAAGTAAATTTTCCACCTGTACCAAGCAATACTCCATCTTTGATACCCAATGTAGCATTAGTCCCTATCAAAGTTGCCGAATCGCTGGCTGTAACAATAGAAAGATTGATAGTCTTGAAAACAATCGCTGGACCAGGGTTGATAAACAATGGAGCTGTTTCTTCTACAGTCGCAGGGGTTGTGCCATTGTTACTTGGTGTAGGAGGGGCATCGTCCCAGCCATCGTTATTTGAAGGAGCAACAGAAGCAGTATTATTGTTGGTTGGCGTGGTAGTTGTATTTGAAAGCTCTACTTTTTGGTCATTAAACTGAAAACTAATACTACCATCCAACACATACAAGCGATTGTAATTGGTATAATACACAGCCTTATTACCAAACAACAATTTCGTAATTTCTATCAAGCGAAGTGTTGTTTTAGTGTCATTGCTCTCTACAGATTTGCGTAGCGTTTCGAGAAAAGCATCTAGCGTAGTACCTGAAAGTTGACTAGTATTTGAGCCTGTCACAAAAACATCAAATAGGTTCGAAAAATGGGGAGGTTTATATCCTTTTTTGAACATGAAATTAGAAAGGCTCGCTATCTTGGTCTTTTGTGGGCTACCCAGTTTTTCGGAGTTCCATAGTTTTTCAAAGCCCTTGGCTATATTTTCGGCTTGCGGATTACCCGATACACTCAGCACATTTTGGGCATCAGCCAAAAATTCCTCTGGCTTATCTGATAGTTTTAGACCTTGACCATAGGATTTTATGGTAAAAAGTAAGCCCAGAACTAACAAAAAGTAAATTTTGAGTTTCATGGATAGTATTTTTTAGTGTTAGAGTGATTTGGAGGAATTTCTCCGAAACCATAGGTTGTTCTGGTAAAAATAACGACTTTTTCGCAAAGGTATTGCCAAGTCCGAGGATTACACAGCTTTTCGCTAAAGGACTTTGTCTTGTGATGAAAAAGGGACTTTTCGTCGAATTTTAATTACCTTCTCTTCTGAAAAAGCTAATTTTGGTAAAGTTTTTTAGCTCAAACTGAGGTAGCTCAGCTTGTGAGTTGCAAAACCTTCTTTTATCAAAGACAAAAAACAGATACTTTCGGTTGTATCGAAAGCCCGAAACCAAAACATAATTTATCATTCATTTTAATATTACACTTCATGAAAAAATTAGTAAGCCTTGTGTGCTTTCTTTGCTGGGCATTGGTGAGCCTTGGTCAAAACAGCGATAAACCCTATGTAGTTATGGTTTCATTTGACGGATTCCGTCATGACTATGTTCAGAAATATCCTGTAAAACACATCAAAAATTTTATCAAAAAAGGTGCTGCCGCCGAAGTGATGCTTCCTTCGTATCCGAGCAAAACCTTTCCCAATCATTATACTTTAGTGACGGGCTTGTATCCAGACCATCACGGTTTGATTGATAATACTTTTTATGATGCGGGTCGCGATACCTTTTATTCAATTCGTCAGCGTGATAAAGTAGAAGACCCTTATTACTATGGAGGTTTGCCTATTTGGCAATTAGTTCAACAAAATGGGATGAAGGCAGCCTCATATTTCTGGGTAGGTTCAGAAGCTCCAATTGGTGGTCAATACCCAAGCTATTATCATCGTTTCGACGACAAAGTACCGCACCCTAAGCGTGTTCAGGCGGTATTTGATTGGTTGAATCTACCCGAAGCTGAGCGTCCACACCTGATTACAATTTATTTTTCAATGGTCGATACACAAGGACATGAATATGGTCCTAATGCCCCTGAAACCGAAGCTGCTGTAATGGAAGCAGACAGCTTGGTGGGTATGTTGATGAATGGTTTGAAACAAATCAAATTACCTGTAAACGTTATCCTTACCGCAGACCACGGTATGTACGAAATGCAAAATCGTCCAGAGACGTTTATCATTGCCGATGATTTCTTGGAAGGATTAAATAAACAAGATTTCCTTTTTGTAAATAATAGCACACACGGTAATATTTTCTTGAAAAATAAAGACAAAGCTGACGAAATATTCAATGCAATAGCAGCAAAAGAGAAGCATTTCAAGATTTATAAAAAAGCAGATATTCCAGAAAAACTACATTTCAATACCAACGCTCGTATTGGTGATATGCTATTGGTAGTAGAGCCTGGTTATGGTTTTTATAACAAAGAATCTCTCGCTAAAAAACCAGAAAAACGTAAAGTTTGGGGCGTACATGGATTCGACCCAACAGCTTGTCCAGAAATGGGAGCGATTTTCTATGCTAACGGTCCAAATATCAAGAAAGGAGTAAAAATTCCTACCTTCCAAAATATTCATGTATATCCATTTATTGCACAGCTTTTAGGCATTAGCACCCCTCCAATCGACGGAGATCCTAAAGTTTTACAAGGAATAATTAAGAAATAAGTGTTGCAATTTTTGTAGAGAGGTGATGGTGTCTTTCTCTTTATTAAGGTTCTGTATTGGTAGATTCCGTTTTCTACTAATGCAGAGCCTTTTTATTTTCAGACCACTAATATTCTTTGATAATAAAAGGCGCTAACGTTCGTTCGAATTCAAATCATTGTATTCTATACATTCACAAAAATAGTTTATGAAAACACTTATTGTTGAAGGAGGAGGCATGAGAGGCGTGTACTCTGCAGGCGTTCTTCAAGCATTTCAAGAGCAGGGTTATAATCCATATAGTCTGTACATCGGCATTTCTGCGGGCTCCTGTAATATTTCTTCCTTTCTGGCTCAACAACAACATCGAGATTATAGGTCATACTCTTGGCTGATGAGTAGCAAAAAATTCATTTCTTTCAAAAATGTATTACAAGGCAAAAGCTTTATGAATCTGGACTGGTTATGGGAGGTTAATCAGAAATACAATCCAATTGATGTTGAAGGTGCATTTTCTTATTTGAGTCAAAATAGTAAGAAGTTTCTTGCGGTAGTTTCTAATTTAGAAATTGGTTTACCAGACTATGTTCAACCAACATTAGGCAATTGGATGGAAGTGCTGAAGGCCTCTTGTGCCATTCCTGTCTTTTATAAAAATAAGATTTTGATAGATGGAATCCAATATGTAGATGGAGGACTTACAGACCCACTTCCGATTAAAAAAGCTATTGAAATGGGCTCAACCGAAATTTTGGTCATACGTAGTCAAGAGTTTTCTTATGTAAAAAAACAAAGTTTTAAAACCATTATTGGCAGTAAGTTCTTTGCAAAGCATAAAGCCCTCAAGGAATTAATGTTAAGTCACCCTACTGTTTACAATGCCCAAGTTGAAGCATTAAGAGCCAACTATCAGAATATTAAAATACATGAAATTTGTCCGAAAGACTTAAAAATGGGCGGGCTGACAAAGGATAAATCTTTAATTGAATATACTTATCAACAAGGTATCAACGACGGAATGAAGTATTTACTAGAGCAAAAAGCTATATAATTATCATACGTTGTATTATAAAATCATATTTTTATTTGGGTAACCGACTTGGAGACGTAAAGCATTGCATTTCTACCAATTTATACATTAACATGAGTCATTCCCGAATTTAGTGATTGAGCGCATGAGTGATTATTTTAACATTTGTATTCTAGCTGTAGAGACGCAATGATTACGTCTTAGGCCAAGTCATATCTAGCAAAGTTTTATCAAAAAAGGCGTTCGAAAAACTAATTTCGAACGCCTTTTTAATATATAATCTATTTCAAAATGACACTTTTTAGACGCAAAGCATTGCGTCTCTACTAGCTAAAAATAGTCACTCAATTACTAAATTCAGGGCAACCCATATTTATTATAAAACTACTGATTATCAGCACTTAACTAGCAACAAACAAAAGGTATTGAACTTGGAATAACGGATTACGGAAATATAGAAAAACCTTCTCTTGGAAAAAATAAAATAGTACTTCCGAAATCCAACATCTGCAATCCGAAATAACCAATTACTCTCTTTCAAAAACAACTGATGCCCAGTTATTCTTGGTATCAAAAAAGGTCTTTTTCAAACCCGCTTCGTTAGCTACTTGCTCAATATCTGCGATGTCATGCTCATAAAAACCACTTACTACCAAATAAGCTTTTGGTAACATAAACGTCACATATTTCGGAATATCACGCATTAAAATATTACGATTGATATTTGCCAACACGATGTCATACAAATCCGCAGGTTCGTCGTCGATTGTTCCTTGTCTTACCACTACACCTTCACAATGGTTCAACTCCACATTCTCACGTGAATTTTCGGCAGCCCATTCTTCAATATCAAATGCTGACACATAGCTAGCACCTAGTTTGGCTGCCATAATTGCCAAAATACCCGTTCCACAACCAACATCAAGTACTTTTTTGCCTTGGTGCTCATCTGCCAATTGTGAGCCTTGAATACCCAAAACCATCGAAGTAGTTTCGTGGTGACCCGTACCAAATGACATTTTAGGATTAATGACAATATCAAAACGATGTTGGTCGTCTGGTTCGTGGAAACTCGCACGCACACGTACCAAACCATTTACACTGATAGGTTCGTAGCTTTTTTCCCACTCCTCATTCCAGTTTTTCTTTTCGAGAGTGCTGTAGCTATAACTAATAGGAGTCATGGCTAAGTATCTTTCCATGATTTCGTCTACAGCTTCTTCCGAAAACAAATCTTCAGTAACATAGGCATTCAAGCCATAGCTTTCTTCGGTAAAAGTTTCGAAGCCGATTTCGCCAAGCTCGGCCATAAAAATATCTGCAAATTCTGGATTTACAGTGAGTTTCAGTTCTATATAGTTCATTACGATATGATGAAAATACGTCTGATTTGACGTTTCAATTTTTTACAAAGGTAGTGGTTTTTAGAAAATCGTAGATGCTCCAAAGCCTATTACAACAAAAAAGCCTCCCGAAGGAGGCCATTCTCAAATTTCATGCTCGCTATTACGCTACTTGGTCAAGCTTGAGGCGAAGAGTTTCAACACCACGGTGAATATTGTTATTCACCGATTGATAGTTAATACCCATCTTTTCGGCAATTTCCTGATTCCCCATTTTATCGAAGTAACGCATTTTGAGTGTTTCCCAAACACGTGGTGACAAGTCTTGTACAGCTTTTTCCAAACGTTGGAAAGTTGCTTCACGCTCATCGCTATCGTGCTGATAGTAAAAGGCATCCTTTTCGAACTCATAGGTCAACTCTGGCGAATCATCAAAAGAATAACTATTGCGTGATTCGGCCACACGACGTACTAGCTCATGCCTAAGAGAGGTTTTAAGGTAAGGTTCTATATTGTCAGTGTCCGAAAGGAACGTCCTACGATTCCAAAGGTTAAGGAATAAATCATGAACTGCATCCATTACCTGCTCGGTATCCATCGAGATTTTGTTGCCATAGCGAATCAAAACCTTGTAGTACTTCAAATACACCAACTGAAACGCATGGGCATCACCAGACTTAAACTGTTGCCATAAGGTAAGGTTTTCGTGAGCAGTTAATTTTTTCATAGGACAATAATTTTACACAAGGGACACAACAAGTTCTAGTTTAGTAATATATCACATGTAAAAATTTTCGATTATACTATTTTGTCGTATATACCCAAAACCAGTATTATAATTCCGACTTTTTACTAAATAATTTTAAATAGAATAAAACGAAGATATTTTGGTAAGATTTCTTTACAAAATGACTAAAAAAAAATGAATAAAACTTTTCGTTAATTAGTAGTTTCTGATACTATATTGGCATATATATAGTATTTTTATAAAATATATCAATAATTTACTCACAATGAAGCCTCTTTTTCGTAAAGTTCAGGTAGGGCCAGAGCAATCTTTTAGCATACGCCAAGATGCAGTGCCTTATTTCTATAGTCACTGGCATTATCACCCCGAAATCGAAATTGTACATATTCTAAATGGTACAGGAATGTTATTGGTTGGCGATGGTGTGAGTAATTATCGTGAAGATGATTTGATTATTGTTGGCGCTAATGCACCGCATTTTTTTAGAAGCGACCCTCAATATTTTGAGCAAAGTATGGATTTACTTTCCAAATCGAATGTGATTCACTTTGATCCCAATTTTTTGGGCGAAACTTTCATGAAATTACCTGAGGCGGTAAGTTTGAGTGATTTATTTTCGAGAATTCGAAAAGGAATGATGATTCGGGGCGAAGCTCGTGACCAAGCGGGTGTACTGATTGACCAAATGCGACAGTCGTCGGGTATCGACCGTGTAATTTTACTGCTAAAAGTCCTTAAAATATTTGCTGGGGCTACTGATTACACTTACGTTTCTCAAACTGAAGGCACGGCCAGCTTGGACGAACAGAATACCAAACGTATTGACCAGATTTTTTCTTTTTCTCTGAATAATTTTACGAGAGATATTACTTTGCAGGAAGTGGCAGAAGTAGCCAATATTAGTGTCAATTCTTTTTGTAGATATTTCAAAACGCATACTCGCAAAACCTATTTCCAGTTTTTGCTAGAACTGCGCATCGGGCACGCCTGTAAACTATTGGCAGAAGAAAAACTAAGTATATCCCAAATCGCCTACGAAAGTGGGTTCAATAATCTATCGCACTTTAATCGTACTTTCAAAAGCATCATGAAAATGCGCCCTAATGAATACCAGCAGTTGTATAAGGTGTAGGAGGAATGACGAATTGAGAATGAGTGAATTGGTGAATGAGGGCTGTACGAATAATTTCAAACTATTGCAGATTTGGGATTTCTGATTTCGGAAATAAAGTAAAATACCTTTATTTTTTGCAAAATATAGAAGATTATACTTCCGAAATCCAACATCCGATATCCGAAATAAACAGTTTTTATAATCCTTCGTACAGTACTAATTCACAATTCACTCATTCAAAATTCACAATTAATAGTTATCCCGCCCAATTTTCTCTGTCTAGGCTTCGGTATTGGATAGCTTCGGCGATGTGTTCGGTTTGGATGTTTTCGGTACCTGCCAAATCGGCGATAGTGCGTGCTACACGCAAAATACGGTCGTAGGCACGCGCAGAAAGTTGGAGTTTTTCCATAGCTCGCTTGAGCAACAAAACACCTACAGGTTCAAGCACACAAACCTCCTTTACCATTTGCGATGGCATCATCGCATTAGAATGTATCGCAGGATAATCTTTAAAACGCTCGGTTTGTATCGTTCTGGCCTTGATTACTCTTGCTCTTATCTCTTCGCTAGTTTCAGTTTTGCGAGTAGACGATAGTTGGTCAAAATTGACAGGCGTTACCTCCACATGTAAATCGATGCGGTCGAGGAGTGGACCAGAGATTTTATTCAAATATTTTTGTACTGTTCCCGGAGGACAACTACATTCTTTTTCGGGATGATTATAGTAGCCACAGGGACAAGGATTCATACTTGCAATCAACATAAAATTAGACGGAAACTCCACCGCCCATCTTGCTCTCGAAATACTTACCTTTCTTTCTTCCAAAGGTTGACGCATTACCTCTAATGCAGACTTTTTGAATTCAGGTAATTCATCCAAAAACAAAACGCCATTATGCGCTAGGGATATTTCACCGGGCTGGGGATTTGAGCCTCCACCTACCAAGGCAGCATCCGAAATGGTATGATGAGGCGAACGATACGGTCGGGTAGAAATCAGGGTAGCTTTTGTACCTAGCTTACCAGCCACCGAATGAATCTTGGTCGTTTCGAGGGCTTCTTGTAAAGTGAGTGGAGGCAAAATCGTTGGCAGACGTTTGGCTAGCATAGTTTTCCCTGCTCCAGGAGGTCCAATCATAATGGCATTATGACCACCAGCAGCGGCTATCTCAAGCGCACGTTTGATATTTTCTTGCCCTTGTACATGCGAGAAATCGACATCGTAATCATTTTGAGAATGAAAAAATATGTCTCTCGTATCTGTTATAGTAGGTTTTATTTCAAGGCTTCCTTTCAAAAAACCGATAGCTTCACCGATATTTTTAACCCCTATAATATCCAGATTATTTACAATCGAGGCTTCTGAGGCATTTTCGACAGGTAAAATAAAACCTTTATATCCTTGCTTACGTGCTTCAATAGCAATTGGCAAAACACCTTTAATCGGTCGTAAAGCGCCATCCAATGCCAATTCACCCATAATAACATAATCTTCCAAGACAGGTAAATGTGCCTGTTCGGAGGCATGAATTACGCCTAAAGCAATCGGTAAATCGTACGCAGAGCCTTCTTTTCGAATATCAGCAGGTGCCAAATTTACCACCACCTTGGTCCGTGGAAAAAAATAGCCTGTTTGTTTAATAGCAGATTCGACTCGGTGAGCAGATTCTTTCACGGCTCCATCAGGTAGACCCACGATAAAAAATCCTTGTCCTTGACCTTCACTTACCTCAACGGTAATAATAGTAGCATCTACGCCATGAACGGCGCTTCCATAAGTTTTAGCAAGCATGATTAAAATGTTAGGTAAAGTGATAGATGTATATATGAGTGTTGAGTTCTGAGTGATGAGTTTTGAGTATGTCCTTGTCCTTGCCTAAATAAAATTACATTAATACGCTTTAAGCAAAAAGCTTTACTTATTTCCTGAAAAATACCTTTTAACTTTTAGCCTATGGCATAAAGCCTGTAGCTTAATGCGGGTAAAACTAAGTTAATTTTGCCCACTAAATTTCATATCATTAATTCATCAAACTTAATTTCACACGATTACTTGTTCATTTAGTTATTGAGTGGATTGTGATTGAGTGATTATTTCTAAAAGACCACAATACAGAGGAAACTATATCTTTTTACAGATAAAAATTAATAAAAATCACTCATTCATTCGATCACTCAATTATTCTTTCGACCAATGTACAATGATTTTCGAGTACGGTTAATTCCATTTCTCGGCCTACAGGCATAGCCCAGTTTTCGGGTTCGTGCCCAACTGGAAAACCATAGGAGCGAGGATATTCATATTCAGCAACGGCTTCTTCGACGATTTCATAAGCTGTTTTTCCATAGATAGAAGGGTCGTCGGATAGATTAGAAAAATGTCCTACTATCAAACCTGCTAGTTCGGCCAACTGCCCAGTACGCTTAAGCTGAATCATCATGCGGTCGAGTGCGTAATGATATTCCCCAACATCTTCTATAAATAGAATTTTACCGCTTAAGTTCACCTCCGACCTAGAACCTATCAAATGCACCATCAACGCCAAATTACCCCCAACTAACTGCCCTTGTGCTTTTCCTTTATGATTCATGGGATGGCTTGGTACTTGATAAGATACAGGTTTCCCAAATAACACGTCTTTGAGTGATGCCAGACTTTGTGCTCCACCTTCTTGCAAAAACAATTTAGGCATTACGCCATGGATACTTTCGACACCCAAACAAAAAGCATGACAAAGCACTGCCGTAATATCAGAGAACCCAATCAACCATTTTGGGTTTTCTAAAAAAGCATCAAAATTGATTTGGTCTAAAATTCTAGCACTTCCATAACCTCCTCTTGCCGAAAAAATCGCTTTGATGGATGGCTTATCTAACATTTGTTGAAAATCTCTCGCACGAACTTCATCGGTTGCTGCATATTGATTATAGCTTGTTTTCAATGACTCCCCCAAAACAACCTTGAGTTCCCATTCTGTTTCCATATAAGCAATTGCTGCTTCTAAATCTTCAAAAGCGACTTTCCACGCCAATGCCAATACTCCTACGGTATCGCCTTTTTTCAAAAATGGAGGTTTTTGCATCTAATTATTCAATCTAAATTTTACCGTTTACACAAGATGTAAATTTACAAAATTCTAAAGAGATACAAATATTTACTCTTCAGGAAACAATTCGCTGGCCAATGGCACTGGATTTGTCTCTGATAATTTACTCAAATCCAAGACTACGTGACCACTACTATCTATTTCGCCAAACATTGAAACAAACTTTTGTCCAAATATTACCTCCTCGGCATGATATGAGCTACGAGAATGAACCGTCTGGTTGAAGGTATCTTCGGTTCCTTTTATCAAAATCAAAAATTCCGCATGTTTTTCAAGAAGCTCTTCTTGACTCATACCAAACAACGGGCTTTCATCAGTAATAGGATGAACGATTGTCCAACTGCCAGGAAAGAAATTTACTTGGCTGCGCTCCAAATGCAAGCGATTATAGGAGCGTGTTTTTCTACCATGTTCATCTTTTTGAAGCATCGACAAATTAACTTCTACTGACAAATCGATTATTTGGTTATCTCGAGCGTTTACGATACGGAACATCAAACCTGTCATATCCAAATAGGGTGCTACAACAGCTTTATCAGAGTATAAAATATGAGCAATAGGACGAGAAAAACGTCCATACAACAACCCCGTAGCAATCGCAAAGCCCATTAGACCCAACAGCGACTCTAACGATGCGACGGTACTCATCAATAAGCCCGTTGGGGCAATACGTCCGTAACCAACCGTGGTAAGAGTTTGGGCTGAAAAGAAAAAAGCATCCATAAATCGCATAGTAGGCGTGCTCATGTCAGCTCCTTGAAGGTGCTCCATTCCTATAAGATTGTACAGCCCTGCGAATAGCAGATTGACCACCATAAAATACACAACCACTATCATAAAAAATTGAGACCATGTACATGTAATCAGTTCATGATATATATTGATACGGTCGAGAATAGAAGAGCCAACCCTTTTGACATTAAAACTTCCATCTCGATTGACCAATCGTTGGGCTTCGCCTACTTGTTTGCCAAAACCAAGTTCTTGTCTACTTTCTTCCTGTTTGAGGTATTTATCGTTTTTATAGCGTAATAAAGCCATATATGTGTATGTTGGAAAGGGATTTTTATAGCTAACATATTTTGAAGTCCAAATCGTTTCGTAATTTAAGAGAAGACCCTTGTAACCTTCAAAACCCTATAATACTTTTTTTTTCTTCAACGAATTTCAATAACTTCCGAATAGGTTCCTACCTCAGAGCATCATAAATATTTACCAATAAACAATTTAACAAATATTATCCAATGAACTCACGTCGTGACTTTCTCAAAACGTTTGCTGCTGCCAGCGGTGTAATGGCTCTTGCGCCAGATATGTTAGCTGCTTCTGAAGCTAGCAAAAAACTTTTCTTCGAAATTTCTTTGGCCGAGTGGTCTTTGCACAAAGCGATTTTTGGTGGACAAATGACAAACCTCGATTTTCCTGTAAAAGCTCGTAAAGATTTTGGTATTGGTATTGTAGAATACGTAAATACTTGCTTTAAGTCATCTACCAAAGATTTTAAAGAAAACGGGAAAGATAGCGCTTACTTGAAAGAATTGTTGATGCGTTGCAACGATAATGGTGTCAAAAATCACCTAATCATGTGCGATGCCGAAGGCGACATGGGAGATTCGGATGAAAAGAAAAGATTGCAAACGGTAGATAATCATAAAAAGTGGGTAGAAGCTGCTAAATTTTTGGGTTGTAAAACCATTCGTGTAAATGCAGGAGGTAAAGGCTCTGCCGAAGAAGTAGCAAAAAATGCAGCCGACGGCTTGGCTAAACTTAGTGAGTTCGCCGCTACAATGAAGATAAATGTTATTGTAGAAAATCACGGTGGATATTCGTCAAATGGCGAATGGCTTACTGGCGTTATGAAGGCCGTAAACATGAAAAACTGCGGTACATTGCCAGACTTTGGTAATTTCTGTATCAAGCGTGATGCTGCCAACTGGAGAACTTGCATAGAAGAATACGACCGTTATAAAGGTGTAAAAGAATTGATGCCTTTTGCCAAAGGAGTAAGCGCCAAAAGTAATGTTTTTGATGCCGATGGCAATGAACGCAATATGGATTACATGCGCTTGATGAAAATTGTTAAAGAAGCTGGTTTTAAAGGTATCGTAGGTATCGAATTTGAAGGTGAAGAGCTGAGCGAAGACGAAGGAATTAAGGCTACATTAAAATTACTCCAAAAAGTGGGAGGAATCTTGAGTTAAGCCTGTAACTTTGTAGTTAGCAAACTGGATACCAGCAGTTTTATCAACTATAAACTACATTTTACTTAGGATATGAAAAAGTTCTTGTTAGCAATACTTTGCTTACTCTTTGTCCAATATACCAATGCTCAAGATACGGCTACAAAGCCCAAAATCAAGTGGATGACCCTTGAGCAAGCTTTTCAGGCTATTCAGAAAGAGCCTCGCAAAATCGTTGTCGATGTGTACACAGGCTGGTGTGGATGGTGTAAAGTAATGGATCAAAAAACCTTTACTGACCCCAAAGTTATTGAGTATATCAATCAAAAATATTACGCCGTAAAACTCGACGCCGAGCAGAAAGACGATATTACGATTGGAACGCAAAAGTATATTTGGCAAAACGGTTATAACCAAGCAGGCGTGCAATTGTTACAAGGAAAAATGTCGTTTCCTACGATTGTGTATCTGGACGAGAAATTCAATATGATTCAGCCAGTGCCAGGCTATCAGGATGCAAAACAGTTTCACCAAATTATTACTTACTTTGGTGACGACCACTACAAAAAAGGAGAATGGGATAAATTTCAAAAAGATGTTTACCCTAAGCAATACGGTAGCACAAAATAAATCAGTATAATCATTTGATTGGGCAAAAAGCTTCAGTAGATTTTTGAAGTTTTTTGCCTTTTTAAATAAGAATCTAGCTTTAAATAATCGTAGTTGTGTGTCTAGGCAACAGGCACAAGGCAAAGAGTGTTAACATGTTTTTTAGTAACTAAAGGTATGTTTTTCCAAAAAGCCCATTGCTGAAAGTCGAAAGCCCAATTGTTGAATTTTACTTTCGAACTTAAGTATTACTACAAAATAGAATTACATTGAAATGCTCTAGGCTATAAGCCGTAGGTCTTAGACAGAAAATGTATTCATGATTTTGTTAGAAATACTTTTAGCTTATGGCATATAGCTACTCTACCCTACTAAAAAATGGGACAAATTAGGTAAAAAGAAAGGGAAGCAAGAGTTTTGTAGTTACCAAGCT
>NZ_JAAALB010000030.1 GCF_009905545.1 Cellulophaga sp. BC115SP | reverse complement strand
GCTTTTTAAGATGGATAAAAATGCAAATGTCTCATTATCAAAAAAATATGCCTACTTAAAAAAGCTGGGTATAGTAATATTTTACAATCCTTCGTACACTACTAATATTGACTCTACTACGCTGTGCATATTAAGGCTAGGTTAAGTTTTGCTTGATGGTGAGCTTGTTCTTTTGAATCTCAATACATTCGTGCTGACATAAATTTACCAGCACATGAGACTAACCATTTCCTTCAATTTATTACTTACAGTGAGTCTTTACAGTTGTACAAATCAACATCAAGTAGAACCTAATATTTGTGTAGCCAATCAGTCAAAAGAGATTAGTTTTAAAACAGATATTATTCCGATTTTGCAAAAAAACTGCTGGTCGTGCCACAATGCTGTCAACCACTCTGGCGGTTTGGTATTGGAAACATATCAACAAGTTTCGGAAGATGCCAAGAGTGGTGAGCTATACGATGCAATTGTTCCTTTTAATAGCAATCCAACAAGAATGCCCAAAGGAGGTATCTTGTCTGAATGTGAAGTAGCGACCATCAAGAAATGGATTGATAATAAAATGCCTAATAATTAAAAGGATATTTTGGGGTTAAGTTGTTGAATTTTAGTCTAATGACCACTTTTACTCTTAGTGGTAATCGACCTAAAATATCCTCAATATATATATGAAATTTATGTGCTATAGGTACTTTGATGAGGGTAACGTTCCATTTTATTCAATTCTCTGAATAAGTTTATCTGAAGAATAAACCTCGATACTGCCAATCTTTTCTTTTTGAAACTTCTCCATATACCATCCCATATTGGTGTCGAATGGCATCATGTGTTCAAACTTAGAAGGTATGAGTTCAACTGTACAATCCCTAGAATAAACAACCAAAAGTGAATGGGCAAGTCCAGGCTTAGAGTCCATGATTGTGATGCGTTGATATGAGGGATTTTCCTTTAAAAAAGAATTAACGGAAGAATTGAGATATTTCTCTAGATTCCGAGAACATGGAGTCTGTTATGTTGTTTCTGTTTGACAAGCCAATGCTAATAAAGGAAGGAGTAGAATTCTTTTCATAATAACGTCTATTTTGGAGTACTAATAGTTCTTTTTGCTTTAACTATAAGCAAACAATTCAATGTGCTATCTCAATCCTGCTTTTACAGCTAAAACTTAAAGTTGTTAAGCTAAATTTCGAACATTTAGGTTAATTTATGGGTATATTCGAATAAAAGATTGTCCTTTTTTACTTCAATCCTGAATTTGTAATGCGTACATCAACAGAACTCAATCGTCGTAACTTCCTCAAGGCTTCTGGGCTTTCGGGAGCTGCTTTTATTCTTGGTTTATCGGCTCGTGCTGCTGAGCCATCAGAACAAGCAATTGAAAACCTTAGTTTGCTCGAAGATTCTTTTGAGCTTACGCCTTTTGTTATCATCGAAAAAACTGGAAAAATCACTATCATGAATTCCAAGCCCGAAATTGGTCAAGGTACATGGCAGGCTATTCCGATGATAATTGCGGAGGAGTTGGAGTTGGGATTAGATCAATACGAGATAAAACAAACCTCTGGTGATAAGAAATATGGAGGGCAAACGGCAGGAGGTAGTTCGTCGGTGCGTACAAGCTATTCGACTTTACGAAGAACAGGAGCGGCCGCTCGTGAAATGCTCGTACAGGCAGCTGCGCAAACTTGGGGAGTTCCAGTAAATGAGTGTTATGCCGAACGAGCCAATGTTTTCCATAAACCTAGTGGTAAAAAACTGGCATATTCAGCGTTGGTTGAAACTGCTTCTAAGTTGGAAGTTCCCAAAGAACCCAAATTAAAAGATAGTAAGGATTTTAAATTAATCGGGAAACAAACACAGCGTCAGGATATTCCTTTGAAAGTGAAAGGACAAGCCACTTTTGGCATGGACGTAGAAGTGCCTAATATGGTTTATGCTTCGGTGGAACGGTGCCCAGTTTTTGGTGGAAAAATCCAGCAACTAGATGATGCCCAAACCCTAAAAGTAAAAGGAGTACTACAAGTTGTGCGTGCGGAGAGAGTTTTAGGTAAAAATAGATATGAAGTTGTTGCAGTAATTGCATCCAATTATTGGGCTGCGTTGAAAGGCCGTAAAGCGCTAAAAGTAACATGGGATTATCAAGGAAATGACCAGTTTAGTAGCAAACAATTTGAACAACAATTGCGTGATTTGTCTAAAAATGAAGGGGTTATAGATCATAATCAAGGCGATTTTGATAAAAACTATGCTGAAGCTCCAGTAAAATTAGAAGCATTTTACGAAACGCCCATGGTGTCGCATTCACCGATGGAACCAATGAACTGTATTGCTAGCTGGACGGGGGACAAAGTTGAAGTTTGGGCTTCGTCTCAAGGACCTGATTTGTTACGAAATAGAGTCGCAGATGCCTTTGCAATTCCTGCTGATAATATCAAAGTAAATATTTTCTTTAATGGAGGAGGTTTTGGGCGCCGTTTGTATCAAGATTTTGCTACCGAGGCTGTGTCTATTGCCAAAGCTGTTGGTAAACCTGTTAAAGTAATTTGGACACGTGAAGATGATACCACGCAGGGACCTTTCAGACCCATGACTTTTTCTGCCTTTAAAGGTGCGCTTACAGCAGATGGCAAAGCTTTAGCCTTGCAGCATAAGGTAATATCGCCTTCTATTAATGCTACGCAAAATAAGAACTACGATAAAACGAAGTCTGACAATACCATGACAGAGGGTATTAGTGAGCAACAATACGAAATCCCTCATATCAAAAACTATTACGTTCATGCCGAAACGCATATACCAATGGCAGCTTGGCGTGCAGTAACGAGTACGACTTTGTCGTTTGCTCATGAGTGTTTTATTGATGAAATGGCACATAAGGCCAGCAAAGACCCATTCGATTTCCGTTTGGAAATGTTACAAAAAGAAACAGACACCAAACGCGTAATGCTTAAACTCAAAGAGGTATCTCAATGGGGTAAGCCATTGCCAAAAGGTTGGGCAAGAGGTGTAGCGCAATGGGAGTTTTTTGCAGGCTTGGCGGCACAAGTAGTGGAGGTTTCGAAAAAGCCAAGCGGAGGCGTAAAGATTGAAAAAGTATATGCTGTGATTGATTTGGGAACAGTTGTCAACCCAGATACTGTAAAAGCTCAAGTAGAAGGTGCAGTAACTATGGCGATTGGCGCGGCGACTAAAGATGCTATTACCTTTGAGAAAGGGCAGGTACAGCAGTCTAACTTCCATGATAATAGAATGGTGAGAATTGAAGAAATGCCAATTGTTGAAATACATATCTTGGCAGAGGGCGGACCTAAAATCAAAGGAGTAGGAGAGCCAGGACTACCACCATTTGCACCAGCACTAGCCAATGCGATATTTGCTGCAACAGGCAAACGTATTCGTAAAATGCCTTTTGATTTGGATAGGGTATAAATTTAGTTGGTATTCATGAAGACTACTTTGTAGTTTTTAAAATTATTCCCCCAATCTTTTATATATCTAGGTAGTTCACGTTTGTTATCAGGGTTATTAGTGAAATAAAGAATACGTTTGTTGTCAACTACAGCAGCCCAAAATTGAGAATTGTAGGCATTTTGTACAACAATGCAAGCTTTTTCTTTTTCTAGTCCTCTGACTTTCCCTTTGGTAATATATACGTCGTCAAAGTTTTGAGTCAATATTTGTGAGGCGTCTACAAACAAATCATAAAATTCCTTAACATCATTTCTAAATAAAGAGTCCTGTTCGTTATTCAGAAAATAACCAAGATCTAAAAGTGAATATTGTATCAAAAAATTATTACTTTCCTTACGGAAATATTTACCACAAAAGCTTACATCTGTTTTTCCACAGTTACTTTTGGGGTCATTTTGAATCGAAATAATAGAGTCTCCGTGAAGCTCAAAATGTAGTTTACAAATTTGATTAATAGAGGCATTAGCATAAAATGCCTTTGAGCCACTTTGTAACATCAAACCATCAATGTAATCGTTTTGAGCTCCACTTGTTGCATGAATGGAAAAGTGAGAGAGGCTGTCTGAAATAGCTGAAATTTGTAGTGAAGCATTTTCCCATTTATCGTATCTATACCAAGTACCTACACATTCTGAGAATTTATTTTGAGAAAAGCAGGAAGAGCTTTTTGTAAAACTTAAAAATAGGACCTGTAAAATAAAGATGTAGTACTTTAATTTCATGTATTAGACTTTAAAATAAATTTTTATTTTATAAATAACGAAGTTATACTAAATTTTTGTAAATGTAAATGAGATTTATTCACAATAGAATAGAAAATCAATAAGTCTTGAAAACTAAAAAGAAATTAGAGCTTTTTTAAAGTAAAAAATAACCCTATTTTATTGTTGTTTATGGAATCGCTTGAAATTATTATTCTGGCTGCTGGAAACTCAAGTCGGCTTGGTCAGCCCAAACAATTGGTAGTTTATCAAGGCAAAACCTTAATTGAACATATCGTCTCAAATGCTTTGATGGTTAGCCCACATGTAACCGTGGTGTTAGGGTCACACGCTAAACGTATCGAATGGACGTTGAATCAGGCACAGTTATTTCCCAAAATCGTTTATAATCCTGATTGGGAGCAAGGAATGGGAACGTCGATAAAAGCAGGAGTAAGCTCTTTGACCAATAAGCAAGCACCTATTATGATACTGTTATCCGATCAACCAGCTGTAAAAACTCATTTGCTTTGGCAGATGATTCATTTGTATCAGGAAAAAAAGCCCGAAATTGTGGCTTGCGATTATGGGGGGAAATTGGGTGTTCCGATGTTGTTTTCTCCACAAGTACGTCATGAACTTTTAATATTATCTGGAGATCAAGGGGCACGTAGTTTTTTGCCATACTATAGCAACACAACTCTCACAGTACCTTTTGCATTGGGAACTTGGGATATTGATACCCCTGAAGATGTGGTTGAACTAATGCGTAAAAAAAATTGAGCTAGTAGTACAATTTTCTTTTTAACTTTGATAGACTTTAGATGAAACACAGAGGTGAGGTGAGATAAGGAAAATGGTTTTTGTACAATTTATCTGTAAAAATATTGACATCAAAAAGCTGAAGGACTTAGTTCTTTGGCTTTTTGTTTAATCAAGCTTTCGTAAGATAGATTTTTACCAAAAAAGAAAGCTGTAAGGTAGGTACCTTACAGCTTTGCCATATTGCTTCTTGCTATTATTTGATCACTAACCTATTAGATATAGTTTTCAATACAAATATATATGATGCCTGAGGTATGAGATCTAAGAATGTTGTGAAAATTATTATTTGGTATGTAAATAGCTAATTTTTGGTTTCAAAAATTAAGTGATGTAAAAATAATATAGATATAATCCTAAATTATAGATATGAGATATTTTATTGAATGTGCGTATTTAGGAACTAACTATGCAGGTTGGCAAATACAACCCAATGCATTGACAGTTCAGGAAGAAATAGAAAAAGCACTAACCATTTTACTGAAAGAACCTACCAGTTTGATGGGAAGTTCACGCACTGACGCGGGTGTACATGCCTATACGCAAGTGGCGCAGTTTGACCGAGAAAATCCAATTTCTGATATTTCGCAACTAATATATAGATTAAATAAAATTTTATCTCAAAATATTTCTATAAAACAGATTTATTTGGTGCCAGACGATTTTCATTGTCGCTTCGAAGCTACTTATCGAAAGTATGAATATCGGATATTGAGAAGAAAATCGCCTTTTTATCAAAACATGGTCTACCAATTCGAAATGCCTTTGGACGTGCCTAAAATGAATGAAGCGGCTCAAATTTTGTTTAAATACGAAGATTTTGAATGTTTCAGTAAATTACATACCGATGTAAAAACTTTCAATTGTACCATGATGGAGGCTGAGTGGATTCAAGAATCAGAAGATTTACTGGTTTTCCATATCAAAGCCAATCGTTTTTTGAGAGGAATGGTACGTGCTATTGTCGGCACTTTGTTGGAGGTAGGTTTAGGAAAGTTGAGTGTAGAAGGTTTTGAAAAAATTATTACCGATAAAAATCGTCAAAATGCTGGTCGCTCTGTACCAGCACAAGGCTTGTTTTTGATGGAAGTGAATTATGAGTTGTAAAAAAAGGGATAGGTGAAAAGTAATTTTCACCTATCCCTAAATCTTTATTTTCTTAAAATTTGTATAAATACATCTTCTAATTTAGAAGCCATTCGAATCTTAATATCATACGAATCTACATTTAGGCCTTTGGCATTGAACTTCGAAATCCAGATTTCCTTAAACCCTAATTTCTGTGCTTCGGCAATACGCTGTTCGATTCTATTCACTGCTCGGACTTCGCCTCCCAAACCAACTTCTGCGGCAAAACAAACGGTATTGGGAATACTAATATCTTCATAAGAGGATACAATAGAGGTACAAACTGCCAAGTCTATTGCTGGGTCTTCAACTTTGAGTCCACCAGCGATATTCAAGAAAACATCTTGATTACCAAGTCTAAAACCTCCTCGTTTTTCAAGCACTGCCAAAATCATATTCAAGCGTTTGGCATCAAATCCTGTTGAGCTTCGTTGGGGTGTTCCGTAGGTGGCTATTGAAACAAGCGACTGAATTTCAATGAGTAAAGGGCGATTTCCTTCTAACATGGCACCAATAGTGATACCAGAAAAATCCTCGTCTCGTTGTGAAATTAGTATTTCTGAAGGATTCGTTACTTCTCTCAAACCTGATTCCAACATTTCATAAATTCCCAATTCAGATGTACTTCCAAAACGGTTTTTGGTGGTACGTAAAATACGATATGCCAAATGACGATCACCCTCGAATTGTAGCACGGTATCGACCATGTGCTCCAATACTTTTGGACCTGCCAAGCCCCCATCTTTGGTAATATGCCCAATCATAAATACTGGTGTACCTGATTCTTTGGCGTATTTCATCAACTCAGCAGCGCATTCTTTTACCTGTGAAATACTACCAGCACCTGCTTCAATAAAAGACGATTGGAGCGTTTGGATAGAGTCAATAATCAAAATATCTGGCTCAAATTGCTCAATTTGTTTGAAGATATTTTGGGTTGAGGTTTCTGTCAAAATATAGCAGTTATCACTTTTATGAGCCAAACGCTCGGCACGCATTTTGATTTGCTGCTCAGATTCTTCACCCGAAACATACAATACACGATAATTGCTGAGTGTCAAGGCTATTTGAAGCATCAACGTAGATTTACCAATGCCTGGCTCACCACCGATCAATACCAACGAGCCTAATACTATGCCTCCGCCCAAAACTCGGTTTAACTCTTGGTCTTTGGTTTTGATACGAGGTTGTTCTTCGAAATTAATTTCTTGGATTGCTCGCGGTTTAGCGGCTACTTTCAACGAACTACTTGATTTCCAAGAGCCTTTGGTAGGTTCTTCTTTTTGGATGACTTCCTCCACAAAAGTATTCCATTCTCCACATGATGGACAGCGCCCCAACCATTTAGGAGCTTGATGTCCACAATTCTGACAAAAAAAAGAGGTTTTAGTCTTAGCCATAAAATTATTGTATAAGTTAGTGAGCAAAATTAAACCAATCTTGCCCGCTCTGGGCTCTAAGCAATATGCTGTAAGCTAAAAGTTCAAAAGTGTTTCTAACGAAATCATGAATACAGTTACTCCATTAGATAAATATTGATTTCAAAATGGGTGACAAGCAAATTTTAGCTGTCATGATAATATTCAGGACAATTATCACAGGAAATAAATATCATTTTCTACGAAATTGGATGAATTTTTGTGTTTAAAACTTATCGTATGAATTAAGGTTTTGAGGTATTTCAAAAATATATGCAAAGATACCGTTTACGAAATTATACGAAAAAAATGATTTATACTTGTATCACTGACACATCAGGTATCGTTATTTCCCCAGTTTGAGTTGAACAACTACAAAGATTATCACTAGTCGCGCAACATTAACTTTAAATAAAACTTACTTATGAAAAAGACATTTGGATTCCTTGCCCTGTTTATGCTTTTAACAATGGTTTCAAAAGCTCAGTTCTTTACACTCGGTATTAAAGGTGGTGTAAACCTAGCACAATTGAAATTGGGAAATGAGTTGACCATGAATTCTCTTGGCGCAAATTTTCAACAAAGCTTAGACACAAAAACTGGTTATGTAGGCGGTGTATATATGCGTATTGGTAACAAAGTTTTCATCCAGCCTGAATTTTTGCTTTCAGCCAAAGGAGGTAGCTTGAATATCTTGAAGGGTGGAAGTACAGCGGACAAACAGACTGTAGATATTGAGTACACCAATATCGACATTCCTGTATTGTTAGGTTTTAAAATGGGACCTTTCCGTATTAATGGCGGTCCTTTGGCATCGTTTAATGTGAGCAAAGGAGCTACCTTGAACGAAACGATAAAGGCTTATACTCAAAATGGAACAGAAGATGCTTTCAAGAAAGCTTCGTATGGTTATCAAGTTGGGGGTGGGTTAGACCTTGGAGCACTTTCGTTAGACGTGAGATATGAGGGTAGCCTTTCGGATGTAACATCAGCTCAATTTGCCAATGACATGAAGTTTACACAAAAAGGTAATTTGTGGCAATTAACATTGGGATTGAAGATTTTATAGGTTCCGAAAACTTTCTATTTAGAAGAATATGAGCCGTACCAATTGAGTGGATGAGGGATTATTTTTAGTATGAAATTACACCTGTAGCGACGCAATGCCTTGCGTCTGGAGATGTATCTTCCTGAAATAAAGTATTAAAAAAGCGGTCGAAAATTGTTTTTCGACCGCTTTTTTGATGAAAACTTGCTAGGTTTTACTTGGCTTAAGACGCAAAGCATTGCGTCTCTACTGCTGAAATGATAATCACTCATTCAAGCAATTCTGAATGATTCGTGTTTTTTGAATTGTTTTGGATTGTTTTTGAAATAATTCAAGAAAGATGGGATTTTTTGGATAATTCATAAACTAAGCTTTTTAAGAATTATGTTCTTTTGTAAAACAATTCTCAAAAGACCCAACTTCTGTCATGATGCAAACTACCTTCAAAGACCTTTTGCAGACTGAGCTCAAAAGCTTAGTGGAGCTAAAACATTCTGAGCGACCATGGCACATGCCTTTGATTGCGGCTTTTTGTGCTAGTGTAGCCCTGTTTTCGGGTTTGTATCTGGGGCAGTTGAGCAACGGACTATTGGTTTGTTTGGGAGGTCATGTGATTTTGTATATGCCCTCTTTGCCCTTAACCAATCGAATGATTACGATGATTGTTTGTTCTTTTGGGATGGTATTATCGTTTACAGTGGGTATAGCCTTTAGTTTTAACCCATGGATTTCGACGGTGGTAGTGGGTATTTATGCTACGTTGGTACATTGGGTAGTGGGGCATTTTAAATTGAAAGCACCAGGGAGTTTCTTCTTTTTATTAATTGCTGTAATGGCTAGCTGTATGCCATTTGGCTGGAGCGAAATGCCTCAAAAAATTGGTTTGATTGCCATGGGAACCATGTTGGCATGTACCATTACTTTTATTTACAGCTTGATACTGCTCAATACGCAAAAGATAGTAACACATCCTCCTGTTACGATAGCGATTACTGTTCGCCGTCAGCGCTACCATAATTTGGTACAATCGATGGTGGTGGGTGGCTTTGTGATTATATCGCTTGGCATAGGGCATTTTTTCGCATTGAAAAACCCTTATTGGGTTGCTATATCGTGTTTGGCAATTATGCAAGGTATTAGCCGTCGCCATGTACTACAACGTATTATTCATCGAATTTTAGGCACAACTCTTGGGCTTGGTCTTTGTTGGCTGATATTACATTTTCAACTTCTACCACTAACCTTGTGCTTGAGTATAGTTACCTTAATGTTCATTATTGAAACCTTAATTGTGCGGAATTATGTATTGGCAGTGATTTTTATTACACCCATGACCATCTTTTTGACCCAAGTTGCCAATCCTTATTTCAACAATACGGATCTTCTTTTTACTTTTCGATTACTGGACATTGTTTTGGGGAGTCTGTTAGGAGCCTTGGGCGGTTGGTTGTTGTTTCACAATCAGTTTAAATACCAAACTGCCAAGCAAATACAACGAGTTAAATTACTCACCCAAAGACGTCATTCGAACCGAACAACGAATTGACATTGTTGAGAAGAAAACGTTATCGGGAACGTTTGCATAAATAATTCAATGGTAATATTTGGAGAATGCTTTGTGATTAACCTACATTTGAAAGTAGTTTTTTAATATAAAATATTATTTTTCTTATGTACAGACCTCTAAAGGCATCAAGCGATTCCGAGTTACTATCTCTTTTGATGGAGGATAGCGATGCAGCTTTTGAGGAAATTTACCGTCGATATTTTACCAAATTATATGCTTTGGTAAAGCGTCGTCTTTGCGATGAACAGCAAACTGAAGATATTATCCATGATTTATTTTTGAATCTTTGGATCAGTCGTCATAAAGCCAACATAGATAATTTACCTAACTACTTAATGAAGAGCGTCAAGTATCGTGTGTTAGATGCACTCGACCACGATACCGTACGCCAAAACTTTCTCGATTATCAAGTTTATGTTCCCCAAGAGCATAATTCTACAGAAGAAAATATACTCTATTCCGACGCCCTCCGTGTGTATAATGAAAATTTGATGATATTGCCTGAAAAATGCCGAGAGGTATTTGTGTTGAGTCGCGCGGGATTATCTCAAAAAGAAATTGCCCAAAAACTAGGTATCTCAGAGAATACCGTAGAAAACCATATTGCCAAAGCACTACGACTTTTGAAGTCTGGCATGGCCGAATATTTGACACCTAATACCCTGATTCCTATCCTTTTCTTCTTTTTTTAAAAAAATATTTAAAAAAAATCACATTTGAGTAGTGGAAGTCTTTTTCTGAACCGACTTATAGATGTAAGGAGTTGATAAGACTTTATTGATAAAAAACAGTAATAAAACATGAGCCATCCTGAATTCAAAGATGATGACGATATCATCAAGTCGCTCAGAGAAAAATATACTCCTGAAGAAATAGAAAGACTTTTAGATTGGTACAATGCTTTCGACGAAATCGAGCCTTTGGAAGAAGATTTGCCCAAAATCGAAAAGAAGGTTTGGGAAGCTTTACAAGCCGAACGTGGTATCATTCCCGATGCAGAGGAGGAAGAAATGCAAAGTTCAGTTTGGAAAGATTGGTGGAAACAAAATTGGCTTATGCTTTCGACAGCGGCAGCAGTCATTGCTATCATTATTGGTATTGCCACACAACCACAATCGAAAGGTGATATTGAAAGTTTGGTAGGAATTCCGACACTATCTACTAAAGAAAAAAGTCTTTGGGAAACGGTTACCAATGTAGGAAAAGCTATTCAGGAAGTGAGCTTGCCAGACGGAAGTAAAGTTTGGCTGAATCCTTCAACGAGCATTATGTATAAAATTGTCAAAGGTGCACCTACTCGTGTGGTATATCTCGAAGGGGAAGCATTTTTTGATGTAAAGCCCAATAAAGACCAGCCATTTCATGTCAAAAATAAAGGCTTGAATGTGATGGTACTAGGTACCAGTTTTAATGTGGTGGCTACGGCTAGTAAAGACAAATATGAAGTTTCGGTAGTGACGGGCAAAGTGAGAGTCAATTACCAAGAAGATGAAGATAAAGTCAATCAGGTAATTATTACTCCTCAACAACAAGTAGTTATTCAGAAAGAAGAAAATACGGTTGAAACCCACGACTTCACTATTGAACAACATACACATAAGCAGATTTGGGAACCTATTACCCTAAGTTTTGACGAAATAATTTTAGATAAAGTAATAGAACAAATTGAGCATGAATACGGAATCATAATTCGAACACCCAACACCGCTGTAAGAAAATGTACCTTATTTGGGAATTTCAAAAACCAACGACTTCCTGTAATCATGGACATTATCTGTAGCTCAATTAGTGCTACTTACCAGATTGAAGGCAACGAAATTATCATCTTGGGTGACGGTTGCCAATAAAAGATTAGTATCATAGTCCGTTTTAGCGATTTATTTAAAAGAAAAATCTTGGTGTGATGACCAGCAAGAAATTATTTACCAGATGATTTCTTATTCATATAAAGACTATCGATTAAATAAAGTAGCTACCTATAAAAAAAGGCCTGAAGTGTTACCAGCACTTCAAGCCCGTAAGCCTCCAAGAGCATTTACCAGATGCCTTTAGAGGTATTGTAGATTTCACAACCAAATCGTACAAAGCAAATTTATGGAAAAACAATTTATTAAGACAACATTTTTCAAAATCATGAAGATGACTGTCATTCAGTTAGCCATAGCTATTGCCTTTATGGTGGTATCTTATGCAAAAGATGCCAGCGCGCAAGAAGTTTTGGCAAAACCTGTGACTGTTTCAGTAAAGAACAGCACGATTAAGGGTGTGTTGAAAGAATTAGAGAAAGAATCCGGTGTTTCTTTCATCTTTAGTTCTAAGCAAACACTTACCCAAGCAAATAACCTGAGCCTTATTGCCAACAATGAAAGCCTGAGAACGGTCCTAAACCGCTTCTTGAATCCTCTCAACATGAGCTATAAAGTGGTGCATAATTCTATTGTACTGACTGCTTCGAACGGACTAGAAGAGAAGTCGGGAATGAATACACCCATGCTCGAAACCAGTCTCACAAAAGCCCCAGCCGCCGATCCTGTTAAAGGAAAAGTCGTGGATTCAGAAACTGGCGATGCTCTTCCAGGAGTTACTGTCAAAGTAAAAGGTACAAATAATGGTGCCACCACCGACTCACAAGGTCGCTTTAGTATCAATGCGCCCAAAGGTGCCACTTTGGTATTTTCATTTATTGGAATGAAAACCCAAGAGGTAACCATTGAAGGTAAAGGTGAGTTGAGCATTTCGCTTGCACCTGAAAACAGCATGCTTGCCGAAGTATCAGTAGTAAGCGATGGTTATGGGGTAGTCAAAAAAACAGATAATACTGGTTCAGTGGCATCTATGTCATCACGTGACCTTAAAAATATTCCTATCACCAGTGCGGCACAAGCTATGACAGGTCGTATGGCTGGGGTAAGTGTTGTTACAACCGATGGTTCGCCCGATGCCGATGTCGTAATTCGTGTTCGTGGTGGTGGCTCAATTACTCAAGATAACTCTCCTTTATATGTTGTGGATGGTTTTATCGTAAGTAGTATCAAAGATGTACCACCTTCAGATATTGAAAGTATCAACGTATTGAAAGATGCAGCAGCTACTGCTATTTATGGAGCACAAGCTTCTAACGGGGTAGTTGTTATTACAACCAAAAGACCAAAAGCGGGTCGTACAACGGTTTCGTATAATGGTTTTATGCAGTTAAAAACCTTACCTTCTGACCGTGCCTACAAAGTACTTTCTCCTTACGAATACGTTTTAGTGAACTACGAAAGAGCCAAATTACGTGGTACCACAGACGTAGCTAACATGGAGAAATTCTTTGGTAAATATGGCGACTATGATTTGTATCAAGGTAAAAAAGGCACAGATTGGCAGAAAGAACTTTTTGGCGCTCCTCGTACTACACAATCTCACAACGTTAGTATTAGTGGCGGTACTGAAATGACAACCTTTAGTTTGAGTTTGACCAACAACACAGACCAAGGCTTGTTGACAGGTTCGGGCTATACTCGTAATGTGATTAACTTTAAGATTAATCAAAATATTAGCAAGAAGTTAAAATTTGATGCTTCGGCTCGTATCACGAACACCGTAATCGATGGAGCAGGTACTTCGGGCTCGGCACAGTTGAACATCAAAGATGCCGTTCAGACTCGTCCAACCAATGGTATTGCCGATGCTTTGGATATTGATTTGACTACTGCAAGCAGTGACGACGATTTTGCTTCATTCTTATTGGCATTGGTAAATCCTAAAAAATTAGTAGCACAAGACTGGCGTAAACGTACAACTCAAGACTATGTATTGAATGCAGGTTTGAGTTGGTCAATTATTAAAGGCTTAGATTTTAAAACAACATTAACAAGCTCAAAATCGTATGACAAAGTTTTACGTTATTATGGCCCATTAACTAGTGAATCCTTCAACAACGGTAGTAGTTTGCCTATTGGTGAAAAAACTAACTATGAGATAAACTCATTGCGTTGGTTGAATACCTTGAATTATCAAATGAAGGGTTTGGGTGCTCACAAGCTAGATTTCTTGTTGGGTCATGAGGTTTATTCAACAGGCGGAAATACCAGTTTCTTACGTGGCGAAGACTTCCGTGCTTCTATTACTCCTGAAGAACTATTCGCTAATATGTCGTTTGGTCGTACTGACCGCCAATACACAACTGAAAATACCGACCAAAATCGTGTATCAGGATTTGGACGTATCAATTACCAGTTCAAAGACCGCTATTTAGCAGCTTTGACATTCCGTGCAGATGCTTCAAGTAAATTTAGTGCTGCCAATCGTTTGGGTTTCTTCCCGGCTGTAGCATTAGGATGGAAATTGTCTGAAACGAAGTTGTTGAAACAAATGCGTGATCTCGATGAATTGAAACTTCGTGTTTCTTATGGTGCAACAGGTAACGACCGTATCGATGCTACAGCTACACAATTCTTGTTTGAAGCAACTACATTGAGAGGACCAGGTTTTGGTAATGTCGACAATGTATACTATACTCCAACAGGAACCACATTGTATAATCCGAACTTAGTTTGGGAAACGACCATCAACCAAAACGTAGGTCTTGATTTTGGTTTCTTTAAACAACGCTTGGTTGGTAGTTTGGATTTGTATCATAACAAAACAAGCAATTTGTTATTGCAATCTGCGATTCCTTCGAGCTCAGGTTTTACCAAACAATGGAATAACGTAGGTAGTACTTCAAACCGTGGAGTTGAATTGTCATTGACAGGATATATCATCGACAAACCAGAGGCATCATTTTCTGTAAACTTAAACTTCGGTATCAACAAAGCTAAGGTAGAAGCATTGGATGGAACTCAGGAGCGTTTCTTCCAATCTAACTGGGCAAGTACCGACTTGCGTGACCAAGATGACTTCTATGTGAAAGTAGGAGGTACATTGGGAGATGTGTATGGATATGTAGCAGATGGTTTCTACAAAATAGATGACTTCTCTGGTTACGATGCTGTAGCCAAAAAATATATCTTGAAAGATGGCGTAACTAACTCGACTGCAATTACGGGGAATACCTCTATCCGTCCAGGTTTTATGAAGTTGAAAGATACCAACGGTGACGGAGTCGTAAACAGCTTAGATCGTCAGGTAATCGGTAACACTTTACCAAAAGCACAAGGTGGTTTTGGATTTAATGGTCGTTACAAAAACTTCGATGCTTCTATCTTCTTCAACTGGTCTTATGGTAACAAAATTTATAATACAGGTAAAATCCAATACAACCAGTTCCGTCGTGTGACTTACGGTAACTTAACTGATATGATGAGCATCAACAACCGCTTTACTTATTTGGATGTAGATGGAAAATACACAGGAACACCAGGTGAAATTGTGACTGATTTGGAGCAATTAAGACAACTAAATGCTAATAAGACAATCTGGTCACCACTTGGCTTGTCTGATGCACAAGCGGTTATTTCTGACTGGGCACTTGAAGATGGTTCATTTATTCGTTTGAACAACCTAAACATTGGTTACTCTATTCCTAAGCACCTTATTGCAAAGCTTGGTATGTCTCAGTTCAGAATTTATTTCACAGGTAACAACCTTTATCTGTGGTCGAAATACTCTGGCTATGATCCCGAAGTTAGTACTACCAGAAGTGGTTATTCAGGTTTGACACCTGGGGTAGATTATTCATCTTTCCCACGTAGCCGCTCGTACACACTTGGTGTAAATATTACTTTCTAGCCTTTGTTAAAAGTTTGAATTGAACTTTTGGTGTGTTTAACCTAAAATCAGACTCAAGCCTCGGCAAAAGTCTATTCAATGTATTATGAAAAAGAAATTCCTCATACTCGCAGTGATAGCTTCTGGTTTTCTAACGTCATGTAAAGACTTTTTAGAACCTGATTCATTATCAACTTTTGATGTAAACTATATTTATTCAAACCCAGATGATGCTCGTAAAGGTGTAAATGCTATTTATGAATCATTTGGTCAAGATGCGTTTCGTTCTCGTCTTTCAAATAACATGGCAGGTAATACTGACATCGAGCATCAAAGTGGCTGGAGCAGTACTGCTGACCGTTATCAAATTTGGGATTTGAATGCCCTCGCTACGAATGGCGATCTTCGCATTGTATGGAATGCAGCCTATACTTCGATTCGTAACTGTAATATTGCTATCGAGGGAATTGAAGCCAGCGATGCGCTAAAATCTACTGATGCGGCTACTTCAAGAAAAATGTACCAGATGCTGGGCGAAGCTTATACCATGCGTGCGTATTGGTACAGTATGCTGACTTTGTATTTTGGAGATGTACCTAATGTGCGTCAAGCACCAAAGGCAGGAAACAACTTTTTCTTACCTAAAGAAGACCGTAATGTAATTTTATCACAAGTCATTGATGACCTTATCAAAATTGAGGATAAAATGCTTTGGGCTGACCAAAATAGCTACAGTATTGAACAAATCAACCGTGAATACACCATGGGGATGATTGCTCGTTTGGCACTTCAGCGTGGAGGGTATTACTTGACACCTGCCATGCAAATGGAGCGTAAATCTGACTATTTGGATTATTACAAAATAGCAAAGACATATACTGAAAAATTGATTTCGCTAAAAGACCGTGCTTTGCCGACAGATTTCAAACAAGTATTCTTGAATGAATCAAAATTTGTGACTCCTTCCAACAGTGATGTATTATTTGAAGTACCATTTGCTATTGGTAACGGTGATGTAGGCTGGAATATCGGTATTACCGTAGAGGGTGGTACAACGGCAGCTCACAGCTATGGCTCGGGTAATAACTATATGGCGATTCCTCCGACGTACTATTTCTCATTTGATACTTTGGACGTTCGTCGTGACGTAACTTGTGCGTTCTACAAAATCAATACGAGTGCTCAGGCAGTATTTGTAACCAACTCGATGAACATCGCTCAAGGTAAATGGAGCCGTTGGTTTTTGGACAAAGCTCCTGGGGCTTCTACGGCTAAAGGTACTGGTATCAACTGGCCAATGATGCGTTATTCGGATGTATTATTGATGTTGGCTGAAGCTGAAAATGAGTTAAATGGTCCGACCGAAATTGCACAAAATGCCTTAAAACGTGTCCGTCAGCGTGCGTTTTCATCTACTTATTGGCCAACCAAAGTAGACGATTATATTAAGTCTATATCAACTTCAAAGCAAAGTTTCTTTAATGCCATTGTGGACGAGCGAGGCTGGGAGTTTGGCGGCGAAATGATTCGTAAATATGAATTGATTCGCTGGAACTTATATGCACCAAAGATGAAACAAATGGTGGACGACTTGAAATTGATGGCAGATGCTGCTCAGACAGGAACAGGTAAATTCTCTGAATTGCCAGATTATATGTACTGGAAGCGTGATGCAAGTGGAACGTTCAAGTTGTTGAACCCAAGTCGCAAGTATGTAGGTACGCCAGATGCTACTTGGACACGTGTATCGTTCTTAGCAAGTTTGAAGCCGACTCCTACAACCTATGCCGACTGGATTACCAAAGATTGGGAGAAATACTATAATGGACCTGTAGCAGGTGTATCTCGTTATATTTTCCCTATTCCTGCCGAAGCTATCACAAACAGCCAAGGTAAATTGGCAAATGATGGATACGGATTTTAGGTTTGTAAAGTTGAATGCAATAGGCTCATCATTGGTTTGTTGCATTCAATTAATACAATTGGTTTTCTTAAATGAACAGGAGTCCACACAAGGGAGTCCTTTGTTTCAAGATCTTTTTAACAAAGAAAATTTATGAAAAAGTCATATATCAAACAGAGTATCTTGTTAGCAGTATCGGCTTTGGGTTTGCTTTTTGCCTGCAAGCCTGAAGAAGAAATTACTGCGGAAACTCGCTTATTTCGCCCTGTTTTAAATAAAGATTTATCTGCCAAAAACAATACCATTATTGTGAATATGGCCAATATCAAAGCGGCAGTGGGATATACCGTGGAAGTAAGTAGAGATACCTTCAAAACGGTTGACTATAAAGTTAATGTTGATACCAATTATGTGGTGGTTGACCAAACCTTATTAAAAGGAGAGTCGTTGTTTTGGAATACGCAATATCAAGTAAGAGCTACTGCTCATGCTGCCAATACCCAATATGACAGTAAGGTGTCAGATTTAGGAGGGGTAAGAACCGAGAAGTTTCCTACCATTATGATTACCCCAACCGCTTCAGATGTGATTGACGTAGCGGCTCGTGTGCGTTGGACAACGGGTTCAACGGTTATTGCTAAAATTAAGGTTTTTGCTAAAACGGATTTAAAACTTGCAACGCCATTAGCATCGTATGACGTCACTGATGCAGAGCAAAAAGCGGGCGCAAAAATTATTGGCAAATTAGCTCCTTTGACTACGTATCAATTAGCTATTTACAGTGCCGATGGTGCCATTCGTGGTTGGGACAATTATACTACTATCCAACGTGCAGTAGATACCTCTCAGCCTGGTGTTATAGACTTGTCAGAAAGTGATGATCCAAATGCCCTAAATAATGCGCTAACAACGGTAGTAGAAGGAGGAATTATTGTATTGAAAAAAGGAGCGACTTATGTAATGCCTACCAATAGCTTTACGAAGTCTGTTACTGTTACGAGTGCGTATGGCTTTGGCGACCAAAAAACAATAATTACAACCTCGGGTGGTGGTAACATAGGAACGGGAGCAAATATTGCCTATCTCCGTTTTTCAAATATTGAATTTATCGGTGCTGATATTGCTGCTAGTTATATTTTCAACCCAAATATCAGTACAACTACAACCATCGGAGAATTGTCATTCGATAATTGTATAATTTCAAATATGCGTGGTGTATTGCGTATTCGTGCCAAAGTATTTATTACCAATTATATTATCAAAAACTCTATTGTACATCAAATTGGTAACTACGGTGTATTAACCACCGATACGGATGGTGATGCACAAGCAGCAGTTGATAATATCTTGTTTCAAACCTCAACTTTTAGTAAAATCAACATCTTCTTAGTTTCTCGCCAAAATTCAAAATCAGTAGTTGTCGAAGATTGTACTTTGAGCGAGATTGCTACAAACCAAGGTTCACTGTTCCAATGGAGAGGTACTGCGGGTGTTCGTAGCAACGTAACAGGAGGTATTCGTATTAGCAACTGTATTTTTGGGCACGCTTGGGATCAGGCTGGAACTAGCTTGTTGACAGTTCGTGGTAAATCTGCTGGTTTAGAGGCAACATCCTTTACTGTTCTCAATACCTACACAACAAGTGATTTTGGCTACGTAGCTGGTACCGAAATCCCAGGATTGCCTTCGCTTACCTACGCTAAAAAAGCAACGGATTTGTGGGTGAGTCCTTATTCAGGATTAAACTTCAATTTTAAAGATACTGCTTTCTCTGGTCGTCGCGACAGTGGTGACCCTCGTTGGAGAGTGAAATAAAACTTGACTGCCCCCGAATTTTCGGGGGCTTTTTTCCTTCCAAAGATTATGATGAAAAAATCCTTTGCTTTAAGTTTCTTAAGCTTACTTCCTTGTCTATTTCTAGCTTGTCATACTGCTAAAACACAATCTACGGCTGTTCAAACAGTTGCTACAGAATATCCTAAAGATTCTGTAGCAGAAAGGATGCTTCTGTACCAAAGAGATAATGGCGGTTGGCCACAACCTGGCGGAGATGCTATTAATTATTCACTCACCATTAAGCCAGAGCTTAGAAAAAAGCTTTTGTCTGAAAAAAAAGTGTATGATACCACTATCGATGACAAAGCAACTACAAGAGAGATTACCACTTTGGTAAAAGCATATACTCAAACCCAAAATCCTACTTATTTACAATCAGCCGAAAGAGGTATCAAATACCTGTTAGAAGCTCAAAATAAAGCAGGTGGTTGGGGACAGTTTTATCCTGATACTTCTGGTTATCATAAGCATATTACCTACAACGACAATGCCATGATCGATGTCATGAAGGTGATGAGAAGCACAGCAGAAGCGAAAGATGAATATGCCAATCTCTCACCAGCGTTACGACCTTTAGCACAACTAGCAGTTGACCGAGGAATCCGATGTATTCTGAACACGCAAGTTCGCCAAAATGGAACCCTTACCGTTTGGTGTGCTCAACATGACAGACTTACGCTAAAACCTGCCAAGGCACGAAAATTTGAATTACCATCGCTGAGTGGTGCTGAGTCAGTTGGGATTATCAACTTTTTAATGACCATAAAAAATCCATCAGACGAGATCAAGCAATCGATAAAAGCGGCTGTTGCATATTTAGAATCGGTAAAAATCAAAGGAATAAAAGTGGAAGACATACCCGCTCCATCACTTCCAAAGGGTAAAGATCGTGTGGTAATAGCAGATCCTAATGGAGAAATTTGGGCAAGATTTTATGATTTAGAAACCAACAAACCCTTCTTTGTCGGTCGTGATAGCGTGCCCAAGGCAACTTTAGCCGAAATCGAACATGAACGTCGTATTGGATACGGTTACTACGGCGAATGGCCCAAAAAACTCATTGAAGTTGATTATCCCAAATGGCTTGCCAAATGGAGTAAGTAAGACTATGTTTTAATTTTAGAAGTCATTGAAAATGAAAAGGTATGTATTTGTTTTTCTGAAATCCTATTGTTTGAGCCACAGGCGAGTTTAGGATTTCTTGACTTTCTTTTGTTACTTTTCTTGTGTCAAGACAAGAAAAGTAAGGAGTGGCGAAGGGAAATTTTGTTTTTCCGATACGTGCCAAATAAAATTTTAAACATACTCTAAGCTCAGTCATTATGTCATCGAAATGATTTTGTTATTACTATTTTAAGAGCTTTTTAGAAATAGCCCAATGCTGATACCCCAAAGCTCAAACCCTATTTAAAACCTATTCAAGATGAAAATTTCTTCTTTTTTCCAAGTGAGAAAATACACTTTTTCACTTGCTGCTCTCATATTGTGTTTATTCTCAGAAACCCATGCCCAACAACTCGCTTTTCCTACTGCTGAAGGGGGAGGACGCTTCGCCGTTGGTGGTCGTGGAGGTAGCGTATATGAAGTAACGAACCTCAACGATTCGGGTGTTGGTAGTTTGCGAGATGCCATAAGCCAGCCTAATCGAACTATTATTTTTAAAGTTTCGGGAGAAATAAAATTAAAAAGTAGACTCGTAATCAAACAGAATAATATTACGATTGCAGGTCAAACAGCTCCAGGAGATGGGATTTGTATCACAGGCTATACCCTAAATATCTCGGCATCAGATATTATCGTCCGATATCTTCGTTGTCGTTTTGGCGATGAAAATGCTTCTGAAGATGATGCCATGAATAGTTGGAATGGCCCATATCAAAATATTATTGTCGATCACTGCTCGTTGAGCTGGTCGATAGATGAAACGGGGACATTTTATGGCATTCGAAATTTTACCTTACAATGGTCTATTTTGAGCGAAAGCTTATATAACTCAAAGCATGATAAAGGGATTCATGGTTATGCAGGGATTTGGGGAGGAGCGAATGCTACTTTTCACCATAACCTTTTAGCGCATCATTCTTCACGAAACCCACGATTTGGTGGCGCAAGAAAAGGGTATGTGCCATACGACCCAGCTGATGAACTAGTAGATTATCGCAATAACGTGGTGTATAACTGGGGAAATATCAACTCTTCTTATGGAGGAGAAGGGGGAAAAATCAATATGGTGAACAACTACTACAAGGCAGGACCTGCCACTCCTGGTAGTCTTACAACAAGTTCAGCCTCCAATAAAAGAAATCGTATTTTAAATTATACTAACTTCTATGTAGATGGTACAGACACCACTTGGGGAGGGAAGTTTTACATTGATGGCAACTACGTGGCTGGGTATCCTGATGTGACGGCCGACAACTGGACCAAAGGTGTGCAAAAAGATAGTTACGTCAATGCGGATGCACTAATCAAGGCGGCTCGACAAGAAAAACCTTTTGACACAGCACCCGTTCGTACCCACACTGCCGAAGAGGCATATTTGAGAGTATTGGATAGCGCTGGAGCTATTTTACCACGTCGTGACGCCATAGACCTTCGTATTACTCGTGAAACCCGTACGGGAACTGCTACGTATGAAGGCGCTACTTATGCTTTAGTCACCAGTGCTGGAATTACTCACCCTTCAGGAATTATTGATAGTCCTACCAATGTTGGAGGAATTCCTAAATATGGCAGCAATACCGCTTATACAGATGCTGATAAAGATGGGATGGATGATATTTGGGAATTGGCTAATGGTCTAAATCCTAAAGATGCTACGGATGGAAACAAGATTGCCCCGAACGGCTATACACAACTAGAAAACTTCTTGAATGGTATTAGTAAAGATACAGGAACGGGAGAAATTCTGGGAGGAACAAAAACAGTTGACTTGATGGGATACGACGCAGTGGTAGCACTGGACGGAACAGGTTCTCACAAAACACTCCAAGCCGCAATAGATGCCGCTCCTGTCAATAGTACAGCACCTTTTCGGATTTTTATTAAGAATGGAAAATATCTTGAGAAAGTTAATATTCCTTCTAACAAGCCATTTATTTATTTGATTGGTGAAAGTGCAGCCAAGACTATTATCTCTTGGAATGATTATTCAGGAAAAGCAAATCCCGCAGGTGGAACGTATGGAACAAGTACCTCTGGAACTTTGACGATTAAGTCAGATAACTGTGGGTTGTGGAATTTAACGGTAGAAAATACAACAGGCGACTCTCCACAGGCCTTGGCTATTTCGTTAGAAGGAGACAAAACCGTCGTGAAATCATGTATTTTCCTAGGAGGTCAAGATACAGTACTAAGTAATGGTGACGGAAAGCGTCAGTATTTTAAAGATACTTACATCGATGGAGTGGTTGATTTTATTTTTGGTAGTGCCACCGCCATTTTTGATTCTTGTATCGTATATGCCAAAGACCGTGTCGATAAATTAGCGGGTAGCTATATCACAGCAGCCAATACGCCAACTACTCAAACGTATGGTTATGTGTTTAGAAATACTATTTTGCCTGCTAATAATGGGGTTACTTCCTATGTATTGGGACGTCCTTGGCAAAATGACGCAGGTACAGCCGATGCTGCTAAGAAAGGGAATAAGGTTGTTTTTTTGAATAGTATTTATGGAAATAAAATAGTTAAACCAGAGGGTTGGTCGGTTTGGGATGCTGGAACAAATACGAGTTTGATTACCTATGCCGAGTATAAGCCCAAAGGATTTAATGGTGCTTTGGCAGATGTGAGTAAAAGGGTTTCTTGGTCAAAACAGTTGACAGATGCTCAAGCTTTGGTTTATTATGATAATTCGAAAATATTTGGCACTTGGGATCCTTGTACAATAGCTAATGTTTGTCCAACAACGAAAGGGGAGTTGGTCATGTTAAATTTTAAAGTTATCAAAGGAGCTAATTTATCTACCCCAACGACTTTTACGTGGAATACCGCTTGGAACATGAAAGATATTCAATTCTCAGTATATCGAAGTGTAGATACGAAAACCAATTTTGTCAAAATCAAAGACATTACCAGCACTACTGATACGCTTTGGAATTATACCACCAATGATAATGCTCCAGAGGCAGGAAAAACCTATTACTACGTCATTAAGGCTACTAAAACTGGATTTAAAGAGTTTAATACAGATACTGTTTCGGTAACTTCTTTGCCTACAATCACACTCAACGGAACACCTGCGGATTTTTTACAAGGACTAGGTGCACCATCGGTGGCACAGGTATATACTGTAGCAGGTGAAAATTTACCATCCGCGCTCACCATAACTGTACCTACCAATTTTGAGGTTTCTTTAGATGCAGGAAAAACGTGGAATACCTCGACCGTTTCGCTCAGCCCAACTAGTGGAATTGTAGCAACAACTTCAGTATTAATTAGGCTCAATGCCAAAACAGCAGGGAGCTACACAGGCACTATTACTCATGCGAGTACAGGAGCTATTGCTAAAACCTTACAATTGACTGGTATTACCCAGACAGAAGCATTGGCTTTTTCACAACGATTGGCATTATGGTCTATGAGCATATCCGATGCTGATAGTGCCACTGTTCGTGCCAAAGGGATAACAGTTAGCAAACCTTCCTTAAAAAGATTGTATCTCTCGAACGGCTCGGTGATTCCTGCTTACTCTGCTTTGCATGGTCAAGCTTTTGCACCATCTGCCGATGGTGGAGGCTTATGGACTACCGCAGGTGGTGGCTGGGGCAATAACCTTTACAGAGGTTCGTACGAGCAAATTGTAATTAAATGTAATACTGATTACACACTCAGAGTAGATTCTTTACAACTGAAAACAGCTCTATATGCCGCTGCAACAGGTAAGTTTGCTTTGGTATTTTCAAAAACTGGATTCAAAAATGACTCATCCGAAGCAACTGCTGGTTTATTGGCAGGTATCCCACTTGTTGCAGGAGCTAATGGCAAGTTTACTACGCCAATTATACCCAATGCCGAGCCAAGTTCGACAGTTACTCGCTATCAATTTGCCCTCAATGGTTCCACAGGTATTAATCTGGTAGCAGGAGATTCTCTAACGTTTCGTCTTTATTATAGTACTGGTAGTTCAAGTGCGGGTCGTTATGCCAAAATCAAAGATTTAGAGCTTTTAGGAGTTAGTAAGGCTATTCTAAAACCTGCTATGGCACTGACTCAGGCACTCCAAGATTTTAATTATATGATTGGAATGACCAATGAGCCTCAAAGCTATACCGTAACAGCCGAAAATCTACAAGGTGAAATTCAATTAATTCCTTCTGCTTTTTTTGAATTATCCTTAGACAAAACGACATGGTTTAATGCAGCTTCTGCCTTGAAAATTACGCCAACGAATGGGATGGTTTCAACCAAAGTTTATGTTCGTTTTACGGCAAGTACCGCTGGTAGTTATACAGGAACCATCACGCATAAGGCTACTGGAGTACAAGATATAACGGTAAATTTGAAGGGTATTGTCGCAAAACCTTTGGGTATTGATGAAATAGGCAATCATGCCTTAGTGCTTAGTCCTAATCCAAGTGTCAATGAAGTACAGGTATCGCATCCTGCCGAAAAAGCTGAATTGCGCCTCATCGATTTGCAAGGCAATAGCAAAGTATCTCAATCATTGAATGGACATACTACCACAACAACCCTAAGTTTGCAAGGCTTACCATCTGGCGTGTATCTGGTCGAATGGAGTACTGGTGAAAAAAAAGCTACAAAAAAGCTGGTCAAGGAGTAGTTAGTTTTAGTGCAAAACCTTCAAATAGCGCTCAGATTTTCTGAGGTAGACGAAATAAATATGAAAACAAAGATTTTAATAGGCTTATTACTATTGATGACCTTTTGGTCAACTGCTCAAAAGTATGATTTTGTGGTGGCACAAGATGGTTCTGGGCAATTTCGAACTGTACAAGAAGCATTTAATGCTGTGCCTGATTTTCGTAAAAAACCTACGACGATTTACATCAAAAAGGGGATTTATCAAGAAAAATTAGTGCTTGCTGAATCCAAAGCAATGGTGAAAATCATAGGAGAGAGCCTGACCGAAACGATTATCCAATATGATGATTTTGCCCAAAAGAAAAACATCTTCGGAGAAGAAAAGGGAACTACAGGATCATCAGGGTTTTATGTGTTTGGTAATGAGTTTTCGGCACAGAATATTACTTTCCAAAATACCGCTGGTCCTGTTGGGCAAGCGGTTGCGGTTTGGGTAAAGGGCGATAAGGTACAGTTCAGAAATTGTAGATTTTTAGGTTTTCAAGATACTTTGTACACTTATGGTTACGAAAGTCGACAATATTACTACAATTGCTATATCGAGGGAACAGTCGATTTTATCTTTGGTTCGTCTACAGCTTTATTTGAAAAATGTACTATTTACGCCAAAAATGATGGTTATTACACCGCAGCCTCCACGCCTCAAAACAAAGAATACGGCTACGTTTTTAAGAATTGTACTTTTACAGGTAGTGCACAAGCAAATACATTTTACTTAGGTAGACCCTGGCGACCGTATGCAAAAGTGGTAATCATGGAGTCGGTGCTCGACAAACAAGTAAAACCTGAAGGTTGGAACAATTGGGACAAAGTATCCAATGAAACAACTTCGTATTATGCCGAATACAAAAATACAGGCATTGGTGCTGAAACTTCGAAGCGAGTTAAATGGTCACATCAGCTCACAGAGGAGGATGCCAAAAAATATACCAAAGAAAATATTTTAGGAGGTTGGAAGGTTGATGAATAATTTTACCTGCTTTAAGCTATAGGCTTTATGCTAAAGGTTAACTCATGAAATCATTGAAAGCTTTTTCGCCTAATGCCTATAGCTTATTGCTTAAAGCGTTATAACGCTTTAGTTCCGAATTTTAAAAGAAATGATAAAAGTAGTACCTACACCTTCTTCACTTTGAACTTCAATGGTGCCACCGAGCGCTCTTACCTGTGAGTTCACAATATAAAGCCCAATTCCTTTACTTTCAGAGTTTTCATGAAATCGCTGATATAGACCAAAAATTTTATGTTTGTGTAATTTCAAATTTATGCCTAGCCCGTTATCTTTTATGTATAGCTTCAAATGAGTCGAAGTCATTTTGGTAAATATATTTAACTCAAGAGGTCTTTCTAGGGACTTATATTTGATGGCATTACTAATGAGATTTTGAAAAATAGACTCTATGTAATATTGGTTAAAGTAAACCCATTTTCCTTCTGTGAAATCCTTTCTAATATTATACTCATCTGTAGAATCAATATACAGCAGGGTTTCGAGAGAGTGCTGAAGTTTTTCCTCCAAATCAATCATAGTTTGTGCGATAGTCACCTTGTTTTTGATGACTAAAATATCCAAAAGGTCATTCACTGTAGAATTAAGAATCTGGGTCGATTTTTTAAATTTATCAATTAGGAAATCTAATGTCGGATGCGTAATCATTTCAGGCGTCAGAAAATTGACTACCGCCATGAGATTTGATAAGGGCGCCCGTAAATTATGCGAGACGATGTAAGAAAATTGTTTTAGGTCTTCATTACTTGCGGTGAGTTGCTCGATAAGAGCCTCACGCTCAACCTGATGCTTTTTGATATTCGTAATATCTCTTCCAAGTAAGAAAATGAGGTCTTCCCCCGGTAATTTGGTTGCCGACCACGATATCCATCTAATATCATGATTACTGGTT
The DNA here is from genome assembly GCF_009905545.1 of Cellulophaga sp. BC115SP. Lineage (GTDB taxonomy): Bacteria > Bacteroidota > Bacteroidia > Cytophagales > Spirosomataceae > Flectobacillus > Flectobacillus rivi. Next base: position 41,720 of record NZ_JAAALB010000030.1, on the reverse strand, counting down.
AGGCACCGAATTTCGAAAGGAGATGTAATATCTCTTTCTTCCAAATCATCCATGATATTTCTTGTAAGGTCTCGATCCTGAACGTGAACGTAGTCATAAAAGGACTTTTCAAGGAGCATACTTTCTTCATAAGCCAAAGAATCCTTGAAGCCTTCATTTACTTGTACAAATTCGCCTGAGGTGTTAACTATCCCAAATAAATCTCGGTTGAAGTTAAAGATATATTTGAGTTGTTCTTCCGAATTACGACGTCTGATTTCATTGCTTAAATGACGACTAATTCCTTCAAACAATTGGATCAGACTTGCGTCTTTTTTGATTTTTTTTAGAGAATAAAAAATCATCCAAATCGTAGTATTTCTTTTGTAAGGTAATGAAACCAAAAAAGCCGATTGAAGACTACCCTCAAGTGTAGTGATTCGTTTCGGACTAGTCTGCAAATGATGAAGGTCTTCAATCCAAATAATGTTATGATGTTTTAGCTTTTGCTTAAAAAAGCTTTCATCAAAATACCATGTTGCAATAGGTAATTGAAAGGATTCAGCATTGAAGCTATTGCTGGCAATTAGTTTGGTCGAGTTAATAAGAGTATCACTCAGCCATATTTCACTATATTCCCAACTAATGTAGTTGCGGATACTTTTTAAACATTCACTTAGCCCATCAATCATGGAGTTTTTTTGATTAAATAGCTCAATAACTTGGGCTACAAAATCACGTTCGCTACGTGCTACTACTTGCTGTGTGATATCGATTACCATAACTTGTACCGCAGGCGTATCTTGATAAATGGTATCATTGGCAAGTATTTCTACATGCATAATTTCCCCGTTTTTCTTCTGATGCCTTACTTGCCAATGCCTAAAAGGGTTGTTCGTAATGATTTCACGCTTGAGCTTTCTGTACCACTCTTTATCTGCTTTTGGACGAATATCTAAGGTGGTCATTCCAATTAATTCTTCATAACCAAAGCCATATTTTTGAACAGCAGCGTTATTTACCTCTAATATTTGAAAACTTTCTGCTTTATAAATCAGCATTGGATAAGGATTGCTGTAAAAAAAAGCTTCCTGTTGCACTTGATTACTTTTAATGAAACCTTTCTGTTTCTTCTTTTGTGTGATATCCACAATAATCCCTAGTGTTCGTATTGGTTTTCCCAATGAATCATATAGAATGTAACCGCGTTCGTTGACCCACAAGTAAGAAGCGTCAGCACGTCTGAATCGATATTCTACTTCCCAATAACGTTTTGGAGAACTCTTTAAGGACTGTTCGATGGCATCTTCTACTCGATAATAATCTTCAGGATGTATATTTCTTTGCCAGAAATAATAATCTGTTGCATATTCAGACTCTTGGTATCCCAGTGAATGATAGAATTTTTTTCCAGAGCGTTTGGCTGTTGAGTGAATTAAGTCAATATCCCATACTGCACCATATTCCAAGTCATCGCTAACAAAATCTTTTAAATCAAAATATCCTCCTGGTTCATTCAACCATTTGAGACAATTGTCAATCACCCTTTTAACGCTTTTTTGACCATATTCTCCTTTGATAAGATAATCCTTGGCTCCATTGATTAGCGCTAAAAGGGTAGTTTGAGGAGACGTAAATTCACAAATAGGAATTATGTGAACGCGATGCTCTTTTAAATCCATTAACTCAAAATGAATATCAAAAGAGTACAGACTTTGTAGTGACAAATCCAAGAAAACTAAATCGATAGGCCTATTGCCAAGTAAATGAAGCTTTGCCTCTTCAACTGTGTGAGCATGAAGAATAGAATGAGTAGGAATGCCTGCTTGTTGTAGAAATGAAACCAATAGAGAGAATTCATTTTCATATTCCTCTACTATCAAAATGGATAACTGGTAACTCATAATACATTGAAGTTTTATCAATGAAATGGGACACTAATAATAATTAAGCTCAAAATAATTTTGTAGCCAAGATATAATTAGTTGAATGCCAGTTAGTAGACATTTATAGTTTGAAGAAGAGCTTCTAGAACTATTATTGGTAAAATAAAAATAACAAAAAATTACACAAGATAAAACGAACTAAGTTAGTGGGCAAAATTAAAATAGTTTTACCCGCTTTAAGCTCTAGGATTTTTACCTAATGCCTACGGCTTACTGCTTAAAGCGTATCAATGAAATTTTATTTTGCATTATAACCTAATAGAATAATGTGTTTTTAATTTAAAAGAGTTTTTCTCAAAAGCTGTACAGGAAGCATACCATTATCGGTTGCTTGGTCATGAAATTTACGAAGTGAAAAGTATTTTCCCTGACGTTTTTTAACGTCTTCCCTTAAAGCTAGCAATTGAAGTTTGCCCAATGAATAAGATAAATACCCCGGGTCAAACGTCCCACGAAGTGCTTCTTCGTAGGCTGGTTTTTCTTCATAATAGCAGTTAGCCATAAAGAATTTAGTACCCTCTTTAACCGACCAGCCAGCGGTATGCTCTTTGATAGATACCACCAAACGGCACAATCTCAACAGAGATTCGGACAGTTGAGCCATTTTGTATTTAGCCATCACCTTGGGGTCTTCCGATTTTCCATAACCTTCTTCAAGCATCATTTGCTCAGTATAGTGTGCCCATCCTTCTACAAAAGCGTAGCTTCCAAATAACTTTCTGGCACGGCTAACTGAGGAGGCATTTAAGTGTAAAAACTGCACATAATGCCCAGGGTATGCCTCGTGGATAGAGATTACCTCAGTTGAATATTTGTTAAATAAGGTTAACCATTCTTCTTTTTGAGCAGTGGTCCATTTGTCTGAAGGTGGAGTTACATAGTAATAGGCCTCAGAAGCTTCGGCTTTTTCGAAAGGTCCTGGTGTATCCATTGCCGCAGTTGCACCCACCATAAACGCAGGTGTTTTAACCACTTTGGCTCTTACTTCTGATGGAATAGTAATAATGCGATGATCAATCAAAAACTGTCTTATTTCCTCACATTTATTTTTTGTAAAAGACACCAAGGAATCAGCTTTGGGATGCTCTTTTTGAATCATTTTAAACACCTCTTGAGGCGTTTTAGTCGAGTCAATAACTTTGGCTGCTTCGGCAAACTCCTGTTGTTCTTCTTTCAGTTTTTTTAACCCTATTTTCAAAATTTCTTCAGGAGTAGTATCCAATAATTCATTATACTGAAGCATTTTGATGTAATTTCTTCTACCGATAGCATATTTTCCATGCGCACGAGGAAGCGTATGTTTTTGCAGATAATCTGCAAAACCTCTCAATGCCCTACTGGCTATTTTAGTAGAATATGCTAAAGAGTCTTTTAGATTTTTTTGATATACCTTTTCAAAAGCCTTTGGAATATCTTTTTCTACATATTCTGCGGTACTTCTAAAAGCATCAATCGAAAGCTCTACCTCTTCTTTGTAATTGATAGAGCTCATATTTTGTTTGGCTGTAACCAAAAAGTTAGGGAGCTGTTTTTCAAAATGAATCACCGCTTTGGCTCGTTGGTCAATACTTGCGTAATTTCTTTTGACGTATGGTGTTAGGTCAATAACGCCTAGGTAGGTCAATGGTCTTTCTGCAATATGAAGCACATTGTATTTGTGAAGAGAGTTTTTGACTTGACTTACAAGAAGATAGTAGTCTATCAAATTATTTTGAGAAAGTTTAGTCGTGTCAAGACTTTCAAATTTTGCTAAGAACTCATTCAAATGAGTGGCTTCCTTGTCAATTCCTTCTTTGCTAAAATCAGGCAACTTCCCATCAAATTGATGGTATCCTTGAGCGACAGCCACTGTAGGGTGCCCCATCAAGTAATTTTCTATAAATTCACTAGATACTTTTTCAAATTTTTGATCTTCTGACTCAAATACTCCGCAACTAGTAAGCAATAAAATCACAAGAGCAAGATGCGTAAGCTTGCTAAAATGCTTCATAATACCCGATGAGTTTAATGACAATTTGTGCAAAATACAGATTTTTGACGCATGATTACGAAAAAAAAACGAAAATTCGTGAAAGATACCCTTTATTAGGCAATTCTAGGTTTGAAGACCCAGTAATTCTGACTAATTTTGCACTCTTTACGAAATCGTAGTAGATTACTATTCATGCAACTATTGCCCCGAAACTAATCTTGGGCAAAATTATCAATCAAGTACAATGCTATCAGAACAAGAAATCCTCCGTCGCCAGAAGCGCGAAGAGTTGATGAGATTGGGAATCGACCCATATCCTGCCGAGATGTTTGAAGTGAACGTAACGGCCGCTGATATTCACAAGAATTACGAGAATAATAAACTAGATTATAAACAGGTCTCAATCGCTGGTCGTCTGATGAGCTTCAGAATTATGGGTAGTGCTTCTTTTGCTGAATTGCAAGATAGTACTGGCCGTGTTCAGTTATACTTTAGACGTGATGATTTGTGCCCTACTGAAGATAAAACTCTTTATAACACTGTATTCAAGAAGTTATTGGATATTGGTGACATCATTGGAATAAATGGTTACGTATTCACTACACAAACTGGTGAAATCTCTATTCACGTAACCGAGTTCAAAATTTTAAATAAATCTCTTCGTCCTCTACCAATCGTAAAACGTGATGACGAAGGAAACGTTTATGATGGATTAACAGATCCTGAAATTCGTTACCGTCAGCGTTATGTGGATTTGATTGTTAATCCGCATATCAAGGATATTTTCTTGAAACGCTCTCGTATTGTTACGACAATGCGTTCGTTGTTTGATTCAAAAGGATGGTTAGAAGTTGAAACTCCAATTTTACAACCTATCCATGGTGGAGCATCAGCACGTCCTTTCAAAACTCACCACAATACATTAGATATGCCTTTGTATATGCGTATTGCTAATGAGTTGTACTTAAAACGCCTTATTGTAGGTGGTTTTGATGGAGTTTATGAGTTTGGAAAAATGTTCCGTAACGAGGGTATGGATCGTACTCACAATCCAGAATTTACTTCTTTGGAGTTTTATGTAGCGTACAAAGATTACAACTGGATGATGAATATTACGGAAGAAATTTTCGAAAAAGTAGCCATTGCTACCAACGGAGATTCTAAAGTACAAGTAGGGGAGAACTTAATCGAGTTTGCAGGTCCTTTCGAGCGTTTGACAATTGCTGGTGCTATTGAAAAATACACAGGAGTAAATGTGGAAGGCATGGACGAAGCTACTTTGCGTCAGCACTGCCAAGAGTGGGGAATCGAAGTGGATGCAACGATGGGTACAGGTAAACTAATTGATGAAGTTTTTGGAGAAAAGGTAGAAGCAAACTTGATTCAGCCAACCTTTATCATCGACTATCCTGTAGAAATGTCGCCATTGACGAAAAAACACCGTAGCAAACCAGGCTTAGTAGAACGCTTTGAGTTGTTCGTAAACGGTAAAGAAGTTGCTAATGCTTATTCTGAATTAAATGATCCTATTGACCAACGTGAGCGTTTTGAAGAGCAATTGCGTTTGGCTGAACGTGGTGATGAAGAAGCCATGGTGATGGATGAGGATTTCTTGCGTTCTTTGGAATATGGTATGCCTCCAACAGCAGGTATTGGTATCGGTATCGACCGTTTGACGATGTTAATGACTAATCAAACTACGATTCAGGAAGTATTATTCTTCCCTCAGATGCGTCCAGAGAAGAAAGCAGAAGTATCTACTGAAGCTGAATACGAAGCCATTGGTGTTCCAACGGATTGGATTCCAGTATTGCAAAAAATGGGCTTCATGACGGTTGCTGCTTTGAAAGAAGCGAATCCAAACAAAGTATTCAATGATTTGGGTGGTATGCGCAAAAAGATGAAATTAACAATTGCTATTCCAACCAAAGATGAAGTATTGAAGTGGTTTGAGTAAATGAGCTACGCTTGACAAAGCCCAAACTTTGTCAAGCGTTATATAAACAACAAAAAAGCTGAATTTTGATTTGACTCAAAATTCAGCTTTTTTAATTTGTAACGATAAACGTTTAAAGATTTATCATTACTGACAACTCAGTACTTATTATGATAATTTTCTAACATTCACCGCGTTCAATCCTTTTTTACCATCTGTAGTTTCGTAAGAAACAGAGTCGTTTTCACGGATTACTGCACCACCAAGGCCAGTTACGTGTACGAAGATTTCTTGGTTTGTTTCATCGTCTACGATAAAACCAAATCCTTTAGATTCGTTGAAAAATTTTACTTTACCAGTTTGCATAAAAAAAATAAATAAAAATATAAAAAATAAAAAAGTGCTAATGCTGACTTTTGCTTAAAACAAAGCCTTCACATGAAAAATCCCAGCTTATGGAGTCTGGGATTCTATAAGACCATATATAGCTTGAATGTTTATGCCTTGATTTTCTGAAGTTGTTCTGTCTGAAAACTAACGACAAATGACCAACGACAAGAGACGCAAACTATCTAATTTTCTTCACATTAACGGCGTTTAAGCCTTGCTTTCCTTCTATAGTCTCGAATGAAACCTTGTCATCTTGACGGATTTGTGTACCACCTAATCCAGTTACGTGAACAAAAATTTCCTGTGCAGTTTCATCATCTACGATAAAACCAAATCCTTTACTTTCGTTAAAGAATTTTACTGTACCTGTTTGCATGATTAAAAAAAATAAAAATTGATAATAAAAAACTCCAGCAAGCCTTCAAAGGCTCACATTAAATAGTTCGAAAAAAACTAACAGTAAGTTTTTAAGTTCTTGATAATCACAGAGGGACAATACTAGAAGGAATTGTAAACTCTTGAAAACTGGTAACTTTTGGACTTCGGAGATCGTATAATTAAGAACTATTATTTATCAAATGTAGGTATAATTTTATACAATCCAACTTTTAGCATTCTTTTTTTTTGAAAATGAGTAAAAATACCTGATATTTAGATTAGAAAAGTTATATTTTCTATGGTAATGTTAAAATATTAAGTCCCTAAAATGCTATTGATTTATCAACAATTTTACCTAAAAAAGATGTTGTAGTACTCTAAGTGTCTCATTTACAAATTGTTTGTACTTATAAGTTTTGTACAAAAAGCATACTAAGCTTAGCAGATTTTCGTATATTTGTTCATGAATAGATTTGAAGTCTATCATCAACAAAACCTTATCAAACTATTGATTAAATAATCCCTAATTTACTACCATGCTAAAATTCAAGTACTTTGTTGAACAACACGTGTTTGGTGTGTGCACACGAATAGGCGAAAAATTTGGTATTGCTACTGGGAGTATTCGCTTGTACTTTATTTACACGACTTTTCTAACAATGGGTTCACCCATCATTATCTATTTGATATTGGCTTTTTGGATGAACATTCGCAAATACCTTCGCCAAAGAAATCACCCTACGGTTTGGGAATTATAGGGATTTTGGTAAATCGCTAAATTTCTTGATACCATTCAAAAAATGCGCTTTTACGATAGAATTGGGATGTATGTACTTGTATCCATTCTTTCGTATGAGTGCTTTTCTTTTTTTATGCCAACTCCCAAAATTTGCATAAAAGTTGAAATGCGCCTTGATTACTGCCAAACAATCTTGCCAGCCACCATCTGCCAAAAACTTTACTCCTGCAATACCATCGAGCACCAATCGCATGAAAATATTCAGCCATAGATGTTGTGGTGGGTGATTTTTGTAAAGAAGTGCTAAGCCGTTACGGAAGTTAAGATACGTTTTTCTTGGGTTAGATTTATGTAACGTACCACCGCCTACATGATAAACAGTAGACTCAGCCGAGTAAAAAACCTTATAGCCTGCTAGGTGTATACGCCAACAAAGGTCGATTTCTTCCATGTGAGCAAAAAAGTCACCATCAAAGCCTCCCACTTCATGAAAAGTAGAAGCACGAACAAACATACAAGCGCCCGTAGCCCAAAATACCTCACGAGTATCGTTGTATTGACCGTGGTCGATTTCTAGATTATTAAAGATTCTTCCTCTACAAAAAGGGTATCCTAAGAAATCAATGAAACCACCAGCGGCACCCGCATATTCAAAGGTATCTTTCTTGTTGAAATCTAAGAGTTTGGGTTGGCAAGCAGCAATAGAGTCGTCCGAATCCATGAGCGTGATAATAGGCTCAATCCAGTTGTCGCATACTTCCACATCCGAATTAAGCAAGATGTAATATTCAGACTCAACTTGTGCTAGGGCTTCGTTATAACCTTGTGCATAACCATGATTTTCAGTTAGTTCGATTAGTCGAACACTAGGAAACATCGTTTTGAGAAGAGCAATAGATTGGTCTTTGGAAGCATTATCGGCTACAATAATTTCTGCTAATGGTGAATGAGAAATTACAGATGGTAGAAATTGTTTCAGAAACTTTTCTCCATTGTAATTTAAAATAACAACTGCAACTTTTTTCATTATAGTGGTGAATCAAAATTAAAACTGAACTTACCATTAGCAGTACCTATAGTACCATGCAGGAAATATTTTACAAAGTTGCAATAAGATTTTTTCTGAAACAAAAACTAATCTTTGAAAAGTCTAAATCATTTTACCAATTGCTTTTGAGTGGGAGAGGGTTTGATACATTGGCAGTGTGTGATTAACTGAAAGACGCATGAAATACTTATATTTGCAAGCTTAAAGGTTGAGTATGTGTACCGATTTGATGACAGGCACTAGATTTTGTCACATTTTGTATCAATAAATCGTATTGAATTTCCTATTTTTAGGCATACTCTATGGCTAGCAGGCTGAGAGAAATTTCTCAAAACCTTTTCTAATTTGATTATAGCTGTTGCTACCCAAACACTAAAACTTCAAACTAAATGTCTAAAAACACTATTTTTCGTAAAAAAAACATTCAGAGTGTACTGAGCCAAAGTAAAGACGGTCATTCGTCGGGCTTAGTAAAAGTACTTGGCGTAAGAGATTTGACCTCCTTTGGTATAGCGGCAATTATCGGTGCAGGAATTTTTAGTACTATTGGTAGAGCAAGCTTTGAAGGTGGGCCAGCGGTATCGCTACTTTTTGTTTTTGTTTCGATAGCCTGCGTATTTACAGCGCTTTGTTATGCACAATTTGCCTCTATGGTACCTGTATCGGGTAGTGCTTATACGTATGCTTATGTGTCTTTCGGAGAAATATTTGCTTGGATTATTGGTTGGGCTTTGATTTTGGAATATGCTGTTTCGAACATGGTCGTAGCCATCTCTTGGTCTGAATATTTTGTGGGGATGCTAACAGGTTTTGGGATTCATTTTCCTGATTATCTGACCATCGACTATGGAACAGCCAGTAAAGCATTTGCGGCTATTCAACGTGGCGAGCAAGCAACCGATGTAATGAAAGTGGCTGCTGCGGCGTATGAACACGCTCCAACGATTTTTGGAAATGCAAAATTATTGATTGATTTACCTGCGGGAGTAATCACTATTCTTGTGACAGGTTTGGTATATATTGGTATTAAAGAATCACGTACAGCGAGTAATGCTTTGGTTGTGTTGAAGTTGTTGGTGATTTTCTTAGTAATTATTCTTGGGGCATTTTATGTAAAACCAGAGAACTGGTCACCATTTGCCCCTAATGGTGTGCAGGGTGTTTTGGGAGGTGTAGCTTCTGTGTTTTTTGCTTTTATTGGATTTGACTCTATCTCGACAACGGCTGAAGAATGTCGTGACCCACAAAGAGACTTGCCACGTGCAATGATTTACTGTTTGATTATTTGTACGGTGCTTTATGTTGCGATTACCTTGGTTTTGACAGGTATGGTAAATTACACAGAATTGAAAGTAGATGATCCTTTGGCGTATGTATTCCAAAAAATTGGCTTTGATTTTATTGCAGGTGTGATTTCAGTTTCTGCTGTAGTAGCTATCACAAGTGCCTTATTGGTATATCAAATGGGGCAACCACGTATCTGGATGTCGATGAGTCGTGATGGATTGTTGTGGAAGAAATTCTCTGAAATTCATCCAAAATTCAAGACTCCAGGCTTTGCGACCATCATGACAGGTTTGGTTGTGGCGATTCCATCTTTGTTTATGGATATGGGATTTTTTGTGGACTTGACTAGTGTAGGTACTTTCTTTGCGTTTATTTTGGTTTGTGGCGGTATTCTGTATTTGGATTACCAAGGCTTGTCGAAGGATGCTACCTTTAAAGTACCTTATATCAATGGTAAGTATGTTGTAGCTACGTTGTTTATTATTGGATTTGGCTATGCTATCTCGCAAGGAACTTTTGTGGAGCATTTACAAGAAAAACCACTTTTGGCTGTATTCTGGCTGGTTTGGATTGTATTATCAATTATGGCTTTCAGATTGAATTTTTCATTGCTACCTGTACTTGGTATTTTAACAAACCTTTATTTAATGACTGAGTTAGGGGTTACCAACTGGGCTATCTTTATTATTTGGTTGATTATCGGTCTTGTGATTTATTTTGGATATGGTTATCGTAATAGTAAGCTTGCCAAATAAATAACAAGCTGTTAATGGTATATGAGTTATTTGTTAATAGTGTATCAGTTATTAGAATGTGCTCATAGTCAAGAGGCTATCATCAAATTGCACCTCAGATATACTATTGACTACCCAAATATGATTCATTTCGAATGGAGTGAATATCTTTTAAATTTACTGATTAGTCATCTAATATATTAATATCAAAAAGGCGGTCGAAAATTGTTTTTCGACCGCCTTTTTGATATTATATTTCGGAATGATCCCTCTTTTGACGCAAAGCATTGCGTCTCTACTAGTGAAAATGTATTTTAAATAATCACTAAATCACCATTCACTAAAATTTTAACTAGTCATTACTTCTACGTCCCGAAAGCATATTTAAGTAATATAATAATTGTGCTAACATACCAATTGCCGCAACGACATAAGTCAAGGCTGCCCATTTGAGGGCGTCCTTAGCCATTTCGTGTTCTCTTGGAGTTACTATATTTCTCTGTTGCATCCATTTGATTGCACGATTACTTGCGTCAAATTCAACAGGTAATGTAATAAAACTAAAGATAGTTGCTACTGCAAAAAGTGCTACGCCAATGGTTAACAATAACTTGCTACCTGTTGAGTACATAATCATTACGCCAATCATCAATAGCATGGGAGTAAAGTTATTGGCAATACTCAATACTGGCACCATGGAGCTACGAAATTGTAACATCGAATAGGCAGTGGCATGTTGTACCGCATGTCCGCACTCGTGAGCGGCAACAGCTGCTGAGGCTGCGCTGCGTCCATAATATACATCTGGGCTTAGATTGACCGTTTTGTCTGCTGGATTATAATGGTCAGTGAGTTGTCCTTCTACCGATAAAACTCTGACATCATAAATGCCATTGTCTTGTAGCATTTTTTCCGCTACTTCACGCCCTGAAAGCCCATTGGCAAGACCAATTTGAGAATATTCATTGAATTTACTCTTCAGTTGCCAACTAACTAACATGCCAATCCCACCAAAAATCAGGGAAATTAACCAAATTCCTGTCATAGTCTTGTTTGTTAAATGGTTTTTTAAAATGGTAAACTAATAGCTCTTTGGCTATCGACTTTCAGCTTTGGGAGTATCATTTGCTGAATAACGGGTTATTTTGACTACCCGATGAACCCCTGATTAAAGCTGTTTAATTTTCTGTATTAAAGAGGTAGTTGAATATCCTTCTACCAACGAAATGGTTTTTACCTCTCCTCCTTTAGCTAAAACAAAATCTGAGCCAACGATATTTTCAACGGTATAATCGTCTCCTTTGACCAAAATGTCAGGTTTTACCTGTTCAATAACCTGTAAAGGTGTCGGTTCGTCGAACAAAATGACAGTATCTACAAATTCAAAAGCCGCCATCATGCGAGAGCGAGCATATTCATTTACAACAGGGCGAGTAGGACCTTTCAAACGATTTACCGAAGCATCAGTATTGAGTCCTAACACCAACTTGTCGCCTAACTTTCTCGCTTTTTCCAGATAATCAATATGCCCAAGGTGAACTATATCAAAGCACCCATTAGTAAAAACGATTTTTTTTCCTTCAGATTGCCATTTTTCTACTTGATTGATGGCTTGTTCTAGCGTACAGATTTTATCTTGAGTCATCAGGTTGTATTTGCTTAAATTTGAAAATATGTCAAGGTTGTGAAGATTAACTTTCTTTTTTACTTGACTTTGAGGTTAAAAATAAGGTAGTCAAAAAGCTAAGAGCGCCCAACAACAACAAGGCAACCATTTGTGAACCATGAATGAAGGTAGCTAGGATGATACCATTTTTTTGTTCTAAACCATACAATACAAGTGCATTACCAACCAAGAAGTGATATGGTCCAATACCTCCCTGTGTAGGAGCTGCCATGCCAAATGTTCCCATAGTTAGGACAGTCAAACCTGCCAACATGCTCAAATGAGAGGTTTCAGGAATGGCAAAAAATAATACATACGCCGAGAAATAATACATTACCCAAATAAGAAGCGTATAGAAAATGAAAAGCCCTGGTTTTTGCATTTTTCCAATACTTAACAAACCGTCCAACAAGCCATTAATCAAACCAACAATTTTGCCTAAAACTGGATGCTCTGCTAATTTGGCTTGGTATTTTTTGAAAAGCCAAATACCTGCCACGCCACCAACAGTTGCTACGACCAATAGAACAACAATAAGCGTTACCTTTGAAGCAAATTGCTCCATAAAGAAATCTTTGAGCTTCGTGAATTCTAGGGCAAGGTTTAACAGAAAAATCACTAATAACATCACTAAGTCAAAAATACGCTCAGTAACTACCGTTCCAAAAGATTTTTCTATGGGAATATCGTCTGTTTTCTGTAAGGTTCCACAACGGGTTACTTCTCCCATGCGTGGAATAATATAGTTGGCAAAATAACCCGTAAGCACTGCCAAGGTAGTACGAAAAGTAGAAGGCTTGTAACCCAAAGGTTCCATCAAGAGTTTCCATCTTATCGCACGAGAGATATGAGCTACTAAGCCCAAAATTCCTGATAAAATAATCCACCAGTAGTTAGCTTTAGCAAACTGATGAAGCATATCAGCAATATTGATGTCTTTAAAAACAAACCACATCAAGCATCCCGCTAGTCCTAAAGAGATAACATATTTAAGTATATTTTTCATGAAATAAATGTTGATAAGTGAAAAGATGTTATTGGTTTAAAGTCTATCTTTTAAATAAGAAGAAGTTATCAGTTTACAGTATATCGGTTACCAGGAAATAATTATAATTGGTGCTTGTAATCCAAGTGTATAGATTTTGTAAGTGCTCAAATACAAATGGTGAACATAGGCCTATGTTCACCATCTGAAAGCCATACTAGATGACTAATTTGTTGTTATGGTCTGGAAACACAAGTTTTGGTTTGTGTTCTTTTGCTTCATCAGGTGTCATGATCGCATAAGCAATGATGATAGCAATGTCGCCTACCTGCGCTCTACGAGCTGCAGCCCCGTTGAGACAAACTGTACCAGAACCTCTTTCTCCTGTGATAACGTAGGTTTCGAAACGCTCACCATTGTTGTTGTTCACAATCTGAACTTTTTCATTTTCGATAAGCCCTGCAGCATCCATCAAATCTTCGTCGATTGTAACGCTACCTACATAATTTAGCTCCGCTTGCGTGATTTTAACACGATGGAGCTTTGATTTCATGACATGAATAAACATGACTTTGTAGTTAAAATTTGCAAATATTTTGAGTATGTAACAAAGTACAAGCCTCAATAATTGCACAAAGATAGTTTATGTAAATAGTTATTTGGCAATTACATAGACTAATTCTTAATAGATTGAAAGCTTAGTCTATGTCAAAAAACTAGATAATAATGTTGTCAATTAGGCGAGTTTTGCCCAAAAATGCGGCAATACATAGGGCTATTTTTCCTCCTCCAGAATTTTGAGATAGGGTGCCATGGAATGGTTGGAGCGTATCAAAATCAGATATTTCAAAATACTCCAGCTCAATACCCTCTATATTTTTAAGAAATTCGGCAAGTTCGGTTTTTACTTCAGATACCTTTTTATCTTGTAATAAGCTAGCCTTTGCGTAGTTTAAGGCTTGGTACAAAAATGGCGCAATAGCACGCTGTTCTGGACTAAGATTTCTGTTTCGAGACGACATCGCTAAACCGTCTTCTTCTCTTTGAGTTGGGCAAATTACTAATTCCAAATGAAAGCTTAGTTCATTGACCATACACGAAATTACTGCGCATTGTTGTAAATCTTTCTGTCCAAAAAATGCTTTGTCGGGCTGAACAATGTGAAATAATTTTGAAACAACAATACCTACGCCATTGAAATGCCCAGGTCTAAATGCACCTTCCATAACGGTTTCTAAAGCACCAAAATCGAACTTCATCGTCGGTAATTTGGGGTACATTTCTTCTGCTGGTGGGGCGAAAAGAATATCGCATCCTGCAGTATCCAGCATTTGGCTGTCGGCCTCGAGGGTGCGTGGATACACCGCCAAGTCATGAGCATTGTTGAACTGCGTAGGATTGACAAAAATACTACATACGACTATATCAGACTGGGCTTTTGCTTGATTGATAAGAGAGATATGTCCTTGATGCAGAGCACCCATAGTAGGAACAAACCCCACTGTCAGACCTTGATTACGAAGTTGCTTGAGATGTTCCTGTAAAACGGAGATTTGATGAAATACTAACATCCTGTTTTTGTTTTAGTTAGTCTATAAAATCGAATGCCAACTATTGCAAAAGTTGGGTCGTTTGCGTGATGAAGATGGCAAAAAACGTTCAAAACTACAGGGTTCTTTTACATTCTTCGCAAAATGATTGTGGAATTTCCGTATTTTTTTTATATTTTTGCATAATTTTTTTAGAAATCTGTGCTTGTTTTTTGTTATCGTTAGTTGGTTGTAAACAAGGTTTGAGCGATTAATAGGAGATAAAACGCTCGTTGCAACGCTTGTTAAATTTTACACCAGTTAACACTTTTTAACAACTACTAAGCTCCTAACTACGACAACAATGTCTAAATTGCGTATCCTTTACGTTGCCAGCGAAGTTGACCCATTCCTTTCTACTACTCAGGTAGCTGATTTTGTAAGAAAATTGCCAGCGGCCATGCAAGAAAAGGGAATGGAGATAAGAATCTTGGTGCCAAGATTTGGGTTGATCAATGAACGTAAAAACCGTCTTCATGAGGTAGTAAGATTATCGGGCTTCACCGTTCCAGTGGGTGATGATGATAAGCCTGTGACCATAAAAGTAGCTAGCTTGCCATCGGCAAAGTTGCAGGTGTATTTTATTGATAACGAAGATTACTTCCAACGTAAGACTGTTTTCACAGACAAAGAAGACAACTTTTATTCGGACAATGACGAGCGAGCAATATTCTTTTGCAAAGGCTCGTTAGAAACCGTAAAGAAATTAAGATGGGCTCCTGATATTGTGCACTGCAATGATTGGATGACGTCACTTGTACCGTTGTATTTAAAGACAACTTACAAGAACGATCCAATGTTCAAAGATGCTAAAGTCGTATTCTCAGTTTATAATAGTGCTTTTTCTCACAAATTTGAAGCTACAAGCTTGTACGAAAAAGTAAAATTGATGGACATTGAGGATACTATGCTTGACAGCCTCAAAACGGCTGACTATGCTGGCTTTATCAAAATTGGAGCAGAGTATGCCGATATTGTGATTACCTCAGAAGAAGAAGTTACGGAGAAATTTAACACAATTGTTGATGAATTACCAGACAAAAAAATCGAGTTTGTTCCTGAAGAAAATATCGAGAGCTACTACAACCTTTACACAGATTTGGCAAGTGCGTAACCTTTGGGTTCTCCTTGTTGGTGCTTTCTTGATGGCCTGTGATGATCCTGAAGAAATTGGTACAGAGCTTTTCGGTCAAGATATTGGTTTAGCTTATACCGATACTTTGACGGTAGATGCCTCAACAATTCAATTGGACTCGATGCAGACATCTGGTATTCCATCGGTGTTTGTTGGAAGTATGAGTCATCCAGTTTTTGGAGACTATACAGCTAAGACTTTCTTTCAGCCTACTAACATTGATACAATCAAAATTGATACTGCTGGAACTAATGCCTATAAAGCTTCTTTAGTAGAGTCAGTGGATTCACTTGCCCTTTATTTGGTATTTCGTCGTGTAGCGGGTGATACAACAAAGGCACAGACGTTTAAGGTTCATAGAGTTAAAAGTACAGCAACTCCAACCGTAAGTAAGGTTTATAATACAGGTGATGCCTTGCCTGAATATGATCCAACTCCATTGGCAACAGTGACAAGAAATCCATTGAAGCCAATCAGAAATGCAAATTCTACTTCTGAAGATACTTCAAAGTATAATTACGTTAAAGTACCTCTGCCAATGGCTTTGGCAAAGGAGATTTTTGCACAACGTAATTTGTCTAGTGCTAATGCTGTAGTATATGACAAATTTAAAGATATTGTCAAAGGGTTTGTTTTGGTAAGTGAAAGTAGTCAAAATGCAGCACTTTCATATTTTTCTGTAGGGCAAAGTATGATGGATCTTTCATACCATTACACTTATACTTACCGCAAAACAACTGGGGTGGATACTACAGTAAGTGTCAATAAAACCACTTCATTCTACTTTAGTAACGGAACAGCGTCAACGGGTGAGCAGAATGTAAGATGGACTAATGTGACAGTTAATAGAAAAGGAGCTTTGGCAAACCTCAAAAAACCTGCTGATGCACTCAAATCTTCTGACGCAGGTGGTTATGTATATATGGATAATATTTCGGGTTTAGCTGTAAAGTTGAGATTCCCGACTTTGTTGCAGTTGAAAAATAACAAAAATGTAGCGATCAATAAAGCTGAATTAGTCCTTGAGCCAGATCAACCACTTTCTGGTTTTTCACGAATCACTAATTTGGTTGCGATTCAGGAAAATGGCGCTAATCGCCCATTACGTTATACCTCAACCAATGGTTTTGTATATGCAAACAGTGAGACTCAAATCGCCTCGTATGCTACCAAAGACAATACTTATACCTTTAATGTTACCTCTGCCTTACAGAATATCTTATCAGGAAGAGCTACTACTAATGGGTGGATTTTGACACCAACTTGGATTGGCTTAGCCTCAAGTTCATCAACTTCGGTGTCGGTATTATCTAGTTCAAGAATCGTTGCAGTAGAACCAGTTCAAGCGGTATTCAATGCTAAGAATATCAAACTGAAAGTTTACTATACACATATTTCAAAGTAATAGTTGGCAAAATTTTTGCTACTCATTTAAAGCGGAGTACTCATGTAATGAGTGCTCCGCTTTCTTTTTTACAGTAATATATTGCCGTATTTTTTTGCCAAAAATCATGTTGGTTAAGGCAATTTGATTATTTTTACGCATCAAACACAAGAGTAAAGCAACTATAATCAATCAAATTTTTAAACTATAATCATTATACTATGTGTGGAATTGTAGCCTATGTTGGGCATCGTGAAGCCGCACCTTTGATTCTCAAAGGTTTAAAACGTTTGGAATACCGTGGATATGACAGTGCTGGTATAGCCTTGTTGAACGGTGCGTTGAATGTTTACAAGAAAAAAGGTAAGGTAAAGGATTTGGAGGAGACTATTGCCCATGAAACACTCCAAAGTACGATTGGGATTGGTCACACGCGTTGGGCTACACATGGTGAACCAAATGATCGTAATGCTCACCCGCATTATTCTGCAAGCAAGAATCTAGCAATTATTCATAATGGTATTATTGAAAACTATAGCTCTATCAAGAAAAACTTGATGAAAAAAGGGCATGAGTTTCACTCTGATACCGACTCTGAAGTATTTGTACATTTTGTAGAGGATATTCAGATCAATGCTGGATGTACCTTGGAAGAGGCTGTTCGTTTGGCGATGAAGGAAGTAGTTGGAGCATACGCCATCGTGGTTATGGATGCGACTAATCCGACTCAATTAATTGCTGCTCGTAAAGGTTCTCCGTTGGTGATTGGCGTAGGAGAAGGCGAATTTTTCTTTGCTTCTGATGCGACTCCAATTATTGAATATACTCATGAAATGATTTACCTAAACGACTACGAAATTGCAGTAGTTCGTGATGGTGAATTAACAGTAAAAAATATCGATAATGCCCTACAATCTCCTTATATCCAAACGGTAGAGTTAGAACTCGAAGCTATCGAAAAAGGAGGATATGAGCATTTCATGCTAAAAGAAATTTTTGAACAACCACGTTCGGTGGCTGACTGTCTTCGTGGTCGAGTAAATGCAGATAATGGGCACTTGGTATTGGGTGGTTTACGTGAATATACCGATAAGCTAGCTAAGGCTAAACGCATTGTAATTGTGGCTTGTGGCACGTCGTGGCATGCTGGTTTAGTTGCTGAATATCTCTTTGAAGAATTGGCGCGTATCAATGTTGAAGTAGAATATGCCTCAGAATTTAGATACCGTAATCCAATTATCAAAGAAGGTGATTTTGTAATTGCGATTTCACAGTCTGGCGAAACTGCTGATACCTTAGCCGCTATTGAATTGGCTAAGTCAAAAGGAGCTACTATTATTGGGGTATGTAATGTAGTAGGTTCGTCGATTCCTCGTGCTACTCATGCGGGCGCCTATACGCATGCTGGACCTGAAATTGGTGTTGCATCAACTAAAGCTTTTACCGCTCAAGTGATAGTTTTGACCCAAATGGCTATTGCTATTGCGCGCAAAAAAGGCTCTTTACATGAAGATACATTTAGAAGATTGTTGTTTGAGTTAGAACGTATTCCTCAAAAAATCGAGACGGTATTACAGAGTGACGGCAAAATCAAGGAGATTGCAGAGAAGTTTAAAGATGCTCGTAACTTCATTTATTTGGGTCGTGGCTATAACTTCCCAGTGGCTTTGGAAGGCGCTTTAAAATTGAAAGAGATTTCTTACATTCATGCAGAGGGTTATCCTGCGGCTGAAATGAAGCACGGACCAATTGCTTTGATTGATGCCGAAATGCCAGTGGTATTTATTGCTACTAAAGATAGCTCTTACGACAAAGTAGTTTCGAATATCCAAGAAGTAAAAGCTCGTAAAGGTCAGGTGATTGCCATTGTAACGGAAGGAGATAAGTTAATCCCAACGATGGCAGATTATGTAGTTGAAATCCCTGCGATGCATGAGGCTTTGATTCCATTGGTATCGGTAATTCCTTTGCAATTGCTTTCGTATCATATTGCCGTAATGCGTGGTTGTAATGTTGACCAGCCTCGTAACCTTGCCAAGTCGGTAACGGTAGAGTAGGTGTTCGTGCTGAATGATGAGTTGTGAATTTTGAATAATCAATTTATTCTTAATATAGATTTTATTGCTCAGCTATAAGATAAGCCCTTCGTAAAAATGCGAAGGGCTTTTTTATGCTTTTATCAAGTCAGTAAAGGCTACAAGGCTGGTAATTTATGGGTATTTTGTTCTGTTTTTACTAAACTTTTATCAACAATATGAAAAAATATCTTTTACTATTAGCTTGTTGCCTTATTTCAATTTTTGGGAGTTATTCACAATCAAAAGCGGATATAGAGGTTTTAAGGAATACTATTTGGAAAACTGAAAATCTGGGAAATGGTCTTGTTTGGGAATATTATCATTTTAATCAAAAAGAACTATTTCAATCCAATCAAAGTATTCATATTTTAAGGACAAAGCTTAAGAATAAATCCGTAAAGTTTGCCTTTGGTTCTGCCGATATTCATCATAAAGATTCTGATACTACTAGAAAATTACTCAAAACAAGCTTGATAGCCGCTACAAACAACGCTTTGGTGGCTGTGAATGGGGGATTTTTTAACACTAAAAAAGGAGGAGCGGTCGACCTAATCAAAATAGATGGAAAGGCCTTGGACACAGCAACCTACAATTCTCGTAAAGCATTGCCTGACCATAGTCGTTCGGCAATTGTAATTCATCACAATAAGATTTCTATCGTAAAAGGAGATACCTTACCATTTTGGGAGAAAAAACTTGCTGAAGAAAATATCATGGTAACAGGACCTTTATTGTTATTTAATGGCAAAGAAGAACCTTTGAAAAATAATGCTTTTACCAATAATCGACATCCTCGTACTTGTGCTTGTATTACCAAAACCAAGGAAGTTTTATTGATTACAGTAGACGGACGCAATGCTGAGGCGCAGGGAATGAGTTTGCAAGAGTTAACTTTTTTAACAAAAAACCTTGGATGTAAAAATGCTATTAATCTCGATGGGGGAGGCTCGACAACGATGTATATCAAGAATAAACCTGATAATGGAGTCGTAAATTTCCCTTCTGATAATAAACTATTCGACCATTTTGGTGAGCGAAGTGTCAGTAATATTCTGATGATTTTACCTAAATGAAAAAGGGTGAGAAAATACATCTCACCCTTTATTGTGTACACATCTGTCTTAATTAAAAAGTTAGTAGGCAAAATGAAATTAATTCTACCCGCAATATGCCGTAAGCTAAAAGAATAAAAGTGCGTTTAATAAAATCATAAATGCATTTTTTGCCTAATGCCTATAGCTTAAAGCATTTTATACTTATCTATTGACCAATACACTAGCTGTGGGTGCATATTTGGTCGGATTTTTTGCATCTGTTGTTACCATTCCTCTTACATAAACCGTATAGCATTTGCCTGGCACAACCAACGTTTGATTGACTGTTGCGGTAGTTACCAACGCTACGCCTCCCGAAACCTTTGTAATAAATGGTACAGTAATCGTACCAGATAAGAAATTATCGATAGGAACTGTGTAAAAAGTATTGTCGGCATTTTTGTAAGCAATATTTGTCGCAATAGTCTGCCCATTTACCGTAAAATCAATCGTTGTAGAGTTAGACACTAAGTTCAATACTCGCACATAGATATTCTTACCATTGGCAGCAGGGAATTTGTCTTCTAAGGCTACCGCCGAATAATTGGGTGAAACCCCTGTCGCAAATACTGAATAATACTTCCCATCTTCAAGATTTACATTGGCTGTAAGTCCTACAGCATTATTCAAAGAAGGAATAACTACTCCAACTTTGGTTGCGCCTGCTGGATAAGTAGCATATTCCGCCGTGAGAGGAAAGGCGTTACCATAAGTAAGCAAATTTGGTGCCGCAGGAGGCGTTGTGTTCACTCCTGAAAACTTTTTATCATTCAAATAAATATCTACCCCCGCAACATCAGGTGCAGCATGAATAAATTTAAGGCGACTACCCGTTGCTGGAAGAATATTTTGAAAAGAATCGGCTTGTTCACCACAGGCTGCGAGTCCGAAGATGCTAGTAGCGAGGGTTAATATTGATAAAAATCTTTTGTAAGTCATTTTTGTAAAATTTAGGAGAAAATACTCTCTATTTTTAAAAAAATATTTAGCAATGTAGGAGAGTGTTTTGCACTGGTACGATAGGATAAATCACTATCTTTTCCATAGGATCAATGATATTACTCGCAATGCTACATTTTATTCAGTCTTTGTAAACCACTGTTCATACGTGTGATAATCAGGGTTATTTCCACCTAATTTATCCAAAGAAGCTCTGTTCCATACGTATTCTGAGTTGTAACGTGGGCGTACGCGTTGAGCAGGTTTGCCGTTGTTTTCAGTTGCCAAAGTTCTTGGTAATGTAAACCCTGTATAAACATTAGCATCGTATTTATATCTACGAAGGTCAACCCAAGTTTCTACGTTTCCGTGGGCATACAAGGCGATGAATTTTTGGCACATGATATCACTCAAGGTTAAATCCGCACCTGTTTGCTTAACGGCTTTACTTGCTAAGAAAGTAGCTTTATCCGTTGCAGATACTCCCACAAAATCCATGTGAGCCGAGATAGCATTTTTATAGGCAGCCAAGGCTGTAGCTTTGTCACCTTTCTTGAATGCTGCTTCAGCTTTGATAAACTGAATTTCTGCATAAGTAATGATCGGGAAAGCCGCATCATCTTTGTAAATATATTTTCCTTTGGTTACATCGACTGGTGATTTGCCTACCAATGCTGAAGGAGCTACTCCCCAAAGAATAGGAACACGCTTAGGGTTGTCGACTGGCGTAGCATTAGGGTCAACACTACCAGGCGTTACGCCTCTATACACTCCATCAACACAAGCGGTAAACATCAATGGTAAGCGAGGGTCAACTACACCATTGAAAACACGACCATCCAATAAACTGATACTAAAGTCTGTTTGACGGTACGATTGCATGTTATCACGAAGTGGTCCAAAGAAGTTGGCATCAGCTGTACTCGAACCACGGTGAGGCACCATAAAGTTGTCGGCATTGGACGACATAGCTTTGTCACAATATTCGATAACCTTATCTGGATTGTATGAGCCTTTGTTACTGATGTGGTTGGCATTACGAGCTAAGTTAGCATATACAAACTTTTTCCATTTATCCACATTACCACCATATACTTTATCGCCTCTTACTAATGAACCTACGCCATCGCCAGTTTTATTGAGATTATCTAGTGCTTCTTGACTCAAGCGACGAACTTCTTCATAAATCAAATCCTGAGAATCATAATCGAAAACATAACGGTTAGGTTCAAAGGCTTGTTTCAATACCATTTCGCAATGCCAGTCGGTAGTACTTTGCCACGACCATGCACGAATTGCTTTGGCGGCTCCAACGTAATCCCATTTTTGCTTGGCTACACCATCTGCAACAATCAAATCAATATTTTGACCAATAGACCAGTAATGAGAACGCCATTTTTCACCGCCAGCATCCGAACCAGATGCATAGCTATGTAAATCCCATGTATTCGCTGCGGCTGAAGAAGCCCAAACCTGTGAGTATTGACCTGCATAACGACCATCAAATTGTTCGCCACGAACCATTTGAGATACAATAGGAGGGAGGAGTGCATAACCTTCTGCAACTTGTGGGTTGCTTGGGTCTTCGTTGATATTGAGATAATCTTGGCAACTACTCATCATAAGTGCTGTAGCTGCAAGAAATATATAGGATGATACTTTTTTCATGTCTTTCTTTTGTTTTAACTGAATTTTAAATAAAAACAGATTTCAATTAGAACGTTACGTTGATACCAGTACTGAATGTGCGAGGCAAAGAAACTGTACCAAAGTCGATACCAGCAGCACCAACACCCAACGAAGTGGCAGTAGTACCGTTTACACTTGGGTCAGCACCTGTGTAGTTGGTAATCAAGAATAATTCAGTGCCACGAACGAAAATAGAGGCGTTTTTAACCCATTTCACATTAGCCAAAACTTTTGATGGAAGTGAATAAGATAAGCTTACATCACGCATACGAAGCCAGTTGATACTGTGTTCAACAAAATCTGATTCAGCCAATGAACTATAGAAGGCTTGGTTGGTACTGGTACTTGGTGTAATTTGAACCGTGTTTGGCGTTGGGTTATCTGTATTTTCGTAGCCATCTCTTAATACACCTTTGTAGATAATTGGCGTGTTGCGGTCAAGTGTTTTGGTACTCAAACCACGCTCGTACAACCACATGGCATTACCGTTAAACACATCTCCACCTTTACGAATATCCAACAAGAATGAAAGATTGATAGACTTATAAGTAAATGAGTTTCTTAAACCAATAGAGAAGTCTGGATTACGGTCACCAATTGGTAAGAAGTTGGTATTTTTGATAGGTAAACCCGTAGCTGGGTTAATCAAAATATCACCTCTCTTATTACGCAAATAGCTATATCCGCCAATTGCCGTTGCCGAACCAGCCCATTGCTGATAATAGCTTAGATTATCTACAGTAGGGAAGTATTTCGACAAATCTCCAACAAAAGCACTCGCACGAGCATTGTTGTATAACCATGTATCCGAATTGTAATATTCCGCTACGTCAGCTGGAAGATTTTTTACATCTGTCGTAAACTTCGAGAAGTTGACATTGACATCCCAAGAGAAGTTAGACGTTTTTACAGGAGAACCTGATAGTTGTACTTCAACACCCTTGTTGGAGAATGTACCACCGTTCAACAAAGCGAAGATAAAACCTGTGGCATAACTCAAACGTTGTGTTACGATTTGGTCAGAACGTTCGTTCGAATAGAAGGCTGCATCTACATTCAGACGACCTTTGAAGAAACGTAATTCAGCACCTACTTCCATACCAACACCTCTTTCTGGTTTTAAGTTAGGGTTACCGCCGTAGAAACCATAAGCAAAACCACCATCTGTTGTAGTTTGTGGTGTAAGCGTCGACTTGATTTTGTATGGCGTAGCTGGGTCTTTACCTGTTTGGGCATAAGACGCACGAAGTTTACCAAACGAAAGGAATCCTAGATCTTTGAAAGCAGGCAATTCTGTAAAGACAAAACTAGCACTTACAGAAGGATAGAAATAGTCATATCTGGTAGCACCATACAAAGCTGATGACCAGTCATTTCTGCCAGTTGCTTTTAAGTAAAGAATGTCTTTGTAGTTCAAATCTAAGCTAGCAAAAACACTTTGTAAACGTTTCTGCTGAATCGTTACTTTTCCTCTTTGCGTTGTTACGTCGGTATTATTGATACTGTTAAATTCTGGCAAATAGAGTTTTTCACCATACGACGCATTTACTTCAGATTTATCATCTTGGAAAGATGTACCCACGAGAATAGACCCGTCGATGTCACCAATTTTCTTTTTAGCCGTAGCAATAAAGTTTCCGTTAAAGATTCTACCTACATCTATCGCATTGTCGATATAACCTTTTGCTGCAATACCGTTGGCAGCAGCTACTGCACTCGAACCACTTCCCGATTCTGGATGAATCAATAAATTAAGGAAAGTAGTATAGGTATCCACACCGAAGCGACCAGTTACATTTAACCAAGGCTTGATGTCAGCCGAAAGAGCAATATTTTCGATCATACGAAGGGTTCGCTCCTTGTTTTGGTTTTTATATAAGCTAAAGTAAGGATTATCTAATTCAGAGTTGTCAGCTGGAACCAAACGGCGTCTTGTACCGTCTATGTTCAGGTAATTACGCATATCGTCGTTGGCAGGCCAGCCCAGAGCACTTAAATACATACCGTTTGCACCTCTGTAGGCTTTGGTAATATCCGAATTGGTTAGGGCAAATGAGTTTGTTACTGTTACACCTTTAGCAATTTCGGCACTACCTGTCAATTTGGTTTGAAACTGTTTCATACCCGTAGTAGGTACAACACCCGACTGGTCAGTATAGGCAGCAGAGAAACGATAAGTGATTTTTTGTCCACCTTCAACACTCAAGTTATGACGTTGCGTAGTTCCTGTTTGAAAGAAGTTTCCTACGTTATCATAGAGTTGTGTATTAGTACCTTCTGCGTATTTTGGCCCACGATAGGCTGTTGCGGTTGGGTCAATTACACCATACGAACCTCTACCATATACTTTCTGAGTTTCGACAAAACGATATATATTCGAAAAGTCAAAAGAGTTGCTGTAATTTACTCTTGTTGCTCCTTTTGAACCTTTTTTAGTGGTAATCATAATTACCCCCGACGAACCTTCTGAACCATAAAGCGCTGCTGCTTCAAGACCCTTCAGAACAGTAATGCTTTCAATATCATTGGGGTTAATATCTGCAATACGGTTCATGTAGTCATTGGCACGGTTTGGACCGTCAGATACCAAGCCACCTTGAGAGAACGTATTGTTACTTACGGGTAAACCATCAATTACGTACAAAGGGGAGTTGCTACCACCAATAGACGTAGCACCACGAAGTTGTACTTGTGCCGATGCACCTGGTAAACCTGTTGTTGGCGTCATCGTAAGACCAGCCACACGACCTTGCATTGCCATCAGGAAGTTGCTGCGACCTGTGTTCGAAATTTCCTCACCTTTTACATCTTGTACCGAGTAACCTAAGGCTCTTTTTTCTTGCTTAATTCCTAAGGCTGTTACCACTACCTCGTCAAGTGCAGAGGTCATCGATTTTAAGGATACATCGATTTTTGATTGTTTTCCTACCTTAATTTCTTGTTTTTCAAAACCTAAAAAACTAAAAACCAAGATAGTGTTGTCAGTTACCGAAATCTTAAACGTACCGTCTTCGCTGGTGGTTGCTCCCTTAGAAGTACCTTTGATACTAATACTTACACCTGCTAAACTTGCGTTGTCTTCGGCATTTGTAACTTTTCCTGTTACCTGTCTGTCTTGGCCATAACTCAATTGCACTGTTCCTACCACAATGCACATGAGAAGCCATGTGAGTTTGTTGAGTAATATTTGTTTCATAAATAAAATTGGTTGTTGTTGATTTGAAAAGACATTGTGTATGGTTTATGTGAAAAAACGGAATGACAGTACTTTTCTAGTGCGCTGAGAATGCTACTAGAAACTACCAACTAGAGAAATGAAACAAGAATAGAAAAGACAAACCGAAGGTGGTGTATAATCAGTTAAATAGAGGTAAGTAAAATGTTATTCAATTGTATGTTGTCTATCTGAAAGTGCTTAAAGTCAGTTGATTAAGTGCTTAGGATGAGACTAAAATAAAACTAACAATTCTTTTACTTAAAATGAATACATCCATAGGTTTGAGTACACTGAATGTTGGTACTGATAGTGTTTAGAATGATTTGTTTATAAAAAAATAAAAATTATAATATTCACTCAAACTTAACATTCGTAATTCAATGCAATAGATCTCAGGTCTTTTTCATTCAAAACAGTGAAAAGGGCAAGCGGAGGCTTACCCCTTTCTGTTTTGTTATTTAGTTGTGTTGATTAAAGGTAAAATGGTTTAATTGTCAGGATTACTCGGTGTTGAAGGGTTGTTCAAACGTTCGGTATTTGGATAAGGGTAATAATTGCGAGAGCGCTCAGCACTCGTACCTTTGTCAAATCCTGGACGTGCAAATCTTCTTGAATCTTCTAGATCCAAACCAGACATATATAATTCGATACGACGATTTCTGTAAATTTCGGTCAATACCGCATCTTGTGTATTGGCACCCGAATACGCCGTTAAGCCAGCCCCAAGTCCCCAAGCATCGGTAGTTTTGGTCAATACTTTGTTCAATTCAACTACAGCATTGGTCAAGTCATTTTTTCTTGCATAAGCTTCCGCCTTAATCAAGCTTATTTCACCTGGTAAATACACTGGAATCGAGATAGTATTGGCTGTAAAAAATCCTTTTCCACGATATACTCCTTGTACTGGAGTGCGTGAACTGAAGTAAAAATCAATGCGTTTGTCGGCTGTGTTAGGTGCCAAATTGGCAGGCAAACCCATATTCAAATCCAATGGCTGATACACGTTGATATTACTCAATGCTGTTTCGAAAATAGGGTTACGACTTTGGTCATCAAACTTATATTCTGACTTTTTGGTAAGGTCTACTTTATTTGCAAGTTCAATGGCTTTATCATTGTTTCCCAACATTAAATAATATCTTGAAGCCAAGGCATAAGCTGTATTTACATAGTCGATTCCTCCAACAATTCTGTTAGTAAAGGTCGTAGGAGCGGTAGTTGTAGCCACAGCGCTCGCTGCTGATTCTAAGAGTGTTACAGCTTCTTGTAAAACCTCTTGACGAGTATTAAATGCTGCATTTTCAGAAACTTTCACTGGTGCTTTTTCAAAGAACTGCGCTAATGTACCTAAAGAAATAGCCTTGAAAATTGAAGCGTGTGCCGAGATATAGGCTTTCAAAGCAGGGTCATTTACTTTTGATACATTGTTCAAAATCAAATCAGCGTTAGCTTTTACTAGATTGGATTGCTCCCAAAGGTTTTTGACAACGCCGTTGGTTTCAGTAACATTGGCACCGCCTTTTTGTAAGAAATCTTCATCGGCATTACCAGCGTTGAGTACCGTAAGAGACTTTGTCGTCAAACCTGCCGCCGTAACTGAAGCGTAAACTGGACTAGTACGAGACACCGTAAAACGATATTGTAAACCATTACACAAGGCAATTAAGCCATTTGGGTCGTTTACTACTTGTGTTTCACTGGCCGAACTTGGGTTGAGATATTCGCTCTGACAACCCGTAAGTCCTAAGGTCAGTGCTAATCCCAAAATTGATAGTTTATTGAAATATTTTTTCATACCTATAAAGGTTGTTAATGCTCTAACTAAAATTTTCTTTTGTACAATTGAAAGTGAATTCTGCTAGTCCTGTTATTAGAAGTTTGCAGAAATAGTCAACTGATAAGTACGAGGAATTGGAATATTACCAAAGTCTACACCTCTCAATAAGCTACTGTTACCACCTGCGTTTGTTTCTGGGTCAAAACCGTTGTAGTTATCCCACGAAACTAAGTTACGACCCACTAATGATACATTTAAGTCGTATTTACCAGCTAAGGCTTTTACAAAAGAATATCCTAATGATACTTCTCGAAGCTTGACAAATGAACCATTATCTACACGATATTCTTCAATTGGAACAAGGGCGAAAACAGTACCACGAGGAGCCGTGCCACGAAGTTCGGCTTCGGCTAAGTCGCCAATACCTACGTTGTTACGAGTACGCTTGTCAGCGTTGAATACTTGTACGCCTTGAATAGCATCCAATAGGAAACGAAGAGATAATTTTTTATACTGAAAATTAGAGCTAAATGAGCCTGTCCAGTCTGGATTTGGATTACCGATAACAGAAGTAATAAATGCACCTGTTGGTTGTCCTGAGGCATCTCTTTGTGGGGTATAACTCAAAATGCCCGTTTGTGTACCACGTTCACGTTGTGGAAAACCTTGTGGGGTAAGTAATAACGAGCCGTCTGCATTGCGTGCATAAGGGTTGCCATAGAATACCGATGCTGGTTGACCTTCAATCAAGAAGATAGGAGCGCCCGCTGCGTTGGTAATAGCGACGTTGCCACCAGGAAGTTTGGTGATTTTGTTGCGGTTGCTACTAAATACCACATTAGCATCCCATGAGAAATCTTTGGTTTTGATAACATTGGCACCCAATGAAACTTCAAAACCTTTGTTTTGCATTTCACCCACGTTGTTTACAATACTCGTTCCACCCGACGAAGCGGCTAGTACACGGTTTACCACCAAGTCGGTGATATTTTGTGAGTAATAAGTCAAACCTAGAGATACTTTGTTTTTTACTAAAGAAAAATCTCCCCCAAATTCTAACTCACGCATACGTTCAGGTTTTACCGATGGGTTGGCTAACTGACGACCTGGCAAAATGGTACTTTTACCCAAATAGGCAGCAGGAGAAAATTGCCAAAAACGGTCATAAGTACCCAAAGCTGTCAAACCACCCGCATCACCAAATGAGGCACGTAATTTGGCACCATTTAACCAACCGTCTTTTCCTTCAACCAATACATACGAACCACTGATTTTTGGATATAATTGGTTTGTTTGGTCTGGTGAGAAAATAGTCGAACCATCACGACGAATAGCTCCTGTCAAGAACGCGCGATTTTTGTACCCAAAAGTAGCTTGAAAAAACTGTCCAGTTACTGCATATCTGTCGAGTCCGTAGGTTGCAGTTACCGTGGTCGAAGCGGCTCCACTAACAGTTTCGATAAATGGAGCCAAGTTCTGACCAGTAGTTGTACTTATATCTGTTTGCGTATATTGGTGGTTAAAACCAGCCGTTAACGTCATCTTTACATCATCCGAAAGATTTTTGTCATAACCAATATTTACGTCAGTATTGAACAAAAACGTATTACTACTAGCTGTTGCAGCAAAACCCATTGGGTAGCGCTCTAGTGGCAAGCCTGCTTCAGTAGCGTAAGGATATGGTTTGATGGTATTTTTTCCTAATTGAGAAAAAGCGTCAATACCCATTACCCAGTCAATCGTAAGCCCTTTGGCTGGCGTCAAGTTCAATTGTAAGTCCGCAATAGTACGGTTGGTAGCCTGTGAAAAATCCATATCCTCAATGGTAGATAATGGGTTTACACGAGTAGGTTCTACAGCCAAGAGGTTTCCTGCTGCATCACGTTTGGTAATATCATAAATATTGTTGGTGATGTTTACAGAGTTGATAGGGCTATAAAACACGTTTCCATTTGGCTTTTCATTTGAGAAGGTGTTGATATAATTCAAACCTGCTGAAACTTTAGCCCAGTTATTCAAGTGCTGGTCAACTCGTACTTTAAGTCCGTAACGCTGAAAATCAGCACCTTTAATAATGCCTTGATTTTTCATATACGAAACCGACGCCAAATACTGTGTTTTTTCATTACCACCCGTAATAGATAGATAATTGTCGGTGCCTACGCCAGTTCTGAAAATTTGGTCTTGATAGTCATAACGAGTAACATCTACCAAATTTGTGGCTAAAGGAGTACTGGTTCCATCTCTCAAGATATTGGTTGTAGTTACGCCAGGATTTGCCGCAATTTGAGCTGCCGAGACTCCTCCGATAGTATGTAAACGTAAACCAGCAAAGCCAAACTGTTTCCCGTATGTGCTCACAAATACTTTTTTTCGCAATTGATTTACACTCATGCTTGTTGAGAAGGTCACCTTTGGTGTTCCTGACTTACCTCGTTTGGTCGTAATAATTACCACCCCGTTGCTTGCACGTGAACCGTACACTGCTGCCGCTGCTGCACCATTCAATACGTTGATAGTTTCAATATCCTGAGGGTTAATATCCGCCATACGGTTGGTACCAAGGTTAGCAACACCCGCTTGAGCGTCTACAGCGATTTGAGATACGTTCGACGAAGCATTACTTACAACAACCCCATCGATTACATAAAGTGGATCGGAGCTACCTCTCAAAGACTTAGTACCTCTCAAACGAATACTAATACCACCTGAAGGATCTCCTGAGTTTTGTGTAATTTGCGCCCCCGGAATTTTTCCTTGCAACGCCGAGAACAAATTGGTTGTCCCTGTCTTTTGGAGTGCGTCTGCTTTTACCGAGTTGATAGTATTACCAAGCTCACGTTTGTTAGACGATAACGTAGAACCTGTAAATACAACTTCGTCCAAGGCAAAAGCATCGTCATCGCTTAGGGTAAGGTCTAGGTTGAGGGTATTTGAATTCCCTAACGTGATATTTTTTGTCGCATTTTTATATCCAATAGAACGGAATATCAATTCATAGCTGCCTTCTTTGAGGTTTGCACGCAAGGTGTATTCACCTTTAGCATCGGCAACCGTACCCAAAGTTGTACCTTTGATGATTACCGAAGTACCCGCAAGTGCCTCATTTGTCGATTGAGAAGTGATTTTTCCTTTGATGGTATAGGTTTGAGCAAGAGCCGAAATGGACATCAGCATCAGTGCAACCAAAACCATAAAAGGTCTCTGTAAAGTTTTTTTCATAAGTCAATACATGGTTAAAATTGGATGAATGATTTTTGCGCTTTTATGCTAAAATTTTCATGAATATAATATTAAAACAGGCAAATACCTGCATTTTTAAGCAAGGAAATATTGACAAAAATATTGATTTTATTCAGATTTGTTTAAATTTATATAAATATATTACAAAAACTAAGTATAATTCCCTAATTATTAATCATTAATACTCAAATAAAACGGCAAAAACCTGCAAGGTTAATGCTTACTAATCGCAATAGTATGTTAAAAAAAGAAAGACAGGCCTTTATCATCAAGGAAATTAACCTGCACAACAAAGTCTTATCTTCAGATTTGAGTATGGCTTTGGATGTGTCTGAAGATACTATTCGGCGTGATCTCAATGAGTTAGCCTTAGAAGGACGTGTTGTGAAGGTACATGGTGGAGCTTTGTCAAAATCATATCAGATGGCCGCCGTACAGACTGATACTTATGCGTATGAGAAGAAAGAGGTAATTGCTATGAAAACTTTAAAGCTATTTAAAGATGGTATGGTAATTCTTACAAGTGGAGGCACTACCATGCGTGAAATTGCCAAGCGTTTACCAGAATCTTTACAGGTAACTTTTTTTACAATCAGTCCACTTATTGCCCTCGAACTAGCCGAGCATCCTAAAGCCGATGTGATTTTATTGGGTGGTCAGCTTTCCAATGCATCAAAAGTAACTATTGGGGCAGAGGTGGTTCAGAAAATCAGCGAAATCAAAGCAGATATTTGTATTTTGGGTATCAATGGCATGGACTTGGATGGTATCACCGATTCGGATTATGAAATTGTGCAGGTCAAAAAGGCCATGATAAAAGCATCGAAACAGATGATTATCCCCACTATTTCGGAAAAACTTAACACTGCGCTTCGTTATAAAGTAACACCGACAGCCGACATAGATTGTTTGATTACAGAGCTTTCGCCTTTGCATGATACGATTCAACCTTATTTGTCTCAGGTGAAACTTGTTTTATAAGGATGAGGTTTTCGGGGAAAATGGGTAACTTTGACGAAGAAAATATCTGAATTTGAGGGTAGGTTGAAAAATATCACTTTCAACTATTCATTGTTTCAAATTCGATTTCACGTTAATCAAAAATCAAAAATGTCGTCAGTTGTAATTGCTCCTATCGCAGAAAGTTTACCTCAATTTTTATCTGATTCAAAGTACTCTAAGGTACACGTGATTGTAGATGAAAATACAAAACGCCATTGCTATTCGCTCGTAAAACCTTTTTTACCCAAGCATACACTCACTCAAATCAAGTCGGGGGAACAAGAAAAAACCTTAGCTACTTGCGAAAAAATTTGGCAAGATATGACAGATGCTGAATTGGATAGACACAGCTTGGTTGTGAATATCGGCGGTGGTGTGATTGGTGATATGGGTGGTTTTTGTGCGTCGACCTACAAAAGAGGAATTGATTTTATCCAAATTCCGACAACCTTGTTGGCTCAGGTAGACGCTAGTGTAGGAGGGAAGTTGGGTATCGATTTTCATGGATTCAAAAATCATATTGGCGTATTTCGTATTCCCAATACCGTTTTGATAGATCCAATTTTCACTAAAACCTTACCATTTAATGAATTGCGTTCTGGTTTTGCTGAAATCGTGAAGCATTGTTTGATTGCAGACAAAGCCAAATGGGATATTATCAAACGTAAAGACTTCGAAGCACAAGATTTTGCTGACTTGATTAGTCACTCTGTCGAAATCAAAAAAGCAGTTGTGGCACAGGATCCTACAGAAAAGGGTTTACGTAAAATACTCAATTTTGGACACACACTTGGACACGCTATTGAAACATTCTATTTGGGTAAACCAAAATTACATTTACTCCACGGAGAAGCTATTGCAGCAGGGATGATTTGTGAGGCGTTTGTAGGTTTCAGAAAAGGATTGATTACCCAAAAAGAATTAGCTGAAATAGAAGAATTTATTTTCTCTGTTTATGGTATCGCAACCATCCAAGCAGAGGATGTAGAAGAAATCATCGCACTTACGGCGCAAGACAAGAAAAATAAAGGAAAAGAAGTAAGATTCTCTTTATTGGAAGGTATCGGAAAATGCGGTTTTGATATTGCCATCAATGCCAAAGAAATGAAAGACGCTTTGGCGTATTATAGAGGTGATGTGAATTAGTATATGAGTGAACAGTGATAGAGGCACAAAGGCACAAAGTGTGAATTGAGGCACAAAGTAGCAAAGGCACAGAGGCACAAAGTGTGAATTGAGGTATAAAGTAGCAAAGGCACAAAGTGAAAGATAAAACACTTTGTGCCTTTGCCACTCCACTCCCTAAAAATTCGGTTTCAACAAATATTTCGAGTAGAAATCGTCAATTACGCGAACAGCGTCGGTTGGGTTATCTACTAACGAAATCAAATCCAAGTCATCTGGATTGATGTTACCAGCATTTACCATTGTCGTTTTAATCCAATCAAGCAAACCACCCCAGTATTCTTTACCCACTAACACCACAGGGAAACGACCAAGTTTATGCGTCTGAATCAAAGTCAAAGACTCAAACATTTCGTCGAGTGTACCAAAGCCTCCTGGCATAATAATAAAGCCCTGTGAGTATTTGACAAACATTACTTTGCGTACAAAGAAAAAGTCAAAATTGATACTCTTGTCATTGTCAATATATGGATTCGGATGTTGTTCGAAAGGCAATTCGATATTCAAACCAACAGATTTTCCTCCTTGTAGTTTAGCACCTTTGTTACCTGCTTCCATAATACCTGGACCACCACCCGTGATTACACCATATCCATGGCGAACCAATTTAGCGGCAATTTCCTCAGCCATGATATAATAAGGATTGTCAGGTTTTGTACGAGCAGAGCCAAAAATCGAAACACAAGGGCCGATTTTGGCCATTTTGTCGATACCTTCTACAAATTCTGACATAATCTTGAATACTCTCCACGATTCTTCAGAACGAATTTCTGCCCAAGTGTGGTCAACAAAAGCTCTTTTAATTTTGTCTTCTTCTTTCAACAACTTTTCGCTTTCTCTTTCAGTCATAGCTTTTTCCGGTTTTTATCGTTACAAAATAATGGTTTCTTGCACAATGGTCAGTACCTTTGCACTAAGCACCAAAAAAGCTTAACGTAAAAAAAATATTTTTTGTTACATATTCACTGAATTTTTTTCAAAAATGTCAAAGAAAATTGCCATCGGAGGTGACCACGCAGGTTTTGAGTACAAAGCAGAAATTGTAAATTATTTACAATCAAAAGGTTACGAGGTAAAAGATTTTGGTCCATACAGCACTGCATCTTGCGATTATCCTGACTTTGCTCATCCAGTAGCATCGGCAGTTGAAACAAAAGAGTTTGATTTGGGTATCTTATTGTGCGGAAGTGCCAACGGTGTGGCTATTACAGCCAACAAGCATCAGGGAATTCGTGCGGGTTTGGCTTGGAACACAGAAGTAGCCAATTTAGTACGTTTGCACAACGATGCGAATATCGTTTGTGTACCTGCTAGATTTGTGAGCTTAGAAGAAGCTTTTGCAATTGTTGATACTTTCTTGAATACAGAATTTGAAGGTGGTCGCCACCAATTGCGTGTGAATAAAATTCCATGCTAGTCGATGATTCTTCGATAATTTGGAGATTGGAGTGTACGAAGGATTCTGAAACTGTCTATTTCGGATATCGGATGTGGGATTTCGGAAGTGTAATCTTTTATTTTTGTAAAAAATAGAGGTAATTTACGTTATTTCCGAAATCAGAAATCCCAAATCCGAAATTATTGGAAATCCTTCGTACAACCCTAATTTGGAGATGAGAATAGGCTTATCTCCAAATTATCAAATGACTCTTCCATCCTCCATTTCAATGATGCGCTGTGTTCTTTCAGCAAAATTAGGGTCATGCGTCACAATCAATAAAGACTGTTTGTACTCTTCAGATAATTGACGGAATATATCAAAAACCACCTCCGTATTTTTCTTATCCAAATTTCCTGTAGGTTCGTCACCCATAATAATCAGTGGGTCGTTGATAAGTGCTCGTGCGATAGCCACCCGCTGTTTTTCGCCACCCGATAACTGATTAGCTTTTTTTAGCGCCTTGCTATCCATGCCCAATTTTCGCAAATGCTCAAAGGCTCGATGTTCTAATTCTTGATGAGAAATCTTTCCTAGTTTTAGTCCGGGCAACATAACGTTTTGAAGCACACTAAATTCGTTGAGGAGGTAATGAAATTGAAAAACAAATCCAATCTTTTCATTCCGTACACGAGCCAATTCAGCTTCGGTTTTACCTGTAAGCCTTTCCCCATCAATCCACAATTCTCCCTCATAGTCAGTATCCATTGTTGAAAGGATATAAAGTAAGGTCGATTTTCCACAACCAGACTTTCCGACAATAGAGGTAAATTGACCTTTAGGTATTTCGATGCTTACATCTTTCAAAATAGGCACTGTAACAGGGTCGTGAAAGCTTTTATTGATATGTTTGGCTTCAAGCAACATTTCGATTTTAGATTTTATGGTTGAATTGACCCTTGCCGAATGCCGATACCTGACATCCGATTGCCCCAAAAGCTATTTTCCTCTAATAATATCTACTGGGTCAATTTTACTGGCTTTTCTTGCTGGAAACAAACCTGCCAAATAGGTTGTAATCAAGGAAAAAGTGATACCTATCAAGTAATATTTCAAGTCATAATTCACTGGATAGGTACTTATTGTAGGTAAAGCTGCCGTTTTGAAGGGCACATTATCGATTAATAGTGACAACAGAAATCCGAAAAACAGTCCCGTGCAACCACCCAATATACCAATACTAATAGCGATGGTAATAAATATCTTTTTGACATCGCTTCCTGCAAAACCCGTAGCTTTCAGAATGGCAATGGTATCCATTTTTTCATAAATCAACATATTCAAGATATTGTAAATCCCGAAACCAGCCACTATGAGTAATGTAATGCCGACTGCATACGAAATCAAACTGCGTAAACTGCTACCAGTTTCAAACTGGGCATTAGCGGTTTGAATATCCTCGGCATCAGTGCCAAAAATTTGTGCATATTCTTTGCTTACCGTAGGTGCCATATTCAAATCATACAATTTGATTTGAATATCGGTCACATAGGCATTGCTTTGTCCGATGAGTTTTTGGGCAGTTTTTAAAGAAGTATAACTCTGAACTTTGTCTATCTCACCCAGTCCCGATTGGAAATATCCTACAACTTTTAAGGGAAATCTATCACCTTTGGCGGTGGTGATTTGTACCACATCGCCAATATTTGCCAACATTTTGTCTGCCAAGCCTTTTCCCAAAATAATACTATTGGGAATATTTTTTAAATCCATATACGAACCCGCAGTAACATAGTCGCCGAAGGAAAAAAGTCTTGCTTCTGCCTCTACATCTATTCCGTTGACTACGCCTGTTACATCCGTTTCGCCCACATTAAAAAAAACTTGTGCAATCATTTTGGGGGAAATTCCCAAAACACGTTTGTCTTTTTTTAGCGTATTAATGATGGCAGCGCTGTTGGCAATCTGAGCATTTTTTCCATTAGGTTTAATAGACCTGATAAAATTATGGTATTTCTTGTAGCGATTATCCAACAAAATAGGCTGATTTTCATTGGCTTTTATTTCGTTAAAAAGTCGTACATGTGGGGTTCTATTCAATACTAAGCTATCCAAGAGGTCGTTGAGCCCGTTCATAAAACCCAACAATGCTATGAACATGGTAATACTAAACATCACCCCAACAGCCGCCACCAAGGTTTGTTTCCAACGAGCCAAAGATAGCGATTGAGCAATATTCCAAATTAGTGGGTAGTTCATAGCGTAGGTTTTTGGATAGCGTCTTGGGCAGTAATTCCTGATAAAATTTCGACACGTTGGAAGTCTTTTAGCCCAACTTTTACCGCTCTTTTTTGACCATCTTTGTCCAAGACAAACTGTTCATCAACCAAATAATTTCTTGGAATCGTCAATACTTTTGGCCTTTCAGCAGTAATGATATTTGCCTCTACATTGAGGTTGGGATACAAGACTTGAGGTTGCACTATAAAGGTAGCTTTTACCGTAAAAGTCCTAGTTTTTTCATTCATTAAAGGGTCAATGCTATTAACTCTGGCTTCAAATACCTGTTTGTCGTAACTATCTAAAGTGAGTAATATTTTTTGTCCAATTTTGACACGAGTAATATCATCTTCGTCGATTTGTAATTCAAGCATAAAAGCTTTTGCATCGCCGATAATAGCCACAGGGTTTTGGATAGTAACCATTTCACCTATTTCTTTCGAAAAACTATAAATACGTCCAGACACCTCGGCACGAACGGCAAAGTCAGAAGCAATACTCTTGGCTAAAGCGACATTTTTGGCAGATTGTTCAGCTGAAAATTTAATCTGACGACGCAATTCGCTCACTCGTATTTCGGCGGATTGAAAGGCTGTTTGGGAGTTATGATAGGCTAGTTCACGCTGTTCTTGATCTACTTTTGTTCCGATTTGTTGTTGCCAAAGAGCATTTTGTCGACGCCAAAGCAGGGAGTCTGAACGAAGTTTTTGATAAGCTAAATCTTTGGCGATAACCGCATCACGCAAACGTTCATGATTAGATTTGACAGAAGCATTTTCAAAACTCAACTCCGCATTCTCGATATTGAGTTTTGCACTAGGGTTAGCGATTTCGAATAAAATTTGCCCTTTTTCGACAAAATCACCTTCTTTTACTTTTAAAGAAGCAATAACTCCTGCGTTTTTAGGAAAAACCTGATATTGATT
Organism: Cellulophaga sp. BC115SP; assembly: GCF_009905545.1. Lineage (GTDB taxonomy): Bacteria > Bacteroidota > Bacteroidia > Cytophagales > Spirosomataceae > Flectobacillus > Flectobacillus rivi. The sequence continues at coordinate 3,744 of NZ_JAAALB010000030.1, read as the reverse complement.
GACACTTTTTACGATCCCCGAAGCATAAACAGACTCGGAAATTGCCTGAATTTGAGGGTAAATCGTTTCCACCTTTTTCTTACAGCCTGTTATCAGACCTATCAGTAAGACTCCTGCCAACCAATGTTTCATGTGTGTTAACTTTAAAGTTGTTTATACGTCAGCCTCTCAAAGCATCATTTTGTTTGATGATGTAGGAATGTTTAAAATTAGAAAGATTTTACAAACTCAATCATGAGGATAATTGGTTTTTGTCTTGATAATGGTCAAAATCTTGGGTAAATACTATATGAAGTTTTACTTTTTGTTAAAATCCTGAAAGATATATAAACCTTTATTGTCTATTTGTAAAGATAAAATAACTAAAATCATTGATTATTTTTATCTAAATATCTGATTTTTTACTAAAAATCAGTGAAGTATAAAAATATATCTTTGTGGCAATCTACCTTTGTCCTATCCATTTTACACATCAATCGGAAAAGTAGTATCAAAGTGTTGCTTTGATTTAAAAAGGAATCGTGTGTGAATCACGAACAGACGTGCTACTGTATTTAACCGCTCTTCGGGGCAAGTCGTGTACAATATATCCATTGTTCCAGCTGGAATGAGAAGGAGTACAACGATGTTATAAGTCAGGAGACTTGCTACTTTTCTCAATGACAAGACTCTCACGAATAGGGTGTTGGACGCGCATTGATTTTTCAAACTCATTTGAGAATGAGTAATTGAGCATATTAGTGATTTTAAGACTATGTTTAAATTTTATAAGTCATTGAAAAATAAAAGTATCTATTTGTTTTTCTGAAATCCTGTTGTTTGAGCCGCAGGCGAGTTTAGGATTTCTTGACTTTCTTTTGTTACTTTTCTTGTGTCAAGACAAGAAAAGTAAGGAGTGTCAAAATGAAAATTTGTTTTTTCTACAAATGCCAGATAAAATTTTTAAACATACTCATAAAACTAATAAGCTCTATTGATATAAATTCAGGTCAGCTTTTGTTAATCATCAAAATGTGGTGTTTCATGATGTTTGCTTTTGAGAAAGCCGAAAGCTGATACCTGAAAGCTTTTGAAAAATCTGTTCCATTCGTTGAAGGTTTTGTGTGTTGTGCCTAAATGGTTGAGTATTTCATTTTTAAACATTCAACCAACATGCTTACTCACATCCTTGGCTATCCACGTATCGGTAGCAAAAGAGAACTCAAAAAAGCCTGCGAACAATACTGGTCAGGCAAAATCAGTAAAGAAGAATTACAGTCTCAGGCATATCAGTTGAGATTAGAACACTGGAAAATCCAGCAGGAAAATGGCATTGATCTTATTCCAAGCAACGATTTTTCTTTGTATGATCATGTTTTAGACTTGTCATTGACACTAGGCGTAATTCCACAACGTTATCAGGCATTAGTTGATGGAAAATCTAGCAAAGAATTAGATATTTATTTTGCTATGGCTCGTGGTTATCAGAAGGAAGGTTTTGACGTAGTAGCCTGCGAAATGACCAAATGGTTTGATACCAATTACCACTATATCGTGCCAGAATTTACCAAAAATCAACAGTTTTATAGATTCTCAAATAAGCCCATTCAAGAGTTTGAAGAGGCAAAACGATTGGATATAATCACCAAACCTGTCTTGATTGGCCCCGTATCTTATTTGCTTTTAGGAAAAGAAAAGGAAAAAGGATTTAATCGTCTAGACTTGATTCAACGTTTGTTGCCTGTTTATATCGAGTTATTACAGGAACTTGAAAGTCGTGGCGCACATACGATTCAAATCGATGAGCCTTGTTTGGTGATGGATTTGTCGACAAAAGAAAGAGCTGTTTTCCAAGAAGTTTATCAGCAAATTAGAAAAGCATTGCCTGCCCTTCAAATCGTTTTGGCGACTTATTTTGAATGTTCTGGCGATAATTTATCTACTACCTTAAGCCTCCCTGTCGATTGCCTTCATGTCGATTTAGTTCGTTGTCCGTCGCAATTAGGAGATATTCTCGATCAGGAAGCTTTTGTCAATGGAACTATCAAGCTTTCGTTGGGCTTAGTAGATGGTAGAAATATTTGGAAAAATGATTATACCAACTCTTTAAGTTTCATTGAAAAAGCTCTTTCAAAACTTGGAGAAGAGCGTGTTTGGATTGCACCATCGTGTTCATTATTGCATACGCCTTATGATTTGGATTTGGAAAAAGACGAAAGTGTATTAACTCCAACTATCAAAAATTGGATGGCTTTCGCTAAACAAAAATTGAAAGAGGTGCGTACATTGGCTGATTTGACCAATCCACAATTGTTTAGCAGTTTAGCTTCTATTTTGACCGAAAATCAACAGGCTATTGAAAGTAGAAAGTCTTCAACACTCATTCATCGTCCAACGGTTAAATCTCAAATTCAAGGTATTAAAAATGCTGATTTTGAGCGTGAAGCACCATTTGCACTTCGCCAGTCAATTCAAAAAGAATTATTACAGTTACCATTGTTGCCTACAACCACGATTGGTTCTTTTCCTCAAACGACAGAAGTGCGTCAGTTGAGAGCTAATTATAAAAAAGGTCTTATTTCTGATGAAGTTTATACACAAGAAGTAGAAACTGAAATCAAAAAGGCCATTCATTGGCAAGAAGAATTGTGCTTGGACGTATTAGTTCATGGCGAGTTTGAGCGTAATGATATGGTTGAATACTTTGGTGAGCTATTGTCTGGTTATGTATTTTCTCAAAATGGCTGGGTACAAAGTTATGGTAGCCGTTGTGTGAAACCTCCCATTATTTTTGGAGATATTGAGCGCAAAGGAGATATGACAGTTCGCTGGACGAAATATGCACAATCACAAACTTCTAAAATTGTGAAAGGAATGCTCACAGGACCAATCACCATGTTACAATGGTCATTTGTGAGAGACGACCAACCAAGACGACTAACAGCATTTCAGTTGGCATTGGCTATCCGTGAGGAAGTTGTTGCTTTAGAAAAAGCAGGCATCAAAATTATCCAGATTGACGAACCAGCCATACGTGAAGGTCTACCTTTAAGAAAAGAAAATGCGCCAATTTACTTGGATTGGGCAGTAAAAGCCTTTCGTTTGAGTGCTTCAGGCGTATCTAATCGTACACAAATACATACACATGCTTGCTATTCAGAATTTAATGATATTATCGATTCGATTGCTGATTTGGATGCTGATGTCATTACGATTGAAACTTCTCGTTCGCAAATGGAGTTACTGGATGCGTTTGCGGAGTTTAAATATCCAAACGAAATTGGACCAGGGGTATATGATATTCACTCCCCAAGAGTACCGACAGTTGAAGAAATTACAACTCTTTTGGAAAAAGCATTGACCTATATTCCATTAGAAAACCTTTGGGTAAATCCTGATTGTGGATTGAAGACTCGTCATTGGGAAGAAACGGAAAAAGCCTTGAAAAACATGGTAGGCGCTGCTGAAGCATTAAGAGCCGAAGTTGGTGCAACAGTAAAATAGTCCTATCCTGAATTGAGTGAATGGTGATTGAGTGGATGAGTGATTATATTTTATATTTCACCAGAGACGCAATGATTGCGTCTTAAGCCATTCATTTATAGTATAATAGCATCAAAAAAGCGGTCGAAAATTATTTTTCGACCGCTTTTTTGATATTGAAGCTGTTTAAACTTTCTTAAAATTGCTTGCGTAAGCAATGAATTTATACTGTTTGAGCGCAGCGAGTTTATAAATTCTTGATTTTTTTGTTACTTTTTGTAT